>NZ_JBFBAK010000001.1:16737-916111 GCF_040689485.1 Streptomyces sp. NPDC051322 | reverse complement strand
CAGTGGCGCCGACGCCATCAAGCCCGAGCTCGAACCTGCCACTACCAGGCGCGGGCCGCCCAATAGCCGCAAGATCACGATCTACGGCTGGAGTACTAGGTGAGCGGGGACGCCGAGGTTCTGGGGGGAGGGCCTATAACCCATGAGTCGTCGCTCCAATGGATTGGTCGGCATTTGGGCTGAGGCCCAACGCCAGCAGCAACGCCAGCTTGAGGCGCAAGCCAGGCAACAGCGTGAACATGAACGGCAACACCGCGCCCACCAGCGGGAACTAGCACGCAGCCATCGCGAGCAGCAGGCCGCGTACCGGCAGCAGCGAGAGGCCGATGCCAGGCGGCGGACGGAGGAGCTGGAGGCCCAGGTCAAGTCCCTGCTGGGCTTGTTGTCCGCCGGATGTCGGACTGCAGCATTCAGAGCCACCACGCTCACCCGACCCGAGGACATCGCGGCATTCTCCCCGGGCCAACTCGCCTACCCCATCGCAATGCCGAATCCGAGCCAGTACCAAGCACAGGGCGGTTGGACCTCCAACCGGCGAGCTCAGGCGCAGGCCGAAACGCGGGCCCGGTTCGAGCGTGACTGGCACGCCGCGCAGGCTGCAGAGGCACAGCGTCAGCAGCAGCTGGCGACGTATCAGCAGCAGTATGAGCAATGGGCCAATGCTCAGCTGGCGGAGATCCGCCGGCACAACACCGGCATTGCCGAGATGACAACGGCACTTCGCAACGGTGATCCCGAAGCAGCGGTGGAGTACTTCTCTGCTGCTCTCTATTCGTCTGCCGCGTGGCCGGAGGGGCTGCCGCGTCAGGTGTCTGCTGCGTACGACTCGGCTGCGCGCCAGCTGGTTCTGAACTGGGAGCTGCCCAAATACGACGTCATCCCCGAAATGAAGTCGGTGCGGTACATGGCTTCGGCGGATCAGGACAAGGAGACAGCTCGCCCCGCAGCCCAGCGTCGAGCGATGTATCGGGACGTGCTCGCGCAGTGCGTTCTCCTCGTTCTGCACGACCTCTTCGCAGCCGATGAGTTCGGCGCTTTGGAGTCGGTCGCATTGAACGGGTTCGTGGACGACCACGACCCGGCGACGGGCAGACAGGCACAGGTCTTCCTGGCCACTGTAATGGCTTCGCGTTCAACCTTCACCGAGCTCCACTTGGAGCAGGTGAACGCTGCCGATTGCCTGGTGGACGGTCTTCGAGGCCAGCTGTCTCTGCGCCCTGATCAACGCGCTACGGTACGGCCTGGCCGGGTGCCCGAGGATGTAGGCAACGGCGTCGTCACCCACGGAGGAGACGATGAGCCGGATCTATACGAGATGGATCCGATCGCCTTCGAATCGCTGGTCGCTGATCTGTTCCGTGCCATGGGCATGCAGGCGGTGACGACTCAGCGCTCGAACGACGGCGGTGTGGATGTCGATGCGCTGGATCCGACCCCGATCCGGGGTGGCAAGATCGTCGTGCAGGTGAAGCGCTATCGCAACACCGTGCCGCCGACAGCTGTCCGTGACTTGTACGGCACCGTCCAGGACGCCGGCGCTAATAAAGGCGTACTGGTCACGACTTCCGGATTCGGCCCCGGCTCGCACACCTTCGCCAACGGCAAGCCCCTAGAACTGGTATCTGGCGCCGAATTGGTTGACCTGCTGCACCGGCACGGACTGCGTGGACGCCTGGGCAGCCGCGGACGCTCGGTTCCTGCCCAGCGGGCGACCCCGCGTGCTGCGGACGAGGCGGATGACGCCAACATCTTGAGCATGTCCTGGTCAGGCACCGTCGCCGTGGACGTGTGCGCCCTCGTCTGCCATGGCAACCGGGTACTGGACGACGACCACTTCGTCTTCTTCAACAATCCCCAGACACCAGATTGCACGGTCCGTGCGCATGCTGCTGTAGCGCCGGACAAGGCCGCAATCCGGGTGTCCTTCGACGCACTGCCCGATAGAGCTGACCGACTCGTCTTGGTCGCCGCAGTCGACCCTGCCATTAATCCTGAGGCAGACCTTTCCGGGTTCACCGAGGCTCGCATCCGACTGCTGGACCTCCCGGGGGCCGAGCTCGACCAGCTAGAGGTCTCAGACGGCCGCGCCAATGAAACCGCTTTGGTGCTCGGGTCATTCCGCCGCCGCGTCGGCGACAACTGGGAGTTCGTTATCGGAGGCAAGGGATACAGGGGCGGGCTGGAGGAGCTGATCCGGGAGTACGGCATTGACGTGGGTTCGTAGTGGCCTTCCTGCGAACACGGCTGGACGAGGACCGAGCTGGCTAGCAGATGCGACGCCAAAGGCACGTATCGGCGGCGCAGTGCGTGCCAGATCCGTGCCAGATCGAGCAGCCAGCCACGGTCAATCGGGGGCGCCGGGGAGCAGGTACGTCCCGACGGGCTCAGTCTCGTTCTGCACCTCTTGACCAGCCAAGACGGTCCCGTGATCGGCGCCAGGCCTAAAAGGCAGGCATCACCGGGAGCTCGTCGCGTTCCTGGGTGCGTGTAGTGATTCTTCTGCCTGTGTGGCCGGATCGCTCCCTTGTGGATGCTTCAGGCGCCTGTCACACAGGCAGATAGGTGGACGAGGGGGAGGGGGAGCTTCATGGCTGCGTCAGGGGAGAACTGGGCCAGGCCTTCAGATTGGGCAGTGAAGCGGTTCGGGCAACAGGCCGGCAACCTTGCTGCAGGCGTCCCGGTACAACTGGCCAAAGCGCACGCGAAGGCTCACGCCACACACGTCGCAGCCGGGCTGAAGAAGCGAAGCCCATACGGCGTGACCCTCGCGGAGGCCGTGCGCGAGTACCTGGCGGACATGGCGCGCGAGCTGGGCGAGCCCGTGCGAGAGGTGCGTTCGTACGAGTACGCGGTGATCAACGATCACGCGCTCTTCCCGTTCAAGTACGCAGACAGGCCGAGGCCCCTCGATCGCGCCCGGTTGCCCGCCAAGGCTTCTTCTACACGACGCCGCATGTTCTGGGCGCACGCGCCGGAGCCGCGGGATGCGCTGTTCGACCTCGACGGCGACCTGACAACGGAGGAGTACCTGGAACTGCACGAAGCGTTTGAAGAGCTGGGGGCCTCGACGAAGCTGGTATGTGTGTTCTTCACGGCCAGCCCTGAGAGCGGCATCCATGCCATCCATTGGGGACAAGCCCACCTCGAACCGGACCGCACCTTTGACTGGCTCCACAGCGAACAGCTCCCGGTCGCCCCCCAGCCGCTTGTGTGACGGCTCAGGGCGGGCGCGACCTGAGCCGTAGCAACGACGATGGGCGCCTGCCGGGCCGCCCCTGGGCCGTGCGAGGCCGCTCGGCAGTGACCGACAGCGACAACCAGTGACAGATCAGCTAGGGGTGGGGTAGGAGGAAAGACCAGGTCGCGGGCCCTCTGCCATACGGGTTTCCATCCGGGGATGGACGTCAGGCAAGATGGGGTGTATCTGCCCACACATCTATTGCCGGACGGTTTCTCTTGGCTGAGTTCATCTACACCATGCGCAAGACGCGCAAGGCGCACGGCGACAAGGTGATTCTCGACGACGTCACCCTGAACTTCCTGCCCGGCGCGAAGATCGGTGTCGTGGGCCCCAACGGTGCCGGTAAGTCCACGGTGCTGAAGATCATGGCGGGGCTCGAGCAGCCTTCCAACGGCGAGGCGTACATCTCGCCCGGTTACAGCGTCGGCATCCTGATGCAGGAGCCGCAGCTCGACGAGTCGAAGACCGTGCTGCAGAACGTCCAGGACGGCGCCGCCGAGCTCATGGGCAAGCTGCAGCGGTTCAACGAGGTCGCCGAGCTGATGGCGACCGACTACTCGGACGCGCTGATGGAGGAGATGGGTAAGCTCCAGGAGGACCTGGACCATGCCAACGCCTGGGACCTGGACGCGCAGCTCGAGCAGGCCATGGACGCCCTGGGCTGCCCGCCCGGCGACTGGCCCGTGGTGAACCTCTCCGGTGGTGAGAAGCGCCGCGTCGCGCTCTGCAAGCTGCTGATCGAGGCGCCGGACCTGCTGCTGCTCGACGAGCCCACCAACCACCTGGACGCCGAGTCGGTGAACTGGCTGGAGCAGCACCTGTCGAAGTACCCGGGCGCCGTGGTGGCCGTGACCCACGACCGGTACTTCCTGAACAACGTCGCCGAGTGGATCCTCGAGCTCGACCGCGGCCGCGCGCTGCCCTACGAGGGCAACTACTCCACCTACCTCGACAAGAAGGCGGCCCGCCTGAAGGTCGAGGGCCGCAAGGACGAGAAGCGCGCCAAGCGGCTCAAGGAGGAGCTGGAGTGGGTCCGCTCCAACGCCAAGGGCCGGCAGACGAAGTCCAAGGCGCGCCTCGCCCGCTACGAGGAGATGGCAGCCGAGGCGGACAAGATGCGGAAGCTGGACTTCGAGGAGATCCAGATCCCGCCGGGCCCGCGGCTCGGTTCCATCGTGGTCGAGGTCGAGAAGCTGTCGAAGGCCTTCGGCGACAAGGTGCTCATCGAGGACCTGTCCTTCACGCTGCCGCGCAACGGCATCGTCGGCGTCATCGGTCCGAACGGCGCGGGTAAGACGACGCTGTTCAAGATGATCCAGGGCCTGGAGACACCGGACACCGGTTCCATCAAGGTCGGCGACACGGTCAAGATCTCGTACGTCGACCAGACCCGGGGCAACATCGACCCGAAGAAGTCGCTCTGGGCGGTCGTCTCGGACGAGCTGGACTACATCAACGTCGGCCAGGTCGAGATGCCCTCGCGGGCGTATGTCTCGGCGTTCGGCTTCAAGGGGCCGGACCAGCAGAAGATGGCCGGGGTGCTCTCCGGTGGTGAGCGCAACCGCCTCAACCTGGCGCTGACCCTCAAGGAGGGCGGCAACCTGCTGCTCCTCGACGAGCCGACCAACGACCTGGACGTGGAGACGCTTTCCTCGCTGGAGAACGCGCTGCTCGAATTCCCCGGTGCGGCCGTGGTCATCTCCCACGACCGCTGGTTCCTGGACCGGGTCGCCACGCACATCCTGGCGTACGAGGGCGACTCCAGGTGGTACTGGTTCGAGGGCAACTTCGAGTCGTACGAGAAGAACAAGATCGAGCGCCTCGGCGCGGACGCGGTCCGCCCGCACCGTGCCACGTACAAGAAGCTGACGCGAGGCTGACCGTGCGGCACATCTACTCCTGCCCCCTGCGCTGGTCGGACATGGACGCCTTCGGGCACGTCAACAACGTGGTCTTCCTGCGGTACCTGGAAGAGGCGCGGATCGACTTCATGTTCCGGCTCGCGCCGGGGGACGGTTCGCCGTCGTTCTCCGGCGGGTCGGTGGTGGCCCGGCACGAGATCGACTACGTCCGCCCACTGGTCCACCGGCACGAGCCGGTGACCGTCGAGTCCTGGGTCACCAAGATCGGCGCGGCCTCGCTGACCATCGCCTACGAGGTCAAGGACGCCGAGCAGGTCTACGTACGGGCGTCGACGATCGTCGTCCCCTACGACCTCCGGGCCCAGCGGCCGCGGCGGATCACCGCCGAGGAGAAGGCGTACCTCCAGGAGTACCTGGACGCGCCGGGAGCACTCGTCGCATGACGGCGCGCCTGGCGTTCGCCGACGCGGGGGAAGCGGCCGATCTCACCGCTTTCCTGTCCCGGCTGATCCACTACGACCGGGCGGCCGCGGTGCGGCTGCAGTCGGGCGCGGCCGGTGGCGGCCCCGGGTCCGGTGGCGGGCAGAGCCTGGCGGTGTTCGGGCGCCCGCCCTCCTTCGAGGTGCTGGCGATCCGCACGGCCCGTCTGGAGACGCCTGCTGCGCTGGACGTCACGGTATCCGCGGGAGAGCTCCTCGAGTCGGTCGACGAGACCACCGGCACGGCGGCTGTCCCGGCCGCGGTCACCGGCCCGCCCTGGGCCGGTCTGCTGCCGCCCCGCAGCGGCTGGCAGCAGGTCCAGAGCCTGCCGTCGCCCGAGGCGATGCGGTCCACCGTGGCGGCCGTCGTCGCCGAATTCCGGGCGCGCACCGAGGGATTGGCCGCCGACCGGCGAACCCGGGCCGAGCTCGACCGGATCGGCCGGGAGATCTGGTCCCGGCCGGTCGGCGACACCGAACTCCCGGTACGGGCCGCGCACGCCGCCCAGTCGCTGGGCTTCCTGCGGCCGGTACGGGTCGCGGTGCCGGACCTCGGTACGACAGGCGGGCCCGGCGAGCCGTTGGCGCTGCTCGCCGCCGGCTCCTGGCTGCGGCTGCGCACCCCGTACGGCTCGGTGGCGGTGCGCAGGGGGACGGAGTCGATCGGTCTCGGCGGGCTGAGCGTCACCCCGGCGTAGTGCGGGTCCTGTGGCGGCGCTGCGCGTGTCGTCTGCTGCCGGACGAACCCCACCACGTCGCGGTGGTAGCGCGGCCGCGGCGCGTCGCATCCCGGTCCGGCGGGCGGGGTGGCCCGGTCATCAGCCCTCGGTGTTCACCATGGAAGCCGCGGCGTAGGTGAGGTACTTCCAGAGCTCCCGTTCGTGTTCCTCGGCGAGCCCCATTTCGTCCAGGGCCGCCCGCATGTGCTTCAGCCAGGCGTCATGGGCGGCACGGTCCACCTGGAACGGCGCGTGTCGCATTCGCAGGCGGGGATGCCCGCGGTTGTCGCTGTAGGTGCGGGGGCCGCCCCAGTACTGGATCAGGAACAGCGTGAGCCGTTCCTCGGCAGGGCCGAGATCCTCCTCCGGGTACATCGGCCGCAGCTCGGGATCCCCGGCGACACCCTGGTAGAAGTGGTGGACCAGGCGACGGAAGGTCTCCTCGCCGCCGACCTGCTCGTAGAAGGTCTGCTCCTGAAGCGTGCCGCGCGGAATCTCTGTCACACGTCCATGGTCTCAGACGTCACGCCGCAAACCGGGGCCCCGGCTGATTCGCCCGCCGGAGCATCGCTCGCCTCCCGGGCGGACGCGCCGCACAGTGGGGACATGGGTGCAGAACACGGCGCGGACATGGGCGCAGAACAGGAATTGCGGGCCGTGCTGGTGCGGGAGATCGCGGAGAGCGGTGCCCTGGCGGATCCGGCCTGGCGAGCGGCGTTCGCCGAGGTGCCGCGGCATCTCTTCGTGCCGTACTTCTTTGTCGGCGGCTTCCCCGGCCACGAGCGGCTGTGGGGCGAGGATCCGGACCCGGAGCGGCGCGAGCGCTGGCTGAAACGTGTGTACGCCGATGAGGCGCTGGCCACCCGGATGCGGGACGGTGAACTGATCTCGTCCAGCAGCCAGCCTTCGCTGATGGCGCGGATGCTGCACAGGCTCGACGTGCGGGACGGGAACGCCGTGCTGGAGATCGGCACGGGCAGCGGCTACAACGCGGCACTGCTGGCCCATCGGCTCGGAGACTCCCGGGTCACCACCGTCGACCTCGACCCCGAGATCACCGAGTCGGCCCGCCGGCACCTGCGGGCCGCCGGATACGCGCCCGCGGTGGTCACCGGGGACGGCGCCCGGGGCTGCCCGGGGCGCGGCCCGTTCGACGCGATCATCGCGACCTGCGAGCTCCCTTCCGTACCGCAGGCCTGGCTCGCACAGTGCCGGCCCGGGGCCCGCATCCTGGCGCCGCTGTCGACCGGGCTGATCCTGCTCCGGGTGCGGGACGCGGAGCACGCCGAGGGACGGTTTCTGCGCACGCCCGCCTACTTCGTGCCGCTGCGAGGGGGATCGGCGCAGGAGATCACCCCGCAGGCCGAAGGACTGCCCGGCAGGGCGGGCGAGGACGACCTCTTCCGCTTCCTGCTCACACTGACCGCGGGCAGCCTCCAGCCACCGGACGCGCTCTCCCTCTGGGAGCGCGCGGGGCGCCCGCAGAGGGAGAGATACGGCATCACGCTGAGCAGCGGGCGCGAGTGGGCCTGGCTGGACGAGCCCGACGGGCCGTGCGCCTGGCCGCTGGGACCGCAGAAGGACGTCGCTAATCCCGGTGGATCCTGATGGTGGTCCAGGCACCGACGTGGACCCGGTCGCCCGGTTCGAGCTGGACCGGCACGTAGGGCTGGATCGGGTCCTCGGCGCCGTTGACCGTCGTGCCGTTGGTCGAGTTCTGGTCGACCACGGCCCAGGAACCGTCGGGCTGCTGGACCAGCACCGCGTGCTGATGCGAGACGCCCGGGTCCTCGGGCGGGACCGACAGATCGATGTCGGGGGACTCGCCGGTGGAATGCCTGCGGCGGCCGATGGTGATCTGGCTACCGGTGAGCGGAAGCTGCTGCTCGGGGGAGTACGCGGGCAGGTTCAGGCCGGTGGCCTCGGGCCCGCTGCGCTGCATCATCGCCATGAAGTACTCACGGTCGGGGCCGACGGTGAGCGACCAGTTCCCGGGGCCCTGGGACTGCTGCGGCACGGGGGGCCGCTGTTGCTGAGGCGGCTGCGGAGCTTGCTGCTGGGCCTGCGACGGCGGGGGCAGCAGCCAGTCGTCGGGGCCCGGCTGCGGCGGCTGAGGCTGCTGGGGAGCCTGCGGCGCCCGCGGCGGCTGCGCGAACGACGGAGGCTGGGCGAAGGACGGTGGCTGCGCGAACGACGGCGCCGGAGGCCCGGACTGCTGCTGATACGACGGCGGGGGCGGCCCCTGCCGATGCGACGGGTCGTTCGTCAGCGGTTCGGCGGGACGGTTCATCTGCGAGGGCCGAGAGCTCTGGTAGTCGAACGAGTCCGGCGGCCGCGGCTGCTGGGACTGGAAGTCCGGCGGCAGGTTGGGGGCCACCGGCGTGTAGGACGTCGCGGTGTTGGTGAGGAAGTTCCAGCGGCACTCCTCGCAGAACGGCGCTCCGGCCTCCCGGGGGGTACGGCACTGCGGGCAGAGCTCCGCCTGGGCGGTGGGCTCCGGCGGGTAACCGTAACCGGCGGCAGGATGACGGTCCTGCTGGGGCTGCTGCTGCTGCGGCGGCTGCTGCTGGGGGGCTCCGCCCCCGGTGTACGCCGGCGGCGGTGGGGGAGGCGGCGGCACGGCGCCCATGCGATGGCCGCAGACCTCGCACCAGTCGTCGGAACCCGACTGGTGTCCGTTCGGGCAGGTCGGCATGGAGTCGCTTCCCCCTCTCCTCATCCGGCCCGAAGGCCGCAAAACGTTACTTCTGTTGCTTTTCGTTACTTCTTGACGCGAACTGTCTTCGTGGAGCGCGTTTCGAGGGTCATCTCGTCCGCCTCCGCGACCTTTGCCTTCAGTCGCACAGTACCTGCCACCTCGTCGACGACGTCCACCACCTTTGCCAGCAACTTCGCAGTGTCCTCGTTCCCGGAGGCCGCCGCCAGCTGTACCGCGCGGCCGAGCTTCGCCGTCGCACCATCCAGATTGCCCGACTTACGGGCATCCAATCCTTGTTGGATGGCTTGCGCCAGTTCGGCCTGTCCGGTGTAGTGCGCGACCTGGGGATTGATGGAGGTGGACGCCACCATGTCGTCCGTCCACACCGCACGCACCAGCCCCTGCGACAGCGTCTGCGAGGTGCCTGTCTGCGGGGCGCCTCCGGACGGACCGTGTCCGGACGGATCGTGTCCGGACGGCTGGGGGAGGACCAGCGAGACCCGGGCGGCGAGCATCTCCTGACCGATGCCGGCCTCCGGCACCTGCACGCAGATGTGGTAATCGCGGGACTCGTCGCCCCACGAGCCGGTCGGGTAGTCCCCGGCCCGCGGCCCGACTTCGGTACGCCGGTCCGTCAACTGCTCGACCCGGGGCGCCACTTGCTTGACGAACTTGATCTGTACGCCGACCGGCGTCCACAGCCGCAGCGAGACGTCCGCGACCTCCTTGCCCATCGCGTGCTCCATCATCCGTGTGAAGTCGGCGGCCAGGCCTGCCGGATCGGCCACGATGTCGGCCGTGCCCAGCAGCGCCGAGGCGATGCCGGTGACCTCCTTGACCTCCCAGTCGGTGCCGACCCCGCGGGCATCACAGGTGAACCGGCCGGCAGCGGCATCGATGGCGGCTCGCAGGTCCTCCGGCGACTCGTGCTCGTTACGGCCGTCGGTGAGCAGGATTCCGTGCCGTATCACCTGCTCGCCGAGAGGGCTGCCGACGGTGTTCAGCAGCCGGTCGGCAAGCCGCAGCCAGGTGCCGATCGCCGTACCACCGCCCGCGCTCAGCCTGCGCAGCGCTTCCTTGGCCTGATCGCGGGTCTGCGGATCGGCGATGGCCAGGCCGCCGTTGCCCGGGTAGATGTCCTTCGCCACATGGGTGCCCGCGACCACCGCGAAGGCGGTGCCGTCCCGCAGGGCGTCGATGGCCGCGGCCGTCGCGTCGCGTGCGTTGCGCATCTTCGTCGGCGGATAATCCATCGAGCCGGAACAGTCCACCATGAGCACTACGGCGGCTCCGGCCGCTCCCCGGGAGGCGGACGACGTGGTCAGCTCGGTGAGGGTGCCCCCGCTGGTGCCGCCTCCGGTCGAGGTGACCGTCACGATGGCGTTGACCTCGCGGCCGCCCTCCGGCAGGAACTCGTTCTGATAGACGTCGACGGAGAACTGCGGCACGGTCGATTTGGAGAAGTTGGCCATCGGGGCGGCTCCTTGAGGGCACGGCTACGGGTACACGGAACCAGTCTGCGGACAGGAGCGTGCGGACAGGGATGTGCGGACAGGGATGTGCAGACACCGATCTGCGGATACGGATATAGCGGCCTTCACGCCTCCTTGTAGCCGGATCCTGCCCCTTGTCGCGGCACCAGGAACGGCAGAACGGCCACTGTTACGTTGTCGTGGCCCCCGCCGTCGAGCGCATGACCGACGAGCACCTGGGCGCAGTGCAGCGGGCGGGCGCCCGCGTCGGTGGTGACGACCTGGGCCATCTCATCGGCCGATTCCGCGTAGTTCCACAGCCCGTCCGAGCAGACCACCACCACACCGGGGCGGTCCGGTTTGAACGATGCGGTGTGCGGCTCCAGTTCGTACGCGTCGGCGCCGAGCCACCCGGTGATGGCATGGGCGCGCTCGTCCGCGTACGCCTGCGCCTCGCTCAGCAGGCCGGTCGCGACCATCTGCGCGGCCCAGGAGTCGTCCTCGGTGAGCCGGGACGGCTGCGCGCTGCGGTCGTCGGGCACCCAGTAGACACGGCTGTCGCCGACCCAGCCGACGATCAGGAGGCCGCCCGCCACGATGGAGGCGACCAGGGTACACGCGGGGGCGTTCTGGTGCCGGTGCGGCTCGTGCTCCGTGGCCTGCGCGGGCACCGTGGCAAGGACGTTGACCGCTTCCGATGCGGCGACGATCGCGTCGTGCAGCGCCTGCTGCGGGTGGGTGCCCTGCGGGAGCGAGACCTGCAGCGCCGCATTGGCGGCGCTCGCGGCCGCCGCCGATGCCTCGTCGGGGCGGGTCGCCGATGACACGCCGTCACAGACCACGGCGACCACGGCGGGTGAGCCGTCGGGCAGGGCGACCGAGGAGACCACGAAGGCGTCCTCATTGCGGTGGTGGCGCAGCCCCCGGTCACTGACCGCGGCCACCGCGTCCAGTTCCTGCTCCATGTGGTCACGCTCGCGCGGCTGGGCGTGCCCGCAGTTCTCGCAGTAACCTTCGCCGTCGATACGGCCGGTACGGCAGGCCACACAGACCTTGCCGCCCTCCGCCGCTGCGGTGGCGGGGGCCGCCGGGGCACGCGGGTCGGGCGCGGGCAGCGGGTAGTCGTCCGGCTCGGGCGGGTCGTCGCGCCGGACCTGCGGCGGCAGTTCGCCCCCGTCCGACTCGGTGCCCGGCACATCGGCCGCGGACTGTACGGGGGCCCGGTTGCCGGCACTGTCCTGGTCGGGGGCGGCAGGCCACCCGGCCGCTCCGGTTCCCGCCTCGGCAGCGCCCGCCTCGCCGGCAGCCGGCTCCGGCTCCGCCTCCGCGACGGTGGTGGGCCGGGCGTCCGGCGGGCCGGACACGGCCGACAGGTCGTACCCGCACGCGCCGCAGAACAAGTCGCCGGGCTCCAGCGGCTCCTCGCAGCTGGGGCAGGCAGCCCACTGGTTCATCTGGGACATCAACTCACACCCACGTCCGGGGGCGGAGACGGTTGGCCCGCTCCACCAGTTCGATCCTCTCCTCGCCACGCTGGGCGAGCCGGGCAAGTACCCGGAACGAGCGTTCGAGGCCGAAGCGCAGGCCCCGCTCGTCGAGTGGACTGCCGAGCAGGGTGGTGGACTCCACCACCTGGCCGCCCCGGCCCCCGGAGAGTATCCAGTCGAGAGCCGTGCCCAGCACTTCGGTCGCCAGCTGCTCCCGGCGTACGGCATCGAGACCGAACCCCTGCAGCGCCGTCACCTGGTTCGCCGCCGCCACCAGGTCGTCCAGCAGGGCATCGGTTGCGACACGCCGCCGCAGCCTTGCCCGTACGGTGGCGACCCGGGCCGCCGTGTAGTGGATCGACGCCTCGGGCACCGACTCCAGCGTACGGACGGCGCCGCTGCGGTCACCCACCGCCAGCTGCACCCGCGAAAGGCCGAACGCGGCGCTGACGAAGCTCGGGTCCGTGGCCCACACCAGGCGGTAGTACTCGGCCGCGTTGTCCAGCTGGCCGAGCACCTCGGCGCAGACGCCGAGCGCCAGCTTGGGTGCGGGCTCGCCGGGAAACGCGTCGTAGATCGCGTCGAAGGAGAGCGCAGCCGTCTCATGGTCACCGGTGACCAGCGCGGCCAGACCCCGGTACCAGACGACCCGCCAGTCGTCCGGGTGCCGCGCCTCCAGCGCCTGGATCAGCTCCACCGCGGCGTACGCGTCCTGGTTGTCCAGCCGGGCCCGGACCTGACGCAGCCTGCGCTCCGGCGAATCGCCCGGGGCGGCCTCCAGCGCGGCGATCACTTCGCTCGGCGCCGACGCCAGCAGCCCGGCCAGGAAACCGGCGTTGGGGTCGTTCGGATCGACCAGCGGTACGGGCAGCGCCAGCGCGGTGGCGCGTGCATCGAGACCTGCCAGGAACGGCCGGTGCGGCGCGGTCTGCGGTACGGCCGCCGGCGCCGTGGGCACCGGCGGCCGCTGCGCCGGAATCCCGGACACGGTGGCACGTCGCCGCGACGGCAGCGCGCGCATCCCGAGCAACGACACGTCGCCCACCGGCTCGGCGAAGAGATCGGTGTCGGTGACCCGCACCTCGGGCCCGAACAACGTCGAGAGCGCGGGCCGCGGCCGCCCCGTCTGCAGCGACACGGCCTCCCGCAGTACGCCGGTGAGCTGCTCGGCCATCTCCGCGGCCGAGGCGAACCTGCGTGCCGGGTCCGGGTCGGTCGCCCTGACCAGCAGCCGGTAGAAGGACTCGTACGCCCGGAAGACCTCGATGTGGTCCGGGTCGGGAAGGCTGTCCACGAACACGTTCGTATAGCCCTGGAAGTCGAAGGTCAGCACCGCCAGGGTGCGCGCCACCGTGTAGAGGTCGGAGGCGATCGACGGGCCCACCTCGGCGACCTCGGGCGCCTGGTAGCCGACCGTGCCGTAGATGGCCGACTCGTCGTCGTCCATCCTGCGCACCGCGCCCATGTCGATCAGCTTCAGCTGGTCCTGCTGCTGGATCGCGTTGTCGACCTTGAAGTCGCAGTACAGCACGTTGCGGCTGTGCAGGTGGCCGAGCGCCTCCAGGGCCTCGATGCCGTACGCACAGGCCTGCTCGACCGGCAGCGGATCACGCTTTCCGCCGCTGCCGCGCCGCTCGTTGGCGATCTCCTTGAGCGACTTCCCCCCGACGTACTCCATGACGATGTAGCCGTCCATGGAACCGGTGCGCTGGTCGAGGTGTTCGACGAAGTTGTAGATCCGCACGATGTTCGCGTGCTCGATCTCGGCGAGGAAGCGCCGCTCCGAGATCGCCGCGGCCATCGCGTCCTGGTCACCGGTGTCCAGCAGACCCTTGAGCACCACCCAGCGGTCGGAGACGGCACGGTCGACGGCCAGATAGACCCAGCCGAGGCCGCCGTGCGCCAGGCAGCCCATCACCTCGTACTGACCGTGCACGATGTCGCCGGTGTGCAGCTTCGGCACGAAGGAGTACGGGTGGCCGCACTTGGTGCAGAATCCTTCCGTCCTGCCCGGTCTGTCACCCCGCGAACGGCCCACCTGGGCCCCGCAGTCGGAGCGTGAACAGAACCGCTTCCGCTCCGGCACCTCCGGATGCTCCATCACCGCGGACCGCGGATCGGGGCGTGGCACATCGGGCACGGTGACCAGGCCGGCGCCGAGCCGGCTGCGGGCCGAAGAACTCGCCGGAGCCCCGGAACTGCGCACCGACACAGAACGGGCGGAGGCCCCGCCGGACAGCCCACGCGACAGCCGCCCGGACACCGAGCGGCGCGAGGTCGACGACCGCGACGAGGAGCGCCCGGACGCGCGGGACGACGAGCCCGTGCCGCCGCGCGCGGAGGAACTGTCACCGCCGCGGCCCGCCCGGGTGAGCCCGGTCGGCGGCGAACCCAGCATGCTCGTGGCGGACACCACCGGCGCCAGACCGCAGACACCGCAGTACAGCTCGCCGCCGCCCATGTCCTCGTAACTGCCGTCGCAGCCGGGCCGCTGGCACTTCTGCTGGTCGCTCATACTGCTTCCCTCACGCGTTCCCCCTGTGGTCGGCCGGCCCGGACCGCCTCGGGACCAGGACCTCCGCCGCCGCCTGCTGATAGCGCAGCACCGCCTGTTCGGCGACGCGCAGATCGCACGGTGCGCTCCACAACATCCTGCGGGCCGCGTCGTACCGCTCGATCAGCAGCGGATCCTCGGCCATCCCGTGCCGGGCGACCTTCGCCTTGTACGCGTCCAGCCTGCCGCGCAGTTCCGCGCGGACCGCGAGCGGCGCGGTGACCGCAGACAACGACTCGCGGGCGCGCAGCAGTTCGTCGTCCGCCTCCCGCTCCAACGACTCCAGGAGCGGGGACAGCCGGTGCCACTGCGCGTGCCTGCGGTATTCGGCTGCCGCGCGTAACTGTTCCTGCAGCACCGTCGAGGGGCCGCTCACCGCGGGCACCTCCGATGCGGCGATCTTCGCGAGGACCTCGCCGCGCGCCGATCTGGCCTCGGTGAGCGTGCGGTCGGCGCGTGACAGCACGTCCCGCAGCCGCAGCAGTCGCTGCTCGGCGTCCTGCCGCACCGTGAGCACCGCTTCGATCTCGCGCCTGATGTCCTCCAGAGCGCGGGCCGCCCGGTCGTAGCGCTCGGTGTCGGCGCGGCCGCCGCCGGGCGCCGAACTGCCCTGCGCGGGGTGCCAGTAGGCCAACGGGTCGGATATCACCTCGGCGCGCAGCGCCGACAGCTCGTCGGTGATCTCCGCGAGCTCGTCACCCGCCGGGTGCTCGCCCGGCCGTACGCCGACGGAGTGCGCCAGCGAGCGGGTGCGGGCCAGTTCGGCGGCGAGCAGATCTATCCGGGCGGGCAGCGCGGACCACACCGAGTCGGAGGCGACGACCATGTCCAGGGACTGCGCGTACAGCTCGTTCATCCGGGTCACCAGCTCATCGAGCGAGACCTGCTCGGCGAGCCTGGCCGGTCCCGTGTCCGGGGGCGGGGGCCCGGTGGGTGCGCAGTGGGTGGCGGCACCGGCAAGGGTGACGCCCCGGTCGCGCAGTACGTCGGTGAGCTCCGCGAGGTCCTCCCGGCCGGGCCAGCGCCTGCGCGCCCGTAGCTCGCGGGCCTCGTGCAGCGCCGCCGTGTAGGCGTCGAAGTACGCCCAGAGCACGGTGATGCGCTGCTCGGTGGCCGCCCAGCGGTCCTTGGTGAGGCCGGTCAGCTCGGCGCCCTCGAGGAGCCTGCGGCCGGCGTGGTCCTGCAGGGCGAGGAGCGAGGTCTCGATCGCCTCGTGCTCCGCGCCGAGCCGCGCCAGTGCCCGGTCCACCTCGTCCCGGTCCATCGCCGGTCCGGTGGACCTGCCGGGCCCCTCCGGACCGGGCACGGAACCCGCGACGCCCATCGTTCACCTCTCCGCTCGGATCCTGCCTTGCCCGTTCCGGGCCCTGCCCCGTTCGACGCTGCCCTGTTCGACTCTGCCCTGAACACCCCGCCTAGCGGTACTTGGGCGGGGGCGGACCCGATATCCCCTTCATGTCGGCTGCCAGCCACGCGTTGTACGCGTGCATCCAGGGGCTGCCGGTGCCGCCCTTGCGGTAGTCGACGAGCACCTGATTGATCCGGCGCACCAGATCGTCGTTGCCCAGCTTGGTCGCGACGCCGTAGTACTCGGTGGTGAACGGCTCGCCCTTGAGGGCGACCGCCGGGTCCTGCGCCGCCTGGCCCGCGGCCAGTGCGTTGTCCGTCACCACCGCGTCGACCAGGCCCAACTGGATCCGGACCAGGCAGTCCAGCTGATTGGGCACCGTGCGCTGCTCGGTCGGCGTGTCGGCGAAGATCGCGCCGAACGACTTCTGCTTCAGCGCGTCGTACGCCGTGGAGCCGGTGGCCGTGCAGACCCGCTTGCCCCTGAGCGTGTCGTTGTATCCGGTGATCGTGGAGTCCTTCGGGGCCAGCACCTGCTGTCCGGCCTGGAAGTAGGCGGTGGAGAAGGCCACCTGACGGATCCGCGCACAGTTGATCGTCATGGTCCGCACCACGATGTCGACCTTGTCGTTCTGCAGTGCTTCGATCCGCTGATTGGTCGGGATGGCACGGTAGGTGACCTTGTCGGGATCACCCAGGATGTTCTTCGCTATGGCCCGCACCAGGTCGATGTCGAAGCCCTCCAGCGCGCCGCTTGCCGGATCGCGGTAGCCCCAGCGGTAACTGTTCTGGTCGACTCCGACGACGAGACGGCCGGCCTTCTTGATCTTGTCGATGGTGGGACCGTCGGCACTGGACGGCTGCAGGCTCGCTTCCGGGTCCTTGCAGGTGTCGGCCTCGACGGGCGACGCCGTCGCCACCCCCTGGCCGGTCGGCTGCCCGCGGTCATCCGGGCCGGCCGCGCCCAGGGAGAGCGGGACCAGCGTCGCCGCCGCCGTCAGCACGCAGGCCGCGGCCATCCCTGTGACACCGCCCCAGCCACGCAGCACGCTGCGCCTCCCCACCTGGCGCCTTCGCATAGGCTGACGCCTCCTCATCGATACTCCGAAAGCCTGCGGCTCACACCCAGACCGGCGGCCGCGGCACCGAGCACCGCCAGCACCGCGGAGCCCACCGGCAGCCCGGCCAGCGCGCCGCGCCCGTCCGATGCGGCGCTGGTGAACTCGCTCTGTTCGTGGGCGAGCGCCTGCTCCAGAGCTTTGTCCACCTGGTCGAAGCACTGGCCGGTGGAGTCGGTCTTGCCGATGACCTGCTGCAGCGCGTCTTCGTAGTCGCCGCTGTCATCGGTGCGCCGGGCGGTGGCGTGCCGGTCCTGCCAGACCTTGACGTCCGTGACCGCGGCCCGCACCGGCTCGCTGCCCGCCTTGTCGTCGGCCAGGCTCACCGCCTTGTCGAGCCCGCCGACCAGGGACGCCATCTCCTGTGCGTAGGCGAACTCGTACTGGTCGTGCTTGCCGTCCTTGGTCAGCACGGCGCCGCGGGCGACCAGGGTGAGGTTCTCGTTGGAACGGGCCTTGAGCGAGCTGATCCGGGCGTCGGTGAGCACCTTGAGTGATTCCTGGCCGTGCGCCCGGGAGGTGTGCAGGTCGGCGTCCGCGACCAGATGCCCGGCGACCATCCACAGCAGCACCACGGCGGAGGCGACCGAGGCGGCCACCAGGCCGTGGTTGAACACCCGGTTGGTGCGCAGGAAGTTCCGCCGCTGCAGGTAGATCAGGCCGGCCAGTGCCAGGACACCCACCGCGGTCCCGAAGTAGGGCCAGACGGCGGCGGAGTCGTAGTCGTCGTACAGCCGGCCGGTCTCCGCCTCGTAGAGCTTCTCGGCGGCCGGCAGCAGTTCCGTGTTCATCTGCTGGTTGGCATACCGGAGATAGGCGCCGCCGAGCGGCAGACCCTGCCGGTTGGTGGCCCGGGCGCGCTCGATCAGGCCGGTGTAGCGGGGGAGTTGCTCGTTGAGCTGGGCTATCTGCCGACCGGAGTCGGTCGAACTGTCCGTGTTGACCGCGGCTTTCACCAGCAGCCGGGACGCCGTGGTGATGTCTGCGTCGTACCGGGCACGCACATCGGCCGGCTCCTGAGTCCCGGCGAGGAAGCCGCTGGCTGCCGCCGTGTCCGCGTCGGCCAGCGAGCGGTAGATGTTCGCCGCGTCCGCGCTGAGCGGCTGGCTGTGGTTCACCACATCGTCGGCGGCCGCCGCACGGTGGGAGATTTCGATCGCCGTCACGGCTCCGAAGGCCACCACCAGTGCGGCCACGAGCGAACCGATGACCCACAGCCGTCCCGGCTCGGTCCTCGCCGCGGCGCTCAGCCGCCTCCGGGACGCGGGCCGGCCGCTGCCGGGCGCCGGCGGGTGCGTGGACGGCGCGGGTGCGGGCGCAGGGGGGTACGCAGGTGGTGGAGACTGCGTCGCGCCCCCGATCGACGGCTGTACCACTTGACCTCCCCCTCGGTCATGGACCCTTGGTCACGGACGGTGTCCCGTCTCCCGCGGCGTCGGGAGACGTGTGCCCGGCCAGCAGTATGGCCGCAGGGAGCTGTCTTCACACCAGGATTGGCTGGATCTTGATCGACCTGTCGCCCGCCTCCCCGCTGTGTCCCCACCATGAATACGTCATGGCGATCATTTCGGTTCCCCTTCCGGACGTACCGATCCGCAGTTCACCCGCAGGAGCAACGGCTTGTCGCGCCGTCAGGCCCACGTCACCCCGTCAGGCCCACGCCACTCCATCAGGCCCACGTCACCCCGTCAGGCCCACGTCACCCCTTCAGGCATAGTGCGACCGCACCCGGGCCCGCGCCTCCGCGGGCGCCCCCACCCGGTCGAGTCCCAGCAGGGCGGCGCCGAGCACCGGCGATTCGGTCACCACCCGCGGTACCGCCTTCGGCGCGCGCTCGGCCAGCAGCCGGCCGATGTGGTCGTCCAACTGGGGATGGCGGGCGGCCAGTACGCTGCCGCCCAGCAGTACGGGTGTCTCCTCGCCCAGCAGACCCAGCCGCCCGAGCGCCACCGTGGCCAGCGAGACCACCTCCTCGGCCTGCCGCTCGACCAGCGAGCGCGCCGTCGCGTCACCGGCCGCGGCGGTGGCGAACAGCACCGGTGCCAGTTCGTGCTTGCGCCGGGCCGGCAGCCGGCCCAGGTGCAACGCCTCGATCAGGGCGTACATCGTCGGCAGCCCGAAATGCGCGGGCAGCGTCCGTGCCAGCTCGGTCGGGCCGCCCCGCCCGTCCTCGGCCCGTGCCGCATGCCACAGCGCCTCCTCGGCCAGCCCCCCGCCGCCGCCCCAGTCCCCGGATATCCGGCCGATCGCCGGGAAGCGGGCGGTGCGCCCGTCAGGTGTCATGCCGACACAGTTGATGCCGGCACCGCACACCACGGCCACCCCGCGCGGCTCGTCCACCCCGGCCCGCAGAATCGCGAAGGTGTCGTTGCGCACCTCGACCGAACGGCCCCAGCGACGGGCCCGTATCGCGACGGCCAACTCGTGCTCCTCGACGGGCAGATCGGCGTTGGCCAGGCAGGCGGACACGAAGCCGGCGAACGGCTGGTCCGCTGCGCAGCCCGCCGCCCGCACCGCCTCGTCGACCGCCCCGGCCAGCACGTCCACCGCGGCCTCGACCCCCACCACCGGCGGCTGGAAACCGCCGGCCCGGCCCCTGCCCAGGACGGTGCCGTCCGCCGCGACGACGGCCACGTCCGTCTTGCTGTTGCCGGCGTCGATCGCCAGCACACTTGCTGTCACGCCCACGCCAGGTGCTCCCGGTTGTGCGCGAGGAGCTTGTCCGTCAGCTCATCGGCGTATGCGTACTGCCCGATCAGCGGGTGGGCGAGCAGCGCCCGGAAGACCCGGTCACGGCCACCGCGCAGCGCCGCTTCCAGGGCCAGGTCCTCGTACGCCGTGACGTTGGCGATCAGCCCGGCGTAGAGCGGGTCGAGGGCCGGCACCGCGAGCGGGGTCGCGCCGCTGCCGTCCACGGTGGCCTGGACCTCGATCACCGCGTCGTCGGGGAGGAACGGCAGCGTGCCGTTGTTGTAGGTGTTCACCACCTGGTAGCGGGAACCTCCGGAGCCGAGCAGCGAGGACGCCAGGTCCACCGCCGCCTCCGAGTAGAAGGCGCCGCCCCGCTTGGCGAGCAGCGCGGGCTTCTCGTCCAGCTCCGGGTCGCCGTACATCGCCAGCAGTTCCTTCTCCATCGCGGCGACCTCGGCGGCCCGCGACGGCTTGCTGCCCAGCTCCCGCACGACCTCGTCGTGCGCGTAGAAGTACCGCAGGTAGTACGAGGGCACCACGCCGAGCCGGTCCAGGACCGAGCGCGGCAGGTGCAGGTCGTCCGCGATCGCGTCACCGTGCTCGGCGAGCAGCTTCGGCAGCATGTCCGTGCCCTCGGGGCCGCCGATGCGCACGCCCAGCTCCCAGCTGAGGTGGTTGAGGCCCACGTGGTCGAGGAACACGTCCGACGGCGCGGCATCGAGGCGCGCGGCGAACTTCCGCTGGAAACCGATGGCGACGTTGCACAGCCCGACGGCGCGGTGACCGGCCTGCAGCAGCGCCCGGGTGACGATGCCGACGGGGTTGGTGAAGTCGATGATCCACGCGTTCGGGTTGGTGCGCCGGACCCGTTCGGCGATGTCCAGCACCACCGGCACCGTACGCAGCGCCTTGGCGAGGCCGCCGGCCCCCGTCGTCTCCTGTCCGACGCAGCCGCACTCCAGCGGCCAGGTCTCGTCCTGCAGCCGGGCCGCCTGTCCGCCGACCCGCAGCTGGAGCAGTACGGCGTCGGCGTCGGCCACGCCCGCGTCCAGGTCCGAGGTCGTGGTGATGACACCCGGGTGGCCCTGCTTCGCGAAGATCCGCCGGGCCAGGCCGCCCACCAGCTCGAGGCGGTCGGCCGCGGGGTCGACGAGTACCAGTTCGCTGATCGGCAGCGTGTCCCGCAACCGGGCGAAGCCGTCGATGAGTTCGGGCGTGTAGGTGGACCCGCCCCCCACTACTGCGAGCTTCATGTCAGCTACCCCTTCACTCCGGTCAGTGTGACGCCCTCGACAAAGGCCTTCTGTGCGAAGAAGAAGACGAGGATCACAGGGGCCATGACCAGTACGGTCGCGGCCATGGTCAGATTCCAGTTGGTGTGGTGCGCACCCTTGAAGGACTCCAGGCCGTAGGAGAGCGTCCAGGCCGCCGGGTTCTCCGAGGTGTAGATCTGCGGTCCGAAGTAGTCGTTCCAGGCGTAGAAGAACTGGAAGAGCGCGACGGCCGCGATGCCCGGTTTGGCCATCGGGACGATGACCCTGATCAGCGTGCGGAATTCGCCGCAGCCGTCGACCCGGGCGGAGTCGATGTACTCGTTGGGGATGGTCAGCAGGAACTGCCGCAGCAGGAAGATGGAGAACGCGTCGCCGAAGGCCATCGGGATGATCAGCGGCCAGAGCGTCCCGGAGAGATCCAGCTGCTTCGCCCAGAAGAGATACATCGGGATGATCACGACCTGCGGCGGCAGCATCATCATCGAGATGACGAGCATCAGCGACAGGTGCCGGCCGCGGAAGCGGAACTTGGCCAGCGCGTAGGCCACCGGGAGCGAGGACACCACGGTCAGCACGGTGCCGAGCCCGGCGTACAGCAGGGTGTTCCGCCACCAGGTCAGGAAGCCGGGGGTGTCGAAGACCTTGCGGTAGTTGGACCACTCGAAGGTGTGCGGCCACAGATCCCGGGTGAGGGTCTGCTGGTCGCTCATCAGCGAGGTGAGGACCACGAACACGAACGGCAGCACGAAGAAGAGCGCGGCGGCCACCCCCAGGGCGTGCACCGCGATCCAGTGCAGCAGGGCGCTGCGGCGTGCCGTCCGCCGGGCTTCGGTCACGTCGTCCCGTGGCGGCGCGGGCCGGTCGACGGCGTGGGTGAGCTGGGTCATGACGTCAGTCACCTGCCTGTACGAGTCCGCTGCGGCGCCGCATCAGCAGTGCGGTGAAGGCCATGGCGAGGGCGAAGAGGACCAGCGCGACCACGCAGGCGGAGCCGTAGTCGAAGCGCTGGAAGCCGAGCGTGTAGACGAGCTGCGGCAGGGTCAGCGTGGACTTGTCGGGGAAGCCGGGCTGGAACTGCTGGCCGCTGCCGCCGATGATGCCCGATGCGACCTTCCCGGCCACCAACGGCTGGGTGTAGTACTGCATCGCCTGAATGATCCCGGTGACCACCGCGAACATCACGATCGGTGAGATGTTCGGCAGCGTCACGAACCGGAAGCGCTGCACCGCGGACGCCCCGTCCAGCTCGGCCGCCTCGTACTGCTCCTTCGGTACGTCCAGCAGCGCGGCCATGAAGATCACCATCAGGTCGCCGATGCCCCAGACCGCGAGCATGGTCAGTGCCGGCTTGGACCAGCTCGCGTCGGTGAACCAGCCGGGCGTCGGCAGGCCGATGTCGCCGAGGATCGAATTGACCGGCCCGGTCCCGGGGTTGAGCAGAAAGACGAAGGCGAGGGTGGCGGCGACCGGGGGCGCCAGATAGGGCAGGTAGAACAGGGTCCGGAAGACCCCGGCGGCAGTCTTGATCTTGGTGATCAGCAACCCGATGCCGAGACCGAAGACCACCCGGCAGGCGACCATCACGATCACCAGCCAGAGGGTGTTCCGCATCGCCGGCCAGAAGTCCGGGTAGTTCGCGAAGACATACGTCCAGTTCTTCAGGCCGTTGAAGACCGGGGCCTTGAAGCCGTCGTACTCGGTGAACGAGAAGTAGACGGTCGAGACCAGCGGGTAGACGAAGAAGACACTGAACCCGATGAGCCACGGCGACATGAAGGCCGCCGCCCGCATCGCCGATCTCCGGCGCTTCGAACTCAAGGTGTAGGTGGCCATGGCGGGGGCTACTTCGCCTTCTCGATGTCCGTGTCGATCTGGTCCGCGGTCTTCTTCAGACCCGCCTGCAGGTCCTTCGCCTTGCCGGACTCGAAGTCGTAACCGAAGTCCTGCAGGGTCACCTGGTAGGTGCCGCCGTTGACGGAGGCCGGCGTGGTGTTGGACTTCGGGTTCTGCGCGATGTCCAGGAAGGTCTGCAGGCGCGGGTCGAACGTCAGCTTCGGCGATTTGAGCGCGGCCAGCGTGGAGGGGACGTTGTGGATGTCGTTGGCGAAGCCGACCACGGCGTCCGTGTCGGTGGTGATGTACTTGACGAACTCCCAGGCGGCGTTCTGCTTCTTGCTGGTCGACGCGATGCCGACGACGGTGCCGGTGATGTAGCCCTTGCCGTAGCTGTCGGCCTGGTCCGCCGGCACCGGCAGCGGGGCCACACCGATGTCCACCTTCGACTTGGCGTCCTCGGCCATGCCGAGCCGCCACTCACCATCGACCTGCATCGCGACCTGACCGGTCTGGAAGGGGTGCTTGGCGCCCCACTCGTCGCCGAAACCGGACCGGAACTTCTCCAGCTTGGTGAAGCCGCCGAGCTTTTTCACCAGGCCCTGCTGCCAGCTGAACATCTTCGCGAAGGCGGGGTCCTTGGCGATGTCGGACTTGCCGTTGCGGTCGAAGTACGTCGGGCTCCACTGGGCGACCAGGTGCCCGGGGGTGGACTCGTAACCGTGGAACGTCGGCATGAAGCCGAGCTGTTGGTAGGAGCCGCCCTGCGGCTTGGTGAGCTTGACCGCGTCCTTGTCGAACTCGGTCCAGGTCTTCGGCGGGGAGGCGATACCGGCCGCCTCGAAAGCGTCCTTGTTGTAGTAGAGCGCGTAAGCGTCACTGAGCAGCGGCAGGGTGCAGCGCTTGCCGTCGAACTGGGTGTACGCCTGCAGCGGCTTGGTGAACGTCTTGTCGAGGTCGATCTTCGACTTGTCGAGGAACGGCTTGAGATCGGCGAAGGCGCCGGACGAACAGAACTTCCCGACGTTGTCGGTGGTGAACGACGAGACCACGTCGGGGGCGTTCGAACCACCGGCCCGCAGCGCCTGGTTGATCTTGTCATCGGTCATGTTGCCGACGGTCTTGACCGTGATGTTCGGGTGCACCTTCTCGAAACGGTCGACGTCCGCCTGGATCGCCTTCACCTCACTGGGGGCGCTCCACCCGTGCCAGAAGGTGATGGTGGTCTTCGCGTCCGCGTCGTCGGTCGCCCCACCGGAGCTCTGGCCGGTACAGGCGGCGGCGAGCAGCAACACGGAGGCAGCGGCGACAGCGGCCGCGGCAGCTCGGCGGTTTCTGGGCATGACGGAATCTCCCTCTGGCGGATCCGGGGCGGTACGGGGCTGTACGGGGTCGGAGCGAGTGGCGCGGCAGCGGCGCGTGTGCGAGATCAGTGGGCCGAGGTGTCGAACACCTCGTCGCGGGTGGTGGCGAGGGCGCTCTCCAGCGCACCGCGCAGTACGGGATGTTCCTGCACGTCGCCGAGCACCAGCCGCGGCCGGGCGGCGGCCAGCTCGGCGAGTTCCCCCTGGACGAGTTCGCGCAGCGGTTCCCCGCCGGCCACGATCAGATCCCCGGACAGCACGAGCAGTTCGGGATCGAGCACCGCGACCAGCGAGGCCAGACCGGTGGCGATCCCGGTGGCGAACACCTCGAGCAGCCGCCGGTACGGTCCGGCGTCGGCCCGCGCGGCCTCGGCGATCAGCGCGCTCGCCACCTCGGCGTGCGAACCGTGCCCGATGTCCTGGATACCTGCCTCGCGGGCCAGCCGGGCCAGCGCCTGGGAACCGGCGAGCTCCTGGAAGCCGCCGGCGTTGGCCTTGGTGACCTGACGTACCAGCGGCGCACCGGGCACCGGCATGAACCCGACCTCGCCGGCGCCGCCGGTGAAGCCGCGGTGCAGCCGGCCGCCGAGGACGACGGCGGCGCCGATGCCCTCCTCGTTCCAGAGCAGTACGAAGTCGTCGTGCCCGCGGGCCGCGCCCAGCCGCTGCTCGGCGACGGCGACCAGATTGACGTCGTTCTCGTACTCGACCGGCATCGGCAGGGCGCCGGCCAGTGCGTCGAGCAGCGTGGCGGAGTGCCACCCGGGCAGGTGCGATGCGTAGCGGAGCCGCCCGGTGTTCGGATCGAAGGCGCCCGGCGTGCCCATCACCACCCGTCGCACATCGGCTCGCGCCAGACCTGCGGCCTTCACCGCACCGTCGAGGGCGTCCGTCACCTGCCGCACGACCCCGGTGCCACGCCGCCCCGGGGTCGCCAGCCGGAACTCCCCGACGGTCCGCCCGGTGATGTCGGCGACGGCGGCCCGGATGCGCTGCGGGTTCACATCGATCCCGGCCGCGTAGGCGGCCTGCGCGTTGACCGCGTACAACTGCGCGCTGGGTCCGGGGCGGCCCTCGCTGGTGCCGGTGGCGACCACGAGTCCGGCCGCTTCGAGACGCGCCAGCAGCTGGGAGGCGGTCGGCTTGGAGAGCCCGGTGAGCTTGCCGATCCTGGTGCGGGACAGCGGCCCGTGCTCCAGCAGCAGATCGAGCGCGGCCCGGTCGTTCATCGCTCGCAGTACCCGGGGGGTCCCCGGGGTGGCTCCACCGGCCATGTCGCACGCACCTGCCAAGTGTCAGGAAGTCACTGTGAGGAGTGGCTCTGTAGGAGTATCACTGTTAGGAAAGTTTCCAATCCGCTGGAGGAACCTAGGCCGCAGGTCAGCCGGTCGTCAATGGGCAGCCCCGCCGCACCTCGCTCCGGCAACCAAAGCGTTACCCGAACAGCACACAGGGCGCCCCCGGCGGAGTGCCGGAGACGCCCTGGTGGAGTTACTTCAGGTGTTACTTCGAGAGATCCTGCGAGGGAATCGGTGATGCCGCGATGGACTGCGGAGAGGTGGGGCTGGCCAGCGCCGAGGGCGCCGCCACCGCCGCCGCAGCATCGACCGGCGGTTCCTCGGTATCCACCGCGACCGGCCCGCCCACGATACGGATGCCCGCCTCGTCCAGCGCTCGCTTGAGCCGCCAGCGCAGCTCCCGCTCCACGCCCAGCGCCTTGCCCGGCATCGTCTTGGCCGAGACCCGCAGCACCATCGAGTCGAGCAGCACCGAGTCCAGCCCGAGCACCTCGACCGGGCCCCAGAGACGCTCGTTCCACGGCTCGGACTTCGCCAGCTCCTCGGCCACCGTGCCGATGACCTCGCGCAGCCGCTCCAGGTCCTCGGTCGGCCTGACCTGGACGTCCACCGCGGCCGTCGCCCAGCCCTGGCTGAGGTTGCCGATCCGCTTGATCTCGCCGTTGCGCACGTACCAGATCTCGCCCTTGTCGCCGCGCAGCTTGGTCACCCGCAGGCCGACCTCGATGACCTCGCCGGAGGCGACGCCCGCGTCGATGGTGTCCCCGACCCCGTACTGGTCCTCCATGATCATGAAGACGCCGGACAGGAAGTCGGTGACCAGATTGCGGGCGCCGAAGCCGATCGCGACACCCGCGACACCCGCCGATGCGAGCAGGGGCGCGAGATCGATCTTCAGCGTGGAGAGGACCATCAGCGCGGCGGTGCCGAGAATCACGAACGACGCCACCGAACGCAGCACCGAACCGATCGCCTCGGAGCGCTGCCGACGCCGCTCGGCGTTCACCAGCAGGCCGCCGAGCGCGGTGCCCTGAACGGCGGTGGCATGGCGGTTCATCCGGTCTATCAGCCGGGTGAGCGAGCGCCGGATGATGGAGCGCAACACCACGGCGATGACCAGGATCAGTGCGATCCGCAGACCGACCGACAACCAGGTGGCCCAGTTCTGCTCCACCCAGGCGGCGGCGTTGTCGGCCGACCGCTGTGCCCCGCCGAGGCTGTCGGCCGACCCGGCCCCGGCGCCGTCGCCCGCCGCAGCGAACCAGGTCACAGCAGTCACGACAGGAACCTCCAGAAGCACGGGCGGACGTTCCACACTAACGGCGCATCGGTCCTTCCCCGCGCCCCTCGGCGCCAACGAGACCTCTCTCACCTGCGACGCAGCGAAGTGTGGGCGAAAACACTCCGAGCCCGTTACCTGACGTTGGTAGCGCTTCGACCAGGCAGGAGTAGAGACTGAGAGCAGATCGTCCCGGCGCGAGCCACGCGCCGCCGGCGTACAAGGAGGCATCCGTCGTGCCGCATGTCCTGGTCCTCAACGCGTCGTACGAGCCGCTCGGCGTCGTACCGCTCCGTCGCGCACTCGTCCTCGTCCTGGAGAACAAGGCAGTCTCCCTGGAAGAGTCCGGCGCCTTCATGCACAGTGCCACCCGCATCGTCCCCGCGCCCAGCGTCGTACGACTGAAGCGGTTCGTCCGAGTCCCCTACCGGGGGCCCGTCCCCCTCACCCGCCGCGCGCTCTTCGCGCGGGACGGCGGGCGCTGCATGTACTGCGGTGGCGTCGCAACCAGCGTCGACCATGTCATTCCGCGCAGCCGCGGCGGACAGCACCGCTGGGACAATGTGGTGGCCGCGTGCCGCCGCTGCAACCACGTCAAGGCCGACCGGCACCTGCTGGAACTGGGCTGGCGACTGCACCACCAGCCCGCCCCGCCGAGCGGACTGGCCTGGCGCATCATCGGCACCGGGCACCGCGACCCGCGCTGGCTGCCGTACCTGCAACCCTTCGGCGCGGACGACGCCCTCGCCCGGATCGACGGCATCTCCGCCTGACGGTCCGGGGCGTCCGCGGCACGTCTCACGTTGTGCTGTTCGGGTGGTGAGCGCAGCACCCCCGTGGCGAAGGTGTCGACGCGTCGGGCCGGTGTGTCTGAATTGTCCGCGGAGAGGAGGTGTGGACCACCCCGGCAGGGAACGAAAAGTGACCCGGGACACGTTGGCTGAATGTATACGGATGGGGCCGCGCCTACTGGGTAGGGCTGTGTCCGACCTTGTAGCCGACTTTACGGAGGCCCCCGTGGCCGCTTCAGTCCAGCTTCTGCCCCCGGCCCTGTCCAAACGGGTGCCCGAGCTCCTGCCCGATCTGATGACCGACCCCGATGCCAGCACCAGCTCCATGGAACTGCCTCTGACGAGCGAGCCGCCGCTCGCCGATGTCGCGCCGCTCACCAGCGAGCCGCCGCTCGCCGATGGCACACCGCTGACCAGCGAACCGACCGCATACGGAACAGCCGCCGGAATCTGACGCCGCAGCCCGCAGCCCGCAGCCCGCAGCCCGAGCCCGAACGGGGAGTCCGCATGAGTCTTGCCAGGCTCGCCGAGCTGCACGGGGTCGCCACCTCGTATGCGCCCTCCGCAGATGTCACCGTCCCGGTCCGCGACGCCACCGTGATCGCCGTGCTCGCGGCGCTCGGCGTCGACGCGTCGACACCGGAGGCGGTGCACGAGGAGCTCGACCGGCAGGCGGCGGCCGCGGGGAGCCGGCTGCTCCCGGAGACCGTGGTGGCCCGGGGCGATGTGCGGCCGCAGGTGGTGCGCGACCTTCCGGACGGGACCGCGCTGCGCATCGAGACCGAGCAGGGCGCGACCCTCGACGCCTGGCACCAGCTGCCGTTAGGGGTGCACCGGCTGCACGCCGAAGCGCCCGACGGGCGGACCGGGCGGGCCACCCTCGTGGTGGCGCCGGAGCGGGTGCCGCAGCCACCCGGGCGCACGCACGGCTTTCTGGTCCAGCTCTACTCGCTGCTCTCCGCCCGCTCCTGGGGGATGGGCGACCTCGGCGACCTCGCGGACCTCGCCGCCTGGTCGGGGCGGGTGCTCGGCGCCGGGTTCGTCCAGGTCAACCCGTTGCACGCGGCGGTGCTGGGCACGCCCACCGATCCCTCGCCCTACCGGCCGTCGTCCCGCCGCTTTCCCGACCCGGTCCATCTGCGGGTCGAGGCGGTCCCCGAGTACGCGTACGTCGAGGACCACGGCCGGCTGAAGCAGGCCGCAGCACTGCGCGACGCCGTTCTGCGGGACGGCGGCCTGATCGACCGCGACGCGGTGTGGGCGCTGAAGAAGGAAGCCCTGGAGCTGGTGGCGCGTATCCCGCTCGGCCCCGGGCGGCGCGCCGCCTACGCGGACTTCCTCGCCGCGCAGGGCCAGGCCCTCGACGACCACGCCACCTGGTGCGCACTGGCCGAAGTGCACGGCTCCGACTGGCACGGCTGGCCCCCCGGACTGCGCGACCCCCGCTCGGCCGAGACGGCCCGGGCGCGCGTGGAGCTGCAGGACCGGGTGGACTTCCACATGTGGCTGGCCTGGCTGACCGACACCCAGCTCGCCGCCGCGCAGCGCGCCGCCGTCGACGCGGGCATGGGGATCGGCGTAGTCCACGACCTGGCCGTCGGTGTGCACCCGGGTGGCGCCGACGCCTGGGCACAGCAGGACGCCTTCGCCGCCGGCATGTCGGTGGGCGCCCCGCCGGACGCCTTCAACGCCCGGGGGCAGGACTGGGGCCTGCCGCCCTGGCGCCCCGACGCCCTCGCCGCTTCGGGTTATGCGCCCTTCCGGGGGCTGCTGCGCGGCATCCTGCGCAATGCCGGGGCGTTGCGCATCGACCATGTGATGGGTCTCTTCAGGCTCTGGTGGGTGCCGGACGGCGGCGACCCCACCGAGGGCACCTACGTCCGCTACGACGCCGAGGCCATGCTCGCCATCCTGGTGCTGGAGGCGCACCGGGCCGGTGCCACGGTCATCGGCGAGGACCTCGGCACCGTCGAGCCCGGTGTGCGGGAGGCCCTGTCGCGCTCCGGCGTACTCGGCACCTCCGTGCTCTGGTTCGAGCGCGACTGGAGCGATACGGGGCGGCCGCTGCCTCCCGAGACATGGCGGGAGGGGTGCGTGGCGACCGTCACCACCCACGACCTGCCGTCCACCGCCGCCCGGCTGACCGGTGAACACGTCGAGCTGCGGCACCGCCTGGGCCTGCTCACGCGTCCGCTCCAGCAGGAGGAGGCCGAGGACCGCGCGGAGATCTCGGAGTGGCTCGGCCTGCTCTCCCGCAGCGGGCTGCTGCCGGAGGGCCCCGGCTGCGAGGAGGGCGAGGTCCGCGCCGTCTACCGCTTCCTGCTCCGCACCCCCGCGCTGATGACCGGCGTCTGGCTGCCGGACGCGGTGGGGGACCGCAGGCCGCAGAATCTGCCCGGCACCTGGGACCAGTACCCGAACTGGCGGCTGCCGATCGCCGATGCGCAGGGCCGCCCCGTCACTCTCGAGGAGCTGACCGCATCCCCCCGTCTGCACCGGCTGATGAGTGAGTTCCCGGCGCGTAGGACACCCCCGGGCGCGCCTCGCGCCCGGGCGTTCGCTACGTTGGGTCCGTGGACAAGAAGAACGCCCTGCGCGCCGGCGCCGTAGCAGCCGGTACGACGCTGATGATGCTGCTCATGTCGTCCCCTGCGCTCGCGGTGACCCGCGACAACGGCGACGACCCCGGTCCCGGCCTGAGCGTGATCCAGACGATCGGCCTCTACGTGCTCATCCCACTGGCGCTGTTCGCGATCATCGCCGGACTGGTGATGGTGCTCGACAAGTCCCACAAGAAGGCCTAGCACCACCGCCGGCGTACCGGCCGCACCAAGGTCCGACGTGCTTTTCCGAGGCGCTGCGGAGTTGCCCACGCGACTCCGCAGCGCCTCTGTACGCGGGATAGGTTGCCGGGCATGACCGACTGGGACATCAAGAAGCTCCGGATCCTGCGCACCCTGAGCGAGCGCGGGACCGTGACGGCCACCGCCGAGGCGCTGCTGATGACCCCGTCGGCCGTCTCCCAGCAGCTCACCAACCTCTCGAAGCAGCTCGGTGTGCCGCTGCTGGTGGCACACGGCAGGCGGGTCAGGCTCACCGACGCGGCCCATCTCGTGCTCCGCCACGCGGAGGCGGTCTTCGCTCAGCTGGAGCGCGCCGATGCCGAGCTGGCCGGTTATCTCCAGGGCGAGGCCGGCGAGGTCCGGGTGGGGGCCTTCTCCACCGCGGTGCCGGCCCTGGTGGTGCCCGCCGTGGCCGCGCTGCGGGTGACCAGTCCGGGCGTCGATGTCCGGGTCAGGGAGGCGGAGGCGGCCGAGGCGTACGAGCTGCTCTCCGGCGGCGATGTCGACCTGGCCCTCTCGCTCGCCGCCCATGCGCCGACGGCGGGCGATCCGCGCTTCACCCGGGTGTCCCTGCTGGCCGACCCGCTCGACGTCGCACTGCCTGCCGGGCATCGGCTGGCCGCCGCCGAGGGGTTGCGGCTCGCCGATCTCTCCGCCGAGGCGTGGATCTTCGGGGGGAGCGGCCCCTGGTCGGAGATCACCACCGTCGCCTGCGAAGCTGCCGGCTTCGTCCCCGAGCAGGCGCACAGCGCGGCGGGCTGGACGGCGATCCTGGCCATGGTGGAGGCGGGGATGGGCGTCGCCCTGGTTCCCAGGATGGCCGCCGCGGAGCGCCGCGCCGGTGTGGTGACCCGCGTGCTGAGCGCCGACCAGCCGCGGCGTCAGGTGATCGCTGCGGTACGCCGCGGTGCACAGGACGGCCCGGCGGTGGCCCGGGTGCTCGCGGCGCTGCGCGACGCGGCGGCAGCGCGCGGCCCCCAGGGAAACGTTTAGAAGACCTGAAAGAATCGTCCGAAAACTTTCGATGGACACGATCGATCCGGCGAGGCACAGTCGAGTTATGACTTCCACCGACGCACCGGACTTCCAGGACCCGCACGCCAACGACGCAGCCCCCTACGGCGGCGGCGACCCGTACGCCGACTACCGCACCGGGGACTTCCCCTTCACCGAACTGGTGGACCTCGCCGACCGCAGGATCGGTGCGGGTGTCATCGCCGCCAATGACGAGTTCTTCGCCGAGCGGGAGAACCTGCTGGTCCGGGAGCGGGCCGTCTTCGACCCCGAGCGCTTCGGCCACAAGGGCAAGATCATGGACGGCTGGGAGACCCGCCGCCGCCGCGGTTCGCTGGACGCGCCGTTTCCCGCCCCCGACGAGCACGACTGGGCGCTGATACGGCTGGGAGCCCCCGGCGTGATCCGCGGGATCATCGTCGACACCGCGCACTTCCGCGGCAACTACCCGCAGCGCGTCTCGGTCCAGGCCACCTCGGTCGAGGGGTCGCCGAGCCCCGAGCAGCTGCTCGGCGGCGACGTGAAGTGGGAGGAGATCGTCCCGCCGACCCCCGTGCTCGGCCACGCGGCCAACGGCTTCGAGATCACCACCGGCCGCCGCTACACCCACATCCGGCTCTGCCAGCACCCCGACGGAGGCGTGGCCCGGCTGCGCGTGCACGGCGAGGTCGTCCCCGACCCGGCCTGGCTGGAGCTGCTCTCCACCGTCGACCTGGTCTCCGTACTCAACGGCGGCACCTACGAGGACGCCTCGGACAAGTTCTACTCGTCACCGACCCAGATCATCCTGCCGGGCACCTCCCGCAAGATGGACGACGGCTGGGAGAACCGCCGCCGCCGGGTCCGCGACACCAACGACTGGGTCCGCTTCCGGCTCGCCGCGCAGGGCACCGTACGCGCCGTCGAGATCGACACGGCGTACCTGAAGGGCAACGCGGCCGGCTGGATCGCGCTGAGCGGACGCGACGGCGAGACCGGCGACTGGTTCGAGATCCTGCCGCGCACCGCCCTGCAGCCCGACACGCTGCACCGCTTCAAGCTCGCCAGTACGGCGACCGTCACCCATGTACGCCTGGACACCTTCCCGGACGGCGGCGTCGCCCGCATGCGGCTGCACGGCACATTCACCGAGTCCGGCGCCGCAGCCCTGCGCACCCGCTACCAAGAACTGACCGCCTGACCCGGGCTGTCCGCCCCGAGGCCCCGCCGCAGCGGACCCGCACGGTGCAAGCGGCGGGCGGGCGGGGCCCGCAGGGCCACCCCACCCGCCGCACCATCACTACAGGCGCGCCGCCGCCGCGTCCGCGGCCTGAGCCCGCAACGCCCGCTCCACACCCGCCCGCGACTCCGACATCAGCCGCCGCAGCGCCGCGCTCGGCTCCGCCGACGCCAGCCAGGCGTCCGTCGCGTCCAGCGTGTCCTGCGACACCTGCAGAGCCGGATAGAGCCCGATCGCCACCTGCTGGGCCATCTCGTGGCTGCGGGAGTCCCAGACGTCCTTCACCGTGGCGAAGTACTTCTCCGTGTACGGGGCGAGCAGATCGGCCTGGTCGGTCTGCAGGAAACCGCCGATGACCGCTTCCTGCACGGCGTTGGGCAGCTTGTCCGACTCGACGACCGACTCCCAGGCCTCCGCCTTCGCGCTCTCGGTGGGCCGGGCGGCCCGGGCACTCGCCGCGTGCCGCTCACCGGCCGAGGTGGGATCGCGCTGCAGCTCGCTGGTGATCTCCTCGGTGTCGAAACGGCCGACCGCGGCGAGCCGGTGTACGAACGCCCAGCGCAGCTCGGTGTCGACGGCCAGACCTTCGATGGTCTGCTCACCCTCGAGCAGTCCGTTCAGCAGGTCGAGCTGGATCGGCGTACGCGCCGTCGCCGCGAAGGCTCGGGCCCACGCCAGCTGGTGGTCGCTGCCCGGCTCGGCGGACCGCAGATGCGCCAGCGCCGCGTCCGTCCACTGGGTCAGACCGCTCTCCCGCCACGCCGGGTCCGCGTACAGGTCGAGCGCCAGCTTCACCTGCCGGTGCAGCGACTGGACGACACCGATGTCCGACTCCTTGGCGATGCCGGACAGCACCAGGGCCAGGTAGTCGCGGGTGGCGAGCTCGCCGTCCCGGGTCATGTCCCAGGCGGAGGCCCAGGACAGGGCACGCGGCAGCGACTCGGTGAAGTCGCCCAGGTGCTCGGTGACGACCCGCAGCGACTCCTCGTCGAGACGCACCTTGGCGTACGAGAGGTCGTCGTCGTTCAGCAGGACCACCGCGGGACGCGCGGTGGTCTCCGGGAACGGCACCTCGGTCCGCTCGCCGTCCACGTCCAGCTCGATCCGGCTGGTGCGGACCAGCTTGCCGTCCTCGTTCAGGTCGTAGCAGCCGATCGCGATGCGGTGCGGGCGCAGTGTCGGCGCGCCCTTCGCGCCGGCCGGCAGGGCCGGGGCCTCCTGCGTCACGGCGAAGGAGGTGACATGGCCGGCGCCGTCGACCTCGATCTCCGGGCGCAGGATGTTGATGCCGGCGGTTTCCAGCCACGCCTTCGACCAGGCCTTGAGGTCACGCCCGGAGGTCTCCTCCAGCGCGCCGAGCAGGTCCGGAAGGCGGGTGTTGCCGAAGGCGTGCCGCTTGAAGTACGCCTGCACACCCCGGAAGAACTCGTCCGTGCCGACATAGGCGACCAGCTGCTTCAGCACCGACGCACCCTTGGCGTAGGTGATGCCGTCGAAGTTGACCAGGACGTCGTCGAGATCGTTGATCTCGGCCATGATCGGGTGGGTGGACGGCAGCTGGTCCTGGCGGTAGGCCCAGGTCTTCTCGGAGTTGGCGAACGTCGTCCAGGAGCCCGGCCACTTCGAGTTCGGCGCGTGCGCCAGGCAGGCGACCGAGGTGTAGGTGGCGAACGACTCGTTCAGCCACAGGTCGTTCCACCACTCCATGGTGACGAGGTCGCCGAACCACATGTGCGCCAGCTCGTGCAGGATCGTCTCGGCGCGCGCCTCGTAGGCGGCGTCGGTGACCTTGGACCGGAAGACGTACTGGTCGCGGAAGGTCACCGCCCCGGCGTTCTCCATCGCCCCGGCGTTGAACTCCGGTACGAAGAGCTGGTCGTACTTGGCGAACGGGTAGTCGTAGTCGAACTTCTCCTGGAACCAGTCGAAGCCCTGCCGGGTGACGTCGAAGATCGCCTCCGCGTCGAGGAACTCGGCCAGCGAGGGCCGGCAGTAGATCCCGAGCGGCACCGTCCTGCCGTCCTTCTCGTAACTGCTGTGCACCGAGTGGTACGGACCGGCGATCAGCGCCGTGATGTACGTCGAGATCCGCGGTGTCGGCTCGAAGCGCCAGACCTGGTCATCGGGGGTCGCATCCGCGGGACCCTGCAGCGGCGAGTTCGAGATGACGGTCCAGCCCTCGGGGGCCTTCACGGTGAACGCGAAGGTCGCCTTCAGGTCGGGCTGCTCGAAGCTGGCGAAGACCCGGCGGGCGTCCGGAACCTCGAACTGGGTGTAGAGGTACGCCTGGTCGTCCACCGGGTCGACGAAACGGTGCAGGCCTTCCCCGGTGTTGGTGTACGCGCAGTCGGCGACGACCCGCAGTTCGTTCGGCCCGGCGAGCAGCCCCGCCAGGGCGATCCGGGAGTCCTTGAAGACTCCGGCGGCGTCCAGCGCGGCGCCGTTGAGCACCACCTCGTGCACGGTGGGCGCGATCAGGTCGATGAAGGTCTCGGCGCCGGCCTCGGCGGAGTCGAAGCGCACGGTCGTCACCGACCGGTAAGTGCCTCCCGCCTGGGCCCCGCTCAGGTCGAGGTCGATCTCGTACGCGTCCACGGTGAGCAGGCGCGCCCGCTGCTGCGCCTCTTCGCGGGTCAGATTCGTGCCAGGCACCAGGAAATCTCCTCGGTATGCGACGTTTGGGGAGTCATCCTTCCACGTCGCACCCGTGCACAGCAGAGGATATCCGGGCCGCCCGGATCAGCCGGCGAGCTCGGCCGCCACCAGCTCCGCGATCTGGACGGCGTTCAGCGCGGCGCCCTTGCGGAGATTGTCGTTGGAGACGAAGAGGGCGAGACCGTTCTCGACGGTCTCGTCGTTGCGGATCCGCCCCACGTACGACGGGTCCTGGCCGGCCGCCTGGAGCGGGGTGGGGATCTCGGAGAGCTCCACGCCCGGTGCGTCCTTCAGCAGCTCATGGGCCCGCTCGACCGTGATCGGACGCGTGAACCGCGCGTTGATCTGCAGGGAGTGGCCGGAGAAGACCGGAACACGGACGCAGGTGCCGGAGACCTTGAGTTCCGGGATCTCCAGGATCTTGCGGGACTCGTTGCGGAGCTTCTGCTCCTCGTCGGTCTCGAACGAGCCGTCGTCGACGATCGAACCGGCCAGCGGAAGCACGTTGAAGGCGATCGGGCGCTTGTACACACCGGGCTCGGGGAAGTCCACCGCCGCGCCGTCGTGGGTCAGCTTGTCCGCGTCGGCCACCACCTTCGACGCCTGGCCGTGCAGCTCGGCGACGCCGGCCAGCCCTGAACCGGAGACGGCCTGGTAGGTGGCGACGATCAGCGCGGCGAGACCGGCCTCGTCGTGCAGCGGCCGCAGGACGGGCATCGCGGCCATCGTGGTGCAGTTCGGATTGGCGATGATTCCCTTGGGGCGGTTCGCGATCGCGTGCGGGTTGACCTCCGAGACCACCAGCGGGACATCGGGGTCACGACGCCAGGCGGACGAGTTGTCGATCACGACGGGCCCCTGGGCGGCGACCTTCTCGGCGAGCGCCTTGGACGTGGCGCCACCGGCGGAGAAGAGCACGATGTCCAGACCGGAGTAGTCCGCGGTCGACGCGTCCTCGACGGTGATGCCCTTGCTCTGCCAGGCGAGCGTGGTGCCTGCGGAACGGGCGGAGGCGAACAGCCGCAGCTCGTCGACCGGGAAGTTCCGGTCGGCGAGGATCTTGCGCATGACTGTGCCGACCTGACCGGTGGCTCCGACGATTCCGACCCTCACGCTGACTCCTCCGTACGTGTGCGCACCTACTGCGCGTAACTGCTGGCCTGGTGGTCACACCATGATGCGTATGTCCGACGGCACCTTGTCCAATCCATTGTCCGGGGTACGGACAGCGAACGCGCTGTGGGGCAGGCACCGGTCCTGGTGCCTGCCCCACAGCCTGGTTCTCACACCTTCTTCGTAAGGTGCGTCACACGGTCACGGCGTGACCTCGGCGATCTGCACACTGCCGATCCCGGCGACCGTGCCGCCGGTGGTGACCAGCTGCACCTCGCCGAAGAAGCTGCGCCCCGCGGGGGCCGATCCGGCGGCGACGATCTCGGCGCCGACCTGGGCGGAGGCCCCGTTGGCCAGCTTCACGGCCGTGTTCTCGTCCACCTTGACCGAGCCGAGCGACGGCGCGAAGTACACATCGCGGTAGTCGTAGGTCGTCGAGCCCGATGGAACCGCGTAGGCGTCGACCTCGATGGTGTACGTACCGGCGGCCGGCTTGGTCAGGCTGACCGACTCCTCGGAGTCGCCGTCCGCGGAGTAGCCGACCTGGGTGGCGCCCTTGTAGACGTACAGGTCCAGGTCCGCGCCGGTGTCCGAAGTACCGCCGATGGCCACGTCCAGACGCTCGACGCCCGCCCCGATGGTGACCGTGGTGGTCCGGCTCTCACCGGCAGTGATGGTCGGCGTCGCGTCCTGCGCGGAGCCGAGCGAGCCGCCCTTCAGCTTGCCGTCGATGGCGGCGAAGCCATTGGTGACCTTCCAGTCGACCAGGGCCGGGGTGCCGACCTTGGCCTCGGGGAGGGTCTGCACGGCCGGGTCGAAGGCGGCGCCGAGCAGGGCGACGTTCAGCTTGTACGGGTTGTCGAGGTACGGCGACGTGCGGCGGGCCTCGACCTCGATCTCCCAGACGCCCGGCGCCGGGTCCGCGTAGGAACGCAGATCGGGGCGGCAGGTGTTGGCCGGGTTGTCGTAGTTCGGGTAACAGCTCGGCGTCCCCGTGTCGTCGACCGGCACGCCGTAGGGGTGGATCGAGATGAACCGGGTCTGGCTGCCCGAGCGGAGCGCGCTCATCCCCACCTCGAGCGCCTTCGCGCCCTCCGGCACCGTCACGAAGTACGACCTGGTGCTGTCACGCTGCACCGAACCCGAGTCCGTGAAGGTGTACGAAGGCTTCGCCAGCGGCGTCGAGACCACCACGGTGGCCAGGATCTGCTGGTCCACACCCACCGTGCGGGCGTCGTCCACCTGGAGGATGGCACTGTGCGTACCGGCCGTCCTGGCCTTCGCCTGCACCTGCACGGTCACCGGCTCGCCCAGCGGAAGGTCCACCCGGCTCGGTCCGACGATCTTGAACGTGCCGTCGTCGTTCTTGAAGGACAGCCGGTGCGACAACGCCTTGTCCGGCCCTGTGGTGCGGGTGACCGTGACCTGGTAGGTCTTCTTCTGGCCGGTCTTCAGGCCGCCCTCGCGGTCATAGATGCCGGTGCCGAAGCCGGGCGTCTTCAGCGCGTAGGAGATCGCCGTGTCGACCGGGGCCTTCACGGTGTACTCGTGAGCCGGCGCCCGGTGGCCCTTGGCACCCTTCTCGATCAGCTTCCAGGCGCCGATGATGTTGATCAGGCCCGCGCCCTCGGCATGCGCCGGGATTCCCTTGATGTGGGTGGCCGTGCTGGTCAGCGCGGTACGCAGATCGGCCGGCGGCAGCTCGATGTGCTGCTGCTTCGCAGCCGAGAGGAGCAGCGCGCTGGCGCCTGCCGCCTGCGGCGACGCCATCGATGTGCCCTGCAGCATCGAGTAGCCGGCGGGCAGCGAGTAGCCCGCCTCCTTCACCGGCGAGCCGGGCAGCCAGGTCTGGGTGGAGTTGATGGCGGCGCCGGGTGCGGAGAGCGTCGGAGCGAAACCGCCGTCCTCACGCGGGCCGCGCGAGGAGAACGGCAGCATGTCGTACTTCTTGCGCACCGCGGAGCCGTAGTTCGACGCCCAGGTCTCCTTGGAGATGGTCGCGCCGACCGAGATGACATGGTCGGCGAGGCCCGGGTCACCGATGGTGTTGACGCCGGGGCCGTCGTTGCCCGCCGAGATGACCAGCTGAACGCCGTAGGTGTCGATGAGCCGCTTGTAGAGCTCGTCCCGGGCGTTGTTGCCGTCGTTGAGCGGCGGCAGACCGCCGATCGACATGTTCACGATGTCCACGCCGCGGTTCACGACCAGGTCCATCATGCCCTCGGTGAGCGCGACGTTGGTGCAGCCGCCGCTCCAGGTACAGGCTCGGGACGAGACGATCTTCGCGCCGGGCGCCGCGCCGTTCATCTTGCCGCCGAAGAGGCCGTTGGCCGCGGTGATGCCCGCGACATGGGTGCCGTGCTCGCTCTCGATGACGCCGATGTTGACGTAGTCGGAGGTGTCGCCGGCGCCGTCGTAGACGACGTTCTTGCGGATCTCGACGACGAAGGGGACGCGCTCGGCGACCTGCGTCCGCGGGTCGTCCTTACCGAAGTAGCCGATCTGGAACTTGTCCTTGTACGGCTTCATCGCGGCGTCGTCGGTGAAGTCGCCGTTGTCGTTCAGGTCCACCCGCACGGTTCCGGCGACCGGGTCGTACAGCACGCCCCAGACATCGGTGGTGTCGCCGTCCCGGTTGAGGTCGCCCGCCTCGTCACCACCCGTGGTGACCTTCTCGGCGAAGGTCTGCAGCCGGTAGGAACCGGCCGGGGCCTTCCACGTGCGCCCGCCCGCGGTGAAGGACGGACCGGTCACCGCGGTGTTCATCCGCAGCCAGGTGCCGTCGCCGTCCGAAACCGGGTCGGTGGACGTCACCCAGTCGACGATCTTCCGCTCACCGGTGGAGGTCTTCCGCAGCGCGGGATGGCTCAGGTCGACACCGGCGTCGAGGATGCCGATCGTCACCCCCCGGCCGTCCGACTTCGGGTGCTGCTTCACGAAGTCCACCGCGCCCGTCTCGAACGACGGGTTGTACGGGTTCTTCGCCGGGGTGTTCTTCCCCGGTGCGCCGTAGGAGCCCGAGGACGCTTGCGTCCTGGCGCTCTTCACCGTGTCGGCGGCGGGCGTCGGGTCGTCGAGCTTGATCTCCTGCTTGAGGTCGATGCCGTGGACCGAGGAGAGCTTCTCGGCGGCCTTGATCGCCGAACCCGCCCCGGGGGTGGGCAGCGTGGCCCGCACATAGCCGAGCTTGTCGTCGGTCTTGCCGACGACGGCGCCGGACACCGCGCCGAACTGCTTGCGCACCTGCTCGGTGGAGCCGGGCGCGGTGGCGACCATGACCGTGACGGTCTTGGCGCCCTTCGCCTCGGCCCGGTCGAGCAGCTGCGCGTCGGACGCGCCGAGCTTGTCCGCAGGGGACTTGGCGGATTTCACGCCGCCCGGTGCGGGATCGTCCGGACCGGCCGCGGCGAGCGCGGGAGCCACCCCGGAGGCGGCCAGCGCGAGCACCACGCCGGCCGCTGCCGCGATACGGGCGGTGCGTCTCGCCCGTGACACGGGGCGGGGTATGGAACGGGGGAATTCGAGGGTCATCTGCATCCCTGGATGTCAAAGAGGGTCCGGAATTCGGTGCCTGATGACCGGTAATCTTTACGTAAAGGACCGGTCTTTGGGGAGAGATGGCCTTGACGTGATGAGTTCATGGCGGACTTCCGCCATACGCCACGGCGGACACAGCGGGATGAAAGGTGACACCGGCCCGAGTCCGGCCGCCCGTCGTCGGCCAGGTCGTAACCTCACTGAATGAACAAGGAGCTCAGGGTGGCCGCGTATGCCATCTGCGTACGCGACGAACAGGTCCTGCTGGCCCGCTGGGTGGCGCGTGACGGAGCCAAACGCTGGACGCTGCCCGGCGGCGGGATGGACCACGGCGAGGACCCGCTCGACACGGTCGTCCGCGAGGTCGACGAGGAGACCGGCTATCGGTGCGAACCGGTCCGGCTGCTCGGCCTCGACTCGATCAACCGTGTCTACCCGCGCAAGCTCGGCATGTTCGCGGACTTCCACGGGCTGCGCATCGTGTACGAGGGCCGGATCACCGGCGGCGAACTGCGGCCCGAGACCAACGGCTCCACCGACCTGGCCGCCTGGCATCCGCTGCACGCGGTCGACGCCCTGAACCGGGTCGAACTCGTCGACGTCGGCCTCGGCCTGTGGCGGGAGCGGCCACCGCTGGGGCGGGCCGACCACCCCGTGCGGTGAACGCCGCGTACCGCGCGCCCCGGTGACCGTACCGCGTACCGTCAACAGCCCCGAAGTGGCGTCACCCTCGCGGCAGCACCACCAGATAGGCGGCGGGCTCCCGGTCGGCCGCGGCCATCAGCGCGGTGCGCACCACCACGGCCTGGTCCGCCGGTGCGGCGCGCAGCTTCCTCGGCGGGATGTGCACGACCGTGACGCCCAGCCTTTCCAGGTGTTCGCGCTTGCGGGCATACGGTGTCGCGGACGAGGTCTCCAGTTCCACCGCCACAGCCTCCTCCGGCCAGTACGCGTCGACGCCGCCCAACTGCGGGCCGCCCGGCAGCCGCAGGTCCACGTTCCACAGGGGATCGGGCAGCGCATGGCTCCGCACCATCGCGTAGAGCCGGTCCTCGGCGATGGCCCGGCCCTCCGCCACCAGCGCGTCCACCGCGTCCGCCACGTGCGGCAGGGTGAGCAGCTGTGAACCGGTCAACTCCTTTACCACTGCGGCCGGTTCGCAGTGCCCGCCGCGTACCGCCTCGGTGAGCAGCCGGCGTACCACATCCGGGTCCGAGAGGTTCGCGACCGCGTCGGCCAGTGCGCGAGCCACCGGTGCCACCGGCACATCGGCGACCTGCTGCGGCCGTGGCAGCGCCCGGGTACGGATCAGCCGGGCACAGCCCGTGGAGCGGAGCCGGCGGGTGCGCTCCACCAGCACATCGATCCGGTCGACCGCGATCAGCGGGGGAGCGGCCGAGAAGCCGTGCAGCGCGAGCGCGGCGAGGCCGGTGACCATGGCACTGCCGTACGCGGACGGGGCGGCCGCCGCGTTCCCGGCTGCTGCGTTGTCGGCCGCCGCCTTCTCGGCCGAGGTGGGCCCGGGCTGGACCGGCACCCGGACGGTGCGTTCCGCGGGGGGCCGCCCGGCGTAGAGCAGAGCGGCATGCAGCCGCTCCTCGCCGGTGAGTGGCCCCGGGTGCAGCACGAAGACCCCTGGCAGCAGTTGCTGCCAGGGGCCTCCGGGACGGCACCGGTCGCTGGTGCAGGCAGCGGTCACCCCGTGTTCACGCAGTTGGGCGGCGGAGAGCACCCGGTGCTGGACGGACAGGTGGCTGAGGGGGCGGGGGGAGATCGAGGACGAGGTCTCGCCGCCGCAGAGGGGGGAATTGCGATCCATGCCCCGCAGGTTCCCGCGCCGCGGCCGCCGGCTAACCGGTGTTACAGGACCGTCGACAAAACCGGACAACACCGCTCTAAAGTACGGACGTTCGACTGCCGATCAGGCCGTCGCCCGGATGGCCCAGGCGACGACCCCCGGATGGCGCACGGCCTAGGAAGCCGCCGGGCCGGCAGCCGCGTCACACGCCTGACCGCGCAGCGAGCGTGCCAGGTCGTCCCGGGCCTCCAGTACCAGCCGCCGCAGCGCGGGCGCCGCGTCCGGGTGCCCCTCCAGCCAGCCGTCGGTCGCGTCCAGCGTGGCCCGGTCGTCCTGCAGCCCCGGGAAGAGGCCCCGCACCACCAGCACCGCGATCTGAATCGAACGCGACGACCAGACCCGCTCGAGCGCCTCGAAGTAATGCGGCGTGAACGGCGCGGTCAACTCACGCTGCGAGGGCTGCCCGAACCCGGCGATGGTGGTCTCCACCAGCGCGTTCGAGAGCGTGTCGGACTCGACGAGCGCCGCCCATGCCTGGGCCTTGACCTCAGCCGTCGGCCGCGCGGCCAGGCAGCGCACCTGGTGCCGTTTGCCGGAGGCGGTGTCGTCCCGAGCCAGCTCGGCGTCGATCACCTTGTCGTCCGCGACGCCGTGCGCGGCGAGCGGCGAGAGCAGCGACCAGCGCAGCTCCTGGTCCACCTCGAGCCCGTCGATCTGCGCCGTGCCGTCCAGTAGCCCCTCGAGCAGCTGGAAATCGGAGTCGGTGGCCGCCGTGTCCGCGAAGAACCGCGCCCAGGCCAGCTGGTGCTGGCCGCCGGGCTCGGCCGCCCGCAGCTCCTTCAGCGCGCCCGCAGCGATCAGCCGGCCGCCCTCCTCGCGCCAGTCGGGCGCCGTGTAGTGGATGAGCGCGCTCCGCGTCCAGGCGTGCAGCATCTGCAGCACGCCGATGTCGCTCTCGCGCCCGGCGAACCGCAGCACCAGCGTGATGAAGTCCCGGGCCGGCATCAGCGCGTCCCGGGTCAGGTTCCACAGCGCGGACCAGCACAGCGCGCGGGCCAGCGGATCGGTGATGTCGCCGAGGTGCGCCCGCAGGGTGTCCAGCGATCCCGTGTCGAAGCGGACCTTGCAGTAGGTCAGGTCGTCGTCATTGACCAGCACCAGATCGGGCCGGTCGGCGCCGGTCAGCTCACCGACGACGGTGCGCGGCCCCGACACGTCGAGCTCGGCGCGCGCATAGCGCACCAGCGCGCCCGACTCGTGCCGATAGAGGCCGACGGCGACCCGGTGCGGGCGCAGTCCCGGATGGCTCTCGGCGGCGTCCTGCAGGACGGCGAGCTCGGTGATCCGGCCGCCGGCGTCGTAGATGACCGCAGGAGTCAGCGAGTTGACCCCGGCCGTCTGCAGCCAGGACCGGGCCCAGGACCCCAGCTCCCGGCCGCTGGTCTCCTCGAGCACCGACAGCAGATCGCCGAGCCGGGTGTTCCCGTACGCGTGCCGCTTGAAGTAGCGGCGGGCGCCCTCCAGGAAGGCCTCCTGTCCGACATATGCGGCGAGCTGCTTCAGCACCGAGGCACCCTTGGCGTAGGTGATCCCGTCGAAGTTGAGCTTGGCGTCCTCCAGGTCACGGATGTCGGCCGTGATCGGGTGGGTGGACGGCAGCTGATCGGCGCGGTACGCCCAGGACTTGCGGTTGTTGGCGAAGGTGACCCAGCCGTCGGTGAAGCGGGTGGCGTTCACCATCGAGAAGGACCCCATGAAGTCGGCGAACGACTCCTTCAGCCACAGATCGTCCCACCACACCATGGTCACCAGATCGCCGAACCACATGTGCGCCATCTCGTGCAGGATGACGGTGGCCCGGCGCTCGTACGCCGCCTGCGTGACCTTCCCGCGGTAGATGTACTCCTCGCGGAAGGTCACCAGGCCCGGGTTCTCCATGCCCCCCAGGTTGTACTCCGGAACGAACGCCTGGTCGTACTTGCCGAACGGGTACGGGTAGTCGAAGTGGTCGTGGAAGAAGTCGAGCCCCTGCTTGGTGATCAGGAAGACGTCGTCGGAGTCGAAGTGCTTGGCGAGCCCCTTGCGGCAGAGGGCGCCGAGCGGGATCTCCAGCTCCGTACCGTCGGCGAAGGTCCGCCGGTAGACGTCCGTCACCCGGTGGTACGGACCGGCGGCGACCGCGGTGATGTACGTCGGGATCGGCTCGGTCTCCGCGAAGCTCCACGTCCCGTCCACGAGTTCGCCGACGCCGTTGCTCCACGCCGTCCAGCCTTCCGGCGCGGTCACCTCGAAGAGGTAGGGCGCCTTCAGGTCCGGCTGCTCGAAGTTGGCGAAGACCCGGCGGGCGTCGGCCGGCTCGTACTGCGTGTAGAGGTAGACCTCGCCGTCCTCCGGGTCGACGAAGCGGTGCATGCCCTCGCCGGTCCTGCTGTACGCGCACTGCGCATCCACCATCAGCACGTTCTCGGCGGCGAGGTCGTCCAGGGCGATCCGGGCCCCGTCGAACACCACCGCCGGGTCCAGCGCCCGCCCGTTCAGCGTCACCGCGTTCACCGAGGGCGCCACCAGATCGGCGAAGACCGACGCGCCCGCCTGCCGCGACCGGAACCGGATCGTGGTCACCGAGCGGAACGTCCGCGGCTCGCCGTCCGGGATGTCCCCGATCGCCGAGCGGAGATCGAGGGCGACGGCGTACCCGTCGACGGAGAGCAGCTCCGCCCGCCTCCGGGCTTCGTCGCGGGACAGGTTCTCACCGGGCACGGGACACTCCTTCGTGTATACGATCCGTGGTCCGAATCCTCCCACGGGCCGCTCCGCGGCAGCATCCGGGAATGGCCGAAGCACCGAGAGACGTTGCCGAGGCAGAGACCGAAGCCCTTCCGAGGAGAGACATGTCAGAGAAGACCCCCGTCGACTTCTGGTTCGATCCGCTGTGCCCGTGGGCATGGATGACCTCCCGCTGGGTGCTCGAGGTCGAGAAGCTCCGGGACATCGAGGTCCGCTGGCACGTGATGAGCCTGGGCGTCCTCAACGAGGACAAGCTCGACCAACTGCCCGATGACTACCGCGAGCTGCTCACGGTCAAGGCCTGGGCCCCGGTGCGGGTCGTCGTCGCCGCGCAGCAGAAGCACGGCGACGAGATCGTCGGCAAGCTCTACACCGCGCTCGGTACCCGCTTCCACAATGAGGGCCAGGGCCCCACCCGGGAGGCGATCGCCGCGGCGCTGGACGACGTCGGTCTGCCCGCCGACCTGCTCGACTACGCCGACCAGGACCCCTTCGAGTTCGAGGCCGAGCTGCGCGCCTCCCACAAGGAGGGCATCGACAAGGTCGGCCAGGAGGTCGGTACACCGGTCATCGCCGTCCCCGGTGCCGACGGCGAACAGATCGCCTTCTTCGGCCCGGTGGTCACCCCCGCGCCCAAGGGCGAGGAGGCGGCCAAGCTCTGGGACGGCACACTGATGGTCGCCTCGATCCCCGGCTTCTACGAGATCAAGCGCACCCGCACCCAGGGCCCCGTCTTCGACTGACCCGCACCCCCGCCCGCACCCGGTACGCAGGCAACCCGTACGCAGACAGTCGGCCCCCGCGAGTCACATCCTCGCGGGGCCGACTTTTTTCCCTCAGGGGGCGGGTCGCTCGGCCACTCCCTCGGTCCGCCGCCCGAGCACCTCGCGTACGCCCGCGACCACCAGCACCACCGCCGTCGCGCCGAGCGACCAGAGCAGCTGCGGACGTGCCGTGTCGTCGGTCAGCATCAGGACGAAGACGGCCGCGAGCCCGGCCAGGGTGGCCCACGTCAGCCAGGGGAACGCCCACATCCGCAGCTGCAGCAGCTCCGGCGTGTCCCGTTCGATCTTCCGGCGCAGCCGCAGCTGCGAAGCCGCGATGAGCGCCCAGACGAACAGCAGCACCGCGCCGACCGCATTGAGCATGTAGAGGAAGACGGTGTCCGGCCACTCGAGATTGAGCAGTACGGAGATGAAGCCGAAGAGGACGGACGCGAGCACCGCCCGGCGCGGCACACTGCGGGTGAGCTTGAGCAGACCGCGCGGCGCCTCCCGACGTTCGGCGAGCGAGAAGATCATCCGGGATGATCCGTACAGATTCGCGTTCAGTGCGGACAGCATCGCCACGAAGACGACGATGTTCATGATGGTCCCCGCCGACGGCACGCCGATCGCGTCGAGCACCGTGACGTACGGCGAGAGCCCCGCCTGCTGCGCGGTCCAGGGCAGCACGGTCACGATGACCAGCATCGACCCGACGTAGAAGAAGAGGATGCGGAACATCGCGCTGCGCACCGCGCGGCCGACGGCACGCGCCGGGTCGTCGGTCTCGGCGGCCGCGATCGTCACCACCTCCAGACCGCCGAAGGCGAAGACCACCGTGAGCACGCCGGATATGACGCCGTGCCAGCCGCTCGGCAGGAAACCGCCGTCACCGGTGAGGTGGGAGAGACCGACGGGATCGGTGTCCGGGAGCACCCCGAAGACCGCGAGCAGCCCGAGCACCAGGAAGAGGACGATCGCGCCGACCTTCAACGTGGCGAACCAGAACTCGAATTCACCGAAGTTCCGCACCGCTGCCAGGTTGGCGCCGGTGAAGACCACCATGAAGACCAGCACCCAGGTCCACTGCGCGATGCCGGGCACCCAGCCATGGGCGATCTGCGCCGCGGCCGTCGCCTCCACCGCCAGCACGACCACCAGCAGGAACCAGTACAGCCACCCCACGGTGAACCCGGCCCACCGTCCGAGCGCCCGCTCGGCGTGCACCGAGAACGAACCGGACGCGGGCAGCGCCGACGACATCTCACCGAGCATCCGCATCACCAGCATCGCGAGCGCGCCCGCGATCAGATACGACACGATGATGCCGGGGCCGGCGACCGCGATCCCGGCGCCCGAGCCGACGAAGAGTCCGGCCCCGATCACCCCGCCCAGCCCCAGCATGGTCAAGTGGCGTTGCTTCAGCCCGTGGGAGAGGGGCTCGGCGGGGAGCTCAGCGGGGAGTCCTGCGGGGGGTGTATCGGACATGGTGCTCGACGCTCGCGATGCTCGTGACGTTTGGGGGAAGCCCACAGTCTGTCCGGGCGGATATCAGATGCGCAATGCTGACCGCGGCCCCTGTACCTCCAGTGACGAGCGTCACGCCGTCCGGCGGTTGAACCCATGTCTTTGTATGAAACCCACCAAGCCGTCAACCCCCGCTTTGTGGGCCGCTGATGGTGATCCGGCGCCGTCCGACGGGCTAACGTCACTCTGTTCCACCTGCCCTCGCCCGCCCTGCCCTCACCCGTGGAGTCCAGATGAGCACTGCTGCCGTCACCACCCGTCCCGGAGCGGTCCTCGCCGATCTGCTGCCGGCCACCCGCACCCGGGACATCGCGCTGGTGCTCGGCGGCGCCGCGCTCACCGGCATCGCCGCGCAGCTGGCCGTGCCGATCCCCGGCTCGCCCGTTCCGGTCACCGGTCAGACCTTCGCCGCGCTGCTGGTGGGCACCTCGCTCGGCGCCCGCCGCGGCTTCCTCTCCCTCGCGCTGTACGCGGTGCTGGGTGTCGCCGGGCTGCCGTGGTTCGCCGACGGCTCTTCCGGCACCGGTAGCGCTTCCTTCGGCTACGTGCTGGGCATGGTCATCGCCTCCGCCGTGGTCGGCGGCCTGGCCCGGCGGGGCGGCGACCGGTCGGTGCTGCGCACCGCGGGCACGATGGTGCTGGGTTCCGCGATCATCTACGCCATCGGCGTGCCGTATCTGGCGCTGGCTACCGGGATGTCGGCGACCGCGGCCATCGCCGCAGGGCTCACCCCGTTCCTGATCGGCGACGCGGTCAAGGCGGCCCTGGCCATGGGCGCGCTGCCGAGCGCCTGGAAGCTGGCGGGACGCCGCGGCTGACCGAGCACCGGCCGCGTACGGGGCCGCGCACGTGAGGGCCGAGATGTCCATGACGGTGCGGAATATCCCTGATGGGGCGCCCGGCGGGCGCCCCGGTCAGGCGTCCTCCCCACCCCTCGTGCCACACTCGACGCATGCGCGTGTACCTCGGCTCCGATCATGCCGGTTTCGAACTCAAGAACCACCTCGTCGAGTGGCTCACAGCCCAGGGCCACGACCCTGTGGACTGCGGCCCGCACATCTACGACGCGGTGGACGACTACCCGCCGTTCTGCCTCCGGGCCGCCGTGCGGACGGCCGCGGACCCGGAGAGCCTCGGCATCGTGATCGGCGGCTCCGGCAACGGGGAGCAGATCGCCGCGAACAAGGTCAAGGGCGTCCGGGCGGTGCTCGCCTGGAGCGAGCAGACCGCCGCGCTCGGCCGGGAGCACAACAACGCCAACGTCATCTCGGTCGGCGGCCGGATGCACACCCAGGACGAGGCGGTGAAGTTCGTCGAGACCTTCCTCGCCACGCCGTACTCCGGCGCGGAGCGCCACCAGCGCCGGATCGACATGCTCTCCGCGTACGAGGAGACCGGCGTCCTGCCGCCCGTTCCGGCCCACCACCCGCAGCCCGAGGCCTGATGCCCGAGGGGCACACGATCCACCGACTGGCCGCCGACCACTTCGAGAGGTTCGGCGGCCGGCCTGTGCGCGCGTCCAGTCCGCAGGGGAAGTTCTCCGACAGCGCCGCCCTCATCGACCGCCAGGTCATGGAGACCACAGAGGCGCACGGCAAACACCTCTTCCTGGGCTTCGGGGCCGGCGGCTGGGTCTACATCCACTTGGGCCTCTTCGGCAAGCTGGGCTTCGGCACGACCCCGGCGCCGCCGCCCACCGATACCGTCCGACTGCGCCTGCTGGGCGACGAGGCCTACGCCGATCTGCGCGGGCCGACCACCTGTGCGCTGATCACCGACGGCGAGAAGCAGGCGATACACGACCGCCTCGGCCCGGACCCGCTGCGCCCCGACGACGTATCGGACAAGGCCTGGGCGCGGGTCTCCCGCTCCCGTACCACCGTGGCCGCCCTGCTCATGGACCAGAAGGTCATCGCGGGCGTCGGCAACGTCTACCGCGCCGAGGTTCTCTTCCGGCACGGCATCGACCCGTACCGAGAGGGCCGGAGTCTGACCCGCGCCGAGTGGGACGGCATCTGGGCGGACCTCGTCGCCCTGATGCGTGAGGGCGTACGGAACAACCGCATCGACACCGTCCGTCCCGAGCACACCCCAGAAGCCATGGGCCGCGCACCGCGGGTCGACGACCACGGCGGCGAGGTGTACGTCTACCGGCGCGCCACGCTGCCCTGCCATCTCTGCGGCACCGAGATCCGCACCGCACCACTCGCCGCCCGCAACCTCTTCTGGTGCCCGGACTGCCAGCAGGACCGGGCCCGGCACTAGAACCCGTGGGGGAGCCACGGCGCGACGTCGGAGCCGAAGGCGAGCGACGCCTCGGCCACCGCGCCCTGCCGGAGTTCCCGCACCAGACCCGCGGCCGCCAGCCCGGACAACGGCGTGCCGCCGAGGTAGACCGCCGCCAACTCCTTGACCGACAGGGCCAGATCAGCGGGCTCGTCGACCCGACCGCAGGACGCGCCTTTCGCATCTCCGGTCAGCCGCCACCTTCCGGTGTTCCAGGGACAGAAGTCGTCCACCACGTCGAACACGACGTCCACCGGCGCCTGGTAGGTACGGGCTTCGAGCGCCGCGCCGACATCGACCAGGCGCACATGCAGCACATCGCGCACCTGGAGACCGCATCTGCGGATGTCCGACACCAGGTACTGCCACGGATCGTCGAGCGGCCGGTTGCGCACCCGGACGGTCGAGGTCAGATCCACCCCGAACAGGAAACGCCACAGCGCGGCATGGGCCACCGGATCCAGCGCGTTGATGTGCTTCACCACGACAGCACCGCAGGGGCCCGCCGCATCCCATGCCGGCTTGAGGCGAAAACGGGTGTATCCGACGATGTCGCCGTCCCGCTCGGCGACGACGCACTGCAAGGGCGATCCGCCTTCACGCTCGGAGGGCGGATCGAGAAGCGTCAGACGCTCCCAGCCCGGGGTACGGACGATCATGCCCGGCCGGGAGCCGGACGTCCGGGCATACAGCGCCTCGCACTGCTCCAGCACGTCCTGCGGTGCGGCGAACCGCAGTTGGACGTCGTCCGTCCCGGCCGGAACCGTCAGCGTCACCCGCGAGGTGTCGATGTCGGCCGAAAGCTGCCGGGTCGCGACGCCATATCCGAAGCGGCCGTAAATGGCCGGTTCCGATGCGGTCAGTATCGCCAGTGGCTCGCCCAGCGCCCGTACGTCGTCGAGCTGCCGCCGCATCATCGAGGTCAGGATGCCCCGCCGCCGATGCGTCGCGGCGACACTGACCATGGTGACGCCGGCCGCCGGTACCTGCGCTCCGCCGGGCACCGTCACCCGGAAGCTGAACGCCCCCGTCGTGCCCACGCAGAGGTCCCCGTCCCAGGCGCCGATGCACCGGTCGTTCTCGGTGAGGGCGTCCCAGAGCTCGCGCTCCTCGGGAGACTCAGGGGTGCCGCCGAAGGCGAGCAGCAATCCCGAATACCAGGTGTCCCGGTCGGCCGGACGCAATACTTTCAACTCTGTACGCATGGGCCATGCCTACCAGCGGGGGTCCACGCCGGGCGAGTCGATTTCGAACAAGATGTCAGAGGGGTCCCCTGCACGGGATCCGGGCGGGTGGATAAGGTCCGAACAATGGCCCGTGGCTCCGCAACAGAATCGTTCACGGCCCGGATGCGGAAGTCGGCGCACCGGGCTCGCATCGGCCTGCGCAGATCCGGCGTCGACTACTTCCGCGGGGACGGCTCGGACTGGATCGCCCTGGTGGGTCTGCTGCTGACCGTACCGGCGCTGGCCTGCGCCACCATGCTGATGCCGGTCTGGTGCGCACCGTCGGCGCTGGTCCTGCCGATCGTGGCCGGCGGCCTGCTGCTGCGCCCGGCGAGCCTTCTGGGGCTCTACGCGGCAGCGGCGGCGGCTCTGATCATCGAGTCGGTCAAGCTCGGTCCCTACACCCAGGGCCCCGCACGGGTCACCCCGGGGACGGTCCTCGTGGTGGCCGCCTGCGGACTCTTCGGCCTCCTCATAGCCCAGTTCCGCAGCCGGGTCGGAGTTCCGTGGCGACGCGGCGGGACCATGCTCTTCGACCTCCGTGAGCGGATTCGGGTCCAGAGCAAGCTCCCCGCGTTGCCGCAGGGCTGGCACCACGAAATGGCGCTGCGCCCCGCCGGTGGCCAGTCCTTCTCCGGCGACTTCGTGGTCGCCGCCCGTACCCATGGTGGCCGCACCCTGGAGGTCGTCCTCACGGACGTGTCCGGCAAGGGCATGGACGCGGGCTCCCGCGCCCTGCTCCTCTCCGGTGCCTTCGGCGGCCTCCTCGGCTCGCTACCGCCGCCCAGCTTCCTGCCCGCGGCCAACGGTTACCTGCTCCGCCAGGACTGGGACGAAGGCTTCGCCACCTCCATCCACCTGGTCCTCGACCTGGACACCGGCGACTACGAACTTCTCTCGGCCGGCCACCTCCCCGCTCTCCAACTCCACGCGGGCAGCGGCCGCTGGGAGGAGAAGTCCGGCGAGGGCCCGCTGCTGGGCGTCTACGCCGGCGCCCAGTTCGACCCGGCCAAGGGTTCGCTGGCACCCGGCGACGTCCTGATGCTCTTCACCGACGGCCTGGTGGAGGCGCCGGACCGCGACATCAGCGAGGGCATCGACCGGTTGACCGGGGAGGCGGACCGGTATGTGTCCTCGACGTTCGAGGGAGCCGCCTGGCATCTGATCGAGGCGGTCGCGAAGGACGTCAACGACGACCGGGCGCTCCTGCTGATCTGCCGCGACGCGGACGCCGGACCGATGCTGTAGCGGATGCGGCCCGACCACCCAGGCCCGACCACCCAGGCGGGGGCCGCCCCGGCCCGGGCAGCCCCGGCCCGGCGGACCGGCCCGGCACCGCCGTTACGCCGCCACGCCCTCCCGCTGCCGCGCCCCTTCGACCGGGTCGGACCGGAACGCCCACGCCATCTCCGGCTCCGTGGCGAACCGCATCACCCGCCGTACCGGCTTCGTGCAGAACAGCGTCACCGCGGCCGCCATGAACAGCGTTGAGAACACCTCGCCGAGCGGGCTCTTCAGCCAGCTGTAGTCGTCGATCCAGCCGGCGTACTCAATGGTCTTGATCAGCAGACCGTGCAGCAGGTAGCCGCAGAGCGTGCCGGCCCCCAGCGTCGTGAACCAGGTCCTGCCGCGCGGCACCAGAGCCAGGAAGCACGCGGTCAGCACGAGCGAGCAGACGGTGTTACCGAGCGTCATGACGACCCCGGTCCACCAGTCCATGCCCAACTGCTGGGCACTGGTACCGCGGTAGAACCAGCTGAGGGTCATCCGGGGCGCCGCCCAGTATGCGAACACCAGGGTGGCCAGCATCACCGCGACGGCGATCGGTCGCGCCCCACGCCGCTGCACCAGCCGGAAGTGCTCGGGCTTCAGCCGCAGGCCCAGGACGAAGAACGGCAGGAACTGCAGAACCCGCTGGAGATCGAGGTCGTCACTGATGTTCGGCGTGATCGACGCCAGCACCGCGATGACCATCGAGATGGTCAGCGGATAGCGCAGATTGCGCCAGATCGGTGTCGTCATCCGCCAGATGAACAGCGCGGCCAGGAACCAGGTCAGGTAGTACGGATCGAGCAGGCTGATCTCGTGACCGGGGTCGTCGTTGCCCCACTTCTCGTAGAGCGAGTAGGTCGTCTCGAAGATCACGTACGGGACGACGACGCCGGTGACCAGCCGGCGCAGCCGATCGGGCCGCATGTCGAAAGTGCGGGAGAAATAACCCGAGATAATGATAAATGCGGGCATGTGGAACGTGTAGACGACCATGTACAGCGCCCTGGTGGTACGGCTGCCGTCCATCAGTGGTTCCCACGCGTGTGCCATGGCCACGAGCACGATCGCGAGGAATTTCGCGTTGTCGAAGAGCGCGTCCCGCTGCTTCTTCGCGCCCGGTGCGGCCGCCGGTACGTGCGCCGCCTCCGGTCTGGGTGGAGCCTGTGCCGTCGGGGGATCCGGGAGTTCCGTCTCCCGTTCCAGGGGGAGTGCGGCCCGCTGATATCCGTGTGGAGCGTGAACCATTCGAGGCACCCTAGCGTTGCTCGAGGGATTTCGTAAAACCCTCTCCGACCTGTGTGATATTCGCAGTACGTATACCCCGTCCGCTTACATCCAGCGGCCTCACTTTATGTCCGTATATGTTCGTTCTAGGCCGGTCTAAATGCGACATAACTCCGAGCGGCAGTCGCGTTGCCCGCCCCAACGGCCCTTATCGCAATGCCCTGTGACCAAAATGTGTGGGCCATGAAACGATCGATCCATATTCGCGTTCGCAAGTAATGGTGCGAACGGTCGGGGGCAGTCCCTCCGGCGCGGAAGGCGCAGCCGGACGCCCGGAGTGAGCGGCGGACCCGCCGAGCGGGCCGGATGGCGCGAACCGATCGGCGACGATTCGCCACGAGGCAACAACCAGGGGGGTGTTGATGGCACGATGGTCATGCGGAAGAGTGCTGGAGCGTCGCCGCTCCCGGCCGGCAAGGCGGACCGACCAAGGGTGTGATCAGTTGTGGCCATTTCACTGTCTGTGGTGCTGCTGTTGGCGATCGTCCTTGTGGTGTTGATCCGGGGCGGATCCATCAAGGCGGGCCCGGCCATCGTCGCCGTACTCTTCGGCTTCTTCCTGGCATCGACGGGCATGGCGCCGTCGATCAACAGGTTCCTCAACTCGATAGCCGACACCATCAACCAGATCAACTTCTAGACCGGCGTCGCTCCCGGACCCGGGCGGCGGCCACGGCCCGGGCGGCCGACCTGCTGGAGACCCTCGGTAAGACCGGCCCGGCGACGGCGGCGAGCTGCGGGCGGGTGCTGGGCGTGTCACAGGCCAGCTGCTCCTTCCAACTGCGCCAGCTGGCAGCTCGACTGGGTGGACCGCTCGCCCGGCGAGGACGTCCAGTGGCAGGACGCGGCCCGCGGCATGGCCGCCACCGTCCGGGTCTCGGCCGCCGAGGCCGCCGCGATCAAGGCGCACTGGCGCGTGATCCTGGCCCCGTACCTGACCAGGGACGCCGCCGAGGTCCGGAGCGCCGACCCGGACGCCCTCGCCGACGACCGGCGCCACGTCCGCTACTTCATGGCGGCCTCGCCGCTCACCGGCAGCGACCTGGGGGACGGCACCGATGACCAGTAGCGCCATATCCGACCGATCGACTTCAGCGGCAGCGCCCCGGTGACCGGCAGCCTCGCCGTGCGCTGGAACCACGGCACGGGCTCCAGGCGTGACGTCGCCGAGCCGCTCATTCAGGTGCACGCCTACGACGAACACACCTTCGTCCTGCGGCAGAGCAAGAGCGTCAGCTACGAGCCCCCTTCATCGCGGGCCACCGTCGACGAGCTGCTGGATGCCTGGCTGCGCGTGCACCCGCGCCCGGGCTACGGGCTGGTCGTGGCCCACACCCACGGACACGGCGACCACGTCGCCACCGACGCCCAGTTCGCCGACCGGCCGGCGACCACCGTGGTGGCCCGGGAGCTGGAGGCGGTCCGGGAACGAGAGATCGCCGCCGCCGCTGACGAGATGATCGTCGCGGCTCTGAAGCGCGGCCCCGGCCGGAACGGGCACGCAGGGGGCGCGGACGGCTGATCCGGCCCGAGAGACGACGAAGGCCCAGGTGGAGGAAACACTCCTCTTACCTGGGCCTTCGTCATGTGGAGCGGGCGACGGGAATCGAACCCGCGTAGCTAGTTTGGAAGACTAGGGCTCTACCATTGAGCTACGCCCGCAAGCGGTGCGCCACAGGTCGGGATCGACCGCGGCACGAGATGCATCGTAGCGGGTCGGACCCGGTCGGCGCACACCGTCCCACAGCGCAGAAAGCGCGCGCGGCGCCGCGTCGGGGCATGTACCCTACGTGTCGCACCAACGGGGTGTGGCGCAGCTTGGTAGCGCGTCCGCTTTGGGAGCGGAAGGTCGTCGGTTCGAATCCGGCCACCCCGACCACCGGCACGACCCGATCAGACCAGCAGTAGAGCCGTTCATCGGCAGGACCCGCTCGCATTGTGGGTCTCCTCCCGCTTGCCGTTACTATGCAAGCTGTGTGCCCGCGTGTCTCTCAACCGGGCAGAGATTCTGAAGTCAGCCCCCAAGGAGACCGAACCGTGAAGAGCGCCGTGGAGACCCTGAACCCGACTCGGGTTCGGCTCAGCATCGAGGTGCCCTTCGAGGAGCTCAAGGACAGCCTCGACGCGGCGTACAAGAAGATCAACGAGCAGGTCACGGTGAAGGGCTTCCGTAAGGGCAAGATCCCGAACCGCGTCATCGACCAGCGCTTCGGCCGCGGTGCCGTCCTGGAGGAGGCCGTCAACGACGCCCTCCCGAAGTTCTACACCGAGGCCGTCAACGAGGGTGAGCTGAATGTCCTCGGCCAGCCCGAGGTCGACATCACCGAGCTCAAGGACGGCGAGCTGCTCGCCTTCACCGCCGAGGTCGACGTCCGGCCCGAGATCGCGATTCCGGACTACTCCGGCATCGAGGTCGAGGTCGACGCCGTCGAGGTCAGCGACGAGGACGTCGACAAGGCGGTCGAGGAGCTGCGTGAGCGCTTCGCGTCCACCAACCCGGTCGAGCGCGCCGCTGCCGACGGCGATGTCGTGACGATCGACCTGCAGGCCAAGGTCGACGGCGAGGTCCTGGAGGACGGCGTGGCCGAGGGTGTCTCGTACACCATCGGCTCCGGTGAGCTGCTCGACGGCATCGACGAGGCCGTGACCGGCCTGGAGGCCGGTGGCGAGGCCACCTTCACCTCCGAGCTCAAGGGCGGCTCCGCCGAGGGCAAGGCCGCCGAGGTCTCCGTCAAGGTCACCGCGGTCGCCGCTCGCGAGCTTCCCGACCTGGACGACGACTTCGCTCAGCTGGCCAGCGAGTTCGACACGCTGGACGAGCTCAAGGCCGACAGCCGCAAGCGCCTCGAAAGCAACAAGCAGTACGAGCAGGCCACCCAGGCCCAGGAGCGTGTCCTCGACAAGCTGCTGGAGCTGGCGGAGGTCCCGATCCCCGAGAAGCTCCTCGAGGACGAGATCAACACCCGCAAGCACAACCTTGAGCACCACCAGCTCGGCCAGATGGGCCTCGACCTCGCCAAGTACCTGGAGATCCAGGGCAAGACCGAGGAGGAGTTCACCGCCGAGACCAAGGAGCAGGCCGAGAAGGGCATCAAGACCCAGTTCATTCTCGACGAGCTGGTCAACAAGGAGAAGCTGAACGTCAACCAGGAGGAGCTCACCGAGCACCTCATGCGGCGCGCGCAGTCCTCCGGTATGAGCCCCGACCAGTTCGCCCAGGCGGTCGTCGAGGGCGGCCAGGTTCCGATGCTGGTCGGCGAGGTCGCCCGCGGCAAGGCCCTCGCGGTCGTCGTGGAGAGTGCCACGGTCAAGGACACCAAGGGCGAGATCGTCGACCTCACCGACGACGAGGACGAGGACGAGGCTGCCGAGTCCGCGGCCGCCGAGTCCGAGACCGAGTCCGCCGACGCGGCCGAGGGCGACGAGAAGACCGAGGCCTGAGCCTCCTTCCCGTACCGGTGACGCCCTCCCGGCGAGCCGGTCTCGCCGGATCGCCGCCGGGTGACCGGGTGTGATCACGAGCGAAGGGTCCGGACGTCCTGTGCGTCCGGACCCTTCGTCGTATGCGTGCAGCATCCGCGTGAAGTACGCGTGAACAGGTGGCTACCTTGCGCTCCGAGCGAACAGTTCCGGAACCGGGATGGCGTTGTCCTACCTGCGCGTTAGGGTCCATGAAGAGGAGGGCAGGGGAGTACCCGACCCCCGCACTCCTTCAGTACGAAGACGCTGAGACGGCCGCAGCCGTCAGAGACGAGCAGGTGGATACGTGACGAATCTGATGCCTTCCGCCGCCGGCGAGCCCAACATTGGTGGCGGCCTCGGCGACCAGGTCTACAACCGACTGCTCGGCGAGCGGATCATCTTCCTCGGCCAGCAGGTCGACGATGACATCGCCAACAAGATCACCGCACAGCTGCTTCTCCTTGCCGCCGACCCGGACAAGGACATCTACCTCTACATCAACAGCCCCGGCGGCTCGGTGACGGCAGGCATGGCGGTCTACGACACCATGCAGTACATCCCGAACGACGTGGTCACCATCGGTATGGGCCTCGCGGCCTCGATGGGCCAGTTCCTGCTGACCGGCGGCAGCGCCGGCAAGCGCTTCGCGCTTCCCAACACCGACATCCTGATGCACCAGGGCTCGGCAGGCCTCGGCGGCACCGCCTCGGACATCAAGATCCAGGCCGAGCAGCTGCTGCGTACCAAGAAGCGCATGGCGGAGATCACTGCCCGGCACTCCGGTCAGACCGTCGAGACGATCATCCGAGACGGTGACCGCGACCGCTGGTACACGGCGGAGGAGGCCAAGGAGTACGGCCTCATCGACGAGATCATCTCCTCCGCTTCGCGCGTTCCGGGCGGCGGCGGCACCGGAGCCTGAAGCTCCGCAGCCCCGCCCACGAGCCCGACCGACCACCGAACGCCACCAGGATGGTGAACACCCACATGAACGACCACTTCGCTTCCGCCGGCGGCCTGTACACCGGCCCGCAGGTCGACAACCGCTACATCGTTCCGCGCTTCGTCGAGCGCACCTCGCAGGGCGTGCGCGAGTACGACCCGTACGCCAAGCTCTTCGAGGAGCGGGTGATCTTCCTCGGTGTGCAGATCGACGACGCCTCCGCCAACGACGTCATGGCACAGCTGCTCTGCCTCGAGTCGATCGACCCGGACCGGGACATCTCGATCTACATCAACAGCCCCGGCGGCTCGTTCACGGCCCTCACGGCCATTTACGACACGATGCAGTTCGTGAAGCCGGACATCCAGACGGTCTGCATGGGCCAGGCGGCATCCGCCGCCGCCGTCCTGCTGGCGGCCGGCACCCCTGGCAAGCGCATGGCCCTGCCGAACGCCCGCGTGCTGATCCACCAGCCGTCCTCGCAGACCGGCCGCGAGCAGCTCTCCGACCTGGAGATCGCCGCCAACGAAATCCTGCGTATGCGCAACCAGTTGGAAGAACTGCTGGCGAAGCACTCCACCACGCCGATCGAGAAGATCCGCGACGACATCGAGCGCGACAAGATCCTCACGGCCGAGGACTCGCTCGCATACGGCCTGGTCGACCAGATCGTTTCGACCCGCAAGGGCTCCGTCGGGATGCTGGCCAACTGACGGGCGTTTGATTTGCCTGCCGTCCCCTGGCACGGTTCACGTCACAGTGAACCGTGCCAAGGGGGGCCCGAACGGGGGGCCCGGCAAGGTACCGTCGAATATGAGGCACCAGGAGACGCTGAACGTGGCGGCTCCCAGGCGAAGGGGAAGCACCTCGTGGCACGCATCGGTGATGGCGGCGACCTGCTCAAGTGCTCGTTCTGCGGCAAGAGCCAGAAGCAGGTGAAGAAGCTCATCGCAGGCCCCGGGGTGTACATCTGCGACGAGTGCATTGACCTCTGCAACGAGATCATCGAGGAGGAGCTCGCAGAGACCTCCGAAGTGCGATGGGAGGAACTCCCCAAGCCACGCGAGATCTATGAGTTCCTCGAGGGGTACGTCGTCGGCCAGGAGCCTGCGAAGAAGGCTCTCTCGGTAGCGGTCTACAACCACTACAAGCGCGTCCAGGCCGGTGAGAACGGCGGCGGTGCCAACCGCGAGGACGCGATCGAGCTCGCGAAGTCGAACATCCTGCTGCTCGGCCCCACCGGCTCCGGCAAGACGCTGCTCGCCCAGACGCTGGCCCGGATGCTCAACGTCCCGTTCGCCATCGCGGACGCGACGGCGCTGACCGAGGCCGGCTATGTCGGCGAAGACGTCGAGAACATCCTGCTGAAGCTGATTCAGGCCGCTGACTACGACGTCAAGAAGGCCGAGACCGGCATCATCTACATCGACGAGATCGACAAGGTCGCCCGCAAGAGCGAGAACCCGTCGATCACCCGCGATGTCTCCGGCGAAGGCGTCCAGCAGGCCCTGCTCAAGATCCTGGAAGGCACCACCGCCTCGGTGCCGCCGCAGGGCGGCCGCAAGCACCCGCACCAGGAGTTCATCCAGATCGACACCACGAACGTGCTGTTCATCGTGGGCGGCGCCTTCTCCGGCCTGGAGCGGATCATCGAGTCCCGGGCGGGCGCGAAGGGCATCGGCTTCGGCGCGACCATCCGCTCCAAGCGGGAGATCGAGGCGAGCGACCAGTTCCAGGAGGTCATGCCGGAGGACCTGGTGAAGTTCGGGATGATCCCGGAGTTCATCGGCCGCCTCCCGGTGCTGACCTCGGTCCACAACCTGGACCGCGAAGCGCTGCTGCAGATCCTGGTCGAGCCGCGCAACGCGCTGGTGAAGCAGTACCAGCGCCTCTTCGAACTCGACGGCGTGGAGCTGGAGTTCGACCGTCCGGCGCTGGAAGCCATCGCCGACCAGGCGATCCTGCGCGGCACCGGCGCGCGCGGCCTGCGCGCCATCATGGAAGAGGTCCTGCAGTCGGTGATGTACGAGGTGCCGTCCCGCCAGGACGTCGGCCGCGTCGTCATCACGGCGGACGTCGTCCGGAACAACGTGAACCCGACGCTCGTCCCGCGCGAGCCGCGGATCGTCGGCAACGACGGCCGGCACGAGAAGTCCGCGTAGCGGTTGGACTACGAACGCACAGGGGCGCCCGGTCGGTTCACCGACCGGGCGCCCTGCGTCGTTGCGGTGGCGCCGTTACTTGACCGGGACGCGGACCTCCTTGCGGAGGTCGGCGGTCACCTTGGCCGAGTCGTCGAGGCTGAGGCCGTCCCCCGCTCCTTGGGACGGAATGCCGACGCCGAGGGTGCTGTAGTCGGCCCACATACAGATGTACTCGGTGTTCGTCTTCTTCGTCGTGACGTTTTCACCTTGCGCCTGCTGGCACTTCATCACGGCGCCGTCGAGGCTGTCCGGGGAGACCGACTTCGGGTCGCCGATCCACTTCAGTTTGCTGTCGTTCTTCTTCAGGCCATCGAAGCCCTGGTCCACGGCGGCCGCCGGGTCCTTGACCTTGCCGTACAGGCCCAGGAAGGTGACGGTCCGCGCCCCGGCGATCTCCAGGGGGTTCACCTTGGACGGGTCGCTGAGGTCGATCGTCGAGTAAAGAGCGCCGACCGATTTGGCGTTGGTGATGCCGCTGCTGGCCAGGTCCTTCTCATCGCTGGACGACGCGTCCTCCGGGGGTTGGTTCTCCCCCGACCGCTTGTAGTCGCCGAGCACCTTCGCCGGCGTGATCAGCTTGTGCGGCCCGTCGTCGGCCACCGAGCTGTTGCCACCGCCCTTCGTCAGCAGATAGACCCCGCCGCCGATCACCGCGACCGCCACCACAGCCGCGACCACGATCAGCCCGGTCTTCTTCTTCGGTGCCTGCGGCGGAGCCGGCACCTGACCGTAAGGGGGCTGCTGGCCGTACGGCGGCTGCTGCGGCTGCTGGTCGTAGGGTCCCGGCTGCTGCTGCGGGTAGCCGTAGCCCGGCTGCTGGGGCGGTACACCCTGCGGGGCCTGCTGCGGGTAGCCGTAACCGGGCTGCGGCTGGCCGCCGGGCTGTCCGTACGGTCCCGGCTGCTGCGGCGGCTGCTGACCGTACGGTCCGGGCTGCGGCGGCTGCTGGCCGTACGGTCCGGGCTGCGGCGGCTGCTGACCGTACGGCCCCGGCTGCTGCGGCGGCTGCTGGCCGTACGGGCCCGGCTGGTTGTAGCTCATGGACTGGGTTCCCCCTCTGAATACTTACTTCTCGTGAACATCCTGACGGACGCAGTCACAGTGAAGTGCGACGGGGCGCACAGTCGCACCAAACATTCTCGTTTCAGTACGGGACCGTGACGCCCTTAAACTGAGCCGGTGACCGAGAACTCATCGCAGCAGACTCCAGAGCCCCTGCCCTCTCAGGAATTGCCGACCCAGTACACGCCGGCCGAGGTAGAGGGGAAGCTGTACGAGCGCTGGGTGGAGCGCGGTTACTTCGAGGCCGACGCGAAGAGCGAGAAGCCCCCGTACACCATCGTCATCCCGCCGCCGAACGTCACCGGATCGCTCCACCTGGGGCACGCCTTCCAGCACACGCTGATGGACGCCCTCACCCGCCGCAAGCGCATGCAGGGCTTCGAGGCCCTGTGGCTGCCCGGCATGGACCACGCCGGGATCGCCACCCAGAACAAGGTCGAGCAGCAGCTCGCCGAGGAGGGCAAGTCGCGCCAGGACCTGGGGCGCGCCGAGTTCACCGAGCGGGTCTGGCAGTGGAAGGAGGAGTACGGCGGCAAGATCCTCGGGCAGATGCGTCGCCTCGGGGACGGCGTGGACTGGTCGCGCGAGCGGTTCACCATGGACGAGGGCCTGTCCCAGGCCGTCCAGACGATCTTCAAGAAGCTGTACGACGACGAGCTGATCTACCGCGCCGAGCGCATCATCAACTGGTGCCCGCGCTGCCTGACCGCGATCTCCGACATCGAGGTCGACTACCAGGACGACGACGGCGAACTGGTCTCGCTGAAGTACGGCGAGGGTGAACAGACGGTGGTCGTCGCGACGACCCGGGTCGAGACGATGCTCGGTGACACCGCCGTCGCCGTGCACCCCGACGACGAGCGGTACGCGCATCTCATCGGCAAGCGGATCAAGCTGCCGCTGACCGACCGGACCATCCCGGTCGTCGCGGACGCCCATGTCGACCCGGAGTTCGGCACCGGAGCCGTCAAGGTGACGCCCGCCCACGACCCGAACGACTTCGCCATCGGGCAGCGGCACAACCTGGAATCCATGACGATCATGGATGAGCGCGGTGTCATCACCGTGCCGGGCCCCTTCCAGGGCCTGGACCGTTTCGAGGCGCGTGCCACGATCGTCGAGGCCATGCGCGAGCAGGGCCGGATCGTCGCCGAGAAGCGTCCGTACACGCACTCCGTCGGGCACTGCTCGCGCTGCAAGACGACCGTCGAGCCCCGGCTCTCCCTGCAGTGGTGGGTCAAGGTCGAGACGCTCGCCAAGGACGCGGGCGACGCGGTCCGGGACGGCCGCGTCAAGATCCACCCGAAGGAGATGGAGAAGCGGTACTTCGACTGGGTCGACAACCTCAACGACTGGTGCATCTCACGGCAGTTGTGGTGGGGCCACCGGATCCCCGTCTGGTACGGCCCGCAGGGCGAGGTCGTCTGCCTCGGACCCGGCGAGGAGGCACCCACCGGCGACGGCTGGCGGCAGGACGAGGACGTCCTCGACACCTGGTTCTCCTCGGGCCTGTGGCCGTTCTCCACGCTCGGCTGGCCGGAGCGGACCCCGGACCTGGAGAAGTTCTATCCGACCGATGTCCTGGTCACCGGGCACGACATCATCTTCTTCTGGGTGGCCAGGATGATGATGTTCGGTCTGTACGCGATGGACGGCGTCGCGCCGTTCCACACCATCGCGCTGACCGGTCTCGTCCGCGACGAGAACGGCAAGAAGATGTCCAAGTCGTTCGGGAACGTCGTCGACCCGCTGGACTGGATGGACGCCTACGGCTCCGACGCCGTCCGCTTCACCGTGGCCAACGGCGCCAACCCCGGCGCCGACGTGCCGATCGGTGAGGACTGGGTCAAGGCGTCCAGGAACTTCGCCAACAAGATCTGGAACGCCACCCGCTTCGCGCTGATGAACGGCGCGAACGTCGAGGGCGCACTGCCCTCCGCGGACCGGCTGTCGGCCAACGACCGGTGGATCCTGTCGCGGCTGAACGCGGTGGTGGCCGAGGCCGACACGTACTACGACGACTACCAGTTCGGGAAGCTCGCCGACACCCTCTACCACTTCGCGTGGGACGAGGTCTTCGACTGGTACGTCGAGTTGTCGAAGACCACCTTCTTCGCGGGCGGCGAGCCCGCGCAGGCGTCGGCGCGGGTCCTCGGCGAGGTTCTCGACGTGATGCTGCGGCTGCTGCACCCGATCGTGCCGTTCGTGACCGAGACCCTGTGGACCACGCTCACCGGCAAGGAGTCGGTCGTCATCGCCGACTGGCCCCGGGACTCCGGCTTCCGCGACAGCGCGGCCGAGCAGGAGATCGCCCTCGTCCAGCAGGTCATCACCGAGGTCCGCCGGTTCCGTTCCGACCAGGGCCTGCAGCCCGGCCAGAAGGTTCCGGCCGAGCTGGACCTGACCGGCACGGCGCTGGCACCGCACGAGGCGGCCATTCGTCAGGTGCTGCGACTGCAGCCGGCCGGTGAGGGCTTCCACGCCACCGCGTCGCTGCCGGTCGCCGGTGCGAAGGTCGCGCTGGACCTGTCCGGCACGATCGACGTCGAGGCCGAGCGCAAGCGTCTGACCAAGGACCTCGGCGCGGCCGAGAAGGAGAAGACGCAGGCGCTCGGCAAGCTCGGCAACGAGGCGTTCCTCGGCAAGGCGCCCGACCACGTGGTCGACAAGATCCGTACCCGGCTCGCCAAGGCCGAGGCGGACATCGAGCGGATCGAGGAGCAGCTGCGCGGCCTGCCGGCCGCGTAGGGCGGGTCGTGAGAGCAGCGCCGGCCGGGGCTCACCCCCCGGCCGGCGCTGCGCGCGGTACCGGACCGTTCTCGCAGCGTGCAGGGCGACCGTGAAACCACGGCGAGGGGGCGGGGCGCAAGCCCTCGCGCCCCATCTCCGTAGACTGGTCCTGTGAGCGAGCCCGACCCTTTCGACGAGATCGTCGACGCAGAGACCACAAGCGACCCCGACCTGGCGGTGATCGAGGCCGGTAGCCGTACCCTGCGTACCCAGTCCGGCCCGCCGCCGGGCGACGGCATCCCGGCCCGTCCCGCCGATCCGGAGGTGGACAAGGCGCTGCGGGCGGTGGAGCAGGAGCTGCTCGGCCGCTGGCCGGAGACCAAGCTCGACCCGTCGCTGGTACGGATGGAGGCGCTGCTCGACCTGCTGGGCGATCCGCAGCGGGCGTATCCCTCGATCCACATCACCGGCACCAACGGCAAGACGTCGACGGCCCGGATGATCGAGGCGCTGCTGGGCGCGTTCGAGCTGCGCACCGGGCGGTACACCTCGCCGCACGTGCAGTCGATCACCGAGCGGATCAGTCTCAACGGCGCCCCGATCGAGGCCGAGCGGTTCATCGAGGCGTACCAGGACATCAAGCCGTACATCGACATGACCGACGCGCAGCAGGAGCACCGGCTGTCCTTCTTCGAGGTGCTCACCGGCATGGCGTACGCGGCCTTCGCCGATGCGCCGGTCGATGTGGCGGTCGTCGAGGTCGGGATGGGGGGCAGCTGGGACGCCACCAACGTCATGGAGGCCCCGGTCGCCGTGATCACCCCGATCGCGCTGGACCACACCGACCGCCTCGGCGACACGCCCGGCGAAATCGCCGTCGAGAAGTCGGGGATCATCAAGCAGGGCGCCACGGTCATTCTGGCGCAGCAGCCGGTCGATGCCGCGCAGGTGATGCTGAAGAAGGCCGTCGAGACGGACGCCACCGTGGCCCGTGAGGGCATGGAGTTCGGCGTCGGCAGCCGGGAGATCGCGGTCGGCGGCCAGCTGCTGACGCTGCGCGGCCTCGGCGGTGAGTACGAGGAGATCTTCCTGCCGCTTTACGGCGCCCACCAGGCGCACAACGCCGCGGTGGCGCTCGCCGCGGTCGAGGCGTTCTTCGGCGTCGGCGCGCAGCAGGCGGGCCTGCTCGACGTGGAGCTGGTGCGCAAGGCGTTCGCATCGGTGCTCTCACCGGGCCGTATGGAGGTCGTGCGGAGCTCGCCGACCGTCGTCCTGGACGCCGCGCACAACCCGGCGGGCGGGCAGGCCGCGGCCGCTGCCATCACCGAGGCCTTCGGCTTCTCGCGGCTGATCGGTGTGGTCGGCACGAGCGGCGACAAGGACGTACGAGGGCTGCTCGAAGCCTTCGAGCCGATCTTCGCCGAGGTCGTGGTCACCCAGAACTCCACCCACCGCGCGATGAGCGCCGACGATCTGGCCGCGCTGGCGGTGGAGGTCTTCGGCGACGATCGGGTGGTCGTCGAGCCGCGTCTCGACGACGCGCTGGAGACGGCGATCACGCTGGCCGAGGAGGAGGACGAATACGCCGGAGCAGGTGTTCTGGTCACCGGCTCCGTGATCACGGTCGGCGAGGCCCGGCTGCTCCTGGGGAGGGCCTGACCCATGCGGACGCTCTGCGCTTCCACCCTGATCGGTGAGTTCTTCGTGATCGGCTTCGCCGGTCTGGTCGCCATGAAGGGCGACCTCTCCGGCACCACCGTCTGGACGGTCTGCGGCATCGCGATGCTGCTCTCGGTCCTGCTCTGCGGGATGCTCGGCCGGCCGGGCGCGATCCAGATCGGCTGGGCCCTGCAGATCGCACTGGTGCTCAGCGGCTTCGTGGTGCCCACGATGTTCTTCCTCGGCGCGGTCTTCGCAGGTCTGTGGTGGGCCTCGATCCACTACGGCCGCAAGATCGACGAGGCGAAGGCCCGCTGGGCCGCTCAGGAGGAGCAGGCTTCCGCAGGGCCTGACGCTGCGTAACGGTCGGCGGGTGCGGCCCTGTAACCTCAGGGGACGTACCCCGCGAACGAAGGAGTCCGCCCCGTGAGCCAGCGCACGCTCGTCCTGCTCAAGCCCGATACCGTACGCCGCGGCCTGATCGGTGAGGTCATCAGCCGTATCGAGCGCAAGGCGAACTGGACCATCTCCGCGCTGGAGCTGCGCACCCTCGACCAGGACACGCTCGAGCAGCACTACGGGGAACACCAGGGCAAGCCGTTCTACCAGCCGCTGGTGGAGTTCATGGCCTCCGGCCCGGTCGTGGCACTGATCGTCGAAGGCGATCGGGTGATCGAGGGTGTGCGCGCGCTGGCCGGCCCGACCGACCCGATTGCAGCAGCGCCCGGCTCCATTCGTGGTGATTTCGGGACCATCGTCCGGGAGAACCTCATCCACGCCTCGGACTCCGAGGAGTCCGCAGAGCGAGAATTGAAACTTTTCTTCCCGGCCGTATCCTGACGTCCTGTCAGCCCCATAGCGCCTGTGGCCTCGGGCGACCGAATTAATTCGGTCGCCCTTCGGCATATGCCCGGCGATTCCGGGAACGCATCGCTCCAACATGACGTCACCATGACTGAGGCGGGTGTATCTACCGCCCACATGGCGGAGACCCTCGCGCGATGTTCGTGCAGGCGGCACTACGATGAAGCCTTCACACCCACAGCGCTCACTTCGCCTACCCATTGCCCATCAGCTCCACTTGGGAAAGGCCCGACGCATCCTCATGGGGAACAAGGGGAACTCAATGTCGTTCATCGGCCGTGACATGGCTATTGACCTCGGGACTGCCAACACGCTGGTGTACGTCAGAGGTCGCGGAATCGTCCTCAACGAGCCGTCGGTCGTCGCCATCAACACCAACACCGGGGGCATTCTCGCCGTCGGTGCCGAAGCCAAGAAGATGATCGGTCGTACGCCGGGCAACATCGTTGCCGTGCGGCCGCTGAAGGACGGCGTGATCGCCGACTTCGAGATCACCGAGCGGATGCTCAGGTACTTCATCCTGAAGATCCACAAGCGCCGCTACCTGGCCCGTCCGCGGGTCGTCGTCTGTGTGCCTTCGGGCATCACCGGCGTCGAGCGCCGCGCCGTCATCGAGGCGTCCACGCAGGCCGGCGCCCGCCAGGTGCACATCATCGAAGAGCCGATGGCCGCGGCCATCGGCTCGGGACTGCCGGTCCACGAGGCCACCGGGAACATGGTCGTGGACATCGGTGGCGGCACCACCGAGGTCGCCGTGATCTCGCTGGGAGGAATCGTCACCGCTCAGTCGATCCGCGTCGCGGGCGACGAGCTGGACAACGCGATCATCCAGCACATCAAGAAGGAGTACTCCCTCCTGCTCGGTGAAAGGACCGCGGAACAGATCAAGATCACGATCGGCTCGGCGTTCGACCTGGAGAAGGACGAACACACCGAGATCCGCGGCCGCGACCTGGTCTCGGGCCTGCCGAAGACCGTGGTCATCTCGGCGGCCGAGGTCCGCAAGGCCATCGAGGAACCGGTCAACGCGATCGTCGACGCGGTCAAGACCACGCTCGACAAGTGCCCGCCGGAGCTCTCCGGCGATGTCATGGACCGGGGCATCGTCCTCACCGGCGGCGGCGCACTGCTCCGCGGCCTGGACGAACGGCTGCGCCACGAGACCGGAATGCCGATCCATATCGCTGAGGACCCGCTGGACTCGGTCGCGCTCGGCTCCGGCAAGTGCGTGGAGGAGTTCGAGGCGCTCCAGCAGGTACTGGACGCCCAGCCTCGGCGCTAGCCGGGCACCGGGCGGAACACGCCGTTCCGCCGTCACCGGGTGCGTCCGCCCGGTACGGCGGAACGTTGATATACACAAACGCATAGGAATTTTCGACGAGGAAGGCACGGCCTCCGCACGTGAGGGACACACGAGAGAGCCGGCTGCTCCTGGTGCTGCTGATCGTCATCGCGTTCGCGCTGATCACGGTGGACATCCGCGGCGGTGAGGCGTCACCGGTGGACGGCGCCCGTAGAGCCGCCGCCACCGTCCTCGGACCGGTCGAGAACGGCGTCGCGAACGTCGTGAACCCGGTGGGCAACGCGATCGGCGCAGTACGGGACTCCGGCGACCGCCACGCTCGCATCGCCGCGCTGGAGCGGGACAACGCCGCTCTGAAGCAGCGACTCGGCAGCACCGACCGCAACCGCAGCCGGGTCCGCCAGCTCGACGCCATGCTCAAGACCGCGGCCGCCGGCCAGTACGGCATCAAGGGCGCCGAGGTCATCGCGGTCGGAGCGGCCCAGGGCTTCTCCTGGACGATCACGATCGACGCCGGATCCGACGACGGCATAATGCGCGACATGACGGTGCTCAACGGCGCGGGGCTCGTCGGCCGGGTCACCACCGTCGGACCGCACACGGCGACCGTACTGCTCGCCAACGACCCCGACTTCACCGTCGGCACCCGCATGGAGAACACCGACGAAATCGGCTTCGCCACCGGTCGCGGCGACCGTCCGCTCGCCGTCCAGCTCCTCAACGGCAAGGCCCAGGTGAAGAAGGGCGACCGGCTGGTCACGTTCGGCTCCAGCAACGACAAGCCGTTCGTACCGGGCGTCCCGGTCGGCCAGGTCGTCAAGGTCGATCCCTCGCGCGGTGACCTGACCCGGACCGTCTCCGTCCGTCCGTTCGTCTCGTTCACCAAGCTGGACCTGGTCGGCGTCGTGGTCGAACCGCCGCGCGAGGACCCGCGCGACACCGTGCTGCCCGCCAAACCCGCGAAGCCGAAGCCGGCCCCCACGGTCACCGTCACCGTCACCCCGTCGGCGGACACCGGCGCCGGCACCGATGCCACCACCGATGCCGGTGCCGGTACCGACGCGGGCAGTGACCCCAACGCCGACCCGAACGCCGACCCCAATGCCAACACCCCCCAGTAGCAGGAGCTGATTCGCATGCGCCTCAACCGGATGCTGCTTTCGGCCACGCTGGTGGTCGTCGCCCTGGTCGTCCAGGTGAGCGTGCTCGCCCGACTCCAACTTCCCGGCGCCGTACCGGACCTGCTGCTGCTCACGGTGGTCGCCCTCGCGCTGGTCTACGGCCATCTGGCCGGCGCGTTCATCGGCTTCGGCGCGGGACTGCTCGCCGATCTCGCCCCGCCCGCCGACCACGCCGCCGGACGGTACGCCCTGGTGCTCTGCGTCGTCGGCTATGCCGTCGGGCTCGCCCGACCGGAGAACGGCCGCATCAGGTCCGTCGTCGGACCGATGATCGTGGTGGTGGCCGCGGCGATCGGCTCCACCCTGCTGTACGCCGGGGTCGGTTCGCTGGTCGGCGACACCGCCGCTCGCCATGTGGGCCTCGCCGGTCTGCTGTTCAGCGCGGCCGTGTACGACCTGCTGCTCGCGCCGTTCACCGTCCCGTTCATCATGGCGCTGGCCAGACGCACCGACAACGATCCGCTCGCCGATGCCCAGGGCGGCGGTGGTGCGGGCGATGTCGCGACCGGATGGCTGGCCACCGGCACCGGACTGCAGATCGGGAACCAGCGTGGCGGTCTGCGGTTGCGGGCGGCACGGTCACGGGCGAACAAGGCAGGACGCATCAAGGGGGTCAAACGACTGTGACGCGGCGCCACCCCGGGGACCCCCGTACCCCCAGCCGGGCAACCCCGATCCGGAGCACGCAGAACCGTGCAACCCAGAGCCGGAGCACGCAGTGAGCAATATTCCCGAGACCGGTCGCACCTCACGGGTGCAGATCCGGCTCGTCGTCATCCAGATCCTCGTCTTCTCCCTGCTGCTCACCCTCGGCGGCCGGCTCTGGTACCTGCAGATCCGCAACGGCGACGAATACACCGCCGAAGCCAAGAACAACCACGTCCAGCAGGTCGTCCAGCCCGCCGTGCGCGGCTCCATCCTCGACGCACGCGGTGTGCCGCTCGCCGACAACGAGACCCGGCTCGTGGTCTCCGCCAACCGCACCAAGCTGCTGAAGATGGCGGACGACGGCAAGGCCGTCCTCACCCGCCTCGCAGGCGTACTGAGCATGAAGCCCGCCGACGTCATCGCGAAGGTCAGGCTCTGCGACGCGAAGACGCCCAAGCCCTGCTGGAACGGGTCGCCCTACCAGCCGATCCCGGTCACCGAGGACGCCACCACCCAGCAGGCCCTCCAGATCCGCGAGCGCAGCGAGGACTTCCCCGGCATCACCGCCGAACCCACCGCCGTACGCAGCTACCCCGGCCCCGGCGGCGTCAACGCCGCGCAGGTGCTCGGCTACCTCGGCCCGGTCACCGACAACGAGGTGGCCAAGTCGGAGAAGACCGACAACCCGCTGCTCCGCTCCGACCAGGTCGGCCGAGCCGGCCTGGAGTCGACGTACGACCAGCAGCTGCGCGGTAAGTCGGGTGTCACCCGATACGAGGTGGACAACCTCGGCCGGGTCATCGGCAAGGCCGGCGACACCCCCGCGAAGCCCGGTAGCTCCCTCGTCACCAGCATCGACTCGCGGATCCAGGCGATCACCGAGAAGGAACTGGTGACGGCCATGAAGAACCTCCGCAAGACCTACGACTCGGTGACCCACAGCAACTACAAGGCCGACTCCGGTGCGGCCGTGGTGATGGACGTGCACACCGGCCGGATCATCGCGATGGCCAGCGCCCCGACCTACGACCCCAACGTCTGGAGCGGTGGCATCTCCGCCAAGGACTACGCCAAGCTCACCAAAACCTCGTCCAACTACCCGCTGCTGAACCGGGCCATCCAGGGGCAGTCGGCGCCCGGCTCGACCTTCAAGGTCATCTCCACCAGTGCGGCGGTCAACGCCGGATACGCGCCCGACGGCGGCTACCCGTGTACCTCGTCGATGTCCATCGGCAACCGGGTCTTCAAGAACTTCGAGGGCGAGAGCTTCGGCGACATCAGCCTGGGCAAGGCGCTCGAGGTCTCCTGCGACACGGTCTTCTACTACCTGGCCTACGACCAGTGGAAGAAGGACGGCGGCAACCACCCCAAGCACCCCAAGGACTGGTTCTTCAGGACGGCCCACCAGTTCGGGCTCGGCAAGAAGACCGGTATCGACCTGCCCGACGAGGTGTCCGGCCGCGTCCCGGACCGCGCCTGGAAGCAGGCCTACTGGGAGGCCAACAAGGACCTCTGGTGCAAGCAGGGCAAGAAGAACGGCAATTACGTCGAGCAGATCGAGTACGAGAACTGCACCGACGGCAACCAGGTGCGTGCCGGTGACTCCGTCAACTACGCCATCGGCCAGGGCGACACGCTCCTCACCCCCATCCAAGAGGCCGTGATGTACTCCGCCATCGCCAATGGCGGCACGATGTACCAGCCGAGCGTCGGCAAGGCGATCATCAGCGCCGACGGCAAGACGGTGCAGCCGATCAAGCCGACGGTCGCGGGCAAGCTGCCCGACACCAAGAAGACCGTCTCGTACATCGACAAGGCGCTGGAAGGCGTGGTCACCAGCGGAACCGCGGCCTGGCAGTTCGGCGGCTGGCCGCAGGACAAGATCGCACTGCATGCCAAGACCGGTACCGCGGAGGTCGCCGGCAAGCAGACCACGTCCTGGCTTTCGACCTACACCAAGGACTACGCGATCGTCATGACGATCTCCCAGGGCGGTACCGGATCCGGTGGTTCGGGTCCCGCGGTCCGCAAGATCTACCAGGCCATGTACGGCCTCGACGGCAAGGGCAAGCAGGACCTCAAGAAGGCGCTGCTGCCGAAGCCGCAGACCGCCCTGCCGAAGATCTCCAAGGACGGCACCATCGACGCTCCGACGGTCACCGCGAACAAGCCGGACTCGAAGCCGACGCCGCCCGCGAACGGTTCCGAGCCACTCGCCGCCACCACAGGCCGGAGGGACTGAAACCATGGGCGGTTTCTCCGTAGCCCGGTACGCGCCCACCGAGCAGGGCCTGTGGTCCAAGCTGACCGCCCGCGACTCGCTGGTACGCAGGCTCGACTGGCCGCTGCTGCTGTCGTCGCTGGCGCTGTCGTTCATCGGCGCACTGCTGGTCTACTCGGCCACCCGCGGACGTGACTCGCTCACCCACGGCGATCAGTACTACTTCCTGCTGCGCCACGCCATGAACACCGGCATCGGCTTCGGCCTGATGGTCGGCACCATCTGGCTCGGCCACCGCACCCTGCGCGGGGCGGTGCCGGTGCTCTTCGGGATCTCCGTGCTGCTGATCCTCGCCGTCCTCTCACCGCTCGGTCAGACGGTCAACGGTGCGCACGCCTGGATCGTCATCGGCGGTGGGTTCTCCCTGCAGCCCTCCGAGTTCACCAAGATCACCATCATCCTGGGGATGGCGATGATCCTCGCCTCCCGGGTCGACGCCGGGGACCAGGCGCACCCCGACCACCGCACGGTGGCCAAGTCGCTGGGCGTGGCCGTGATTCCGATACTGATCATCATGCTGATGCCGGACCTCGGCTCGGTCATGGTGATCGCGATGATCGTCCTCGGGGTGCTGCTGGCCTCCGGCGCGTCCAAACGCTGGGTCCTGGGGCTGCTCGGCGCGGGTGTGGTCGGCGCCATCGGCGTCTGGCAGGCCGGGCTGCTCGACCAATACCAGATCGCCCGGTTCGCCGCCTTCGCCAACCCCGCCCTGGACCCGGCCGGCGTCGGCTACAACACCAACCAGGCGCGGATCGCGATCGGCTCGGGCGGACTGACCGGCACCGGCCTCTTCCACGGCTCGCAGACCACCGGACAGTTCGTTCCCGAGCAGCAGACCGACTTCGTCTTCACCGTCGCGGGCGAGGAGCTGGGCTTCCTCGGCGCCGGACTCATCCTCGTCCTGCTGGGCATCGTGCTGTGGCGCGCCTGCCGGATCGCCCGGGAGACCACCGAGCTCTACGGCACCGTCGTCGCGGCCGGGATCATCGCCTGGTTCGCCTTCCAGGCCTTCGAGAACATCGGCATGACGCTCGGCATCATGCCGGTCGCCGGTCTGCCGCTGCCGTTCGTGTCGTACGGCGGATCGTCGATGTTCGCGGTCTGGATCGCGATCGGCTTGCTGCAGTCGATCCGGGTGCAGCGGCCGATAAGTGCCTGAGGTCCGTCCGAGGGCTGCCCGGCGCCCGGCATCGGGCAGTCGGCTGCCGGGGTAACCTGGACGGTCACCCCTGCCAGCCCAGCGAAAGTCGCCGAAGATGTCTGTCGAGTCGGTCTTCCCCCGCCTGGAAGCCCTCCTGCCGCACGTGCAGAAGCCCATCCAGTACGTGGGCGGAGAGCTCAACTCCACCGTGAAGGACTGGGAGTCCTGCGACGTCCGCTGGGCCCTGATGTACCCGGACGCGTACGAGGTCGGGCTCCCGAACCAGGGCGTCATGATCCTTTACGAGGTACTCAACGAGCGCGAGGGCGTCCTCGCCGAGCGCACCTACAGCGTCTGGCCGGACCTCGAAGAGCTGATGCGCGAGCACCATGTGCCGCAGTTCACCGTGGACGGACACCGCCCGGTCAAGGCGTTCGACGTCTTCGGGCTGAGCTTCTCCACCGAGCTCGGCTACACCAACATGCTCACCGCCCTGGACCTGGCGGGCATTCCGCTGGACTCCAAGGACCGCACCATCGACGACCCGATCGTCCTGGCCGGCGGCCACGCGGCCTTCAACCCCGAGCCGATCGCGGACTTCATCGACTGCGCGGTGATCGGCGACGGCGAGCAGGCCGTGCTGGAGATCACCGAGATCATCCGCGCGTGGAAGGCCGAGGGCCGCCCGGGCGGCCGTGACGAGGTGCTCTTCCGGCTGTCGCGGACCGGCGGCGTCTACGTCCCGCGTTTCTACGACGTCGAGTACCTGCCCGACGGCCGGATCGGCCGGGTCGTGCCGAACAGGTCCGGCGTGCCGTGGCGGGTCTCCAAGCACACCGTGATGGACCTCGACGAGTGGCCCTACCCCAAGCAGCCCCTCGTCCCGCTCGCCGAGACCGTGCACGAGCGGATGTCCGTGGAGATCTTCCGCGGCTGCACCCGCGGCTGCCGTTTCTGCCAGGCCGGCATGATCACGCGCCCCGTGCGGGAGCGAAGCATCACCGGCATCGGCGAGATGGTCGAGAAGGGGCTCAAGGCGACCGGCTTCGAAGAGGTCGGCCTGCTCTCCCTCTCCTCCGCGGACCACAGCGAGATCGGCGACATCGCCAAGGGCCTCGCCGACCGCTACACCGAGGACAAGGTCGGTCTGTCCCTGCCGTCCACCCGGGTCGACGCGTTCAACGTCGACCTGGCCAACGAGCTGACCCGTAACGGCCGCAGGTCCGGGCTGACCTTCGCCCCCGAGGGCGGGTCCGAGCGGCTGCGCAAGGTCATCAACAAGATGGTCTCGGAGGAGGACCTGATCCGTACGGTCTCCACCGCGTACGGCAACGGCTGGCGCCAGGTGAAGCTCTACTTCATGTGCGGCCTGCCCACCGAGACCGACGAGGACGTGCTGCAGATCGGCGACATGGCGGTCAACGTCATCGCCGAGGGGCGCCGGGTCTCCGGCCAGAACGACATCCGCTGCACCGTCTCCATCGGCGGCTTCGTCCCCAAGCCGCACACGCCGTTCCAGTGGGCCCCGCAGCTGTCCGCCGAGGAGACCGACGCCCGGCTGGCCAAGCTCCGCGACAAGCTCCGAGGCGACAAGAAGTACGGCCGCTCGATCGGCTTCCGCTACCACGACGGCAAGCCCGGCATCGTCGAGGGCCTGCTGTCGCGCGGTGACCGCCGGGTCGGTTCGGTCATCCGCGCGGTGTACGAGGGCGGCGGCCGTTTCGACGGCTGGCGCGAGTACTTCAGCTACGACCGCTGGATGAAGGCCGCCGAGCAGACGCTGCCGGACTTCGGCGTGGACGTCGACTGGTACACCACCCGGGAGCGCACCTACGAAGAGGTGCTGCCCTGGGACCACCTGGACTCCGGCCTCGACAAGGACTGGCTCTGGGAGGACTGGCAGGACTCGCTCGACGAGACCGAGGTCGAGGACTGCCGCTGGACGCCGTGCTTCGACTGCGGGGTGTGCCCGCAGATGGACACGTCCATCCAGATCGGCCCGACCGGCAAGAAGTTGCTGCCCTTGACGGTCAAGTAGCTCACGCTTGCCGCCCGGTCACGGAACCACGTGGCCGGGCAGCGTCGTCCGGGGGGACATGGTGGACCTGCAGAAAGCGCCGCAACCCGACCCGGAACGGGAGCCGACGGGCTGTCTGACCACGGTGATCAGGATCCCGGTGCGGATCGTGGTGCTGGTGGTGGTTCTGCCGCTGCGGCTGGTGTGGGACGCCCTCACCGCCTGCGGCCGGGCCGCCAGGCGCCTCACCGCCGGGGCGGGCCGACTGCTGTCCACGTACCTTCTGGTACCGCTCGGTTACGTGATCCGGTTCCTGGCCATGACCCTGTTCGTGTGGTCCTGGGTCGGCCTCTACCGGTATCTGCTGACCCCGCTGGGTCACGGCGTCGGCTGGCTGGCCCGGTATCTGGTCGCCGTACCAGCGGCCTGGCTGTACCGGTGGGTGCTGACCCCGTCGGGCCACGGCATCGGCGCACTGGGCCGCTGCTGCGGGGTCGTCCTGGGGTGGCTGGGCCGGGCGCTGCTCGTGTGGCCATCGGTGGGGCTGTGGCGGTTTGTGCTGGTTCCGTTGGTCCGGTACGGGATGGTGGTGCCGGCGGTGTGGGTGTACCGGCAGCTCCTCACCCCGGCCGGCCACGGACTGGCCCGGTTCATGCGCTGGACGGCGCGCGGTACCGGCCTGGTGCTCGCCGCCCTCGGCCGGTGGCTCCTCGTCGTACCGGCGGTCGCGCTGTGGCGGTTCGTGCTGACGCCCGTCGGTCGGGCCCTCCGCGTCGTGGGGCGCGAGGTCCTGGACGCCATCGGATTCGCCTGGCGTGTCGCCGGACACATCTCGCGGGCCGCCGGCCGCGCGCTGAAGTGGCTCGCCCGGAACCTCCTGGGGCGCCCGGCCCGCTGGGTGTGGCAGGGAGTCGTGGCTCCGGTGGCGAGCTGGGTGCACGGCCACATCCTGCGCCCGGCAGGACGGGCCGCGGCGGAGGCCGGTCGCAGCGCCCGCGCCGCGCTGCGCTCCGCGCGCGAAACCGTACGGCAGGTCCGGCGCGACGCCTGGCGCGCGATGGTCGGCGGAGCCCGTCCGAGCGAGGTACGGGAACCTGACGTGGCCGCGGCGCGTACTCTGGGTGTTACAACGACTGTCCCCGACGCGGCACCGGGACCCGAGATCTCCTTGCTGGGCGACAAAACCGCCGAGCCGGGGTGAGCCGGGTCCGGCGCCCCGGGAACCCGCCGTAGGGCGGCGCGCCCCCCGCGCCGGCCCCGCACCGAGGAGAAGAACCACTGGGCAAGCGACAGCCCGAAGGCCCGCCGCCCGCACCGGCGGTGCAGCGCATCCGACTGCGCTACACCAAGCGCGGCCGCCTCCGGTTCACCAGCCACCGCGACTTCCAGCGCGCGTTCGAGCGCGCCCTGCGCCGGGCAGAGGTGCCCATGGCGTACTCGGCAGGTTTCACACCGCACCCGAAGGTCTCGTACGCCAATGCCGCACCCACCGGCACCGGCAGCGAGGCCGAGTTCCTGGAGATCGCCCTCGCCGAGAAGCGCGATCCCGAGACACTGCGACTGCTTCTCGACCAGGCACTGCCGGACGGCCTGGACATCACCGACGCCGTCGAGGCACGGACCTCCGCTCTCGCCGACCGGCTGACCGGGTCCGTATGGGAGATGCGGCTGGACGGTGTCGCGCTCGACACCGCCGGGCAGGCCGTGGCGGCGTTCCTGGCAGCCGGGGCCGTCGAGGTCCAGCGCAAGACCAAGAGCGGCGTCAGAACCTTCGACGCCCGCGCCGCGGTGGCCGACCTGCAGGCTGTGCGTCCGGCGTCCGATAGGCCGGGGGGTGTGCCCTGTGCGATACTGCGGCTGGTTGTACGGCACGTGACACCTGCCGTCCGGCCCGACGACGTCCTGTCCGGTCTCCACGCTGTGGCCGACCTGGCGCCGCCGGTCGCCGCATCGGTGACCAGGCTGGCGCAGGGGCTCTTCGACGAGGAGTCCGGAACGGTGACCGACCCGCTCGCGCCCGACCGCGAGGCAGCCCCGGCCGCTATCACTGTGGCCGCCGGGACGGCCTCCCCCTAGCTTCGCCAGGGGCCGCCGACGGCAGCAGTGCGGACGGTCCCGCCGCGCAAGGACAGTCGCCGCGTAAGGACAGTCGTTGCGCAGCCCTCGGATCCGGGAGCCACCTGGATCGGGCAGCGCACAGACCAGAAGACTTTCGCCAGGCCGTACGTACATCGCGTAGGGAACCGGCGAGCCAGACATCAGCTCCCGTGCGGCGCCCGCGCCCCGGACGAGCGGAACCGCGCTTCAGCCGCGGACCGTGCCGGACCGGAAACAGACGCGGCGCCCGGGAGCGTGACGGGAGAACCGCCCGCATGCCCCAGTCGAACGAATCCGTTACCAACGGAACCAACGGAACCAACGAGAACACCGGCGAGAACACCGGTCCCGGCGACACGCTTCCCGTGCGCCGCAGGCGCCGAGCGGCGTCGCGCCCCGCCGGGCCGCCGACCGGCGCGGAGAGCGCCGGCAAGGCGCCCGAGACCGTCGCGACCACCGTGGCGGAGACGGTGGCACCGGCCATACCGCCCACCGAGGGTGCCGCGCCGCCCACCGAGGTCGCCGCCGAGACGGCGCCGCCCGCCCGCCGCCGCGCCACCCGCAAGGCGACCGCACCGGCCGGCGCCCCGCAGGCCGAGGCCGTGACCGAGACCGGAGTGGGCGAGGCCACCGCACCGCAGGCCGAGACCCCGGCGCCCGCCCGGGCTCGCCGTCGTGCCACCCGTGGCACCACCGCGCCCGTCGCGGAGCCGCAGACCACCGAGGCCCCCGTGGCCGCTGCCGAGCCGGAGACCGTTGTGGCCGATGCACCCGCCGCCGACGAGCGTCCCGAGGCGCAGGACGCCGCCCCGCCGCGGGCCCGTCGCCGTGCCACCCGGAAGGCGACCGCGCCCGCGGGTGCGCCGAAGAGCGCCGAGGCGCCGGTGACGGACCGGGCCGAGAACGTACAGCCCGCTGCCGTCGAGCCGGACGCTGCTCCGGCCGGTCAGGCTGCAGAGGCGCAGGACGCCGCCCCGCCGCGGGCCCGCCGCCGTGCGACCCGTAGGGCGACCGCACCGGCCGCAGAGGCACCCGCGGTCGAGGCACCCGCCGCAGCGGCACCCGCTGCCGAGACGCAGGTCACCGAGGTGCAGAGCGCGGAGGCGCCCGCTGCCGAGGCGCCGCGCGGACGTGGTCGCCGTCGTGCCACCTCGCCCGCCGCCACGCCCCGCTCCGAGTCCGTACCGCCCGAGACCGCTCAGCCAGAGGCCACTCAGTCGGCTGCCGCCGCCGAGAGCCTGCCGGAGGCCGTCGCCGAGACGCTCGCCGAGGAGACCGAGGAGCGGGCCGAGGCCGCGCCGCGCGGACGTAAGCGCCGCAGGGCCGAATCCCCGCAGTTCACCGCCGTGGGCGAGAAGCAGACGGCGAAGCAGCCCGAGAAGAAGCCCGAGAAGAAGAGCGGCAAGGAGAAGGCGCCGGAGCCCGTCGAGCCCGCCGAGACCGGGCGTTCACGCCGCCGGTCGGCCCGCCCGGCCGTGGCCGTGTTCCAGGCACCGGTCTTCGCCGAGCCGATGTTCCAGACGCCGGAAACCGCTGCGGCCGCTGCCGCCGCCCGGCCCACCGAGCAGGCCGAAGCCGTGGACGAGGACGAGACCACGGAGCAGACCGCCACCGCGGACCGGACCGCCGAGTCCGCTCCGCAGGGCACCCGCGGCCGTCGTCGCCGTCGCCGGGGCGAGCCCGCCGAGGCCGAGAAGGCCGACCGGTCCGAAAGGGTGCCCGAGCCGGCCGCCGTACCCGCTGCCGAAGAGCCCGTCGAGGAAGAGCCCGAGGACGCACAGGCTGAGGACGCGCAGGCCGAGGAGTCCGACGAGTACGGCGACCGCCCGTCGCGCCGTCGCCGCCGGGGCGGCCGTCGCCGTCGCCGCGGCGAGGCCAACGACGCGGACGACGGCGCCGACGACGAGGCCGAGGACACCGAGGAAGCCGAAGCGCCCTCCGGGGCAGCAGCCGCTCCCGCCGCCGCGGAGAGCGAGGAGGAAGAGGACGACAACGGTCCGGCCGGCTCCAGCAGCAGCCGTCGCCGCCGTCGCAGGCGCCGTCGCAGCGGTGACGCGGGCACCGACGCCGATGCGGTCGCCGACGACCCGGAGCGTACGGTCGTCAAGGTCCGCGAGCCGCGCAAGAAGGAAGAGCGCGAGCCCGGTACCGGCTTCGACGAGGTGCAGTCCATCAAGGGCTCGACCCGTATGGAGGCGAAGAAGCAGCGCCGCCGCGAAGGCCGTGAGCAGGGCCGCCGCCGGGTGCCGATCATCACCGAGGCGGAGTTCCTGGCGCGCCGGGAGGCCGTCGAGCGGGTCATGGTCGTCCGCCAGTACGGCGAGCGCACCCAGATCGGTGTCCTCGAGGACAACGTGCTCGTGGAGCACTACGTCAACAAGGAACAGGCCACCAGCTACGTCGGCAACGTCTACCTGGGCAAGGTCCAGAACGTCCTGCCGTCGATGGAGGCCGCGTTCGTCGACATCGGCAAGGGCCGCAACGCCGTCCTGTACGCCGGTGAGGTGAACTTCGAGGCACTCGGCATGGCCCACGGGCCGCGCCGCATCGAGACCGCGCTCAAGTCCGGCCAGTCGGTGCTCGTCCAGGTCACCAAGGACCCCATCGGCCACAAGGGCGCCCGGCTGACCAGCCAGGTGTCGCTGCCCGGCCGCTACCTGGTCTACGTGCCCGAGGGGTCGATGACGGGCATCAGCCGCAAGCTGCCCGACACCGAGCGCTCCCGGCTGAAGACCATCCTCAAGAAGATCGTCCCCGAGGACGCGGGCGTCATCGTCCGCACCGCGGCGGAGGGCGCCAGCGAAGACGAGCTGCGCCGCGACGTCGAGCGTCTGCAGGCGCAGTGGGAGGACATCCAGAAGAAGGCGAAGGGCAGCGGCAGCACCAACGCGCCGACGCTGCTCTACGGCGAGCCGGACATGACCGTCCGGGTCGTCCGCGACATCTTCAACGAGGACTTCTCGAAGGTCATCGTCAGCGGTGACGACGCCTGGGACACCATCCACGGCTACGTCGCCCACGTCGCCCCCGACCTGACCGACCGGCTCTCCCGCTGGACCTCCGAGGTCGACGTCTTCGCGACGTACCGCATCGACGAGCAGCTGATGAAGGCGCTGGACCGGAAGGTCTATCTGCCGAGCGGCGGCTCGCTGGTGATCGACAAGACCGAGGCGATGGTCGTCGTCGACGTCAACACCGGGAAGTTCACCGGCCAGGGCGGCAACCTGGAAGAGACCGTCACCAAGAACAACCTGGAGGCGGCCGAGGAGATCGTCCGCCAGCTGCGGCTGCGCGACCTGGGCGGCATCGTCGTCGTCGACTTCATCGACATGGTGCTGGAGTCCAACCGGGACCTGGTGCTGCGGCGGCTGCTCGAATGCCTGGGCCGGGACCGTACGAAGCACCAGGTCGCCGAAGTCACCTCGCTTGGCCTGGTCCAGATGACCCGTAAGCGGGTCGGCCAGGGCCTCCTCGAATCCTTCTCCGAGACCTGCGTCCACTGCAACGGACGCGGCGTGATCGTGCACATGGAGCAGCCGACCTCGGCCGGCGGCGGTGGCGGCGGCAAGCGCGCCAAGAAGCGCGGCCGCGGCGGCCCGGCGACCGACGAGCACGACCACACGACCGAGCACGACCACGTGGACGAATTCGCCGAGCACGACGAGGCGCACGGCCACGAGCCGGAGGCCGCGCCGGCCGCCGCGACGGTGCCGGACGCCGTGGACTCCTTCGTGCCGGACGAGGAGCTGTACGGCAGCGCCGCCGAGGCGGAAGCGGCCGCGACCCGCACCCGTGGCCGCCGCCGCGCCACCCGCAAGGTGTCGGCCCCGGCCGGTGCCCCCCGGGAGGCGCAGCCCGAGCCGACCGCCGAGGCCCCGGCACCGGCCGCGGCCGAGCCGGTGACCGAGCAGCCCGAGCCCGCGCCGGAACCCGTTCCGGCAGAGCCCGCGCAGGAGGCCGCCCCGGCCCGTACCCGCCGCCGTGCCACCCGCAAGGCGACGGCCCCGGCCGGTGCCCCGAAGGTGTCTGACGAAGCCGCCGAGATCGTGGTCGCCGAGGCCCCGGCCCCGGTGGCCGAAGAGCCGGCCGCCGAGCCCCGGGCGGAAGCCCCCACGGCCGCCGCCGAGCCCGCACCCCCGCGGGCCCGCCGCCGCGCCACCCGCAAGGCCACCGCGCCCGCCGGATCTCCGGCCGGGTCGACCGAAGCGGCGGTCGTCGTGGTCGAGGCCGCTCCGGACGAGACCGCTCCGGACGAGACCCCCGCTCCGGCGGAGGCCGAGTCCGAGCCCGCGGCCCCGGCCAAGAAGACGGCCCCCCGCAAGGCCGCCAAGAAGGCACCGGCGAAGAAGGCGACCGCCAAGAAGGCAGCCGCCAAGACCACAGCGGCGAAGAAGACCACGGCCAAGAAGGCGACGGCCAAGAAGGCCTCGAAGAAGACCGTGGCCGCCGAGCAGGCGTCACCTGCGGGAACGTCCACGGACATCCCGCAGGACTGACCCGAGCCGCAGTAGTTCACCGTGGGCCCCGTCGATTCGACGGGGCCCACGGTGCATTCATGCCGTCACGGGGTGTTCCCGGCCGGACATCCCCTCTGCGCAGTAGCAGATTCTTCTTTTAATGCGCTCGAAATATGCTATGAAAACCCTGATAATGTGACGCCCATCGTTGCCTGTTGCCCACATTTTGCGCCGACTTCGATCACTGGTCGGTCGCTCGTGCGACAAGCCGATACACATCATTGCGTAAGTCATCCTTTGGGGAGAACTGGGTGATTTGCCCGATGAAGGCAGTAATAACGTCGGCCTTGTGTCGGGGGGTCAGCAGGGCTTCGTAAGACGTCCGCACACCTCAGAACCTGTGCCGCTCAGAGCTCTTGCGGTGTTCAAGGAGGACGTCCATGTCGAGTGTCAACAGGGAGCCGATCCCTGCGGCCCGGCCGGTCATCGGCGAGGAAGAGATCGACGCCGTCGTGCGCGTTCTGCGCAGTGGCCGGGTTGTGCAGGGTCCGGAGGTCGCCGCCTTCGAGGAGGGGTTCTCGGAGTTGGTGGCAGGACGGCACTGTGTCGCCGTCAACTCCGGCACGTCGGCGCTGCACCTGCTGCTGCTTGCCCTGGGCATCGGCCCCGGCGACGAGGTCATCGTCCCGTCGTTCTCCTTCGCGGCGTCCGCCAACGCGGTCCGCCTGACCGGGGCCGACGTCGTCTTCGCAGACATCGAGGCGGACAGCTTCTGTCTGGACCCGGCAGCCGTGGAAGCCGCGATCACACCGCGTACCGCGGCGATCATGCCGGTGCACCTGTACGGACACCCGGCCGCGATGGACCGGTTGATGCCGATCGCCGAGCAGCACGGCCTCGCTGTCGTCGAGGACGCCTGCCAGGCCCACACCGCGGCTCTGCACGGCACGCCGGTGGGCGCGTTCGGCTCCGGTGGCACCTTCAGCTTCTACCCGACCAAGAACATGCACGCCCTGGAGGGCGGCATGGTCACCACCGCCGACGCGGAGATCGCACGCACCTTGCGTCTGCTGCGGAACCAGGGCATGGAGCAGCGGTACGCCAACGAGATCGTCGGCGCCAACATGCGGATGACGGACGTATCAGCGGCCGTCGGCCGCGTACAGCTCGGCAAGGTGCTCGACTGGACCGAGCAGCGCCGCGTCAACGCCGCCTACTTCGACCAGCACATCACGGCGTCGAACGTCACCGGCCCGCCGGTGGCAGCAGGCGCGCGTCACGCCTACCACCAGTACACCGTCCGTATCGAGGGCGACCGTGATGCCGCGATGCGGCAGCTGGCCGAGGCGGGTATCGGCAACGCCGTGTACTACCCGACCCCCATCCACCGGCTGAAGCCCTACTGGGAGCCGGACCAGAAGGCAGGCCGTCACTGGGAGCTGCCGGAGACCGAGCGGGCGGCCGCCGAGGTCGTCTCGCTGCCGGTGCACCCTTCGCTCACCGCGGAGGACCTGGAACGCATCGTCGTCGCCGTGAACGAGCTGGGGGAGAAGCAGTGACCGCAGGACTCAGAGCCGGACTGATCGGGCTGGGCTCGATGGGCCGCAATCACGCGCGTGTGCTGGCCGCCCTCGACAACGTCCGCCTCGTCGGCGTCGTCGACCCGATGGGCGACACGAACGGCTGGGCGCAGGGCGCCCCGGTGCTCTCCACCGTCGAGGAACTCATCGCGCTCGGCATCGACTACGCCGTTGTCGCCTGCCCCACCGCACTGCACGAAGAAGTCGGCCTGCAACTCGCCGACGCAGGGATCTGCGCACTGATCGAGAAGCCGCTCGCCGACACCGTCGAGGGGGCCCGCCGTCTGGTCGAGGCCTTCGAATCGCGGGGCCTGGTGGCCGGTGTGGGCCACATCGAACGCTGCAACCCGGCGCTGCGCTCGCTGCGTACGCGGCTCGAGGCCGGCGAGCTCGGTGAGGTTTTCCAGGTGGTCACCCGTCGGCAGGGTCCCTTCCCGCACCGAATAGCCGACGTGGGAGTGGTCAAGGACCTCGCCACCCACGACATCGACCTGACGGGCTGGGTGACCGGCCGGCATTACGAATCGATCGCCGCCCACACCGTCCACAAGAGCGGCCGCGCACACGAGGACATGGTCTCGGTGGCCGGCCGGCTCACCGACGGCACCATGGTCAACCACCTGGTCAACTGGCTCAGCCCGTTGAAGGAGCGCTTCACCTCGGTCACCGGTGAGCGCGGCAGCTTCATCGCCGACACCCTCACCGCAGACCTGACCTTCCACTCGAACGCGGCGGTGGCCACCGAGTGGGAGGCGCTGCGGGCGTTCCGCGGCGTGTCGGAGGGCGACATGGTCCGGTACGCCATACCCAAGCGCGAGCCGCTGCTGGTCGAACACGAGCTGTTCCGGGACGCCGTGCTGGGCACCTCCCAGGACATCTGCACACTGCGGGACGGGCTTCGTGCGGTGGAGGTGGCCGCCGCAGTGCTCGAGTCCGCCGCGAGCGGGCAGACCGTCACCATCAAAACGGAGGAACTCGCGGCTCATGGGGCCTGACAACATCACGGCGCTGCGGAGCGGCAGTCGTGGCCGGATCGTCATGCTGGTCGACAACGGCGTGAACGGTGATTCCCGGGTACAGAAGGAAGCACGCTCTGCAGCCGAGGCCGGCTGGGACGTGGTGTTGCTGGGAAAGTCGCCCAACAAGCGTGAGCAGAACTGGCAGATCGGTGGAGCGGAAGTCCGGCTGCTGCCCGTGCCCCAACCGATGCACCGGCGTCGGCATGAGTATCGCAGGGCAGTGTTGCGCTCCCCGCTGGCCTACCGGCCGGGCCCCCTCGCTGCCTATCGAAGGCAGAAGATGAAGGCCTGGCGCGCAGACCTGAATATCAGGCTCATCGAGGCGACAGCCACAGGCTCGGCAACCACGAAAGCGAAGCTGGTGGTGCCACGGCTCAGTGCCAAGGTGCTCAGCCGATGGGTCGAGCTGCGGTTCCGGAAGACGAGCGCTCTGGAGCAGCGCCGTCGGCGGATGGATTCCCCGCTCGACCGCTTCACCACGGCTATGTGGCAGCGCTTGATGGGCGGGAGGGCCTGGCGGAAGCTCGACCCGTATCTGCTCGATCTCGAGTTGGCGTACGGCAAGGTGATCGACGAGCTCAAGCCCGATCTCATCCACGCCAATGACTTCCGCATGCTCGGCGTCGGAGCCCGGGCGACGCTGCGGGCGAGGGCGGGGAAGCGTGACGTCAAGCTCGTCTGGGACGCGCACGAGTACCTGCCGGGCATCAAGCCGTGGAATTCGCACCCGCGATGGCACGTCGCGCAGTGCCTCCACGAGTTGGAGTACTCGAAGTACGCCGATGCTGTGACGACCGTTTCCGCGACGCTGGCAGACATGCTGGTGGAGCGGCACGGGCTCAAAAAGACGCCGGACGTGATTCTCAATGCCCCTGACGGGGAGGTTTCGCGCGAGCATGCCGACGAGCCGGTACCTGATCTGCGGGAACTGTGCGGCATCGGCGCCGACGTCCCGCTTTCCGTGTACAGCGGTGCCGCGGCCACCCAGCGCGGGCTCGACATCATGGTCGAGTCGCTTCCCCGGCTCCCGGGCGTGCACGTAGCGTTCGTCGTGCTGCGGCCGACATCGGCATACATGAACGGCCTTGCGGAACGCGCCGAGGAACTGGGTGTGGCCGATCGGGTGCACATCCTTCCCTACGTTCCGCACTACCAGGTTGTCCCCTTCCTGGCGGCAGCGAATGTCGGGGTTATCCCGATTCACCATTGGCCGAACCATGAAATCGCCCTTATCACGAAGTTCTTCGAGTACTCGCATGCGCGACTGCCCTTTGTGGTGAGCGATGTCAAAACGATGGGTGACATGGTTGCGAAGACAGGGCAGGGCGAGGTCTTCAAAGCCGATGACGTCGAGGACTACGTCCGCGCGGTGAAGGCAGTACTGAAGGAACCGAAGGCTTATCGCGCGGCCTACGACGTTCCCGGGTTGCTGGAGCAGTGGACATGGAAAGCACAGGCGGAGGCGCTGGACCGCGTTTACCGGGCGCTGGTTCCCGGAGGCACGAGCGAGACCGTTGAGGACTCTGCCGAGGTGATGGCATGAGCAGCAGGTCCGATGTTCCCGATGTCACCGTCGTTGTTGCCGTCTACAACACGATGCCCTATCTCACCGAGTGCTTGAACTCGCTCGTGGGGCAGACGATCGGCCGGGGCCGGCTCGAGGTCGTGGCGGTTGATGACGGTTCGACGGACGGAAGCGGGCCCGAACTCGACCGCTTCGCCGCGGACTACCCGGACACCGTCAAGGTGATCAGGCAGCCGAATTCCGGAGGCCCCGCCGCGCCGAGCAACAGGGCGCTCGATGTGGCAACGGGCCGGTATGTGTACTTCATCGGCTCCGACGACTACCTGGGCGAGGAAGCGCTGGAGCGGATGGTGGCCTGCGCGGACGAGCACGGGTCCGACGTCGTGGTCGGGAAGATGATCGGGACCAACGGCCGTTACGTACGCCAGTCGCTCTACAAGGCCAACGACCCGGACATCAGCCTCTACGGTCCTGAACTGCCCTTCGCGCTGGCCAATACCAAGCTTTTCCGCCGCGAGCTGGTGGAGAAGTACGATCTTCGCTTCCCCAAGGATCTCCCGGTCGGCAGCGATCAGCCGTTCACCATCGAGGCGTGCGTGCGCGCCCGCAAGATATCCGTGATCGCTGACTACACCTGCTATTACGCGGTGAAGCGCGGCGACGCCAGCAACATCACCTATCGTGCGAATCATCTTGCTCGGCTCCGCTGCGCTTCCGAGATCATGAAGCGCGCCGCCGATCTGATCGGGCCGGGCCCGGATCGGGATGCCCTGTTCAAGCGCCACTTCACCTGGGAGCTCTCCAAGCTCATCCAGGACGACTTCCTCCGCCTGGACAAGCGGACACAGGACGAGGTGTGCGCGGGAATAGGCACACTGGCGGATGCTTACTTCACGGACGCTCTCAGCGACTCCATGGGTGTGAAGCGCCGGACGAGGCTGCGGCTCGCGCAGCGGGGGGCTCTTGATGAGCTCTGCCGCGCGATCAAGGAGGAGGCCGAGTACGGCGCCCCGCCCTTCTACCTTGAGGAAGGCCGTGCCTTCGCGCGCTATCCGGGTTTTCGGGACGGCGAGTCAGGACTGCCCGACCGTTGCTTCGAGGTCCTTGGCGAAGTAGTGGCGGGCCGCCTTGCGGCCGGTACCGAGCTGGTCTCCTCGGACTGGCAGCAGGACGGCGAGAAACTCTGGCTTGACCTGGCGATACGGATCGGGGTCGTCGGCGATACCGCTTCGGCTGTCGTCCGCCTCGCTCACGGTGCCATGCCGGACAGCGCGGACAAGGCCCGCGCACGAAAACTGCCGACGACGTACCAAGCACCCCCTGCGCCGGGTGAGTTCCAACGCGAAACCGCGCCTGACGGGCGCGGGACGATCCTGCGAGCCAGGATCCCCATCGAACGTACGACCGCCAAATCCGGAGTCCGTGCCTATGTGGACATCGCCGGCGCGACGTACGAAATACCGGTGCGTGGCAAGGATCTCCCCATGCCGTTGGCGCGCCGCTGGGGAACCGAGAGCCCCTACAAGGTCGCCGCACACGTGAACTCGAAGGGCCGCATGGTGGTCAACACCGAACCGCTCTTTCCGCCCAAGGTCTCCCTGGGAACGCGACTGCGGTCCCGGCTGACCGGTGCCCAGCCCGCGAAGAGGAAGTAACCCCATGAACATCTGTGTAGTCGCCCTCGGCAAGATCGGGTTGCCGCTCGCGGTGCAGTTCGCGGCCAAGGGCCACCGGGTGATCGGCGCCGACGTCAACGAGAAGGTCGTGGAGCTGGTCAACGCCGGCACCGAGCCCTTCCCCGGGGAGCACGACCTGGACATCAAGCTCAAGGAGACGGTCAGCGCCGGGCTGCTGACGGCGACGACCGACACCGCTGCTGCCGTCGCCGGCTCCGAAGCCGTTGTCGTTGTCGTACCGCTCTTCGTGGACGCCGAAGGTGTCCCGGACTTCGGCTGGATGGACTCCGCGACCCGAGCGATCGCCGCCGGCCTCAAGCCGGGCACGCTGGTCAGCTATGAGACGACTCTGCCGGTCGGCACGACCCGCACCCGCTGGGCGCCGATGCTGGAGGAAGGCTCAGGGCTGATCGCAGGCCAGGACTTCCACCTGGTGTTCTCACCGGAGCGGGTGCTCACCGGACGCGTCTTCTCGGACCTGCGCCGCTACCCGAAGCTGGTCGGCGGCATCGACGACGCTTCCGCGAAACACGGCATCGAGTTCTACGAATCCGTCCTGGACTTCGACGAGCGCGCCGACCTGGCTCGCCCCAACGGGGTCTGGGACCTGGGCACCGCGGAGGCGTCCGAGCTCGCCAAGCTGGCGGAGACGACCTATCGCGACGTCAACATCGGCCTGGCGAACCAGTTCGCACGCTTTGCCGACCAGCAGAACATCGATGTCCTGAAGGTCATCGAGGCTTGCAACTCGCAGCCCTACAGCCACATTCATCAGCCGGGTATCGCCGTCGGCGGCCACTGCATCCCGATCTACCCACGGATGTATCTGTGGAACGACCCGTCGGCGACGGTCGTGCGCTCGGCGCGTGAGGCGAACGCCGCGATGCCGGAGTACGCGGTGGACCTGCTGGCCGCCGCATACGGCGATCTGACCGGCGTCGACGTCCTGGTGCTGGGCGCGGCCTACCGGGGAGGCGTCAAGGAGACGGCCTTCTCCGGCGTCTTCCCGACCGTAGAAGCGCTGAAGGCGCGGGGCGCCACCCCCTACGTGTCGGACCCGATGTACACGGCCGAGGAACTGGTCGCGCACGGTCTCACCCCGCACGCCGGTGAGCGCGTCACCGCGGCGATCCTGCAGGCCGACCACGCCGAGTACCGTGAGCTGGCGTCGACCGACCTTCCGGATGTCCGGGTGCTGGTCGACGGTCGCCGCACGACCGATCCCGCTCGCTGGGAAGGCGTCCGTCGCGTCGTCATAGGCGGCTGACCGAGCTGAGGTGGGCCCCCGGGGGCCCACCTCGTCGCTTATCCGACCGGACCGGCCTCGATCAGAGCGTCCGGACCGTTCTCGCGGTACCGCTCGCCGGTCTGCGGGCACTCCCACACACCGGCCTCCCCTGCACGCTCCACGAGCTTGACCCCGGCGCGGCCGACCCAACCGACCCTGCGGGCCGGGACACCGACGACCAGAGCGAAGTCCGGAACGTCCTTCGTGACCACCGCACCGGCCGCGACCATGGCCCAGCGGCCGAGTGTGACCGGGGCGACACACACGGCGCGGGCGCCCACCGATGCGCCTTCGGCGATCTTGACGCCGACCGCCTCCCAGTCCCCTCCGCGCTTCTGCTTTCCGTCGGGGTCGACGGAGCGCGGGTTGTGGTCATTGGTGAGTACCACTGCGGGACCGATGAAGACACCGTCGGCGAGCTCGGCCGGTTCGTACACCAAGGCATAGTTCTGGATCTTGACGTTGTCACCGATCCGCACGCCTGTACCGACGTACGCTCCACGGCCGACCACGCAGCCCGAGCCGAGTCGAGCCTGCTCGCGGATCTGAGCGAGCTCCCAGACGCTGCTGCCCTCACCGATCTCGGCGGTGTCATCCACCTGCGCGGAGGGCTGAACCCTGTAGTTCACTGAACGACTGCCTTTCAGAGGGTGGCTTCGACCAGCGAGCTTACGGGGTCGCCCGGGCGGAGCAGCAGGCTGTCGTAATCACCCTGCACGGCCGTCCGGTCCCATGGGGACAGCGCATATCGGGATGCGGCTCGGCCGTGCAAGGACCAACTGCACGGCCGTTCGGGCAACCGAGGCCAACAACTCATCGAGGATCTGCGGTACTGACACAGCCAGGCTCCACTACTGAATCCGCATCCCGGACCGTACGGTCATTCGGGAGCAGGCGAAAATCCCTGAGGGCCTGCGTGGCCAACGGGACACCGAACACGACGGGGATCCACATCAGCACGCCCAGCCGGTCGGCTTCCTGGGCCAGCGGATGTGCGACGACCTGCGAGACACCGGTCAGCGCGGCCGCCCAGACGAGCGGGCCGAGTCCACGGCCGTAGCGCAGCAAAGCCCAGAGGGCGAGCGCGGTGAGCGCCAGGAAGAGGGGCATCGCTGCCTGTGCCGCGATCCAGTGCTGCCAGTAGCGCAGGTCGAGTGCAACAAGCCGGTTCCAGGGGTTCGGGACCTCAGGGAAGCGGAAGTGCCTGGTGAAGGTGTCCTGGAGAGTGACTTCGGAATTCGGCAGCGCCAGGATTTTCATCACGAGTGCGATCGCGGCGGCTGAGCCTGCGGCTGCTCCGGTCAGCAGGAGAACTCGCCGGGAGCGCCGCACGCACCAGGACACGAACGTCGTTGCTGCGATGAGAGCCGCCAGGAGCAGCGCAGTCGAATAGCGAGTGACGGCACACACCGCGAGTGAGCCGGCGAACAGCACCGCGCCCGGCAGGTACTTGCCTCGCATGATCACCAGGCCGCCCCACAACGTACCCAGGACGCAGACGGTGACCACCCCCTCGCTGAGCGCCTGAAGACTCCACCAGCCCAGCGGCGACACGAGAAAGGCGATGTGGCCGATCGCGGCCCGAGGCGGGGAGAGCCCGACGTGGCGCAGCAGTTCGAACACCAGGAGAGCGCCGGCGAGGGACATCACCAGGCCGAACCCACGCATGCCGTGCAGCACGCCGAAGGCTCCGATGAAGGGAGCGACGACCAACGGATAGCCGGGTCGGGATGAGAAGATCGATTGGTAGCGGGGGTCACCCGTGGTGATGTCCGGGGCGTTGTTCCAGCGCTCGAGGCACGTCGTGGGGTCAGCCTTCGCTCCGTGCGCCAGTGGATCCAGCCGCTTGTTCTCCGCATCCGCCGAGGCCCGGCTTGTGCAGAACGCCTCGAGCGCGGTGCGGTGTGCCTCCTCCCGAGACTCACCGAGCCGCTGTTCGGCCGCACGGGCGTAGCGGTACGAGTCAGGGAAGAGAGTCCAGGACGAGCCGGCAGTGAGCTGCAGCAACACGTAGACGACGGAGATCAGCAGCGGCAATCGCCACGTGTGGTGGAGCAGGGTCGAGCGCGGCATCTGGAAGCCTCGATGTACACGGAACGTGACGAGAGCGTCAAGCTAGCACGGCGCGACTCACTCTTGTGAGGGCGTCCCCCAGCCTCCAGTGAGCCCTCAAGCGCGGGATGTACCCTCCGTACCGTTCCGGCGTGCTGCCCAGCCCAGCGGAGGCTCCACCACGAAACGGAACACCCGCCGGACGGGTGGGGTGCACAGAAGCGTGACGACTGCGATGGCGGCCAGCGTCACCGTAACCCTGCCCAGGGGAGTGCCGAGCACCGTCAGGTCGTCGTACCAGCCGAGATAGTTCGCCCCCCGGATGACGAAGCCGTGCAACAAATAGCCGTAGAGGGTGCCTGCGCCGAGCGCGGTGATCCACAGCCGACGGCCGGGCACCCAGGCGAAGAAGCAACCACCGAGCACCAGGGCGCAGCCAAAGAGGGCGAGCGTCATGATTCCGCCCACCCAGAAGGGCGCTCCCAAATCCTGGGCGTTGGAGCTCCGGAAGAACCACGCGTGGTTCATGCGCGGCTCGGTCCAGTACGCCGCCAACAACGCGACCGCGCACACTGGAATGGCCGCCAACCGCACGCGTGTGTTCCGCAACAACTCGAAGTGGTGGGGGCGCAGCCGCATGCCCAGCACGTAGAACGGCAGGAACTGCAGCACCCGCTCCAACTGCAGGTCGCCGCCGATGCCGTGCCCCATCGCGCCCACCACGGCGATCCCCAGCGACACCGGCACGGGCCACCGCAGCGCCTGCCAGATCGGCGTCGTCAACCGCCAGATGAAGAGCGCGGGCAGGAACCACAACAACCAGTACGGATCGGTCGGTGACAGCGGGAAGCTCGAATCCCCGAATACCCGCTCGAAGAGCGTGTACGCCACCTCGAAGATCGCATAGGGCACGACCAGAGTGGCGACCAACCGCCAGGCCCGGTCGGGCCGTAGATCGAAACTGCGGGAGAGATAGCCCGAAATCAAGATGAAAACCGGCATATGGAAGGTGTAAACGAAAGCGTAGGCCGCGGCGACGATCCGGCCGCTGTCGGGCAAGGGCTCCCATGAGTGGCCGGCCGCCACCAGGATGATCGCGAGATACTTCGCGTTGTCGAAGTACGGATCGCGCGCTGAAGACTTCGGCTTTGGGGGTACCGAAGCGGACACGGGGGCGACTTCTTCCCGATGGGCGGGGGTCTTGAGGGAAGTCATCCGGGGACTCTAGCCGCACATGGCTCAGGCGGACAGGTCTCACTCGTGCACCATGCAAGTACTGGCTGCATCGGGTTTCACCCTGTGCGCCCGGGCGTGAGATGTGCCCGGATGCCCCGTCCACGGCAGGGAAGACGGTGCCCATCATTCGGGAAGCGATTCATCTGTCCGCCCTGTCGCAGCGCGACTCGTTCCCGCCGCCGGCAGGCCGGGCCCGGTTTGACCCCCCGGATCCCGCCCCGTAGCCTTACCCCTCGGCGTGTTTCCTGTGCGCCAAACCTCTGAGCAACTCCCTCCCGGCTCTGTCGGGAGAGGCCGCTCGTCCAATCCGGATCGTCGCGGGGCTTCGGGCCCGTGTGAGCGGCTGGCATCAGAGGACCGACTCCGAGCGAAAGAGAGATCCGCGTGTACGCCATCGTGCGCAGCGGTGGTCGCCAGCACAAGGTTGCTGTCGACGACATCGTTGAGGTTGACAAGATTCCCACCGCCAAGGTTGGCGACACGGTCGAGCTCTCGACCCTGCTCGTGGTCGACGGCGACGCTGTGACCAGCGACCCGTGGGTGCTGGCCGGCATCAAGGTCCAGGCCGAGGTCGTGGACCACCACAAGGGCGCGAAGATCGACATCCTTCGCTACAAGAACAAGACCGGCTACCGCCGTCGCCAGGGTCACCGCCAGCAGTACACGGCGATCAAGGTCACCGGTATCCCCGCGGCTGCGAAGTAAGGGACTGAGGAGACATGGCACACAAGAAGGGCGCATCGTCCACTCGGAACGGGCGCGATTCCAATGCTCAGCGGCTCGGCGTGAAGCGCTTCGGCGGTCAGGTCGTCAACGCCGGTGAGATCCTGGTCCGCCAGCGCGGCACCCACTTCCACCCGGGCACGGGCGTCGGCCGTGGCGGCGACGACACGCTGTTCGCGCTGAACCCCGGTGCGGTCGAGTTCGGCACGCACCGTGGCCGCAAGGTCGTGAACATCGTTCCGGTCGCCTGATCACTGGGCTGCCGTAGAGCGATCTGTCGAGGGCGGACCAGGTTTCCCGTTGCTTACGGGAAGCCGGTCCGCCTTTGTCGTGTTAGACGTAGAACAATCCCGTAAGTTTCTGGAGGCACACCCATGACCACCTTCGTGGACCGCGTCGAGCTGCATGCCGCCGCGGGTAACGGGGGCCACGGCTGCGCCTCCGTACACCGTGAGAAGTTCAAGCCGCTGGGCGGCCCGGACGGCGGCAACGGCGGCCGTGGCGGCGACGTCATCCTGGTGGTCGAGCAGGCCGTGACCACGCTGCTGGACTACCACCACAGCCCGCACCGCAAGGCGACCAACGGCCAGCCCGGCGCCGGTGACAACCGCTCCGGCAAGGACGGGAACGACCTGGTGCTGCCGGTGCCGGACGGCACCGTGGTGCTCGACAAGGACGGCAACATCCTGGCCGACCTGGTCGGCCAGGGCACCACCTTCGTCGCCGGCCAGGGCGGCCGCGGCGGTCTCGGCAACCACGCGCTGGCCTCCGCCCGGCGCAAGGCACCCGGGTTCGCGCTGCTCGGCGAGCCCGGCGAGGCCCGGGACATCGTCCTGGAGCTCAAGACGGTCGCCGACGTGGCGCTCGTCGGATACCCGAGCGCCGGCAAGTCCTCACTGATCTCGGTGCTCAGCGCGGCCAAGCCGAAGATCGCGGACTACCCGTTCACCACGCTGGTCCCCAACCTCGGTGTGGTGACGGCCGGTTCGACCGTCTACACCATCGCCGACGTCCCCGGCCTGATCCCCGGGGCCAGCCAGGGCAAGGGTCTCGGCCTGGAGTTCCTGCGCCACGTCGAGCGCTGCTCGGTGCTGGTGCACGTGCTCGACACGGCGACGCTCGAGTCCGACCGTGACCCGGTCTCCGACCTCGACATGATCGAGGAAGAGCTCAAGCTGTACGGCGGCCTGGAGAACCGGCCGCGCATCGTCGCGTTGAACAAGGTCGACATCCCGGACGGCAAGGACCTCGCCGAGATGATCAGGCCGGACCTGGAGGCGCGCGGCTACCGCGTCTTCGAGGTCTCGGCCGTGGCCCACCTGGGGCTCAAGGAACTGTCCTTCGCGCTGGCGGGCATCATCGCCGAGGCGCGCGCCGCCAAGCCGGCGGAGCAGGCGACCCGGGTCGTCATCCGTCCGAAGGCGGTGGACGACGCGGGCTTCACGGTCACCTTCGAGGAGGCGGAAGGCGTCTACCGGGTGCGCGGCGAGAAGCCGGAGCGCTGGGTGCTCCAGACCGACTTCAGCAACGACGAGGCCGTCGGCTACCTCGCCGACCGCCTCAGCCGCCTCGGTGTCGAGGACCAGCTGCTGAAGGCCGGTGCCCGGGCGGGCGACGGCGTGGCCATCGGAGCCGAGGACAATGCGGTGGTCTTCGACTGGGAGCCGACCATGATGGCGGGCGCCGAGATGCTGGGCCGCCGGGGCGAGGACCATCGCCTGGAGGCGCCGCGGCCCGCAGCGCAGAAGCGCCGGGACCGTGAGGCCGAGCGCGATGACGCGCAGAAGGAGTACGACGAGTTCGACCCCTTCTAGGCCCGGCCTGTACACCGCCGTCAACCTGCTGAACTGCCCAGGGAGCCGGGGAAGGACCGCACGACGCGGTCCGACCCCGGCTCTTTGTTCGATCAAACCGCTTTCGGGTGATTTTTTTCCGGTCGGCAGACAACCTCCCGCCGTCAATGTCTCTCTTGCTATCAGGGTGGCTGAAGAATCGCCCCGTACCCGGGCACGCGACGTCATAGCGGGGGTTATGCGTCGGCCTGGATGACCGAAAGCGGAGCATTGATGAAGATCTCCTTCCTCATTCACACGGTCTATGGGATCGGGGGCACCATCAAGACCACCCTGAACCTGGCCGAGGAACTGGCGGACCGGCACGAGGTGGAGATCGTCTCGGTCTTCCGGCACCGGGAGATCCCGCTCTTCCGCATCGATCCCCGGATCACCGTGGTGCCGCTGGTGGACACCGACCCGGGCTCGGCGGCCAACGAGCTCAAGCATCCGCTGCACCTGCAGCCGGCCCAGTACTTCCCCGCCGCCGAGGCGCGTTTCAAGGAGTACAGCAAGCTCTGCGACACCCGGGTGCGTGCGCACTACGCCGCATCCGACGCGGACGTCGTCATCGGCACCCGGCCCGGACTCGTGGCGTACGTCGCCCAGTTCGCGCCGGTCGGCGCGGTGCTCATCGGTCAGGAGCACATGACGCACAATCACCACAAGCAGGCGCTGCGCTCGGAGTTGTACGAACACCTGGCCGCGCTCGACGCCTTCGTGACCGTTTCCGAGGGCGACGCCGCGGTGTACCGGGAGAAGATGCCGCTGCCCGCGACCCGGGTGCTGTCCATCCCCAACAGCGTTCCGGAGCCGCCGGTCACCCCCGCCGACGGCAGCGGCACCACGGTGGTGGCGGCCGGCCGGCTGGCGGCCGAAAAGCAGTACCACGTATTGATCGACGCCTTCGCCGGGGTCCTGGCCGAGCACCCCGAGTGGACACTGCGGATCTACGGCGGAGGCAGCGAACGGCCGAAGCTCCGGGAGCGTATCGACGCCGGCGGGCTGCACAACAGCGTGCACCTGATGGGCCCCCAGTCGCCCATCGAACCGGAATGGGCCAAGGGCGCCATCGCCGTGTCCACCTCCCGGCACGAGTCCTTCGGTATGACGCTGGTCGAGGCGATGCGCTGCGGTCTGCCGGTGGTGTCCACCGACTGCGACTACGGGCCGCGCGAGATCATCGAGGACGGGGTCGACGGGCTGCTGGTGCCGGTCGGCGACACCCGGGCCGTCACCGCGGCCCTCCTGACGCTCATCGAGGACGAGCCGCGGCGGCGCCGGATGAGCGCGGCAGCGGTGGAGAACGCCCGCCGTTTCGATCCCGGCCAGGTCACCAAGCAGTACGAGGATCTCTTCACCGAACTGCGCGAGCAGGCCGCGAGCCGGGCCGGTGACGCGCAGTTCCAGCCGGAGGCGGACTGCGTGGTGGGGGCGGCGGGCGAGTTGACCGTCAGCCTCGTGCCCACCCGCTCGGGCGCCGCCGGGCACGAGGGGTTGCGGCTGCTGTGCTCCCGCACCGAGGACCGCGCCGACGAGCGCTCCTACCTCTTCGACGCGCGGGGCGTCGCCACGGTCCCCGCGGACGAGCGGTTCGCCGAGGGGGTCTGGGACTTCTTCGCCGTGGTGCCGCAGTCCGGCCGACGGGTCAGGATCGCCGCCCGCTCCGTCGACCAGCGCGGCGCGATGCGGGTCGCGGCCCACGGCGACGGGGGCGTCCACAACAGGGTTGCCTACAAGGTCAAGGGCAAGGGCTTCCTGTCCCTGCGCGCCTGGAACCGGCCGGTGCACGCGGAGGCCGGCGACATCACCGTGGACGACACCCGCGTCACGGTGTCCGGGGTGCTGGTGGGGAAGGCCGCCTTCGCCGGCGAACCGGTCCTGGTGCTGCGCCGACGGGGCAAGATCCGGGAGGAGATGACCTTCCCCGGCAGCCGGCAGGGCGCGGACGGCTTCCGTTTCACCTTCTCCTGCGCCACTCCCGTCGCACGGCAGCTCACCAGGAACGACTACTGGGACCTGTACCTGCGGTACGCGCCGGAGGCCGCGCCGGTGAAGATCGGCCGGGTGCTCGACGACGTCATCGACAAGAAGGCCGTCTACGCCTATCCCGCTGCCGTGCTGCCCAAGAAGAGGCCTTGGGGTGCGCTGCGGAAAGCTGCCAGGAAGCTGCGGGGGAGACCCCAGCAGCGAGTCAGGGTCCGGCCGTACTACACCGTGAGCAACGACCTGGCACTCACCGTGGCGGACGTCTAGAGCCTCCGGCACTCCTGTGGTATCGGTCACTCACCGTTGCTGCCGGGGTGGAGCACGCTTTCGTGGCCGTAGGGTGAACCAGCGGTATCGCAGGGGCCGCGGACGCTTGGCGTCCACCTTGCGAGACGGTCACGGAGAGTGCGACCATCACACCGTTCCCTCGTCATCGCAAGGTAGGTCGTCTGTGTCTGTGCAGCACAAAGCAACCAAGCCCCGGACTACAGCAGTCGTTCTCGCCGGTGGGACCGGCCAGCGCGTGGGTCTGTCGATCCCCAAGCAACTGCTGAAGATCGCCGGGAAGGCTGTCATCGAGCACACCCTGACCATCTTCCAGCAGGCGGAGTCCATCGACGATGTGATCGTGCTGATGGCGCCGGGCTATGTTCCCGACATCGAGAAGATCGTCACCAAGTCCGGTCTGACCAAGGTCACCCGCGTCATCGAGGGCGGCTCCACCCGCAACGAGACCACCGAGCGTGCCATCGCCGCCCTCGGCGAGGGCCTGGCCGAGGGCGAGGACCGCAACGTCCTCTTCCACGACGCCGTGCGCCCGCTGCTCTCACAGCGAGTGATCAAGGACTGTGTGGACGCACTCGACCGCTACCAGGCCGTCGACGTCGCCATCCCGTCCGCGGACACCATCATCGTCACCCGTACCCACGGCGGCGACGGCGAGTTCATCACCGAGGTGCCGGACCGCTCCCGGCTGCGCCGCGGCCAGACCCCGCAGGCCTTCAAGCTCTCCACCATCCGCAAGGCCTACGACGTCGCCGCCGGGGACCCGAACTTCCAGGCCACCGACGACTGTTCGGTGGTGCTCAAGTACCTGCCCGACGTGCCGATCTACGTGGTCGCGGGCGACGAGTACAACATGAAGGTCACCCAGCCCGTCGACGTCTTCATCGCCGACAAGCTCTTCCAGCTGGCCTCCACCGCCGCCCCCCGCCAGGCCGACGAGGGCGCCTACCGCGAACTGCTCGCCGACAAGACCCTGGTCGTCTTCGGCGGGTCGTACGGCATCGGCGCGGACATCGCCACGATCGCCGAGTCGTACGGCGCGAAGGTGTACGCGCTGGGCCGCTCCACCACCGGCACGCACGTCGAGAACGCGGAGCATGTCGACGAGGCCCTCGCCAAGGCGTACGGCGAGACCGGCCGCATCGACTACGTCATCAACACCGCGGGCGTGCTGCGCATCGGCAAGCTGGCCGAGACCGACAACGCGACCATCCAGGAAGCGCTGAACGTCAACTACCTGGCACCGGTGCAGATCGCCCGCGCGTCGTACAAGTATCTCGCGGAGACCAAGGGCCAGTTGCTGCTCTACACCTCCAGCAGCTACACCCGCGGCCGCGCCGAGTACAGCCTGTACTCCTCCACCAAGGCGGCCATGGTCAATCTCACCCAGGCACTCGCCGACGAATGGGCGGGCGACGGGATCCGGGTCAACTGCGTCAACCCGGAGCGCACCGCGACTCCCATGCGGACCAAGGCGTTCGGCAAGGAGCCCGAGGGCAGCCTGCTGTCCTCCGAGGCGGTGGCCCGCACCTCGCTGGACGTGCTGCTCTCCGAACTGACCGGCCATGTCATCGACGTACGGCAGCAGGACCCGACCCGTGACGCCAGCGCGGATGCCTCCGGTTTCGAGCAGGCGCTGGCCTCGGTGCTGGACCGTCAGGCAGATGTGTAATAATTCCTGAGCAAAACTGGAAGCATTTTTCGGGCCTCTGCGATCGCGTTGTGCGATTCACAGAGGCCCGAATGCGTGAAGCCTCACCTTCACATTTCCCCCCGATAAAACCGGCACCCCTTGGAGCAGGTTCTTCGTGATTTCGACCGCCATCAGGCTGGCGCGCGTAGGCAGCCGGTCAGAGCTCATCGCCGCAGCCTTCATGGGTCTCGGCTACCCGTGCGTCATGATCGCAGCGCTGATCCCCAATATCTGGCTGTTTGCCGCGGCCACCGTCGCGACGTATGTGTCCGACTGGTATCTCCATCAGCGCGGCAGCTACCTCATCAACCGCCTGGCCAAGGTCCGTGCCGGTCTGTCGATCCGATTCCTGCTGCGTGAACTGCTGCTTATCCTGCTGCTCGCTCGGCTGGAACTGGCCGAGCAGATTGTCTACTACGCCGCCGTCGCGTGTTTCCTGCTCTTCTACGGTCTGCAGGCATCGCACGGCACGCTGACCACGCTGATCCGGCTGCGCCGCGTCATGCCGGTGGTCACCCGCAACGTCGACCTCGGCGCGGTCCGCATCCCCGACGCCCCACCGAAGCGGCTGCTGAGCCGCGCCGCCGAGAAGATGCTCCACCTGGACGTCTTCGCGGTGGCCGGACTGCTGGCCTGGGCACAGACCGGCACGGACGCGCTCGGATACGCCGGCATACTCGCCACGCTGTTCTTCGGCTCCGGCTACATCGCCTCGCTCGTTCCGTACATCCGCAAGGGCCGCCGGATCCCCGGCGCCCCCGCCGTGCTCGACGCGCTGGACGGCTGGCTGCGTGAGTACCGGCCGACCGTCGCGCTCTACTTCTCCGGTTCCAGGGACTCGGCCTACCAGGTCAACATGTGGCTGGAGACGATGGCGAACATCGAGGGCCGCCCGCTGATCATCCTGCGCGAGCGGGCCATCGTGCCGCAGCTCGGCTCGACCTCCGTGCCGGTGGTCTGTGTGCCGGGCGGTGTGCATCTGATGAACCTGGATCTGTCCACCGTGCGGGTCGCGCTGTACGCGGCCAACGTCGGCAAGAACATCCACATGCTCCGGGTCCCCACCATGAAGCACGTCTTCATCGGGCACGGCGACAGCGACAAGCTGGCCAGCGTCAACCCGTACAGCAAGGTGTACGACGAGGTGTGGACCGCCGGCCGGGCCGGCCGCGACCGCTATGCGCTGGCCGACGTCGGAGTGCGTGACGAGGACATCGTCGAGGTGGGCCGCCCGCAGCTGGCCCCCATCCGGAGCCGCCAGGCCACCCCCAGGCACCCGGTGCCGACGGTGCTGTACGCGCCCACCTGGGAGGGCTGGGACGACAACCCCGGCAACACCTCGCTGCTGCTGGCCGGTGAGAACATCGTCCGGCGGCTGCTGAAGGCCGAGCCGCCGGTCCGGGTGCTCTACAAGCCGCACCCCTTCACCGGCACCCGCAGCTCGGCCGCCAAGGCCGTGCACGCGCGGATCACCGACCTGGTGGAGAAGGCGGCAGCCCAGCGCGCCGCCGAGCCGCGCTGGGTGGAGCAGGCCGCCGCCGAGCAGGCCGACCGGGCCGCCGCCCATGCCGAGCTGGTCCGGCTCGAGGCCAGGCTGGCCGAGCTGTCCGTCTCCGGCACGGTGGGCGACGACGAGTCCGAGGAATCCCGGGCCTCACTGGCCGACCCGGCGCGCGAAAGCGAGACGGCCACGCTGCGCCGCGAGTGGAACGCCGCGTACTGGCGCACCTTCGGCTGGTGGGAGCACAAGGTCGTCACCGGCAGCGAGCCGCATCTGTACGACTGTTTCAACGAGTCGGACGGCATGGTCTCGGACATCTCCAGTGTCGTCTCGGACTTCATCGCCAGCGGCAAGCCGTACGCCGTCACCGACTCCGCCGAGCTGGGCGTCGACGAGTTCAAGCGGCAGAACACCGCGGTGCGAGCCGCGGTGATCCTCTCCAACAGCGCCCGGGAGATCGGCGAGCTGCTCGCGGCGATCTCCGGCGGAGCCGCGGACCCGCTGGCCGAGGACCGGCGCGAACTCAAGGAATATCTGCTCGGACCCGACGAACCGACCTCGATGGAACAGTTCAATGCGGCCGTGCGGGCACTGGCGGCCAAGGCGGAGGCACGCAACCAGGGCGTCGCCCAGAAAAGCGCCGAACCGGAGGCCGCGGCAGGTCTCAATGACTCCGACATCACCGGCGTCGACACCGCGGTCGGAAACTGAGAACTTGATGAGAACCCACTGAGGTCATGTCAGTTCCCGTCGTGATTACGGCCGCCCGCGCAGTTGCGCGGGCGGCCGTATCGGTTTTCGCTTACCGGCTCGTGACATCGGAGCGGATAAAATCCGCCTGACGGATCATGCTCTGCCAGACCGACCGATCGTCAGGGACAACCGTGAAGGCTCTTGTACTCTCCGGTGGCGCCGGCACCCGCCTGCGCCCCATCACGCACACCTCCGCCAAACAGCTGGTGCCGGTGGCCAACAAGCCGGTGCTCTTCTACGGCCTGGAGGCCATCGCCGACGCGGGGATCACCGAGGTGGGGATCGTCGTGGGCGACACCGCCGAGGAAATCCGCGAGGCCGTCGGCGACGGGTCCCGTTTCGGCGTCGAGATCACCTACATCGCGCAGCACGCACCGCTGGGGCTGGCCCATGCGGTGCTCATCTCCCGGGAATTCCTCGGTGAGGACGACTTCGTGATGTACCTCGGCGACAACTTCATCGTCGGCGGCATCACCGGTCTGGTGGACGGCTTCCGCGCCAGTCGGCCGGCCGCCCAGATCCTGCTCACCCAGGTCCCCAATCCGACGGCGTTCGGGGTGGCGGAGCTGGACGACAGCGGCCGGGTGGTGGCCCTGGAGGAGAAGCCGAAGGTCCCCAAGAGCGATCTGGCGCTGGTCGGCGTCTATCTCTTCACCGCGGCGGTGCACGAGGCGGTGCGCGCCATCGAGCCGTCCTGGCGCGGTGAGCTGGAGATCACGCACGCCATTCAGTGGCTGATGGACAAGAACCACGACGTGTCATCGACGACGATCTCCGGGTACTGGAAGGACACCGGCAATGTCACCGACATGCTGGAGGTCAACCGCGCCGTGCTGGAGACCATCGAGCCGTGCACCCGGGGCTCGGTCGACGAGGCCAGCGAGATCATCGGCCGGGTCAGGGTCGAGGAGGGCGCCCAGGTCGTTCGGAGCCGTATCGTCGGCCCGGCGATCATCGGTGCCGGGTCGGTGATCAGCGACGCCTATGTCGGTCCGTACACCTCGGTCTCCGAGGGGTGCCGGATCGAGGACAGCGAGATCGAGTACTCCATCGTGCTGCGGGACTCCTCGATCACCGGGGTCCGCAGGGTGGAGGCCTCGCTCATCGGCAGGGGCGTCGAGGTGACGCCCGCTCCGCGCCACCCGGCAGCCCACCGCCTCGTACTCGGCGACCACAGCAAGGTACAGATCTCCTCATGAACGGCACGACGGAACGGCACGGCATGACGAACGACACGACCCGGATCCTGGTGACCGGCGGCGCCGGTTTCATCGGCTCGCACTACGTCCGCACGCTGCTGGGACCGCAGGGCCCCGGCGACGTCGCGGTCACCGTGCTCGACAAGCTCACCTACGCCGGTAACCCGGCCAACCTCGATGAGGTCAGGGAGCACCCCGGGTTCGCCTTCGTCGAGGGTGACATCTGCGATCCGGAGCTGGTCGGCAAGCTGATGGCGGCGCATGACCAGGTGGTGCACTTCGCCGCCGAATCGCATGTCGACCGGTCCATCGACGGCGGCGCCGAATTCGTCCGGACCAACGTCGTGGGCACCCACACGCTCATCGACGCGGCGCACCGGGCCGGCATCAAGACCTTCGTGCACATCTCCACCGACGAGGTGTACGGCTCGATCGACGAGGGCTCCTGGCCCGAGACCCACCCGCTGGAGCCCAACTCGCCTTACTCCTCGGCCAAGGCGTCCAGCGACCTGATCGCGCTGTCGTACCACCGCACCCACGGCCTGGACGTCCGGGTGACCCGCTGTTCCAACAACTACGGTCACCACCACTTCCCGGAGAAGGTCATCCCGCTCTTCATCACCAACCTGCTGGACGGCAAGTCGGTGCCGCTCTACGGGGACGGCGGCAACGTCCGCGACTGGCTGCACATCGACGACCACGTGCAGGGCATCGAGCTGGTCCGTACGAAGGGCCGGGCCGGTGAGGTCTACAACATCGGCGGCGGTACCGAGCTCTCCAACAAGGAGCTCACCGGGCTGCTCCTGGAGGCCTGCGGGGCGGACTGGGACACCAGCGTCGAGTACGTCACCGACCGCAAGGGACACGACCGGCGGTACTCGGTGGACTGCAGCAAGATCCGCACGGAACTGGGGTACGAACCGCGCAGGACCTTCGCGGACGGGCTCGCCGAGACCGTGCGGTGGTACCGCGACAACCGCGCCTGGTGGGAACCGCTGAAGGAGCGGGCCGCGCTCGGCTGAACGGGGCCGGAGAAATCACGAGAACGGGTGAACATGAGTGACAGGTGGCTGATCACCGGAGCGGGCGGCATGCTCGGCCAGGACCTGCTGGCCGCACTGGCCGACGACGGCACACCGGCCGTGGGACTGGACCGGAGCGCTCTGGACATCACCGGCGAGGAAGCGGTCCGCGCGGCCCTGGCGGACCACCGCCCCGCGGTGATCGTCAACTGCGCCGCCTGGACCGCGGTCGACGACGCCGAGGCCAAGGAGGATCAGGCTCTCGCCGTCAACGGCACCGGACCGCGGGTCCTGGCCGAGGCGTGCCGGGACAGCGGTGCGGTGCTGCTGCAGGTCTCCACGGACTACGTGTTCGCCGGTGACGCCGACCGGCCCTACCCGGAGGACGCCCCGGTGGCCCCGCGCAGCGCGTACGGGCGCACCAAGCTCGCGGGGGAACGGGCCGTGCTGCGCACCCTGCCGGACCGCGGCCATGTGGTCCGCACGGCGTGGCTCTACGGGGCGGGCGGGGCGAACTTCGTCCGGACCATGATCAAGCTGGCGGGCATCAAGGACACCCTGGACGTGGTCGACGACCAGCGCGGACAGCCCACCTGGACCGCCGACCTCGCCGACCGGCTGGTGCGCCTGGGCAAGGGCGCCCTCGCAGGCACCGCACCGGCCGGCGTCTACCACGCCACCAGCAGCGGGGCGACGACCTGGTTCGGTCTCACCCGCGAGATCTTCCGGCTGCTGGGCGCCGATCCGGACCGGGTGCGCCCGACGACCAGCGAGGCCTTCGTGCGGCCCGCGCCCCGGCCGGCCTACAGCGTGCTGGGACACGAACGCTGGACGGCAGCGGGTATCGAACCGATCCGGGACTGGCGGGAGGCGCTGGGCGAGGCCTTTCCGGCGCTGCTCGCGGCGGAGCGCGGCCGTTGACCGGCCGACAGCGACGATTCGTCACTCGGCGCGTCAATAATGGTTTAAATTATCGTCGCCGCTTTCACAGCCCCTCGTTCATGAGGTAACTTCGCCGAGGATCGGGCCAGTTGATTTCGGCGAAGGGCGCTCCTTGTGAATCGTCATGAACTTCTGCGCGGCATGCATCGCGTATACCGACCTCGAAACTACCTGGAGATCGGAGTCAACGACGGTCGCAGTCTGGCCATTTCCCGGGTGCCTTCCGTCGCGATCGACCCGGCATTCAAGGTCGTGACTTCGATCAGCTGCGATGTCCATCTGGTCAAGGCGACCAGTGACGATTTCTTCGCCCGGAAGGATCCGCTGGTCCATCTGCGGCGCGGACGGAACCCCTTCAGGGCGCTTGCCCGCCGGGACCCGCTGCAGATGCTGGGCGGCGACCCCAAGCTGGAGCTGTCGTTCATCGACGGCATGCACATTTTCGAGTTCGCGCTGCGCGATTTCATGAACGTCGAGAAGCACTCGCGCTGGAACAGCGTGATCGTGCTGGACGACATGCTGCCGCGCAATGTGGACGAGGCCGCCCGCGACCGGCACACCAGGGAGTGGACGGGCGACGTCTACAAGGTCGCGGCCGTACTGCGGCGCTTCCGTCCGGACCTGCTGGTGGTCGAGGTGGACACCACGCCGACCGGGGTCGTCGTCGTCTTCGGCGCGGACCCGACGAACACGGTGCTGAAGCAGAAGTACGACGCCATCCTCGAGGAGTACGTCACCGAGGACCCGCAGGACGTCCCCGAGGAGGTCCTCGCCCGCAAGACCGCCGTGTCGCCGGATGCGCTGCTCGGCGCGGACTTCTGGCCCGCGCTGATCCGGGCCCGTAACCTGAACCGCTCGCGGTCGGCCTTCGCCGACGTGCGCCGGCGCATCGAGCGGGTCACCGGCTGACCCGCCCTCCCGTGCAACCGGCGAACCGGTAAACCAGCACGGCCGCTGCCCCGCGGGGCGGCGGCCGTCTTCGTGCCACCGGGACCGGGATCAGCCCCGCAGCTCCTCGGTGAACGCGCGGCAGTCCGCGTACGAGGGCAGCAGTTGCTGCGCTTCCGCCTCGGCCAGGGTCGGGGCCGCCGCGTCCTTGTCCGAGAGCAGCGGGGTGACATCGGCAGGCCACTCGATGGCCAGCTCCGGGTCGAGCGGGTTGATGCCGTGCTCGCGGTCCGGTGCGTAGCCCGCCGAGCAGAGGTAGACCACCGTGGCGTCGTCGCTCAGCGCCAGGAAGGCATGGCCGAGCCCCTCGGCGAGGTAGACGGAGTGGTGGTCCACGTCGTCGAGACGGACCGCCTCCCACTGCTTGTACGTCGGTGAGCCGACCCGGATGTCCACCACCACGTCGAGGATCGCGCCCCGCACGCACTTGACGTACTTGGCCTGGCTGGGCGGCACATCGGCGAAGTGGATCCCGCGCAGGGTGCCCCGGCTGGACACCGAGCAGTTGGCCTGGGCCAGCCGCAGCGGATGGCCGGCGGCCTCGGCGAAGTCCGCCTCCTTGAACCACTCGTGGAAGCTGCCACGGCTGTCCGGGAAGACCTTGGGCTCATGCACCCAGGCACCCTCGATGGCGAGCTGCCGCATCCGATCACGTCCTTGTCCTGCTCGTCTGCTGAAAACCGACCCGACGGTCAGCCGAGCAGGCTGCCGACGAAGCGGCGGATCTTCTTGCGGCCACCGGGAGGCAGCCGGCGCACCAGCGGGCCGCCGACGGCCCGCAGGCCGCTGCGCACGACCGAGCGGCGCCGCTGTTTCTGCATCGTACGGAGGCTTTCCGCGTCTATGAGGCGCACGGTGTCCGCGATCCGCAGCCTGCCGTCCGCGCTGACCGTGGCATCGCCTATGACGAGTTCCGGTCCTTCGGCCCCGTCGAGCCGCACACCGAGCTGCCAGCTCCCCGCAGGCACCCCGGCCGCACGGGCGGGCAGGACCAGATGGGTGCGGCCCAGCATCGGCTTGGTGGCGACCTGCACGGAGTGCTTGCTGCCGCTGCCGGAGCTCAGCACGAGTTCCGCGCCGGCGGCTCCGGTGGCGGCGGTGGCGAAGGCGTCCAGCCGTACCTCGGCGGTGCGCCCGGGTATCCGCAGCACCGGGCGGTCGGTGAGCGCGCCGCCCAGCTTCTTGCCGCGGCGCGACACGTCGAGGGTGAGGTTGCTGTGCGGATGGGTGAAGTACGGAATCACCGGCCGGGCCGGCGCGCCGAGCAGAGCCGGATGGACCGCGGCGTCCACCCCCTCGGCACGGTCGGCGCCGAGTCGGGCCTTGCGGACCAGGCCCAGCGCGCGCACCGGCACCCATACGTCCCAGAAGCCCTTGGTGAGCGGCCCGCGGTGCCCGACGGCCTCCGACGGCAGCCGGCCGGTGCCGCGCAGGACGACCTCGCAGGTCCCGCCGCCGAGTTCCTCGACCATGGGGGTGAACTCCGCGGGGCACGGCCACTCGACGGCCGTCTCGCGGTTGCGCAGCGCCACCTCGAACTTGAACTCCCGGATCTCGTCGGTGACGTCGATCAGTTCCCCTTCGGGCAGCAGGCCCTCGGTGAAGTCGGGATGCAGGTACAGGCGGTCGTCCCGGCGGAGCAGGGTGAAGGGCGCTTTCTCGTCGCCCACGGCCAGCCGGGCGCTGATGCTGATGCCGAGCCGGCCGTCCGGCTGCCAGGAGAGGTCCTCCAGCCGGGCGGCGCCCTTGACGGTGGCCGCCCGGCGGGCGAGTTCCAGCAGCCCCTGCCGGTCGTCCTCGCGCAGCAGGGTGGAGCGGAGCCGGGTGATGGCGCCGAGCCCGTCGTGCACTCCGTCGTGCATGAAGCGCAGGGCGAGCGGGCGGATCGCGTCGCACATCTCGTCGCGGAAATCGGGGTCGTAGCGCATGATGGCCGGCTCGCTGAGGCGGCTCAGCATTTCCACCCGGTAAAAACGGCGGAGCAGCAGGTCCCGGAATGACCCCGGCTTGGTGTTCGCCTCCACGACTTCGAGGACTTCGCGCAGGTTTCCGTAATAGCCGGAGGGTACGATCCTGGTGGACCCGGCGTTGTTTCCGTCGTCCCGCTTGGAGTAGAAGTAGCAGGTGTAGGAACCCACGATGGAGACGTTCTTGGCCGGAAAATACGCCTGCATCATGTACAGCTGGTCCTCCAGCCGTCGCTTCCCCTCGGGGTAGGCGATCTTGTTCTCCCGGAGGAACTCCGTACGGAACATTTTGTGCGGTGTAAGGCTGTCGTAAAGTGGCGCGGTCTCCAGGGTGCACTTCTCGCGGTCCTTGCGGAAGACGCCGTGCGGAACACCGCGGAAGTTGCTGGCGACCTTGCCGATCACGATGTCCGACGCGTTGCGCACGCCCATGTCGTACAGGCGTCGCAGGGCGTCCGGGGCGAGGTGGTCGTCCTGGTCCAGGAACTGCACGTACTCGCCCCTGGCCTCCGCCACCCCGACGTTTCTCGGCTTGCCCGGCCAGCCGGAATTCGGGATGGTCCGCACCCGGAAATGCGGATGATCGGCGGACAGCTTTTCGAGCCGCGCGGGAGTATCGTCGGTCGAACCGTCATTGACGAAGATGACTTCGAATTCTTCCGCAGGGAGCGTCTGCTGCAGAAGCGAGTCGATACACGGGTCGATGTACTTGCCCGGGTTGTATACCGGGATGACGACACTCACTTTGACCGGCAAGGTATGTGTCCCATGTCTGGTAGGAGTTTCCCTGGGTGGCGGCTGCGCGCGGGTCGCCGTCGACGGCTCTGTGCATAACATGCCGCTCCTCATCACTCTATCGGGTGCACCCGGGGCGGAGCCGGGAGCCCTTCAGTTATGAGGAATCTGAGATTCCGATTCGGCCGAGCGCGACCGACGGGCCGTCGGGAGGCCTGAACGAGCCGGGCCGTCCTCACAGGGGCATGTGATATGAGACACAGCACCACCGGGGCAACCAAATGACGTGGCCATGCATCACGTCTACGCCCCGTTCATCCGGGGTTCACCTCCGCAGTCCCCCGGAAAGGCCTTCACGCCGTGGCGTCCCGACTTGTCGAAACCATCCCCGAAGAGCTCAGCCGACTCATGAAGTACTTTCCTGAGGCGCCGGCCGAGGAGCGTGCCGCTTTCCACGCCGCAGCGAAGGACTTCCTGGCGCACGCCGCCCCCAAGCTGGTCCGGAAGTTCTCGCCGCTGGCCCGGGTGAAGTGGCATCTGGCGGCCAGCGGGCGAGGGGACGAGCTGGTCGACGTGCTGCGCTACGAGCGCGAGAACCCAGGGGTCTTCACGGTCAAGGGCTTGCGGCGGGCCCGTATCGAACTTCCCGGCGTCGAGAGCGCTTCGCTGCCGCCGACGGTGCGCAAGTTCACCCGGCGGGAACTGCCGGTGACCAGCAAGCTGACCGAGCTCGCCTGGCGGGACGGGCGGTTGGTCGCCCGCGGTTACGCGTACATCCCCAACATCCCCTCGGCGACGGGCCGGCGTTCCCTCCGGATCGCCGTCCTGAAACGACAGGGCAGCAGGAGCACCATTCCGCTGAGGCTGCGCACGGTCCGGGAGCCGCGGGCGACCGCGGAGGCCAAGGGCGCCCTGCACAGCTACGACTGGTCCGGCTTCGAGATCGCCGTCGACCCGGCACGGTTGCGGACCCGCGGCGCATGGCGGGCGGGGACCTGGCGCCTGGGCATCGGCATACCCCGGCCCGGCGGGATGTCCATCGGCAGTATCACCAGGAACAACGCGGGCTCCGGAGGGCACAGCCAGGTACGGGTGCTCGATGACGGCGTACGACTCGTCGCGGGCTTCGAGCGCAATCGGCTCAAGCTCACGGTGGACGTCGTCCCGGCCGAGGTCGAATCCCAGGAGGCGGACGGCGACGATCTCGTGGTGACGCTCCGCTCCAGGGGATCGGCCGCCGAGGGCCGGACGCCGACCGCGCTGCGCTTCGACCACGAGGGAACCGGATACGAAGCCGAGTACCCGCTGGAACCGCGAGGCCACGGGGGCGACGGCTGGATCCGCTATCGGGCGCGGTTGCCCTTCGCGGAGCTGCCCGCCGAGGGGGTCGTCCCCGGCAAGGCCCGCAAGTACCGCGCATTCATCGTGTTCGCCGACGGCAAGGCCAGGCGCGCCACCATGGGCGCCAACCAGTGCACCGGTGTCCACCGCATACCCGGCGGCCTCGAATGTGCCGTACTGACCGACGGCGCGGGCAACTTCACCCTGCAGGCACGGGCCGTCCAGCCCGTGGTCGACCGGGCGGAGTGGAGCGAGGACGGCGAACTGCTGCTGTCCGGCACCTACCCGGGACCGGCCGACGCGGTGAAGTTCGTCCTGCGTCACACCGGCCGCAACGAGGACAAGCCGTTTCCGGCCGAGTTCCACGACGGACGTTTCACCGCACGAGTGAAGCCTGACGTCATGCCCGCCTACGGCGGGACGGTCCCGCTCCGTGCGGGCCGGTGGCTGCCCTTCCTGCGGGCCGCCGACGAGTGGGACCACCGGCGCGACGTCCCCGTGACCATCAGGCCGGACCTGGTCGGTACCCTGCCGCTCTCCCATCAGGGCGCCCACCGGACGTACACCGTGGAACGGACGGACTACGACCGGATCTTCCTCGAGCCGGGCCCGATCCTGAGCCCCGACCTGCGGGGCGCCTACCGGCAGCGGCTCATGCGCGACGTGTACACCCCGGAGCAGCGGAAACTGCCCCTCCGGGAAGCGGTGCTCTACAACAGCTTCGGCGGCAAGCAGTTCTCCGACTCGCCGCGCGCCGTGTACGAGGAACTGATGCGTCGCGGCACCGACGTGGAGCACATCGCGATGGTCCACGACCAGCAGGTCGTCCTGCCGCCCGGCGTGCGCGGAGTGGAGTGGGGCAGCGAGGAGTGGTACGTGGCGCTCGCCCGCAGCCGGTACGTCGTCACCAACGGTGGCATCCGCGAGTGGTTCGTCCGGCGGGAAGGGCAGGTGGTCGTGCAGACCTGGCACGGCACTCCGCTCAAGCGGATCGGTGCCGATCTGCTCGGTACGCCCAAGGCCAACCTCGCGTACATCGACAGCCTGCCGCAGCGCTCCCGCCAGTACAGCCTCTTCGTCACGCCCAACGCCTTCACCACCCCGATCATGAGCCACGCGTTCCGGCTGGAGTGCGAGGTGCTGGAAGCGGGCTATCCGCGCAACGACGTCTTCCACGCCCCGGACCGGGTGGCACGGGCCGCCGCGGTGCGGGAGAAGCTGGGCATCCCGGCAGGCAAGAAAGTCGTGCTCTACGCGCCGACCTGGCGGGACGACCAGCGTTACGGCGGACGCCGGTTCAAGCTGGACAACCAGATCGACATCGCTGCCGCTCAGCGGGAACTCGGCGACGACCACGTCCTGCTCTACCGCAAGCACCACAAGGTGCTCGACAGCATCCCCGGCGCCGGCCAGGGGTTCGTCTGGGACGTCACGTACTACCCGGACATAGCCGACCTCTACCTGATCGCCGATGTGCTGATCACCGACTACTCCTCCGTGCTGTTCGACTTCGCGCACTGCGGACGGCCGATGCTGTTCTTCACGTATGACCTGGAGCACTACCGGGACACCCTGCGCGGCTTCTACTTCGACTTCACCTCGCGCGCCCCCGGACCGCTGATCAAGACGTCCGAGGATCTCGTCGATGCCATCCGGAACATCGATGCCGTGAGCGAGGAGTACAAGGAGAAGTACGCGCACTTCAGGGTGGACTTCTGCGAACCCTCGGACGGCCTGGCCGCCGCGCGGGTGGTGGACCGGATGCTGGAGATCGGCAACGGCTGACCCGGCGGCCCGTCCGGCGGTGTCCATCGAGCGGAATGCTCGAGTACCGGACACCGCCGCTCGCGTACTGTGCCTGTGCCGGGGCGGCCCGAAACGCCCGACGGCGGTGATCCACGGTGGCCCTAGTCGGAGCGAGGAAGTACGTGTCAGCTGCAAGGCAGCTTGTGGCGGAAGCCCGCAGAATCGTCGTGAAGGTCGGCTCCTCCTCCCTCACCACCGCGGGCGGGGGGCTGGACGCGGACCGGGTGGACGCCCTGGTGGACGTACTGGCCAAGGCCCGGAGCGGCGGCGAGAAGGAGATCGTGCTGGTCTCCAGCGGTGCCATCGCCGCCGGACTGGCCCCCCTCGGTCTCGCCCGCAGGCCCAAGGACCTGGCCAGGCAGCAGGCCGCCGCCAGCGTCGGCCAGGGTCTGCTCGTCGCCCGGTACACGGCGTCCTTCGCGCGTTACGGCGTACGCGTCGGCCAGGTGCTGCTGACCTCCGACGACACCAGCCGCCGGGCGCACTACCGCAACGCCTACCGGACCCTGGACCAGCTGCTCGCCATGGGCGCCCTGCCGGTCGTCAACGAGAACGACACCGTCGCCACCGACGAGATCCGGTTCGGCGACAACGACCGGCTCGCCGCGCTCGTCGCCCATCTGGTCCGGGCCGATCTGCTCGTCCTGCTCTCGGACGTCGACGGCCTCTACGACGGCGACCCGGCAAAGCCCGGCAGCACCAGGGTCGCCGAGGTGGCGGGCCCCGAGGACATCGCCCATGTCTCCATCGGCTCCGCGGGCAAGGCCGGCGTCGGTACCGGGGGCATGGTCACCAAGGTCGAGGCGGCCAGGATCGCCGCGGCTGCCGCCGTCCCGGTCGTCCTCACGTCGGCCTCGCGCGCCGCCGACGCGCTCGCGGGCCGCGACACCGGCACCTACTTCCACCGCACCGGCCGCCGCTCCGCCGACCGGCTGCTCTGGCTGCAGCACGCGTCCACCCCGAGGGGCGCCCTGACCCTGGACGACGGAGCGGTGCGGGCCGTGGTCGAGCGGAACTCGTCCCTGCTGCCCGCCGGTATCGCCGCGGTCGAGGGCGAGTTCGGCGCGGGCGACCCGGTGGAGCTGCGGGACACCGCCGGCCGGACGGTGGCCCGTGGACTGGTCAACTTCGATTCCAAGGAACTGCCGCAGCTGCTCGGCCGATCCACCCGGGAGCTGGCCAAGGAACTGGGCCCCGCATACGAGCGAGAGGTCGTACACAGAGACGATCTGGTGGTCCTGCGCCCCTGAAAGGGTGGTTCCGCACGGGCCGGGCAGTCGAAAGTCCAGCGTTTACGGGGGGACCTTCCGCAAAACCGTCACGCGCCGGGCGCCGGGCTGGTCAACTTTGGTGCAGGGGCACACAGGGCAACGCACACAGGAGGACGCCGGTGAGACGAGCGCGTCCGGGGGCGCCGCCCCGCGGAATCGGAGAGCGGACCCTGACGAGCGTCAGCGCGGGGGCCGACTTCGAGCACAGCCGGAAGACGGCTCGGGAGACAGCGCAGGAGACGCCCCGCGACACAGCCGCGGACCAGCGGCCGGACCAGCGGCCGGATCGGCAGGCGGGGGACGGCGCGCTGTCGAAACTCTGGCACATCACCTTGAGCCTCTCGGGCCCGGCAGCCCCGCTCAGCGAGGTCAGACGCGGCCTCGAACAGCTCGCGCACGACCACCCGTTCCTGCTGACCAGCCGCTATGCCCATGACCATGCGGAGGTCCGGTACTGGGAGGAGGCCAGAGATCTGCACGACGCGGCCGCGGTGGCGCTGAGGCTGTGGGGGGAGCACCGGTCGACGGCGAAACTGCCGCCGTGGGAGATCGTGGGACTCGAGGTCATCGACCGCGAGACCTACCACTTGCGTATCGCCGAAGGATTCGGCCCGCTGCCCGCGGCGCCCGTCGGGGTCCACCCCTTCTGACCGCCCGGCACCGGCTTCGACCCTCGCCCGACACCGTGCCCAGGGCCCCCGCAGGCCCGGGGCATCTCGGTGTGTGGGATACCGGATGGATCCCCGCAGACGGCGCATTACGCTGCGGACATGACCTCGCTCTCGCCGCTCTCCGATCAGTCCCCGGTGATCCAGGCCGCCTACCGGTCCCGGGCCGCTGCCGCCGATCTCGCACCGCTGCCGCGCTCCGCCAAGGACGACGCCCTGCTCGCCATCGCCGACGCGCTCGAAGTGCGTACCGGCGAGATCGTCGAGGCCAACGCCCAGGACGTCGAGAAGGCCCGCGCGGCCGGCGCGAGTGAGACGGTCGTCGACCGCCTCACCCTCACCCCGGAGCGGATTCGCGCCATCGCCAAGGACGTACGGGATGTCGCCGCGCTGCCCGACCCGGTCGGAGAGGTGGTGCGCGGTTCGACGCTTCCCAACGGCATCGACCTGCGCCAGGTCCGGGTGCCGCTCGGCGTCGTCGGGATCATCTACGAGGCCAGGCCCAATGTGACGGTGGACGCCGCGGCGCTCTGCCTGAAGTCGGGCAACAGCGTCCTGCTGCGCGGGTCGGCGTCGGCGTACGCCTCCAACACCGCGCTGGTCCGGGTGGTGCGCGACGCGGTCGGCGGCTCCGGGCTGCCTGCCGACGCCGTACAGCTGGTACCGGGGGAGTCCAGGGATTCCGTGCAGGAACTGATGCGCGCCCGGGGCATGGTCGACGTACTGATCCCGCGCGGCGGCGCCTCGCTGATCCGTACGGTCGTCGAGGGCTCCAGCGTGCCGGTCATCGAGACCGGCACCGGCAACTGCCACGTGTACGTGGACGCGGAGGCCGACCTCGAGATGGCCGTCGACATCCTGATCAACTCCAAGGCCCAGCGACCCTCGGTCTGCAACGCGGCCGAAACCCTGCTGGTCCACCGGGACATCGCGGATGCCTTCCTGCCCAGGGCGCTGGACGCGCTGGCGGACGCGGGGGTGACGGTGCACGGCGACGAGCGGGTGCTCGGATACGCCCAGGCGTCCAAGGCGACCGTCGTCGAGGCGACCACCGAGGACTGGGAGACCGAATACCTCTCCTACGACATCGCGGCCGCCGTGGTGGACTCGCTGGACGCGGCGGTCCAGCACATCCGGCTGTGGACGTCCGGGCACACCGAGGCGATCGTCACCACCTCACAGGCTGCCGCCCGCCGGTTCACCCGGTTGGTGGACTCCACGACGGTCGCCGTGAACGCGTCGACCCGGTTCACCGACGGCGGTCAGTTCGGATTCGGCGCCGAGATCGGGATCTCCACCCAGAAACTCCACGCCCGCGGGCCGATGGGTCTCCCCGAGCTCACCTCGACCAAGTACATCGTGACAGGGGACGGTCACATCCGGTGATGTTCCGGATGGTCTGCTTCGGCTTCTCCCTGCCCAAAACGACGCGTCGGGTCTAGTCTGGTGGCGTGCCGGACGACGTGGGGGGCAAGCCGTTCCAGAACGGCTGGGAGCCCAACGACGACCGCGGAGGAGCGGACGAGGAATTCGCCTCCGTGGTCTTCGACGAGGACTTCGTCAGGGCCGCCACGATCAAGGAACCCACCGCGGTGGAGCGGCTGCTGGCCGCGGCCGAGGCGGAGGCCGCGAGGGCCCGGGCCGGCGGCCTCATCGGCGAGGACGACCCCTACGACGAATTCCTCCGCGAGGTGTCCGGGCCGGGCGGCCGAACCGGCGATTACGGCGACTACCGCGGACTCTACGGCCGCGGTGACCTCGACGGCCTCTACGGCGACCCCGACGACGGCGAGAGCGGTCCCTACGGGCCGCACGGCGGCGTCCTGCGCCCATACCGCGGCCGGGCCCGCTGGCACCGGCCGGTGGCCTGGCTACTCGCTCTGGTGATGGGGATCGGCATGGTCGCCCTGGCCTTCGCCGCGGTATATCGCGGAGCCGCGTCCAGTCGGCAGGACCCGGCACCGCCACCGGCCACCAGTGGCGTCGAGGTGGTGACGGGCGGCCTCCGCGGCGCCGGACCATCCGCATCGGCCCACGCATCGGCACGACCGGTACCGGCTGCTCCGCGCACGCACTGACCAGGGCCGCCGGCCGCTGACGGGCCCCGTGCGTGCCGACTCGGACCCGGGCCCGGTGAACGCTCGTCAGAACTCGTCCGCGACACCGCGTTTATGTTGCCCCGCGAAGACCCAACCATGAAGTATGGCGGGGCGCGAGGAGCCACCCGAAGGCCTGCCCAGCGGTGGCGAGGACGAATACCGGTCCGTCGTCTTCGACGAATCGTTCATCCGTGCTGCCCGGCTGCAGGAGTTCTCCGCACAGGAACGGATGGGCGATCACGCACTCGCCGTGCGCAGCCGCACCTTCCTGCCGTTCCGCGGGACGAAGGGGGCTCTCGTCCTCTTCGCGATGGTCCTGTTGGTCTTCGGCACAGCGATCTACCTGGGCGTCCGCCACCCCTACGACGCGCCGAGCACCGCGCACTCCGAGCCGCTCTGGGAGACGGTCGTCCCGCTCGCCCCGGACCGCGCGGTGCCGGGCGGCACGCCCGCCGAACTCTTCGCACACAGCCCTGCCGCGCACTTCCGGATCGGGGCCGAAGGGGTGAATCCGCCGGACGCCGGACGGACCAGGCACTTCGCGGACGCCCAGGTGGTGAGCGCGCTGAAGACGGCCAGGAGCTACGTCCTGGAGTCCTCGCTGGATCCCGAGGTGCTGATGGGCCGGACCGTACGGCCGGTGCGGGACCTGCTCGCACCCGACCAGTACAGCCAGTTCGACCGGAGCCTCGCCGCACCGCTCGCCGACGGGCGTCACGCGGTCACCGGCTGGCTGGTGCGCTTCGACCCGGCGCAGGTGACGCTCGCCGATCCGGGCGTACGGGTCTCGGGGACACTGCGCTACGAGGAGACGGAACCCGGCATCCTGGAGGTGACCGCGGAACACACCTTCGTCTACGCGCTGCGGCCGGCCACCAGCGGCCCCGCCGAGGCGGACGGCGCCTCGCTGTTCTCGGTCCACCGCGAGCTGCACTTCCGCTTCAACGCCGCCGAGCTGCAGCAGCACGAGACGCAGCTGGTGATCAGCTCGGTGCGGGCCGGCCCGCAGTCCTGCACCGCCGGCACGGCGGACCGGCTGCGGCCGCTGCTCGCCGGGAAGCGCGCGGATGCGCACGCCGCCGGGCAGACGGCCGCAGCACTGTGCGGGGTGCTGGCGGCTAGCTCCCAGCCGGACCTTGCCCGTCGCTCGTAGCGCCGTCGTCGGGGTTGTCGGTCTTTCCGGTGCTTCCCGTGCCGCCGGTGCCGGTGCCGGTACTTGTGCCGCTGCCGCCGCCGGTGAACTTCCCGCGCAGTTTCCCGCCCAGGTCGCCCGCCCCGCCGGCCAGGTCGCCCATCAGCTTCATCAGCGGGTCCTTGCTGGCCCGTACCGTGTCCGCGTAGTGCGCGGCGGACTCCCGGAAGGAGTCGGAGACGGAGGTGTCCTTGTCCTCGTCGCGCCGCGGATAGTGCCCGTCCATGATCCGCTGGTAGTCGCGGCTCTCCGCCCACTTCTTGAGCTCGGCGGCGCGCACGGTGGTGAAGGGGTGGGACCGCGGCAGCACATTGAGGATCTTGAGCACCGAGTCGCGCAGATCGCCGCCCGCCTCGTACTCCTCGGCCTGCTCCAGGAACGCGTCGACGTTCATCTCATGCAGATGGTTGCCACCGGCGATCTTCATCAGCCCGCGCATCGACGCCCTGAGATCCTGGCCGACCAGCAGCCCCGCCCGGTCCGCGGAGAGCTCCGACTTGCGGAACCACTCGCGCAGCGCCGTCACCAGCGCCATGATCGCGACGTTGCCCAGCGGGATCCAGGCGACCTTCAGCGCGATGCCGGTGAGGAACAGCAGTATCGTCCGGTAGACCGAGTGCCCGGAGAGTGCGTGGCCCACCTCGTGGCCGACGACCGCGCGCATCTCCTCCTCGTCGAGCAGCTCGACCAGGCCCGTGGTGACCACGATGATCGGCTCGTCCAGACCGATGCACATGGCGTTGGGCTGCGGATTCTGCGTCACGTACATCGCGGGGACCTTCTCCAGGTCCAGGATGTAACAGGCGTCCCGCAGCATGACGTTGAGATGCGCGAACTGGGCGTCACTCACCCGCACCGAGTCGGAGAGGAACAGCAGCCGCAGGCTGCGCTCGGGCAGCAGCCCGCTGAGCGCCTTGAAGACGGTGTCGAACCCGCTGAGCTTACGCAGCGCCACCAGCGCCGACCGGTCGGCCGGATGTTCGTACGCCCGTGAGGAAATGCCCTCGAACCGCTTGCGCTGCCTGCTCGGCACGCCCTCGTGGCCGCTGAACGGGCCACTGCCGCCCTCGTCGCCGCTGTTCTCGTTACTGCTGTCGGTCATGAAATGTTCCCCCTGCCTTCTGTCTTCGAGTCCGGCCCGTCCCCCTGACGGGCCCCAGCGTATGCGGTAGGGCTACCGTGTGGCGGGGGCCTACATCGACAAGGAGCACCCGCCATGCCGGACGTGAACACTTTGCTCGCCGCAGCGACCGACCAGCAGGGACCGGGCGATACGCTACGAGTTCTGCTTGTTGTGCTGATCGTCGGAGCTGTCCTGCTCGCCTGGTTCCTGCTGCGCGGATATCGCAACAACGACTGAGTCGGCGTAAGCGTGCCCGGGGGGCCCGCATACGATGGGCGCGAAGTCCCCGCTCCGACTCCCGGATAGGTCCTGCTGACCATGAGCCTCCACAGCACTGCTTCGTCCCTGGCCACCCTCGCCGCCGAGGGCGGTCACGGTGGCAACCACGAAAGCCTCAGCCCCTACCTCACCGGTGGCGGCGCGCTCTTCGCGCTGCTCCTGCTGCTGTGGATCACCACCCGGTTCAACCGCGACCGCTGATACCCGAACGCGAACGGGTACCGGCCGGGCCAGTAGGGTCTGCACGCATGGGAGAGCAGAAGAGGCGTCTCGGCGTGATGGGCGGGACATTCGACCCGATCCATCACGGCCACCTGGTCGCCGCCAGTGAGGTGGCCTCGCAGTTCCAGCTCGACGAGGTGGTGTTCGTACCCACCGGGCAGCCGTGGCAGAAGAGCCACAAGGTCGTCTCCCCGGCCGAGGACCGGTATCTGATGACGGTCATCGCGACGGCGTCCAACCCGCAGTTCTCGGTGAGCCGGATCGACATCGACCGCAGCGGACCGACGTACACCATCGACACCCTGCGGGATCTACGCGATCTCAACACCGACGCCGATCTCTTCTTCATCACCGGTGCCGACGCTCTCGCCCAGATCCTCACCTGGCGGAACGCGGAAGAGCTGTTCTCCCTCTCCCACTTCATCGGAGTCACCCGGCCGGGCCACATCCTGTCGGACGACGGGCTGCCCGAGGGCGGTGTCTCGCTGGTGGAGGTGCCCGCGATGGCGATCTCGTCCACCGACTGCCGGGCCAGGGTCCAGCAGGGCGAACCGGTCTGGTACCTGGTTCCGGACGGTGTGGTGCGCTACATCGACAAGCGCCAGCTGTACCGCGGCGAATGAGCCACGGAGAGGGGCACCGTTGAACGACCGACAGAATCCCTACGTGCAGTACGACCAGTACGGGCAGCCGATGCAGCTCGTCGGGTACGACGAGTACGGGCAGCCGGTGTACCAGCAGGTTCAGCAGCCGCAGCAGGGATACGGCTACGACCCGTACACCCAGCCGGTGCCCGGGCAGCAGCCGGTACCCCCTCAGCAGGGGTACGACTCCCAGCAGGGCTATGAGTCGCAGGGTTACGGGTCCCAGCAGGGCTACGACCACGGCACCGGGCAGCAGCCCGCCGTCGACACCACCCAGCAATGGATCCCGCAGCAGTCACCTCCCCGCGACCAGCCGCAGCAACCCCAACAGCCGCAGCAACCCGCGCAGGAACAGCCACAGCGCCCCGTGCCGGGGCCCCGGCGCCCCGCGTCCGGTGAGGGCGAGTACCGGACCGAGCAGTTCTCGTTCATCGAGGAGCCGGACGAGGACTCCGAAGACGTCATCGACTGGCTGAAGTTCACCGAGAGCCGTAGCGAACGGCGTGAGGAGGCCCGGCGGCGCGGCCGCAACCGGATCGTCTCGCTGGTGGTCGCGCTGGCCCTGGTGGTCGTCGGCGGCGTCGGCTACCTCTGGTACGCGGGCAAGCTGCCCGGCGTCTCCGGGTCGGACAGCGGGAGCACCGCCGCCGGCGGCGCACAGCAGCGCAACGTGATCGTGGTCCATCTGCACAACACCGGTGGCAGCGGCACCTCCACGGCGCTGCTCGTCGACAACGTCACCACCGGCAAGGGCACCACCCTGCTGCTGCCCAACTCACTCTCCGTGTCGAACGATGACGGGACGACCACCACGCTCGGAAAATCCGTCGACGACGACGGTTCGGACGGCACCAGGCAGGCGCTCGGCACCCTGCTGGGTGCCACGATCGGGGCTACCTGGCGCCTCGACACCCCCTTCCTGGAGAACCTGGTCGAGCTGGTCGGCAATATCGAGGTCGACACCGACGTCGCCGTGCCGGACACCAAGAAGGACACCGCACCGCTGGTGAGCAAGGGCAAGGACCAGACGCTCAGTGGCCAGATGGCTGTCGCCTACGCCACGTACCGCGCGCCCGGTGAGCCCGAGACGAAGCAGCTGGAGCGTTTCGGACAAGTCATGCAGGGTGTCCTGGAGAAGATCTCGGACGACCCGCAGGCCGCGACGACCACGGTGCGGAATCTCGGGTTGGTGCTGGACCCGCCGCTGACCGAGAAGGATCTTGGCGCGTCGCTGGCCAAGCTGGCGGCGCACGCCAAGAAGGGCGACTACCGGACCGCGGTGCTGCCCGTGCGGAGCAACGGCACGCTCAGTGCGGCTACCGCCACCGGTGTGATCAAGGATGTCCTGGGCGGCTCGGTGAAGGCGCCCGAGCAGGGCGACACGGTCCGGGTGGGCATCCGCGACGGCAGCGGCAAGAAGGGCGCGACCGAGTCCGCCCGGATCGCGCTGGTCAACGGCGGTTACTCGGTGGTGATCGGCGACGAGGCGACCGGTACGGCATCGTCCCGGGTCACTTACGGCGATGCGGCACAGAAGAGCAAGGCGGAAGAGGTCGCCAAGACGCTGGGCCTGCCGACCTCGGCGGTGCACCGGGGCAAGGTGGCGGACAACGCGGACGTCTCCGTGGAACTCGGCCAGGACTACAAGATCACCTGAGGTTTAGAGACTGTAGGCGGTCCGTGAGACCCTTGGGGGGGTCCAGCGGGTCTCCGCGGCGTCGCGGGGTCTGGCACGCACTCCCCCCAGGCCTTAAGGGCCAGGGGGAACCCCCGTGCCGCGTTGCCGAAATGCCCTGGTAGCTCCGCTACGAGGACATTCCGGCGCCTTGCGATCGCACGCACCAGACCCCGCTCCTTGTTCCGCGGAGACCCACTGGCCCCCCCTGTTTCACCGACCGCCGACGAAAGCCTGCCTGTGACCGCCACTGACCGCTCCATCGAGCTCATCAACGCCGCCGCTCAGGCGGCCGCCGACCGGCTCGCGCACGACATCACCGCGTACGACGTCAGCGATGTGCTGTCGATCACCGACGCTTTTCTGCTCGCATCGGCGCCCAACGACCGCCAGGTCAAGGCGATCGTCGACGAGATCGAGGAGCAGCTGAAGAAGAAGCTCGGCGCCAAGCCGGTGCGCCGGGAGGGCGACCGTGACGCCCGCTGGATCCTGCTCGACTACGTGGACATCGTCGTACACGTCCAGCACAGCGAGGAGCGCGTCTACTACGCGCTGGAGCGGCTCTGGAAGGACTGCCCCGAGCTGCCCCTGCCCGAGGACGCCGCCAAGACCCGCGGCAAGGCCGCGGAGCACGCCAAGCTGCACGGCGCCGAGGACGACGCGGATCTGGACGGTGAGCTGAGCTGAACGGCACCAAGGGCGGCCGGGGCCGCCGACTGGTTCTCTGGCGGCACGGCCAGACGGCCTGGAATCTCGAGCGCCGGTTCCAGGGCAACACGGACATCGAGCTGACCGACGACGGGGTCAGCCAGGCCCGCCGGTCCGCCCGGCTGCTCGCCTCGCTGAAGCCGGACGCGATCATCGCCTCCGACCTCTCCCGCGCCGCGGCCACCGCTGCCCAGCTGACCGCTGTCACCGGCCTCGGCGTCAGCTACGACTCCGCCCTCCGCGAGACGTACGCCGGCAGCTGGCAGGGTCTCACGCACGAGGAGATCGTCGAGCGGTACGGCGAGCAGTACACGGCGTGGAAGCGCGGTGAGCCGGTCCGGCGCGGGGGCGGCGAACTGGAGACCGAGGTCGCCGACCGGGCCGCCCCGGTCGTGCTGCGGCATGCCGACGCACTGCCCGACGGCGGGACGCTGGTGGTGGTCAGCCACGGCGGCACCATCCGCACCACCATCGGCCGGCTGCTCGGTCTCGAGTCGCACCACTGGGAGGGCCTCGGCGGCCTCTCCAACTGCTGTTGGTCGGTGCTGGGCGAGGGCGCGCGCGGCTGGCGCCTGCTCGAGCACAACGCCGGCACCCTTCCGGAGCCGGTGCTCGGCGACGACGACTGAACCCTCGTCGCGCGGCCGTCGGGGCGGATTTCACTTTCCGGCTGGTCGCAGGCTAAAGTTCTTCTTGTTCGCAGCGCGGAACCGCAGAGAACGCCGGATACGAAGCGAACAGCGGGGCTATAGCTCAGTTGGTAGAGCGCCTGCATGGCATGCAGGAGGTCAGGAGTTCAATTCTCCTTAGCTCCACAATCGGAAATCCCGTCCCCGCTCAGGGGGCGGGATTTTCTGTTGTTCACGCCCAGAGGCTCTGCCGCTGCGCCCGCAGCCGCGCCGCACGCTCCCCGCTCTCCTCGTCGTTCGGGGTGTAGGCCACGATCCGGCACTCCGGCATGCCGTTGACCGTCAGCGAGACGGAGGTCATCCGGATCTCGCCCACCGAGGCATGCCGGAAGGTCTTCACCCGCGAGCCCGGCTGCGCCACATCGCCGCTCCGCCAGAGCTCGGCGAAGTACGGGCTGGCGGCGGAGAGCCGGGCTATGAAGGACTCCCAGGCGGGCTCGCCCGCATGCCGCCCGTACGCGGAACGCAGCGTCGCCACCATCACCGGCAGTTCCTTGTCCCGGAAGGCGAGCGGGCAGTCCGGCTCGGCGACGGTGAAAAGCGTCCACATGATGTTGCTGACGCCCGATGCCCTGAGGAGGGGAGTGTCGAAGAAATCACGATAGGCGGGGTTGGTGGCGATGATGTCGTACATCGCGTTGTACACCACGGCCGGATGGGGGTCGAGAGCGTCGATGAGGCCCTGGATCTCCGGGCCGACTGACGCCGCACCCGACTCCGGGCCCGGGGCGAACGGCACATTCGCCAGCTGGTAGAGATGCTCGCGCTCGGTGTCGTCGAGCCGGAGGGTACGCGCCACCGCGTCAAGAACCTGGCCCGAGGCGTTGATCGGACGCCCCTGCTCCAGCCAGGTGTACCAGGTCACCCCGACGCCGGAGAGCTGAGCGACCTCCTCCCGGCGCAGTCCGGGCGTGCGTCTGCGCAGACCCGGTGGCATCCCCACATCGGCAGGGGTCACCCTGGCCCGGCGGCTGCGCAGGAACGCGGCCAGCTCCGGTCGCCGCCGGTGGTTCGATACGGCCATTGTCGTCATTCCCCCCATGGTCGATGACAGGACCGGCGGCTGCCAGGTGCTGCCAGTACCAGCATCAGCGGGCTCTCGTTACCCGTACCGGAACGGCCGCAGGCTCGATGCCATGGCAACGACCACTCCCGTCACCGCAAGTCCCTCACTCAGTAAAGCTCCAGGCACTGACATCCGGACCGGCTGGCTGCTCGCCATCGTGCTCGCGGGGCAGTTCATGGCCCTGCTCGACGTCTTCATCGTCAACGTTGCCGCGCCCACCATCCGTACCGAACTCCACGCCTCCGGGGCCGGTTTGCAGATGGTCGTCGCGGGTTATTCGATCAGCTACGCGGTGTTGCTGATCACCGGTGCCCGGCTCGGCGACCTGCTCGGCCACCGCAGGATGTTCCTCACCGGGCTCGCCGTCTTCACCGCCGCCTCGCTCGCCTGCGGACTTGCGGGCGGCACCGGTCAGTTGATCGCCTTCCGGCTGGTGCAGGGGGTCGGTTCGGCGCTGATGATCCCTCAGGTCCTGTCGTTGATCCAGCGCAACTTCGCCGGTGAGGCCCGCGGGCGGGCGCTCGGTGTCTACGCTGCGGTGCTCGCCACCGGCGCCGCCGCCGGCCAGGTCGTGGGCGGCGTGCTGGTCAGCGCCGATCTCCTCGGGACCGGTTGGCGCCCGGTCTTCCTGGTGAACGTGCCGATCGGCGCGGTCCTGCTGGTGCTGGGCGCTCGGCTGCTGCCGCGGGACCGCCGTACCGCGCCCGAGCGCTCCCGCGGCCTGGACCTGACCGGGCTGGTGTTGCTCGCGGCCTCCGTGTCGCTGATCACGGTGGTTCTGGTGCTCGGCCAGGAGGAGGGCTGGCCGCTCTGGTCCTGGCTCTCGCTGGGTATCGGCGGGGTGCTCTTCGCCGTCTTCGTGCCCTACGAATCCCGGCTGGCCCGCAGCGGCGGCGCCCCGCTGATCGCACCACGGGTCCTGCGGATCCCCGGGATGGGCCGGGCGGCGCTGCGGATTCTGCTCACCATGGCGGTCAACTCGGGTTTCCTGTTCGCGCTGACCCTGCACATCCAGGGCGGCCTCGGCTTCAGCGCACTGCGGGCCGGGCTGACCTTCGCGCCGACCGCTGTGGTCTTCGGCCTCATCGGGCTCACCTGGCGCACGTGGCCGAAGTCCTGGCAACCCGCCCTGGTGCCCGCCGGGTTCGGACTGACCGCCGTCTCCGCGGCCGCCACCGGCTGGCTGCTGCGCGACGGCGGCGATGTCGGGCCCGCCGTCTATCCGGCCCTCGTCGGCGTCGGAGCGGGTCTCTCACTGGCCTTCAGCCCGACGCTGGCCCGCGCGCTGGCCGGCGTAAGGCAGGAGGACGCCGCTGATGCGAGCGGGCTGCTGGTGACCGTCACCCAACTCGGCGGCCTGCTGGGCGTCGCGACGTTCGGCACGCTCTTCCTCAACCGGCTCGACGAACCGGGTGCGCACGCCTCCGGTCACGCACTGCTGGTCTGTGTGTCGGCGCTGGCGGCCGCGGCGATTCTGGGCGGCGCCGCGGGTCTCGTTCGCCGACGCCGCTGACCCTCTTGCGGGGCCATGGCAGAATCGGACCGCCGGAGGGGGACAACGGCCCGAACGGGAGGGGAGAGCGCGATGCCCGCGAGCATGCTGGAGCGCGCCCATGTCCTCGCACACGGTTTCGGAAGCCTCTCCGCACGCACGGCATGCACGGCCCGCTGCCGCAGCTGGAGCTGACCGATGGGTGCGCACAGGAGGAAATGCGACTGGTGCGGCAGCGGTACGCCGATCGTCCGTGACATGGACCCGGTCAACGCCGACTACCAGTACTGGTGCGAGGAGTGCGCGCGGGCGCTGATCATAAAGGGCGACCCGATCGAGACCTACCGTGAACTGGAGGGCGAGCCGATCTACGGACGGCTGCTCGAGGAACACTGCACGCTCAAGCGCTTCTACTCCTTCGCCACCGCCTGAGCTTCGCCATCGCCTGAGCGCACGGGGCGGGAATCGATTTGGCAGAGCACCGGGGGAACCGTGTAATGTTGGCGAAGCCGCAGGGGGTTCTCCCCACGAACGGCACACAGCACGGGGCTATAGCTCAGTTGGTAGAGCGCCTGCATGGCATGCAGGAGGTCAGGAGTTCAATTCTCCTTAGCTCCACTCCTCGGCTTATGAAGTGGGCCACCCGATCGGGTGGCCCACTTTTTTCAACTCCGGCCGCTGCCGAGCGCCTTGCGATCGCTGCCGGGAAGCGCCGACCGGGACGGTCGCTGCTCCGCCGGTGGCTGCTCGATACGGAGCGCGAGCGCGGGACACCGGCGTACGGCTCGTTGCGCACGCCCCCGGAGATGGACCGGTACGGAAGCGTCGGCGAGCGCCGGATAGCCGTCGGCGCCGAGCCGGATCAGCTCGGGAACAAGGTCCGCGCACAGGCCGTGGCCCTGGCAGAGCGTCCAGTCGACCGCCAGTTTCTCGCCGGTGGCGAGGGACTCCTCGGTGTAGCCGGGCATCGGCAGCGGCAGCACACCCAGCGTCTCGCGCCCGCAGCCGCCGCCCAGTACATGGGCGGCCAGGTCGTCGGTGAAGGCGGAGAGGGTGGAGGCGAAGAAGCGGGCCGAGCCGTCCGGGTGTTTGCAGGCACCCCTGCCGCGTACCGCCTGGGTCACTTCGCGCAGCGCTTCCAGCGCGGCGGGGCCGCCGCCGTTCAGTACGTCGGAGAGGCCGCCCGCGGCGGCCGGAAGCCCCAGTTTGCAGGGGCCGCACTGGCCCGCTGTCTCGGCGGCCAGCCAGTTCGCGACCCGCAGGGCCTCACCGAGCGGACAGGTGTCCTGGCCGATCGGCAGGATCGCGCCGGCGCCCAGCGCCCCGCCGAGGGCGGCCAGCGACTCCCGGGAGACCGCGGCGTCATGGGCGGCGGCCGCGTCGATCCAGTTGCCGTGATAGCCACCGGTCAGCACGCCCTGGGGGGCCGACGGGGCACCGGCCAGCTGAAGCACGTAGCGCAGCGGCACCCCGGTGGGCGCCTCGACGACCATCGGCCGGGCGACCGCGCCCGAGAGGGTGAGCAGCACGGTTCCCGGCTCGTTGTAGAGCCCGGTGTGGCCGTAGCGGCGCGGTCCTGTCCGGGCGGCGACGGCGAGCTGCGCGAAGGTCTCCGCGTTCGACAGCAGGGTGGGCGCGCCGCCGACGCCGGAGTCGGACGCACGGCTGCGCCGGCCCATGGGCAGCGCGGGCCCGCCGTCCGCGGCCCGGATCAACGCCGATGCCTCACCGGAGACCATGCGCTCGGGGGTGCGGACGATCCGCGCCCGCAGCCGCTGCCCGCGCCGGTCGGAGAGTCCTCGCTCGCTGAGCGCCGTGCGGATGGACGACTCGGTCGAATTGCGGGTGAGGCCGATGATCAGGGTGCGCGCGCCGAGCGCTTCCGCCGCCAACAAAGCGCCGTCCAGCACCAGGTGGGGCGCGCGGTTGAGCAGGACGGTGTCCTTGCGACAGGCGGGTTCGCCCTCGCTGCCGTTGATGACGACGACCGGCCGCACCCCGCGCCGGATCGCGGACTTGGCCACGGCCCGCAGTTTCTGACCGAACGGGAAGCCGGCGCCGCCGCGGCCGCGCAGCGAGATGGCGTCGGCCAGCTCGGCGAGGCGCTCACCGGTCTGCGGTTCCAGCGGGCCGTGCACTTTCAGATGCATCGCGAGATCGAGGCGGTCGACCAGGTCGAAACCTGAGGTCAGCTGGGGAAGGCCGACCACACGGACCTCGGGGACATCGGGGAGGGGGACGTTCACGTTCGGTCTCCTGCGGGGGTGTGCCAGGGCTCGCCGGGGGAGGGCGGGTGGAACGGGCCTGGCAGGGGTTCGGTGGCGTAACCGGACGGGTAAGCCGGACTGTCCGGTGCGTCATACACGGGAGCCTCGGCGGGCGGCGGCGGCGCCGGGGCCGGCCAGCGGACGCCGCCGGCCACACCGGTGCGGGGCTGCGGCTCGTACAACGGGCGGGGTGCAGTGAGCGGGTCCTGGAAGGGCTGCTGGGGCGGCTGCTCCGGCTGGGGCGGCCGCTGGGCAAAGGAGGGCGGCTCGTAGGCCCGCGGCCAGGACGGCGGCCGGCCGCGGGCCCACGACTGCTGGTACGACCGCGTCTCCGGGCGGAGCGCCTGCTGATACGGCGGTGTCGGCTGATACGGCGGTGCCTGCTGGTAAGAGGGGGACTGCTGGTACGGCGGCCGCTCCGGTACGGGGGGAGTCACCGGGACTTCCGGTGGCAACGGGACCCCGGTGGACGAGCCCGCGCCCGGACCGGCCAGCTCGGTGATCCGGGCCGCGATCCGCCGTTTCACCGGCGGCGGCAGCATCCGCACCGACAGCGCGCCGGCCACCAGGACCAGAGACAGGCTGTACAGCACCACCACATAGGTCGCCGGGGCACGGCCCGCGTACAGCCCGTGCACCAGGCCGGTGCACCAGGCCGGGTACGCCAGCATGTGCAGCGTCCGCCAGCGGCCGGCGATCCCGAGCGGGGTGCGGCCCGGCGTGGTGAACGCGCTGCGCAGAGCGCCGGTGGCGGCCGCGGTGATCAGCAGATACGCGGCGAGCGAACCGAAACCGATCAGGCCGGCGCTGCCGCGGAAACCGAGTCCGAAGGGAACCAGGGCGCCGAGCAGCGCGACATGTCCGAGCGCGACCTTCACCGTGATGTGCAGCAGCAGGAAGAAGACCGACGCGACCGCGACCGTGCGGTGGACGCCCTGGGCGACCAGCCGCATCCGGGAGGAGAGCAGCAGCCGGTCGGTGGCTATCAGGCCCCAGACCACTGCGGCGGTCAGCGAGACCAGGGAGAGAACGCCTGCGGTGAAATCGGTCGCGGCCCGCAGGGCATTGCTTCCTGCAAACACAATGAGCGGGACGAGGAGCAGAAGAACGATCGATGCTGAGCGTTGAGCGTTGAGCGACGTTCGATGAGGGTTCATAGGGGCGACTCCGAATGGTTCGGCAATGCGATCCCGTTGCGGCATGCTAGGGCGCTCGATACCGAGCAGTACGGCGTTTGCACGGTTGCCCCAGTACAGGGCGGTACGCGGAGTAACCTCGCCCGTCGGGTATCTCCGTACAACGCGGGACGGCGCCTGCGGTACCCTGACGCCATGCGTGCCGTACGCCTTCTGCTTAGCGAGCCGCGCTGATCAGTTCCGACCGACGGAGTGTCCCGGTCGGCATCAGCGTGGCGTCCCCTCCTGTGCGAGGGGCTTTTTCGTTTGGTGCCACTGGTGCCATCAGATGGGTTCGCCGGCAGAGACGACCGATGGAGCTTTGAGGATCATGAGCGAGACGAATTCTGCGGCCGAGGTGGCCGCGGCGCACCGTTACACGGCTGCCATGGCCGCTGACATCGAGGCACGCTGGCAGGACTTCTGGGACGCCGACGGCACGTACGAGGCGCCGAACCCGACGGGAGACCTGGCGGGCGATCCGGCGCTGGCCGCCCGGCCCAAGAAGTTCATCATGGACATGTTCCCCTACCCGTCCGGCACGGGGCTGCACGTGGGGCACCCGCTGGGCTACATCGCCACCGACGTGTACGCCCGCCACCAGCGGATGACCGGGCACAACGTGCTGCACACCCTGGGCTTCGACGCGTTCGGGCTGCCCGCCGAGCAGTTCGCCGTACAGACCGGCACGCATCCGCGGGCCTCCACCGAGTCCAACATGGCGAACATGAAGTCCCAGCTGCGCAGGCTGGGCCTGGGGCACGACCAGCGCCGGTCGTTCGCGACGATCGACCCCGAGTACTACAAGTGGACCCAGTGGATCTTCCTGCAGATCTTCAACTCCTGGTACGACGAGGAGGGGCAGCGGGCCCGCCCGATCGACGAGCTGATCGCCCGGTTCGAGAGCGGTGAGCGCCCGGTGCCCGGCCCGCGCGCCTGGAGCGAGCTGGACGCCACCGAGCGCGCGAACCTGCTGGGCGAGTACCGCCTGGCGTACGCCTCGGACGCGCCCGTCAACTGGTGCCCGGGGCTGGGCACCGTGCTGGCGAACGAGGAGGTGACCGCGGACGGGCGTTCGGAGCGCGGCAACTTCCCGGTGTTCAAGGCCAAGCTGCGGCAGTGGAACATGCGCATCACCGCCTACGCCGACCGGCTGCTGTCCGACCTGGACGCGCTCGACTGGCCCGAGGCGATCAAGCTGCAGCAGCGCAACTGGATCGGCCGTTCGGAGGGCGCCCGCGCCGACTTCGCGGTCGGTTCGGGCGATGACCGCATCACCGTGTTCACCACCCGCCAGGACACCCTGTTCGGCGCGACGTACATGGTGCTGGCGCCCGAGCACGAGCTGATCTCGGGCGAGAAGTCGATCGTCCCGGACGCCTGGCCGGCCGGCACCCACGAGGTGTGGACCGGCGGCCATGCCACCCCGGCCGACGCGGTCGCGAAGTACCGCGCCTTCGCCGCTTCGAAGTCCGATGTGGAGCGGCAGGCCGACGCCAAGGAGAAGACCGGGGTCTTCACCGGCGCGTTCGCCGTCAACCCGGTCAGCGGCGAACGGGTGCCCGTCTTCATCGCCGACTACGTACTGATGGGCTACGGCACCGGCGCGATCATGGCCGTCCCCGCGCACGACAGCCGTGACTTCGCCTTCGCGCGCGCCTTCGAACTGCCGATGCGCTGCGTCGTGGAGCCGTCCGACGGCCGCGGCACCGACCCCGCGGCCTGGGACGACGCCTTCGTCGCGCACGACGCGAAGCTGGTCAACTCCAGCAGCGACGGCATCTCCCTGGACGGCCTGGGCGTCACCGAGGCCAAGGCGAAGATCACCGCCTGGCTGTCCGACCGGGGGATCGGCGAGGGAACGGTCAACTACCGGCTGCGCGACTGGCTGTTCAGCCGGCAGCGCTACTGGGGCGAGCCCTTCCCGATCGTCTACGACGAGGACGGCGTCGCGCACGCGCTGCCCGAGTCGATGCTGCCGCTGGAACTGCCCGAGGTCGACGACTACTCGCCGCGCACCTTCGACCCGGACGACGCCGACACCTCTCCGGAGACCCCGCTGTCCCGTAACGCGGACTGGGTCAACGTCGAGCTGGACCTGGGGCTGGGCGACGGCGTCAGGAAGTACCGGCGCGAGACCAACACCATGCCGAACTGGGCGGGTTCCTGCTGGTACGAGCTGCGCTATCTGGACCCGCACAACAGCGAGAAGCTGGTCGACCCGGCCATCGAGCAGTACTGGATGGGCCCGCGCGAAGGCCAGCCGCACGGTGGCGTCGACCTGTACGTGGGCGGCGCCGAACACGCCGTACTGCACCTGCTGTACGCCCGGTTCTGGTCCAAGGTGCTGTTCGATCTGGGGCACATCTCCTCGGTCGAGCCCTTCCACAAGCTGTACAACCAGGGCATGATCCAGGCCTTCGTCTACCGCGACAGCCGGGGAATCGCCGTCCCCGCCGCCGACGTCGAGGAGCGTGACGGCGGCTACTGGTACCAGGGCGAGAAGGTCAGCCGGGTGCTGGGCAAGATGGGCAAGTCCCTGAAGAACGCGGTCACCCCGGACGAGATCTGCGCCGAGTTCGGCGCCGACACGCTGCGTCTGTACGAGATGGCGATGGGCCCGCTGGACGTCTCACGGCCCTGGGACACCCGTGCGGTGGTCGGCCAGTACCGGCTGCTGCAGCGGCTGTGGCGCAACGTCGTCGACGAGCAGACCGGCAAGGTCACCGTCACGGATGCCGAGGCCGACGAGGACACCCTGCGCGCTCTGCACAAGGCGATCGACGGAGTCGGCCACGACATGGCCGGGCTGCGTTTCAACACGGCCATCGCCAAGGTCACCGAGCTGAACAACTTCCTGACCAAGGCGGGCGGCCCGGTACCGCGCACGGTCGCCGAGCAGCTGGTGCTGCTGATGGCGCCGCTGGCCCCGCACATCGCCGAGGAACTGTGGCGCAAGCTGGGGCACACCGCCTCGGTGGTGCACCAGGACTTCCCGGTCGCCGATCCGGCGTACGTGGTGGACGAGACGGTCACCTGCGTCGTTCAGATCAAGGGGAAGGTCAAGGCGCGCCTGGAGATCTCCCCGTCGATCGCGGACGAGGAACTGGAGAGGCTGGCGCTGGCGGACGAGGCCGTGGTCGCGGCGCTGGCGGGCGCGGGCATCCGGAAGGTGATCGTCCGGGCGCCGAAGCTGGTGAACATCGTTCCGGCGTAGCCGGGCGGTATATGCGGGCTTTCCCCTACGGGCAGGTTCGGGGTTTCCATGGAACCCTGTGCCTGCCCGTTCCGTTTACGGTGGAGGGACACACCCGACGACCGAGGGGCACCCATGGACTTCGTGATCCTGATCCTGGCGCTGCTCTTTCTGGCCTTCGTCGGGACGGGGGCCTACCTCACCGTCAAAGCGGTGGGTGCCGCCAAGCGTGGTGTGGACCGCACGATCTCGCAGGCCCGGCGCACCGTCGAGGACACCGCACTGCGGGCGAAGAGCTACGGCCAGCCGGGCGTCCTGGGCGAGCTCGCCCAGCTCCGTCTGACGCTGCGCACGTCCATGCGGGCCACCCAGGACGCGCTGCACGCGGGCGTGAACGAGGACGCGTCCCTCCAGGAGTCGCTGAGCCTCTTCGAGCGGCTCAGCGCGCACGGTCTGGAACTCGACGCGGAACTCAGGCGCCTGGAGCGGGAACCGGACCGGGCGGGATTGAGCGGGCGGCTGCCCGCCCTGCGCGAGCGCACCGAGCAGATCACGCATTCCGCCGACGCGCTCCGCTGGGCGGCGCGGGACCGGGCACGGCGGTTCGCCGACGACGACCTGGCCGCGCTGAACGAGCAGATCGACGTGGAGGCCGGAGCTCTGCGGCACTGGACCGTGCCCGACGGCGGGCCGAGCGGTGCGGCCGCGCAGCCCGGTGCGACCGCGCAGACCTGGCCGGATCCTGCTGTCGGCGCGGGCCCGGTGGCCGGTGCGGAGAGCGGTCCTGAGGGCGGCGGCGAGCCGCAGGCGATCACCGGGCGGGACCGGGAGCAGCCGCAGACCCGGTATCCGTGGCAGAAGGCCCCCCGTCCGAAGAGCACCAGCTGAATTGCCGTTTCGGAGTGGGGCCGCGCTCCCGGTCCACGCCCCCTGCAGGTAATCTCCCGCTCATGTCCCGCATTGTCGCGATCGTCACCGATTCAACGGCCTACCTGCCCCGTCAGACGCTGGGGCGGCACGGCATCACCTCGGTGCCGCTCACCGTGGTCCTCGGCGACCGTGCTCTGGAGGACGGTACGGAGACCTCGGCCCGAGCGCTGGCGCTGGCGCTGCAGAAGCGGCGTTCGGTGACCACTTCCCGGCCGAGTCCCGAGGTGTTCGCCGCTACCTACCGCGCCGCCGCCGAGGCCGGCGCCACTGGGATCGTCTCACTGCATCTTTCGGCCGAATTCTCCGGCACCTACGACGCCGCCGTACTGGCTGCCGAGGACTCGCCGGTGCCGGTACGGGTGGTGGACACCGGCATGGTCGCGATGGCGCTCGGGTTCTGCGCGGTGTCGGCGGCGGAGACCGCGGAGGCGGGCGGCACCCTCGACGATGCGGTGGCCGCCGCCGAGAAGCGCGCCGGAAGCACCTCCGCCTACTTCTACGTGGACACCCTGGACTACCTGCGGCGCGGCGGCCGGATCGGGGCCGCTCAGGCCCTGCTCGGCTCGGCGCTGGCCGTGAAGCCGTTGCTGGAGCTGAACGGCGGGCGTATCGAACTGCTGGAGAAGGTCCGCACGGCATCGAAGGCGATCGCCCGGCTCGAGGAGATCGTCGCGGAGCGCGCCGGGACCAGCCGGGTGGACATCGCGGTGCACCACCTGGCCGCGCCCGAGCGGGCCGCCGCACTGGCCGAGCGGCTGCGGGACCGGGTGCCGGGGCTGGCCGAGCTGGATGTCAGTGAGGTGGGGGCGGTGATCGGGGCGCACACCGGTCCCGGACTGCTGGGGGCCGTGGTTTCGCCGCGTTGATCCGCCCGTTCGGGCGGCCTGCTTATCCACAACTGGTGGGTTTTCCACCATAATTGACCTTGATCAGCACGGTTGCCGGGTGGTGCCTACCGTCTCGTGGCATGACATCCCGAACTCTTGCGTCACGCTCAGCCACCAGCGGCCCCGGCCGCGCCCCGGCATCGGACGGCCGCGCCCGGCACGGCAGACACCGGGGGCGCGGGGGCCGGCCGAGTGCCTCCGTGCCGGCCTCCCGCCTCCGTGCAGAAGCTCTTTTCCCGGCTGCTTCCCCGGCCGGGGGCAGCGGGGGCGGGGCGGTGCTGGAGGCCGAGCGTGGCCCGCTTGCCGCACCGGCGGTACCGGCTCCGCCATCGCTCGCAGCTGCGGAGCCGCCGGCAGTTCCGGCCTCTCCACCCCCGGCCGCGTTGTTCGGCCCCGAGACCGGCGCGCCCCCGCCCACGCGGGCCGGCACGGTGCTCGCCGGTGTCGGGGCGGCGCTGCGGGAGCGGCTTCCGGTGTGGGTCCAGTCCCGATGCGGGCTCGCTCCCAGAACGCTTGCCGCGCTGTCTGTCGTCCTGGTCGTGGCCGCCGTCCTTGCCGCCCAGCACTTCTGGACCGGCCGGCCACACTCCGTACCGGCTCCCCAAGTCGTCAGCGAGGGCCGACCGAGCGGCGCGGGCGCGCGGTCGCCTGTCGCACCGCTCATGTCACCGGGGGCGGCGGCACCCTCCGCGTCGGCCACCCGGGCCGCCGCGCGCATCGTGGTCGACGTGAGCGGCAAGGTCCGGCAGCCGGGAGTCCGGCAATTGCCGGCGGGCTCCCGAGTCGCCGACGCACTGCGGGCCGCGGGCGGCGTGGAGGACGGTGAGGACACCGCCGGGCTGAACCGGGCACGGGTGCTCACGGACGGCGAACAGGTCGTCGTCGGCGGACCTCCGGCGCAGCAGGGAAGCACTGAGGGCAGCGGCAACGGCGCACCCGCCGGCGGGGCCGCGGTACCGGTCGGACCGGTGAGCCTGAACACCGCGACCGTCGACCAACTGGACACCTTGCCGGGTGTCGGACCGGTGCTGGCCCAGCACATCATCGACTACCGCACCCAGCACGGCGGCTTTTCTTCCGTCGACGAACTTCGCGAGGTCAACGGGATCGGTGACCGCCGCTTCTCCGACCTGCAGCCGCTCGTGCAGCCATGACTCCGGAAGCCGTGACTCGTGCGGCCGTGACCCGTGCGGCAGTTCATGCCGCATCGGGCCACCGGCTGGGCGCGGCCGACCCGCACCAGGAAGGACCGGCTGATCTGCGGCTGGTGTTCCCCGCGCTGGCAGCCTGGGCCGCTGCGGCCCTGACCGTGGTCGCACCGGGCGGCTGGGCCGTCGCCACCGTGCTGGTCCTGCTCTGCGCGGTGGCGGCGCTGCTGGTGGGCGGAGCCGTCCGGCCGGGGCGCCGCCTCCGTACGACCGCCGCGGCTGCGACACTGCTGTGCGCAGCCGCAGGTGCCGCATCGGCCGGGCTGCACGGGGCGGACACCCGGCGCGGCCCGGTGCCCGCGCTGGCCCGCCAGTCCGCCCGGGTCACAGCCGAGTTGACCGTCACATCCGACCCGCTCCCGACCCGCCCACGGGTCAGAGGCGACCACGCGATGCCCGGATCGGTCGTGCTTGACGCCGAAGTGACCTGGGTACGGGCTCCGGATGGCACGGCGGCCAGGGTCCGCACACCCGTCCTGGTGATCGCGCACTCCGACCGATGGCAGCGACTGCTGCCCACCACCCGGTTGCGGTTGACCGCCCGGCTGGAACCGCCACTGGCCGACGGGGACCGTATCGCGGCGGTATTCAGCGTGCCGGGGAAGCAGCCGCCGCGGATCACCGGCCCGCCGACCGGCATCCAGCGCCTGGCGGGCGGGCTGCGCGGCGGACTGCGCAAGGCCAGCGAAGGACTTCCCCCGGACGCGCGCGCCCTGCTTCCCGGACTTGTGGTGGGCGACACCGCCCGGGTTCCGCCCGATCTGCAGGACGACTTCGAGGCCACCGATCTCACTCATCTGCTGGCGGTGTCGGGCAGCAACCTCACACTCGTCCTCGCGCTGCTCATCGGACCACCCGGTACCGCGCTGCGCGCGGAGCGCGGCGGCCTCGCGCCACGGCTGGGCATCCCGCTGCGCGGCACGGCCGTGCTCGGCGGCATCCTGACCGTCGCCTTCGTGATCGTCTGCCGACCGGACCCGAGCGTGCTGCGGGCCGCCGCCTGCGGGCTCGTCACCCTGCTGGCGATCGGCACCGGCCGACGCAGATCGCTCATCCCCGCACTGGCCGCCGCCGTCCTGCTGCTGGTTCTGTACGACCCCTGGCTGGCCCGCAGTTACGGCTTTCTGCTCTCCGTGCTGGCCACCGGTTCACTGCTCACCATCGGCCCGCGCTGGAGCACCGCGCTGCAGGAGCGGGGGGTACCGCCCCGGCTTGCGGAAGTGCTGGCTGCCGCGTCCGCAGCACAGGCCGTCTGCGCCCCCGTCATCGTGGTGCTGGCTTCCCGGGTCGGGTTGGTGGCCGTGCCCTGCAACCTCCTCGCCGAACTCGCGGTGGGCCCGGCGACCGTCCTCGGTTTCGCGGCCCTCGCCACGGCGCCGGTGGCCATGCCGGCCGCCGAAGTGCTCGCCCGGTGTGCCGGATGGCCGGCCGGCTGGATCGCCGCTGTGGCACGCGGCGGGGCCTCGCTGCCCGGCGCGCAGATCGACTGGCCCGGTGGGTGGACCGGCGCACTGCTGCTCGCCGCGGTGACGGCCGCTTTGGTGCCGGTCGCCCGCCGACTGCGCCGTCACCCCTGGGCCTGCGCCGGCTGCGCGCTTCTGCTGCTGCTCGCGGTCCTGCGGCCCGCCCCACTCACCCGGATCGTCACCGGCTGGCCACCGCCCCACTGGGAGTACGCCATGTGCGATGTCGGCCAGGGAGACGCCACGGTGCTGGCCGTGGGCACCGGCTCGGCCGTCGTCATCGACGCGGGCCCCGACCCGCGCCTCGTCGACCACTGTCTCCGCGCTCTCGGGGTCACCCGGATCCCGTTGCTGCTGCTCACCCACTTCCACGCCGACCACGTCGCGGGCCTGCCCGGCGTACTGCACGGCAGAGCGGTCGGCGCGATCGAGACGACGACCCTCCAGGACCCCCCGGAACAGAGCGCGTTCGTCCGCCGGACCGCGGCCGCCGCCCATGTCCCACTCGCCCCGGCCGGGGCCGACGAGCAGCGCAGCATCGGAAGTCTGCGGTGGCAGGTGCTGTGGCCACCGGGCACGCCAGCGAACGCGCCACCGGGTATGCCGGCGGTCTTCCCGGACGGACCGAACGACGCCAGCGTCACTCTGCTGGTCCGCACGGCCGGACTGACCCTGCTGCTCCCCGGCGACCTCGAACCACCGGCCCAGGAAGCGCTGTTGCGCACCTACCCCGCCCTCCCACCGGTGGACGTGCTCAAGGTCCCCCATCACGGCTCGGCGTACCAGGATCCCGCGCTGCTGCGCGCGGTGCGCCCCCGGCTGGCCCTCATCTCCTGCGGCCAGGACAACCCGTACGGCCACCCGGCTCCCCGTACGGTCTCGGCGTTGAAGGCGGGTGGGGCCGAGGTACTGCGGACGGACACGGACGGGTCCATCGCGGTGACAGGCAGCGGCCCCGCCCTGCGGGCGATACCCGCCGGGCGCTGACCTGCGCCGAGCGCGCCGCCGGTTCGCGCCGCCGGGCGACGGCGCAAGCCCGGTCAGTCGAGGTCGAGCCAACGGCCGTCGCGCATCAGCTCCCGGCCGGGAAGCTCGTTCACCTCGCGCCAGGCCTGTACGACCTGCGGAGTGACTCGCAGATAGACGTACGGCTTCTCGGCGCGCGGATCCCAGACCAGTTTCGCGGCGAAGGCATCGGCCGCCGGGGTCAGAGCCTCGGCCGTGACGGGCTCGGCGGTGCCCTCGATCAACACCACGTCCCTGGTGTGTCCGAGGGTGACCCGGACCCGGCCCGAGGGCGTCAGGTTGCGAGCGGTCGGGTTGGTCCTCCGCGTGCAGATCACCAGGTCGCCCTCATACAGGACGAACGACAGCGGCACCAGACAGGGTTCACCGTCCGCGGAGGCGGTGGCGAACCAGGCGTCCGCATCGTTCTCCAGCCGGTCGAGGGCGTCCTGGCGTCGCTGCTGCCGGCTCCGCGCCGGCTCCCGGGTCGTCATGACCGATCACGTTAGGGCGTCGGCGCACTCCGGCGGATCGGGCTGCGGTCCTAGGCCGCGCGACCCATGGCGCGCACCCTCGGCCTGGACGAGACTTTCCGCATGGACGCACCGCAGTCGCCGCAGCCCACGCCTCGGTGGGTCGATGAGTACCTCAGCCGTATCGGCGCCGTCCGCCCCGCGGCGCCGGACGCCGGGGCGCTCAGCGACCTGCACGTGCGCCATCAGTTCACCGTGCCCTTCGAGAACCTCTCGGTCCCCCTCGGTGAGGACATCGTGCTGGCCGACAAGCCGCTCGTCGACAAGATCGTGGGCGCCCGGCGCGGTGGTTTCTGTTACGAACTGAACGGTGCCTTCGCCGCGCTGCTGCAGGCGCTCGGGTTCACGGTGACCCTGCTCCAGGCCCGGGTGCACAGTGCGGACGGCGGTCTCGGCATCCCGTACGACCATCTCGCGCTGCGCGTCGCGACGTCGGACGGGACCGGTCCCTGGCTCGCCGACGTCGGCTTCGGTGACCACAGCCACCGCCCCCTGCTCCTCGACGCCAGGGACGAACAGCAGGACGCCGCAGGCGTGTTCCGGATCGCGGACGCGCCCGACGGCGATGTCGACGTGGTGCGGGACGGCAAGCCGCAGTACCGCCTGGACCCGCGGCCGCGGGCACTGGCCGACTTCGAGGCCGGAGCCTGGTACCACCGCACATCCCCGGCGTCCCACTTCACCCGTTCGCTGATCTGTTCACGCCTCAGCGACGGGGGCCGGATCACCCTCAGCGGCAGCAGACTCGTCACCACCACCTCCAGCGGTGAGCGGCAGGTGACCGAACTGGGCACCGACGCCGACATCCTTGCCGCCTACCGCGATCACTTCGGGATGGTGTTCGACCGGGTCCCGGCGCGGCGCGACATTACTGGGCAGTAGGCCCAGGAGGCCCCACATCGTGACAGCAGCCGCCCAACGCCCACGACCTGCTGCGTTTGCCTCGAACGTTGCGACAGTGATCGAATGCCTACTCGTCAGCGAGTCGCCGCCCCGACAATGACGTCCTGCTGTGCGTGCGACCGAGTGTCAGCATGACGCGCGGGGGTTTCCAGAAGTGTTCAGCCGTTGGCTTGGTAAGGGTTCCGCCGGCCCGGCCCGCAGTGGCAGCCCGCTCAGCGGGCTCTCGGTGCCCGCCCACGCCGGAGTGCTCAGCTGCCGGGTGATCGATCCCGTCAACGAGCCCGTGAAGCAGGCGCAGTTCGTCCTCTCGGACCCTATGGGCCGCAGGGTCGTCGGCGGCGAGACCGATCCCTACGGAACCATTTTCGCCACCGTGCCCGCCGGCGAGTACCGACTGGCCGTCACCTGTGAGGGCTTCACGCCCTTCCGCGGAAACGCCACAGTGACCGAGGGCGGTCACGCCGGTCTGGGCGATGTCACCCTGCAGATCGCTCAACCCCCCTCGCTCCCGGAGCCCGGCGAGTGGGAAATCGAGCCGATGCACTCACAGATCAGCTTCACCGCCCGCCACATCGGGCTCGCCCGGATCCACGGCCGATTCAACACCTTCGCCGGCGCGGTCAGGATCGCGGACCAGATGGAGAACTCCGCCATGCACGTCATCATCGACGCCGCGTCGATCGACACCAACGTGCGGATGCGCGACGACCATCTGCGTTCCGAGGACTTCCTCGACGTGGCGCAGTTCCCGACGCTCGAGTTCTACAGCGACCGCTTCGTCCACCGCGGCGGCACCCGCTGGGGCGTGACCGGTGCGCTCACCCTGCACGGCGTCAGCCGCACCGTCACACTCGAGACCAGCTATCTGGGTATCGGCAACGGCATGGAGGGCGAAACCCGCGCGGCCTGCCGCGCCACCACCGAGTTGCACCGCGAGGACTTCACGGTCAGTTGGCAGACCATGCTGGCGCGCGGTATCGCCGTGGTCGGCAACAGCATCACCGTCGATCTCGACGTGCAGATCGTGCGGAAGACCACTCAGTAGTCCGGTCAGTAGTCGGGTCGGCAGTCCGGGTCAGCAGTCCGATCAGCGGTCCGATCAGCGGTCCGCCCCTTTTACGGCGCCTCCAGCCACCCCTCGTACTCCGCCGCCAGGGCGTCCAGTTCCGCAGGGTCCAGCCGCCGCTCCGGGTCCTCGACGACGACCAGCCACTGGGCGTCCTCGGCGTCGTCCTCACCGGCCAGCGCGTCGCGTACGAGCTGGGGCTCGTCGCCGACGCCGAAGCGATCGGCGAGCTCCACCGCCACCTCGTCCGCCGTGTCGCGGTCGGGCAGCACCAGCACATGTCTCAGGTCGCTCACCGGTCCATTCTCGGGCACCCGTTCCCGTGCGCCTCGCCTCGGGGGAGTGGCAGCGTCCGTGTCAGTGCCCCGTGCGATGCTGGACCGCGATGTCCACCAGAAGGAATTCCACCGACGATCCGCTCGCGCCCCTCACCCTCGCTGTCGGGCAGGAGGACCTGCTGCTCGACCGCGCGGTGCAGCAGGTGGTCGCGGCCGCCCGCGCCGCCGACTCCGACACGGACGTCCGCGATCTCACACCGGACCAGCTGCAGCCCGGCACCCTGGCCGAGCTGACCAGCCCCTCGCTCTTCTCGGAGCGCAAGGTGGTGATCGTGCGGAATGCCCAGGACCTCACCGCCGACACGGTCAAGGACGTCAAGGACTACCTGGGCGCCCCCGCCGAGGAGATCACCTTGGTCCTTCTCCATGCCGGCGGAGCCAAGGGCAAGGCGCTGCTGGACGCGGCGCGCAAGGCCGGTGCACGGGAGGTCGCCTGTCCCAAGACGACCAAGGCCGCCGAGCGGCTGTCCTTCGTACGCTCGGAGTTCCGTGCGCTGGGCCGTTCGGCCACGCCCGAGGCGTGCCAGGCGCTGGTCGACTCGATCGGCAGCGATCTGCGGGAGCTCGCGAGTGCGGCCTCCCAGCTCGTCGCCGACGTCGAGGGCACCATCGACGAGGCGGTCGTCGGCCGTTACTACACGGGCCGGGCCGAGGCCTCCAGCTTCACGGTGGCGGACCGCGCCGTCGAGGGGCGGGCCGCGGAGGCGCTGGAGGCGCTGCGCTGGTCGCTTTCGACCGGGGTCGCCCCCGTCCTGATCACCAGCGCGCTGGCTCAGGGCGTGCGGGCCATCGGCAAGCTGTCGTCGGCGCGCGGCGGCGGCAGGCCCGCGGATCTGGCGCGCGAGCTCGGGATGCCGCCGTGGAAGATCGACCGGGTGCGGCAGCAGATGCGGGGCTGGACGCCGGACGGGGTGGCCGCCGCGCTGCGGGCGGTCGCGGATGCCGATGCCGGCGTCAAGGGCGGCGGCGACGATCCGGAGTACGCCCTGGAGAAGGCCGTCGTGACGGTGGCCGAGGCGGCGCGCATGCGGCGCTGAGGAACCGGACACGCCGAAGGCCCCGCCTCCGTCCTGGGGAAGGACGGGCGACGGGGCCCGGGCTCAAGCATGTGTGCGCCGCACCCGCGTGGCGAACGCAGGCCGTGTGCGGCGCGGGGTCGTCGTCCCGGAGCGGTAGAGGGGCCGCTGGGTCCGGTGCGACGGGTGGGGCTCAGCGAGCCCCGTCAGTCAGGGTCGTTCAGGCCGAGAGGCCGGCAACGCGCTTGGCGATGGCGGACTTCTTGTTGGCAGCGGCGTTCTTGTGGATGACACCCTTGCTGACAGCCTTGTCGAGCTTCTGCGAGGCTTCGCGAGCGGCCACGGTGGCCTTCTCGACGTCGCCCGCAACAGCGGCCTCACGGGCCTTGCGGATCGCGGTCTTGAGCGACGACTTGACGGCCTTGTTGCGCAGGCGCGCCTTCTCGTTGGTCTTGTTCCGCTTGATCTGGGACTTGATGTTCGCCACGAAAGAGCCTTTTCAGGTTCGATTGAATTTCGATGAGCGCCTCGCACCGACCCGTACGGACTCGTAAGGAGCTCGTGCGGAGAGGGTAGGAGGCACAGCTGACCACGGTACCAGTCGTCCACCCACCGGCCCAAAACGGTCCGACCCTCCCAGTCGTGGGACCATGGTCCCTACGTATCGATCCGCCATCGCCCGAGACGAGACGCCCGCCGTCTCAAGAATCAGGACCCTGCGTGCCCGCGACTCCTACCAACGTGCCCGAGCCGAGTCGTACCGACCCGGCGCTGATCCGCAATTTCTGCATCATCGCGCACATCGACCACGGCAAGTCGACGCTTGCCGACCGGATGCTCCAGCTGACCGGTGTCGTCGACCAGCGGCAGATGCGCGCTCAGTACCTCGACCGGATGGACATCGAGCGCGAGCGCGGCATCACCATCAAGTCCCAGGCGGTCCGGCTGCCCTGGGCGCCCTCCGCGGGCGAGGACATCGGCCGTACCCACATCCTCAACATGATCGACACCCCGGGCCACGTGGACTTCACCTATGAGGTGTCCCGTTCGCTCGCGGCCTGTGAGGGAACCATCCTGCTGGTCGACGCCGCCCAGGGCATCGAGGCGCAGACCCTCGCCAACCTCTATCTGGCGATGGAGAACGACCTCACCATCGTGCCGGTGCTCAACAAGATCGACCTGCCGGCCGCGCAGCCCGAGAAGTTCTCCGAGGAACTGGCGAACCTCATCGGCTGCCGGCCGGAGGACGTGCTCAAGGTCTCCGCCAAAACCGGTGTCGGGGTGGACGCGCTGCTCGACCGGGTGGTCAGGGACGTCCCCGCCCCGGTCGGTCAGGCGGACGCACCGGCCCGCGCGATGATCTTCGACTCGGTGTACGACTCCTACCGCGGCGTCGTCACCTATGTCCGGGTCGTCGACGGCCAGCTCAACAAGCGTGAGCGCATCCGCATGATGTCCACGAACGCCACCCACGAGCTGCTGGAGATCGGCGTCTCCTCCCCGGAGATGACCCCGGCCGACGGCATCGGCGTGGGCGAGGTCGGCTACATCATCACCGGCGTCAAGGACGTCAGGCAGTCCAAGGTGGGTGACACCATCACCTCCCTGCACCAGGGCGCGACCGAGGCGCTCGGCGGCTACAAGGACCCCAAGCCGATGGTCTTCTCGGGGCTCTACCCGCTGGACGGCTCGGACTACCCGGACCTGCGCGAGGCGCTCGAGAAGCTGCAGCTCAACGACGCCGCGCTGGTGTACGAGCCGGAGACGTCGGCGGCCCTGGGCTTCGGTTTCCGGGTCGGCTTCCTCGGGCTGCTGCACCTCGACGTGGTCCGGGAGCGGCTCGAGCGCGAGTTCAATCTGGAGCTCATCGCCACCGCCCCCAACGTGGTCTACCGGGTGGAGATGGAGGACGGCACCGAGCACCTCGTCACCAACCCGAGCGAGTTCCCCGAGGGCAAGATCGACAAGGTGCACGAGCCGGTGGTCCGGGCCACCGTCCTCGCGCCCAGCGAGTTCATCGGCGCGATCATGGAGCTCTGCCAGAACCGCCGGGGCAGCCTGCTCGGCATGGACTACCTCTCCGAGGACCGGGTCGAGATCCGCTACACGCTGCCGCTCGCCGAGATCGTCTTCGACTTCTTCGACCAGCTGAAGTCCAAGACCCGCGGCTACGCCTCGCTGGACTACGAGCCCACCGGCGAGCAGAGCGCCCAGCTCGTCAAGGTCGACATCCTGCTGCACGGTGACAAGGTCGACGCGTTCTCCGCCGTCACCCACCGGGACAAGGCGTACGCGTACGGGGTGCGGCTGGTCGCCAAGCTCCAGAAGCTCATCCCGCGGCAGAACTTCGAGGTGCCCATCCAGGCCGCCATCGGCGCCCGGGTCATCGCCAGGGAGACCGTCCGCGCCATCCGCAAGGACGTCCTCGCCAAGTGTTACGGCGGTGACATCTCCCGTAAGCGGAAGCTGCTGGAGAAGCAGAAAGAGGGAAAGAAGCGGATGAAGATGGTGGGCAATGTGGAGGTTCCGCAGGAGGCCTTCATCGCGGTGCTGTCCACCGACGAGTCCGGCGGCGACGGCAAGGCCAAGAAGTAGCCCGGACGGGCGAGTGACATAGGCCGAAGATCGGCCGAGAACCAGACAGAGTGCAGGCCGGGGAGGTGTTCCGCGGCCTGACCGACGGGCTTCCGCGCTTCGGCGTGGGGGCCCGTTCGTTATGAAGCGCACGCTTACCCCCTCTTACGTGGCGGACACCGGCGCTCTACTCTGAGTCTTAGTTACTCGCCAGTTCAATTACCAGCCACCAGCCAGTCGCGCAATGCTGCCCGCAGGCCCGGAGGACGACGTCGTGAGCGACACACAGACCTTGATCGATAGCCGGCCGCCCTCCGTGGCGACCCTTTTCACCCAGCGGGTCGCGGAGACGCCCGACGCCGAGGCATACCGCTTCCCGGTGCCCGCAGCCTCCGGCGACGGACCCGACGAGTGGAAGTCGCTGACCTGGGGCCGGGCGGCCGAGCGGGTGTACGCGATCGCCGCCGGCCTGATCGATCTCGGCGTACAGCCCGAGGAGCGGGTGGCGCTCGCATCGTCCACCCGGATCGAGTGGATCCTCACCGACCTCGGGGTGATGTGCGCCGGCGCGGCCACCACCACGATCTACCCCTCGACGAACGGCGAGGAGTCGTCCTACATCCTCGCCGACTCCGACAGCCGGGTCCTGATCGCCGAGGACGCCGCGCAACTGGCCAAGGCCCGCGAGCGGCGGGCCGGTCTGCCCCACCTCAGCCACGTCGTGGTGATCGACAGCACCGGGGTCGAGCCGGACGAGAGCGGCTGGGTGCTCTCCCTCGCCGACCTGGAGGCCCGCGGCGCGGCGTACCTGGCGAACAACCCCGAAGCGGTGCAGAAGCGGATCGCGGCCATCACGCCCGAGCAGCTCGCCACGCTGATCTACACCTCGGGCACCACCGGCAGGCCCAAGGGCGTCCGGCTGCCGCACGACAACTGGTCGTACATGGCCAGGGCCACCGTGGCGACCGGCCTGATCACCAAGGACGACGTCCAGTACCTCTGGCTGCCGCTGGCGCACGTCTTCGGCAAGGTGCTGACCTCCGGGCAGATCGAGGTCGGCCATGTCACCGCGGTGGACGGCCGGGTCGACAAGATCATCGAGAACCTGCCGGTGGTGCAGCCGACCTACATGGCAGCGGTGCCGCGCATCTTCGAGAAGGTCTACAACGGGGTCGCCGCCAAGGCCCGGGCCGGCGGCGGAGCCAAGTACAAGATCTTTCAGTGGGCCGCCCAGGTGGCCCGTGAGTACGCCAGGACCACCCAGGACAGCTTCCGCCGCACCGGCATCGCATCGGCGCCCTTCGGCCTGGAGACCAAGCACAGAATCGCCGACGCGCTGGTCTATGCCAAGATCCGCGAGGCGTTCGGCGGACGACTGCGCGCCTGCGTCTCCGGCTCGGCCGCGTTGGCTCCGGACATCGGGTTCTTCTTCGCCGGCGCCGGCATCCACATCCTGGAGGGGTACGGCCTGACGGAGTCCAGCGCCGCGTCCTTCGTCAACCCGGGCGAGGCCTACCGCACCGGCACGGTCGGCAAGCCGCTGCCCGGTACCGAGGTCCGCATCGCCGGCGACGGCGAGGTCATGCTGCGCGGTCCCGGCATCATGTCCGGCTACCACGGGCTGCCGGAGAAGACCGCCGAGGTGCTGGAGTCCGACGGCTGGTTCCACACCGGTGACATCGGCGAACTGTCGGCCGACGGCTACCTGCGGATCACCGACCGCAAGAAGGACCTGATCAAGACATCGGGCGGCAAGTACATCGCACCGGCCGAGGTCGAGGGACAGTTCAAGGCGGTGTGCCCCTTCGTCTCCAACATCCTGGTGCACGGCGCGGACCGGAACTTCTGCACGGCGCTCATCGCACTCGACGAGCCGACCATCCTGGGCTGGGCCGAGGAGAACGGTCTGGGCGGCAGGTCGTACGCCGACGTGGTGGCCTCCCAGGAGGTCGAGTCGCTGATCGACGGCTATGTGCAGCGGCTCAACGAGGGGCTGCAGCGCTGGCAGACGGTGAAGAAGTTCCGGCTGCTGCCCCGCGACCTGGACATCGAGCACGGCGAGCTGACGCCCAGCCTGAAGCTGAAGCGGCCGGTCGTCGAGCGCGAGTACCGGACGCTCATCGAGGACATGTACGCCGGCTCACGCGAGGCGTAGCACGGCGGGTGGGCGGGCGCGTTCCAACCCCGCCCGCCCGGCCGCCCGGCTGCCTCGGATGGCGGAGGGACCGGTCGTCCGGGTGTGACAATGGGGTACATGCCTTCCGCACTGCCCGATGGTGAACCCATGCCCGACGACGGGGCGCTGCCCGGTCATGTCCTGGAGGGTGCGGGGGAGCGGCCCCTCGGTTTCTATCTGCACGTGCCCTACTGCGCGAGCCGCTGCGGCTACTGCGACTTCAACACCTACACCGCGACCGAGCTGCGCGGCTCCGGCGGCGTACTGGCCTCCCGGGACAACTACGCCTCGACCCTGATCGACGAGGTCGGACTGGCCCGCAAGGTCCTCGGGGACGACCCGCGACCGGTCAGCACGGTGTTCGTCGGCGGCGGCACACCGACCCTGCTGGACGCGGCCGACCTGGTACGGATGCTCGCGGCGGTCCGGGACGAGTTCGGCCTCGCCGACGACGCCGAGATCACCACCGAGGCCAACCCCGAGTCGGTCGACCAGGCGTATCTGGAGACCTTGCGGGCCGGCGGCTTCAACCGGATCTCCTTCGGGATGCAGAGCGCCCGGCAGCACGTACTGAAAATCCTCGACCGCACGCACACGCCCGGCCGGCCCGAGGCGTGCGTCGCGGAGGCGCGGGCAGCGGGCTTCGACCACGTCAACCTCGACCTGATCTACGGCACTCCCGGGGAGTCCGACGACGACTGGCGGGCCTCGCTGGCCGCGGCGGTCGGCACCGGCCCCGACCACATCTCCGCCTACGCGCTGATCGTCGAGGAGGGCACCCAGCTCGCCCGGCGGATCCGCCGGGGCGAGGTACCGATGACCGACGACGACGTCCACGCCGACCGTTACCTGATCGCGGACTCGGTGCTGGCCGATGCGGGCTACTCCTGGTACGAGGTCTCCAACTGGGCCCGGACCCCGGCGGGCCGCTGCCTCCACAATGAGCTCTACTGGCGGGGCGCCGACTGGTGGGGCGCCGGCCCCGGCGCGCACAGCCATGTCGGCGGCGTCCGCTGGTGGAACGTCAAGCACCCCGGCGCGTACGCGGCTGCCCTGACGGCCGGGAAGTCCCCCGGCGCGGGCCGGGAGATCCTGCCCGCCGAGGACCGCCGGGTGGAGCGGATCCTGCTGGAGCTGCGGCTCATCGACGGCTGTCCGCTGTCGATCCTCGCCCCGGCCGGTCTGGCGGCGGCGCGGCGGGCGCGGGCCGACGGGCTGCTGTCGGAAGGGCCCTTCGAAGAGGGACGGGCGGTGCTCACCCTGCGGGGCCGGCTGCTGGCGGACGCGGTAGTGCGGGACCTGGTGGACTGACCGCTCCCCGCTTCCCGCTCCCCGCTTGCCCGGGCTCCGCCCCGGACCCCGCTCCTCAAGCGCCGGAGGGGCTGATCATGGCACCTCCACCCGTTCACCCCGCCGTGCCCGTAACAAAATCGATCAGCTCCTCCACCCGCCCCAGCAGCTCCGGCTCAAGATCCCGATACGACCGGACCCGGGACAGGATGTGCTGCCAGGCCGCACCCGTGTTCTCCGGCCACCCCAACGCCCGGCACACCCCCGTCTTCCAGTCCTGCCCCCGCGGCACCGACGGCCACCCCGCGATGCCCACGGCCGACGGCTTCACGGCTTCCCACACGTCGATGTACGGATGGCCCACGATCAGCGCGTGGTCGCTGGAGACGGCCGCAGCGATACGGGACTCCTTGGAACCGGGCACCAGATGGTCGACGAGCACGCCGAGCCGGGCATCCGCCGCAGGGCCGAACTCGGCGACGATCGCCGGGAGGTCGTCGATGCCGCCCAGATACTCCACGACCACCCCCTCGACCCGCAGGTCGTCGCCCCACACCCGTTCCACGAGTTCCGCGTCGTGCCGCCCCTCGACGTAGATCCGTCCGGCCCGGGCCACCCGGGCGCGTGCGCCGGGGACGGCGAGGGAGCCGGACGCCGTGCGGGCGGGGCCCCGGGGGGCCGCTGTGGGGCGGACCAGGGTGACCGGGCGGCCCTCCAGCAGGAAGCCGCGCGGGGCCATCGGGAAGACCCGGTGCTTGCCGAAGCGGTCCTCGAGGGTGATGGTCGGCCCCTCGGCCGTCTTCTCGCACCGGATCACCGCACCGCAGAACCCGGTGGTGACCTCCTCGACGACCAGATCGGGTTCGGCCGCGACCTCCGGGGCGGGCGTCTGCTTCTTCTTCCACGGCGGCGTCAAGTCGGGGCTGTAGCTGCGCATTCGCCAGACGCTACGACAACCGGGAGCGGGCTGCCAGCATCTCGCGCTGGGCCCGGACGAAGGCGGCGTCCACCACGGCCCCGTGCCCGGGCACGTACAGCGCGTCGTCGCCGGCCAGCGCGAGCAGCCGGTCCAGGGCCGCGGGCCACTGCGGGAGCATCGCGTCCGGGCCGGCCTGCGGCTCGCCGGACTCCTCGACCAGATCGCCGCAGAAGACGACGTCGGGACTGCCGGGAACCAGCAGCACCAGATCGTGGCCGGTGTGACCGGGGCCGATGTTCGCCAGCACGACCTGCCGTCCGCCCAGATCCAGCGACAGCTCACCGGAGACCAGGTGGTGCGGCCCGACCAGCCGGGCCACCGCGTCGTCGGCCTCGGCAGGCGGGATGCCGTGGCGTACCGCCTCCTCGCGCAGGGCGGCCGCCCCGCGGGAGCCCCGGGCGAGCAAATGATCGGTGCCCACCGCTCCGTAGACCCGGGCACCGGGGAAGGCGGCGGTGCCCAGTACATGGTCGAAATGCGGGTGACTCAACGCGATGTGCGTCACGCTCCGGCCGAGAAGTTCCGCCGCCCCGGCACGGATCCCGGCGCCCTCACGGGGCGACGAGCCGGTGTCGTACAGCAGCACCGCTTCTCGTCCCGCGATCAGCCCGACGGTCGCGTCCCAGCCGGGCAGACGGCGCCGGCCGACATCCGCGGCGAGGTGTTCCCAGCCGGAGTCTTCCCAAGTGACGTCCATACCGTGACGCTATCGGGAATGGCCGGCACCGGCGCGATAGCGTGACGGGCCGTGCTTGCCAGGGGTGAACCTCACCGCCGTACACTGGGTAGCTGCTGGCACTCGAACGCACAGAGTGCCAGGCGGGTTCCGACGATCGACAACTGGAGGTGTGCGCGGGTGCTCAGCGATCGCAGACTCGAAGTGTTGCGCGCCATCGTCCAGGATTATGTGGGCACCGAGGAGCCGGTCGGCTCCAAGGCGCTCACCGAGCGGCATCGGCTCGGTGTCTCCCCGGCCACCGTCCGCAACGACATGGCCGCCCTGGAGGACGAGGGATTCATCGCCCAGCCGCACACCAGCGCGGGGCGTATCCCGACCGACAAGGGCTACCGGCTGTTCGTCGACAGGCTGGCGGGCGTCAAGCCCCTGTCGTTGCCCGAGCGGCGCGCCATTCAGAACTTCATGGACGGGGCGGTCGACCTCGACGACGTGGTGGGCCGCACAGTGCGGCTGCTCGCGCAGCTCACCCGGCAGGTCGCCGTGGTGCAGTATCCGTCGCTGACCCGTTCCACGGTCCGGCATGTGGAGCTGCTCTCGCTGGCCCCCGCCCGGCTGATGCTGGTGCTGATCACGGACACCGGACGGGTCGAGCAACGCATGATCGACTGTCCCGCACCCTTCGGTGAGACATCCCTGGCGGATCTGCGGGCCCGGCTCAACAGCCGGGTCGTGGGGCGCCGTTTCGCGGATGTGCCGCAGTTGGTGCAGGATCTTCCCGACTCCTTCGACCAGGAGGACAGGGGGACCGTCGCGACGGTCCTCTCGACCCTGCTGGAGACGCTGGTGGAGGAGACCGAGGAGCGGCTGATGATCGGCGGCACCTCCAATCTGACCCGCTTCGGACATGACTTCCCGCTGACCATCAGGCCGGTGCTGGAAGCCCTGGAGGAGCAGGTCGTGCTCCTCAAACTGCTCGGCGAGGACTCGGGCATGACCGTAAGCATCGGGCATGAGAACGCCCACGAGGGCCTGACGTCCACATCGGTCGTCGCCGTCGGCTACGGTTCGGGCGACGAGGCAGTCGCCAAACTCGGCGTGGTCGGACCGACCCGCATGGACTACCCCGGAACGATGGGAGCGGTACGCGCAGTGGCACGTTACGTCGGACAGATCCTGGCGGAGTCGTAAGTGGCCACGGACTACTACGCCGTACTCGGCGTGCGCCGCGACGCTTCGCAGGACGAGATCAAGAAGGCATTCCGGCGGCTGGCGCGTGAGCTCCACCCGGATGTGAACCCTGATCCCAAGACGCAGGAACGCTTCAAGGAGATCAACGCCGCCTACGAGGTGTTGTCCGACCCGCAGAAGAAGCAGGTCTACGACCTCGGCGGCGACCCGCTCTCGCAGGCGGGCGGCGGCGGAGCCGGTGGCTTCGGCGCGGGCGGCTTCGGCAACTTCTCGGACATCATGGACGCCTTCTTCGGTACGGCGTCGCAGCGCGGGCCGAGGTCGCGCACCCGGCGCGGCCAGGACGCGATGATCCGCCTGGAGATCGACCTCAACGAGTCGGCCTTCGGTACGACCAAGGACATCCAGGTCGACACCGCCGTGGTCTGCGCGACCTGCAGCGGCGAGGGCGCGGCCCCCGGCACATCGGCGCAGACCTGCGACATGTGCCGCGGTCGCGGCGAGGTCTCGCAGGTCACCCGGTCCTTCCTGGGCCAGGTCATGACCTCGCGGCCGTGCCCGCAGTGCCAGGGCTTCGGCACGGTCGTGCCGACCCCGTGCCCGGAGTGCGCGGGCGACGGACGCATCCGCTCCCGCCGCACGCTCACGGTCAAGATCCCGGCCGGCGTCGACAACGGCACCCGCATCCAGCTCGCGGGCGAGGGCGAGGTGGGCCCCGGCGGCGGCCCCGCCGGCGACCTGTACGTCGAGATCCACGAGCTGCCGCACGCGGTCTTCCAGCGGCGTGGGGACGATCTGCACTGCACGGTGACCGTCCCCATGACCGCGGCAGCGCTCGGCACCAAGGTGCCGCTCGAGACGCTGGACGCGCTGGAGGAGGTCGACATCCGGCCCGGCACCCAGTCCGGCCAGTCGATCCCCATGCACCAGCGCGGCATCACGCATCTGCGCGGTGGTGGCCGCGGCGACCTGATCGTGCACGTCGAGGTGCTCACCCCGTCGAAGCTCGACCCCGAACAGGAGCGTCTGCTCCGCGAGTTCGCCAAACTCCGCGGCGAGGAACGGCCCACGGGCCAGTTCCAGCCGGGGCAGCAGGGGTTGTTCTCGCGGCTGAAGGACGCGTTCAACGGTCGGTAGGCGCGGCCGGTTGCGCGGCTGGGGGTCCGGGGGTCGTCCCCCGGGGGATGCAGTCAGCCGGGGCAGCAGGGGTTGTTCTCGCGGCTGAAGGACGCGTTCAACGGTCGGTAGGCGCGGCCGATTGCGCGGCTGGGGGTCCGGGGGTCGTCCCCCGGGGGATGCAGTCAGCCGGGGCAGCAAGGGTTGTTCTCGCGGCTCAAGGACGCGTTCAACGGTCGGTAGGCGCGGCCGATTGCGCGGCTGGGGGTCCGGGGGTCGTCCCCCGGGAGAACGGGGCCAACGGCCGGTAAGCCGTCTCGCGGCCGGACGATGATGTCGATTCGGTGTGCTGCGGGGGACGTGGCACGATGCGGTCATGTCCTCCGCATTCGCCGGTCTCTGCCGATATCCGATCGTGCAGGCCCCCATGGCCGGCGGCGCTTCCGGCCCGCAGCTCGCCGCCGCCGTCTCCGAGACGGGCGGACTGGGTTTTCTTGCCGGCGGGTACAAGACCGCGGACGGTATGTACGAGGAGATCAAACAGCTGCGGGGGCAGACCGGTCTGCCCTTCGGCGTGAATCTCTTCATGCCGCAGCCGGAGAACTCCGACCCCTCCGCCGTCGAGGTCTACAGCCATCAGCTCGCCGGTGAGACGACCTGGTACGAGACGCCGCTCGGCGACGCGCAGGGCAGCTCCGACGACGGGTACGAGGCCAAGCTGGCCGTGCTGCTCGACGACCCGGTGCCGGTCGTCTCCTTCACCTTCGGCTGCCCGCCCCGCGACGTCCTCGATTCCTTCGACCGGGTCGACACCTTCACGATCGTGACCGTCACCACACCGGACGAGGCCCAGACCGCGCAGTGGTGCGGCGCGGACGCGGTGTGCGTCCAGGGCATCGAGGCCGGCGGGCATCAGAGCACCCACCGTGACGACCCGCAGACCGACGGGACCGGCATCGGGGTGCTCTCGCTGATCACCCAGGTGCGGGAGACCGTGCAGCTGCCGATCATCGCCGCCGGCGGGCTGATGCGCGGCTCCCAGATCGCCGCCGTACTCGCGGCGGGCGCGGACGCGGCGCAGCTCGGCACCGCCTTCCTCGCCTGTCCCGAGTCGGGGGCGAACGTGCTGCACAAGCAGGCGCTGACCAATCCGCTGTTCGTGCGTACCGAGCTCACCCGGGCGTTCTCCGGTCGTCCCGCGCGGGGCCTCGTCAACCGTTTCGTGCGCGAGCACGGTCCGTACGCACCCGCCGCCTACCCGCAGGTGCACTACCTCACCGCCGGGCTGCGCAGGGCCGCGGCCGCGGTGGGCGACGCCCAGGGCATGGCGCTGTGGGCGGGCCAGGGCCACCGACTCGCCCGCGAACTGCCGGCCGGTCAGCTGGTCGAGGTGCTGGTCGCGGAACTGGAGGCGGCGCGCGCCGCCCTGGCGGCGGACGACTGCTCATGACCGCCCCCGTCTTCGTCGTCGACGACCTCCGTCGCACCGAGCCGGGCCCGGACGGCACCTTCGTACTCGACGGGCCGGAGGGCCGGCATGCGGTGTCCGTGAAGCGGTTGCGGACGGGCGAGACCGTCGTACTGACCGACGGCGGCGGCCGCTGGGCGGAGTGCGTGGTCCGCGCCGCCGAGGGCAAGGACCGGCTGGTGGTCGAGCTGGGCGCCCGGCAGGAGGAACCGCCGCCGGCCCCCCGCATCACCGTCGTCCAGGCCCTGCCGAAGGGCGACCGCGGGGAGGTCGCCGTGGAGACGATGACCGAGACCGGCGTCGACGCGATCGTGCCCTGGCAGGCGTCCCGCTGCATCACCCAGTGGCGCGGGGAACGCGGCGCCAAGTCCCTGGCCAAGTGGCGCAGTACGGCCCGCGAATCCGGTAAGCAGTCCCGCCGGACCCGTTTCCCGGAGGTCGCGGACGCCATGAGCACCAAACAGGTTGCGGCACTTCTGGCCGAAGCGGATTTCGGGGCGGTCCTGCATGAGGACCGGACCTACCGGAGCGGAGCCCTGGCGAGTGCCGCGCTGCCGTCGGCCGGGGAGATCGTGCTGGTCGTCGGGCCCGAGGGCGGGGTGTCGCCGGAGGAGCTGGCGGCGTTCGCCGACGCCGGTGCGGGGGCGTACCGGTTGGGGCGGAGCGTCTTGCGGACGTCCACGGCGGGGACGGTGGCGGCGGGTCTGCTGCTGGCCCGGACGGGGCGGTGGGGGTAGCGGGCGGGGCCTGCGGCTCTCGGGCTCCGGCTCAGGTCCTGCTCCTCCCAGGGCGGTTCGCCCACGCGAGTGACATGGCCGCAAGTCACCTACCGGGCCCCACCCCCCCGTGGGACGCTGCCCTGCATGGGGGCAGGACGAGCAACGTACAGAAGGATCCTCGCGGCAACCATCACCGCCGCCGCCACCCTCGCGGGCGTCGCGGCCTGCGACCCCGTCGACGGTTTGGACACCGCATCGGTCGCCTACACCACCGACCGCACCGGCACCAGCGCGCTGGAGCACCACGGCTTACGCGTCGACTGGCTGACCTGCACCGCGGATCTGGGCAGGAGCAAGAAACCCTCGCCCACCGCGGACGTGCACAGCGTGGCGAAGGTCGACTGCCAGGGCAGGACCAAGGACCGCAAGGACATCACCATCAAGGGCAAGGTGACCAAGGCGGTCGACGGCCGCTGCGTGCGGGGCGCCCTCACCGGCACGGTGGGCGGCGAACTCGCTTTCCGCGCGACCGTGTTGGGCAACTGCGACGCCGCCCCGTCGAGCAGCGACGCCGCCCCGCCGGGCAACGGCGGGGCCGGGCCGACAGCGACCGTCACCGTGACGGTGACCAGGTACCCGGGCAAGTGACCCACCGGGCGGCGCCCGGCCGGCCCGCACACCGTCAGTACGCACAACTCCGGTCCGGCGCACCGGATCACGGCCTAGGGTGATCCATGTGACGCACCCTGCCTATCTCCGGTTTCCGCATGTCCAGGGCGATTCGATCGCCTTCACCGCAGAGGACGACGTCTGGCTGGCCCCGCTCGACGGCGGCCGCGCCTGGCGTGTCAGCGCCGACAACCGGCCCGTCGACCATCCACGGATATCCCCCGACGGCGAACGGGTCGCCTGGACGTCCACCCGGGACGGCGCCCCCGAGGTGCATCTCGCGCCCACCGACGGCGGCCCCTCCCAGCGCCTGACCTACTGGGGCGATGCCCGGACGTCCGTACGCGGCTGGACCCCCGGCGGTGATGTGCTCGCCATCAGCACCTACGGCCAGGCCTCACTGCGCCGCAGCTGGGCGCGGGCCGTCCCGGTCGACGGCGGTCCGGCGCGGACCCTGCCGTACGGCCCGCTCGGCTCCCTCGCCTACGGGCCGGGCGAGCGGGTGCTGCTGCTGTCGGCCACCATGGGCCGCGAGGCGGCCAAGTGGAAGCGGTACCGGGGCGGCACGGCGGGCAAACTGTGGACGGGGGAGACCGGCGGCGACTTCGTACGGCTCCACGAGGACATCGACGGGAACATCGAGTGCCCGATGTGGGTGGCGGGCCGGACCGCGTTCCTCTCCGACCACGAGGGCGTCGGTGCGCTGTACTCCTCGCTCCCCGACGGCTCGGACCTCCGCCGCCATACGGCAGTTGACGGTTTCTACGCCCGGCAGGCCGCCACCGACGGGACCCGGGTGGTCTACGCGTCGGCGGGCGAACTGTGGATCGTCGACGACCTCGAAGGGGCCGCACCGCGCCGGCTGGACGTCAGGCTCGGCGGCCAGCGTGCCGACCTCCAGCCGCACGTCGTGAACGGCGGGCACCACCTGCACACAGCGTCCCCGGACCGTACCGGCCGGGGCAGCGCCGTCGAATCGCGGGGCGCCGTCCACTGGGTCACCCACCGGGAGGGGCCGGCCAGGGCGCTCGCCACCGAGCCGGGGGTGCGGGCCAGACTGCCCCGTACCTTCCGGGCCGACGGCGCCGAGCACGTCGTCTGGGTCACCGACGCGGAGGGCGAGGACGCCCTGGAGTGCGCGCCGGCCACCGGCGCCGCGCCGGACGCCGAGCCGCGCCGCCTCGGTCAGGGACGTCTCGGCCGGGTACTGAGCCTGGCGGCCGCCCCCGACGGCAGCCGGTTCGCGGTCGCCGCGCACGACGGCAGGGTGCTGATCGTCGAACGGGACACCGGCGATGTGCACGAGGTCGACCGCAGCGAGCACGGCGACGCGTCGGGGCTGGTCTTCTCGCCCGACTCGGCATGGCTCGCCTGGTCGCACCCGGGCCCGGAGCCGCTGCGCCAGCTGAAGCTCGCGCACCTCGCGGATCTCTCGGTGGCCGAGGCGACGCCACTGCGCTTCCGGGACTTCCAGCCCGTCTTCACCACCGACGGCAAACACCTGGCCTTCCTCTCCGAGCGGGCTTTCGACCCGATCTACGACGCACACGTCTTCGACCTGGCGTTCATCGGCGCCTGCCGCCCGCATCTGCTGACCCTCGCCGCCACCACCCCCTCCCCGTTCGGGCCGCAGCGCCACGGCCGCCCGACCGAGAAGGACAAGGACGCCGACGAGCACGACCCCAGCGCACTGCCGGTCACCCGGATCGATCTGGAGGGGATCGCCGACCGGATCGTGCCGCTGCCGGTGGAGGCCGCCAGCTGCTCCACCCTGCGCGCGGCCAAGGACGGCCTGCTCTGGCTGCGTCACCCGCTGCACGGTGTGCTCGGCACGACCAGGGCCACGCCCGCCGCGCCCTGGCCGCGTACCGTCCTGGAGCGGTACGACCTGGAGAAACTCCGCCACGAGGAACTCGCCTCCGACGTCGACCACTTCGAGGTGAGCGGTGACGGCAAGCGGCTGGTGCTGCACATGGACGGCAAGCTGCGTGTCGTCCCGTCCGACAGCAGGGTCTCCGGTTCCGATCCGGACGAGGACTCGGACAGCGACATCACCGTCGACCTGTCCCGGATCCGCCGCACCCTCGACCCGGCTGCCGAGTGGCGGCAGATGTACGACGAGACCGGCCGCATCATGCGGGACAACTTCTGGCGGCCGGACCTCGGCGGCGTCGACTGGGCCGGGGTACTCGACCGTTACCGCCCGGTCCTCGCCCGGGTCGCCACCCACGACGACCTGGTCGACCTGTTGTGGGAGGTCCAGGGTGAACTGGGCACCTCGCACGCGTACGTGACGCCGCCGGGCGGCTGGCGCGACGACGCGACCCGGCAGGGACTGCTGGGCGCCGACATCTCCCGTGGGGACGACGGCCGTTGGCGCGTCGACCGGATCCTGCCCGCCGAGACCTCGGACCCGGCGGCGCGCGCCCCGCTCAGCGCCCCTGGAGTCGCGATGCGTGCCGGTGACGCGATCCTGGCCGTCGACGGCCACCCGGTGGACCCGCGTACCGGGCCGGGTCCGCTGCTCACCGGTGCGGCGGACAAGCCGGTCGAACTCACCGTCGCGCCGGCCGGCGGCGGCGAGCCGCGCCATGTCGTGGTGGTGCCCACCGGTGACGAGGAACCGCTCCGTTACCACGACTGGGTGGCCGACCGCCGGGCGTACGTGCATGAGCACTCCGGTGGCCGCCTCGGCTACCTGCACGTCCCCGACATGGTCGGCGCCGGCTGGGCCCAGCTGCACCGGGACCTGCGGGTGGAGGTCGCCAGGGACGGCCTGGTGGTCGACGTCCGGGAGAACCGCGGCGGCCACACCTCGCAGCTGGTCGTGGAGAAGCTCGCCCGCCGGATCGTGGGCTGGGACCTGCCGCGCGGTATGCGTCCCTCCAGTTATCCCGGCGACGCGCCGCGGGGGCCGGTGGTCGCCGTGGCCAACGAGTTCTCCGGCTCGGACGGGGACATCGTCAACGCCGCGATCAAGGCGCTGGGCATCGGTCCGGTGGTCGGTACGCGGACCTGGGGCGGCGTCATCGGCATCGACAGCCGGTACCGCCTGGTCGACGGGACGCTGGTGACTCAGCCCAAGTATGCCTTCTGGCTGGAGGGGTACGGCTGGGGCGTCGAGAACCACGGTGTCGACCCCGACGTCGAGGTGGTGCAGGCACCGCAGGACCATGTGGCGGGGCGTGATCCGCAACTGGACGAAGCGATCCGTATCGCGTTGGCCACGCTCGCGGAGACCCCGGCCAAGACACCGCCCGACTTGCCGCGGAGCTGATCCACCCTCCCCGGGGGCCCCGCCCCCGGACCCCCGGTCCTCAAACGTCCCCCGGCTAGGGCTGGGAGGTGCCCCCAGGGCGGGCTGGATTTGGCTCCCCTGAGTGCGATCGTGCGTGCACAAGCGACCACGACCGCCGATCCTGCCTGCGGCGCCGCCCACTTCCTGCCCGGCCGGCGATTGAGGTCACCCACAGCCCGGCAGCAGGTCGCACCCGCACGTCCCCGCTAGCATGGGCCGCGTACAGATCATCACCGACCGAGGAGACTCCGCATGGCGGGAGAGCCGCAGCCCGACTGCCTGTTCTGCAAGATCGTCTCGGGGGACATCCCGGCAACCGTCGTCCGCGAGACCGAGACCACGGTCGCCTTCCGTGACATAAACCCGCAGGCTCCGACGCACGTCCTGGTGATCCCCAAGGCGCACTACCCGGACGCGCAGACGCTCGCCGTGGCGGAGCCGCAGATCGCCGCGGACGTGCTGAACGAAGCGGGCCGGGTCGCAGCCGAGGACACCATCGACGGGACCGGCTACCGCATCGTCTTCAACACGGGCTCCGGCGCCGGCCAGACCGTGTTCCACGCGCACGCCCACGTGCTGGGCGGCCGCGGCCTCAACTGGCCCCCCGGGTAGTTCTGTTGTCCGTACGCGAACTCGTGGTGCTGGGTACCGCCAGCCAGGTGCCGACCCGGCTCAGGAACCACAACGGCTACCTGCTGCGCTGGGACGGCGAGGGCATCCTCTTCGACCCGGGCGAGGGTACCCAGCGTCAGATGCTGCACGCCGGGGTCGCCGCGCACGACATCGACCGGATCTGCGTCACGCACTTCCACGGCGACCACTCGCTGGGCCTGGCCGGAGTGATCCAGCGGATCAACCTGGACCGGGTCCCGCACCCGGTCACCGCGCACTATCCGGCGAGCGGGCAGCAGTTCTTCGACCGGTTGCGGTACTCCACCGCGTACCGGGAAACGGTCCGGATGGTGCAGGCACCGGCCACCGGTGAATGCATCGTGCTGGCCGAGACACCGGCGTACGTACTGGAGGCGCACCGGCTGCGGCACCCCGTCGAGTCGTACGGCTACCGGCTGACCGAACCCGACGGGCGCCGGATGCTGCCCGCGAAGCTTGCCGAGCATTCCATCACCGGGCCGGAGATCAGCCGGCTGCAACGCGAGGGCGAGGTCGGCGGGGTGACGCTCGACCAGGTCAGCGAGGTGCGGCGCGGGCAGCGGTTCGCGTTCGTCATGGACACCGGGCTGTGCGACGGTGTCCACCGCCTCGCCGAGGGCTGCGATCTGCTGGTCATCGAGTCGACCTTCCTCGACGAGGACGAGCGGCTGGCCGCCGAATACGGCCACCTGACCGCCGGCCAGGCTGCCCGGGTGGCGCGGGACGCGGGCGTACGGCACCTCGTACTGACGCACTTCTCGCAGCGTTATGCCGACCCCGAGGCATTCGCACGGCAGGCGCGCACCGCCGGTTTCGACGGCGAACTGACCATTGCCGCCGACCTGATGCGGGTCCCCGTGCCCACCCGGCACGTTCCGGCACGACCTGGCACTCCGAACCCATCGAACTGAGCGAGATCCCATGCCCCCTCTCCCGACGGACCACCTGCCCACGGACCACCTCCCGACGCATCACCTGCCGAAGGCCGAGCTACACCTGCACATCGAAGGCACTCTGGAACCGGAGCTGGCGTTCGCGCTCGCCGCGCGCAACGGTGTCGAGCTGCCGTTCTCGGACACCGAGTCGCTGCGCAAGGCATACCTCTTCAAGGACCTGCAGTCGTTCCTCGATCTGTACTACGGGCTGATGACCGTGCTGCGCACACCCGAGGACTTCGAAGAGCTCACCGAGGCGTATCTCGTCCGGGCCGCCGCCCAGGGCGTACGCCATGCGGAGATCTTCTTCGACCCGCAGGCGCACTCCGCGCGCGGAGTCGAGATCGCGACGGTGGTCGAGGGGATCTCCCGGGCTCTCGAGCGGAGCATGGAGCGCCACGGCGTCTCCACCCGGCTGATCATGTGTTTTCTGCGCGACCGTTCGGCCGACTCGGCGTTGCGCACCCTGGAGGCCGCTCGGCCGCATCTGCACCGGATCACGGCGGTCGGCCTCGACTCGGCCGAGGTCGGGCACCCGCCGTCGAAGTTCCGCGAGGTGTACGAGGCGGCCGGCGCGCTGGGGCTGCGCAAGGTCGCCCATGCGGGGGAGGAGGGCCCGCCGGCGTACGTATGGGAGGCCCTGGACGTGCTCGGCGTGGAGCGGATCGACCACGGGCTGCGGTCCGTCGAGGACTCGGAGCTGGTGGCGCGGCTGGTGCGCGACCGGGTGCCGCTGACGCTCTGTCCGCTGTCGAACGTGCGGCTGCGGGCGGTGGACACCCTGGAGGAGTTTCCGCTGCGGCAGATGATGGACGCCGGGCTGCTGTGCACGGTCAACTCCGACGACCCGGCGTACTTCGGCGGTTACGCCGGAGACACCTTCCACGCCGTGCACGAGGCCCTGCGACTCGGTCACGAGGAGCTGCGCACGCTGGCCCGCAACTCCTTCCTGGCCGCCTTCCTGGACGACGACGAGGAGCTCAGGGCGCGTTACCTGGCCGAGGTGGCGGCGTACGACTTCGGCGCGGACCTCGACCTGGGCTGACGCAGCGGGGCACGCCGTCCCGGCGGACGGCCGGGGCGGCGGCTCAGAGCCAGCCCGGCGCGCCCGGCAGGGCCGGGGTGGCGGCCTCGATCTTCAGCCGCACCTCGCGCATCGTCGCCACGATCTGCCGCTCGTGCTCGTCGGTGAGCCGGGCCACCGGCACCGAGCAGCTGATGGCGTCCACGGCCGGCGCGTCGTAGCGCAGCGCGAAGCCGAACCCGACGATGCCGGAGACGCCCTCCTCGCGGTCGATCGAATAGCCGCGCTCGCGTACGCCCAGCAGGTCCGCGGTGAGCGCCGTCCGGTCGGGGAGGGTGTTCGGGGTGAAGCGCTCCAGCTCACCCTCCGGCAGCGCGCCGGCGTCGCGCTCGGCGAGCAGCGCCTTCCCCAGTGCGCCGACGTGCGCGGGCAGCCGGCGGCCGACGCGGCTGATGGTGCGCAGGTATTCGTGTGACTCGCGGGTGGCGAGATAGACGACGTCACCGCGGTCGAACCGGCCCATGTGGATGGTCTCGCCGAGCGCGGTGGAGGCCTCGTCCAGATAGGGCTTCGCCGCACGCACCCGGGGATCGGTGTCCAGGTAGCTGGTCCCGGTGAGCAGGGCGCGGATGCCGATGCCGTACAGCGATCCGGTCGCGTCGGTGCGCACCCAGCCGCGGTCGATGAGGGTCTGCAGCAGGGCGTACATGGAACTGCGCGGTACGCCCAGCTCCTCCGCGAGCTCGCGCAGCCGGGCCGGCCGGTCGCCGCGTGCGGCCAGTACTTCGAGCAGTTCGACGGTGCGGCCCGCCGACTTCACCTCGCGTACGCCTCCGGTCTCTGGCATGCGCGAATTCTAAGGCGCCCCGGCAGGCTCCTTGACGCTCCCCGTTCACGTATCTACTGTCTGTCTCTATGCGTAGACAGCATCTACATGCGGAGACAGCGGAGGCGGCGGCGATGGACACTGCGGACCGGCTCAGGGGAGGCATGGCGCGAGGGGTGCTCTCCTTCCCCCTGACCAGCTTCACCGCCACGGGGGAACTCGACATCGAGGGCTACCGGGCCTATCTGGAGACCCAGCTGGCGGCCGCGCCCGGCGCGGTCTTCCCGGCCTGCGGAACCGGCGAGTTCTTCTCGCTCGACGAGGACGAGTACCGCCAGGTCGTCACCACCACGGTCGAAGTGGCCGCAGGCCGGGTCCCGGTGGTCGCCGGTATCGGTTACGGCTGGGCGCAGGCCGTCCGGTTCGCCCGGATCGCCGAGGAGGCGGGCGCCGACGCGGCGCTCGTCATGCCGCACTACCTGGTCGCCGCACCGCAGGACGGCCTGGTCGCCCAGCTGGCGCAGATCGCCGCCCGCACCCGGCTGCCGCTCATCGCCTACCAGCGCGGCCAGGTCGCCTTCACCGCCGACTCGCTGCGCCGTGTCGCCGCGATCCCCGGCGTCATCGGGCTCAAGGACGGGCACAGCGACCTCGACCGGCTCCAGCGGCTGACGCTCGCCGCACCGGAGGGCTTCCTGTTCTTCAACGGCGCCTCCACCGCCGAGGTCCAGGCCCGCGCCTACGCCACCGTCGGCATCCCCGCCTACTCGTCCGCCGTGCACGCCTTCGCCCCGGAGATCGCCGGCGCCTTCTTCACGGCGCTCGGCGAGGGCGACCACGCCCGCGCGGACGAGCTGCTGCGCGGTTTCTACGTGCCGCTGGTCGAACTCCGCGACCGGGTCCCCGGCTACGCGGTGTCCCTGGTCAAGGCCGCCGCCCGGCTGCGCGGCCGCCGGGTCGGCCCGGTCCGCGCACCGCTGACCGACCCGGGCCCCGACGACCTCGCGACGCTCGACGCACTGCTCGCCACCGGACTCGACCTCGTAGGAGCCACCCGATGACCCGCCCCACGCCCCGAAGCCTGAAGATCGCCGAAGTGCGGCTCACCCCGGTGCTGATCGCGGACCCGCCGCTGCTGAATGTGCAGGGAGTGCACCAGCCCTACACCCCGCGCCTCGTCGTCGAGATCGTCACGGCGGACGGCGTCACCGGCGTCGGCGAGACCTACGGAGACACCAAGTACCTGGAGATCGCCCGTCCGTACGCCGAGCTGATGCCCGGCCGTTCGATAGCCGACCTGAACGGTCTGGTCCCGCTGGCCGAGCAGGTGGGAGTGGACGCCGCGCGGATCGAGAACACGGTCGACGTCGGTGGTCTGCGCGGCGTCCAGACCGCGGACAAACTGCGCCTGTCGATCATCTCGGCCTTCGAGGTCGCCTGCCTCGACGCGCTCGGCAAGGTCCGCGGCCTGCCGGTGCACGCGCTGCTCGGTGGCAAGGTCAGGGACTCCGTCGAGTACAGCGCGTACCTCTTCTACCGCTGGGCCGAGCACCCGGACGGTGCCGGCGAGCCCGACACCTGGGGCGAGGCGGTCGACCCGGCGGGCATCGTCGCCCAGGCGCGGCGCTTCGTCGACGAATACGGATTCACCTCCTTCAAGCTCAAGGGCGGCGTCTTCCCGCCCGCCGAGGAGATCGCCGCGATCAAGGCTCTGGCCGAGGCGTTCCCCGGCCACCCGCTGCGCCTCGACCCCAACGGCGGCTGGACCCCGGAGACCTCGCTCGAGGTCGCCGCCGAGCTGGCGGACGTACTCGAATACCTGGAGGACCCGACGTCGGGCACGCCGAACATGGCCGAGGTCGCCGCCGGTACGGAGGTGCCTCTCGCGACCAACATGTGCGTCACGACGATCCCGGAGATCCGCGAGGCCTTCCTCAAGGACGCCGTCCAGGTCGTGCTCTCCGACCACCACTACTGGGGCGGCCTGCGCGCCACCCGTGAACTGGCCGCGATCTGCCGCGCGTTCGGGGTCGGTCTCTCCATGCACTCCAACACCCACCTGGGCATCAGCCTCGCCGCGATGACCCATGTCGCCGCCACCGTCCCCAATCTGGACTACGCCTGCGACAGCCACTACCCGTGGCAGACCGACGACGTGATCACCACCCGCCACGTCTTCAGCGACGGCCGCCTCCCGGTCTCCGAGGCCCCCGGCCTCGGAGTCGAGCTCGACCGCGACGCCCTCGCCCGCCTCCACCGGCGCTGGCTCGACGACGACGGAGCGATGCGCGACCGCGACGACGCCACCGCGATGCGCAAGGCGAAGGGCTACGAGGACTGGACGTCCCCGGCGCTGCCCCGCTGGTAACGGCGTCCGGACGGAAGGCATGTCCATGCTCCTGCCGGACCGGTGGTGCAGACTGTTGTGATCCGCACCGTTGGCCTGTTCGCGACCCGTTGGAGCATACGGTGGCCGTACCTGCCGAGCCCGCCCTCGATCCGCTGAAGGAGACCCGCCGACCCGACGATCCGCCCTGTGACGTCTATCTGACCGGCACGGTCTTCCTCGACATCATCTTCACCGGCCTCGACTCCGCGCCCGTTCGCGGCACCGAGTCCTGGGCGCGCGGCATGGGCTCGAGCCCCGGTGGAGTGGCCAATATGGCCACCGCACTGGCCAGGCTGGGGCTGCGCACCTCGCTCGCCGCGGCCTTCGGCGACGACCACTACGGCGAATACTGCTGGGACGCTCTGGAACAGGGCGAGGGCATCGATCTGTCGAAGTCGCACCGGGTTCCCGGCTGGCACTCGCCGGTCACCGTCTCCATGGCGTACGAGGGGGAGCGGACCATGGTCTCGCACGGCCATGAGGCCCCGCTCCCGGCGGACGTGACGGACCCCGCTCCGGGCTGCCCGCCACGCGCGCGTGCCGCCGTCGCCTCCCTGGGACCGGGCCGCCGGGAGGAGTGGGTCGCGCACGCGGCCCGCCGCGGGACCCGGGTCTTCGCCGACGTCGGATGGGACGACACCGCCCGCTGGGACCTCGCCGCGCTGCCCGACCTGGAGCACTGCGAGGCCTTCCTGCCCAACGCCGAGGAAGCGATGCGCTATACCCGTACCGACTGCCCGCGGGCGGCGGCCAGGGCGCTGGCCGAGAAGGTGCCGCTCGCGGTGGTCACGCTCGGCGCGGAGGGGGCGTACGCGGTGGACGGTGCGACCGGCGAGACGGCCTCGGTGCCCGCGATCGCCGTCGAAGCGCTCGATCCGACCGGCGCCGGTGATGTCTTCGTCGCCGGATTCATCACCGGGACACTGGCGGACTGGCCGCTCGCCGACCGGCTGGCCTTCGCCGGGCTGACCGCTGCGCTCTCCGTCCAGGAGTTCGGCGGTTCGCTGTCCGCGCCCGGCTGGGTGGAGATCGCCGCATGGTGGCAGCAGGTCAACGCGTACGAGGATCAGGATCCCGAGGCGCTGCGCAGGTACGCCTTCCTGGCGGAGCTGCTGCCGTCCACGTCGCGGGCGTGGCCACTGCGCAGAGCCGTACCGACGATCGGATTCGGCCGCTCCGGATGACCGGGGACGCGGGATCCGGCCTGGCCCGTGCACGACAGGACGTAAAAGCCCTACGGGCTTGTCAGCGCGGAGTCGTACGCTGGTACTCCAGAGGTTGTCGAGCAGCGACAACCCTGCAACGGGAGGTATGTGCAGGCCTGAGGGCCGGCCCATGACTCAGTCACCCACACAGCCGCAGGCGCGTGCCCAGATCAGGATCCCGGCCGCACACCCCATGGTGATGCTCCTCGGGTCGGGGGACGTGTTGCTGCGCGTGATCGAATCGGCGTTCCCGGCAGCCGATATCCATGTCCGGGGCAATCAGATCAGCGTCACGGGAACGGCGGCGGACGTCGCCCTGATCCAGCGCCTGTTCGACGAGATGATGCTGGTGCTCCGCACCGGGCAGCCGATGACGGAGGACGCAGTGGAACGCTCGATCGCCATGATCCGCGCGAGCGAGAACGGCGAGGGGGAGCCCGGCGGCGAGACGCCGGCCGAGGTACTCACCCAGAACATCCTCTCCAGCCGCGGGCGCACCATCCGCCCCAAGACCCTCAACCAGAAGCGATATGTCGACGCCATCGACAAGAACACCATCGTGTTCGGCATCGGTCCGGCAGGCACCGGCAAGACCTATCTTGCTATGGCCAAGGCGGTGCAGGCCCTGCAGTCCAAGCAGGTCAGCCGGATCATCCTGACCAGGCCCGCGGTCGAGGCGGGGGAGCGGCTCGGGTTCCTGCCCGGCACTCTCTTCGACAAGATCGACCCGTATCTGCGCCCGCTCTACGACGCCCTCCACGACATGCTGGACCCGGACTCGATCCCCCGGCTGATGGCGGCCGGGACGATCGAGGTGGCGCCGCTGGCCTACATGCGGGGGCGGACCCTGAATGACGCGTTCATCATTCTCGACGAGGCGCAGAACACCAGCGCCGAGCAGATGAAGATGTTCCTCACCAGGCTCGGCTTCGACTCGAAGATCGTCGTGACCGGCGATGTCACCCAGGTCGACCTGCCGAGCGGCACCAAGAGCGGTCTGCGCCAGGTGCAGGACATCCTGGAGAACATCGACGATGTGCACTTCTCCCGGCTCACCTCGCAGGATGTCGTCCGGCACAAGCTCGTCGGCCGTATCGTCGACGCGTACGAGAAGCACGACAGCCAGCACCGGCTGTGACATCAACCGGCTGCGACACTGAACGAGAGAGTCCCCCCGCACCATGTCGATCGACGTCAACAACGAGTCCGGAACCGAGGTCGACGAGCAGGCGATCCTCGACATCGCCCGGTACGCCCTCACCCGGATGCGGATCCACCCGCTCTCCGAACTCTCGGTGATCGTGGTGGACACCGCCGCCATGGAACAACTGCACATCCAGTGGATGGATCTCCCCGGCCCGACCGATGTCATGTCCTTCCCGATGGACGAGCTGCGTCCGCCGGCCAAGGACGACGAGGAGCCCCCGCAGGGGCTCCTCGGTGACATCGTGCTCTGCCCCGAGGTCGCCAAGCAGCAGGGCGACGAGGCGCCGACCCAGCACTCCATGGACGAGGAGCTCCAACTCCTCACCGTCCACGGTGTGCTGCACCTGCTCGGATACGACCACGAGGAGCCCGACGAGAAGGCCGAGATGTTCGGTCTCCAGGCGGCCATCGTCGACGGCTGGCGGACGGAGAAGGGACTGACAGGTCCCTCCCCGGCGCCGACCGTTTCATGACCACCCAGCTGATCGTCGGCGCGGTCGCCCTGGTCGTCGTCGCGTGGCTGGCGGCGAGCGCCGAGGCCGGCATCGCGCGTACGTCGACGTTCCGGGCGGCCGAGGCCGCCCGGTCCGGGCGGCGCGGCAGCGAGAAGCTGGCGCAGATCGCCGCCGATCCCACCCGTTATCTCAATGTGGCGCTACTGGTGCGGGTGGCCTGCGAGATGGCGGCCGGCTCCCTCGTCACCTACGTCTGCCTGCACGAGTTCACCGAGACCTGGCAGGCCCTGACCCTCGCCATCGGCGTGATGGTCCTGGTCAGCTATGTCGCGGTCGGTGTCTCACCGCGCACCATCGGCCGCCAGCACCCGCTCAACACCGCGACCGCGGCGGCCTACGTGCTGCTGCCGCTGGCCCGGGTGATGGGCCCCGTCCCCCAGCTGCTGATCCTCATCGGCAACGCGCTGACGCCCGGAAAGGGCTTCCGCAAGGGGCCGTTCGCCTCCGAGGCGGAGCTGCGCTCCATGGTCGACCTGGCGGAGCAGGCGTCGCTCATCGAGGACGACGAGCGCCGGATGGTGCACTCGGTCTTCGAGCTGGGCGACACCCTGGTACGCGAAGTGATGGTCCCGCGCACCGACCTGGTCTGCATCGAGCGCTCCAAGACGATCCGTCAGGCCACCACCCTGGCGCTGCGTTCGGGTTTCTCCCGGATCCCGGTGACCGGCGAGAACGAGGACGACATCGTCGGCATCGTCTACCTCAAGGATTTGGTCAGAAAGACCCACATCAACCGGGACTCGGAGACCGATCTGGTCTCCACGGCGATGCGCTCCGCGGTCTTCGTGCCGGACACCAAGAACGCCGGCGATCTGCTGCGCGAGATGCAGCAGGACCGCAATCACGTCGCCGTCGTCATCGACGAGTACGGCGGCACCGCCGGCATCGTGACCATCGAGGACATCCTGGAGGAGATCGTCGGGGAGATCACCGACGAGTACGACCGCGAGCTCCCCCAGGTGGAAAATCTGGCCGAGGGCCGCTTCCGGGTCACCGCCCGCCTGGACATCGACGATTTGGGCGAGCTCTACGGCCTGGACGAGTTCGACGACGAGGATGTGGAGACCGTAGGCGGTCTGCTGGCCAAGGCGCTGGGCCGGGTGCCGATCGCGGGCGCGTCGGCCGTGGTCGACCTTCCGGACGGGCGGCGGCTGCGCCTCACCGCGGAGTCCCCGGCCGGCCGCCGGAACAAGATCGTCACCGTACTCGCCGAGCCGGTCGAGACGGCGAAGACTGCCGAGTGAGGCAGCCGAGTGAAGGGGACACCGGAATGACACCGCAGGAACTCAGGTCCTTCTGCCTGGAGTTGAACGCCGCGACCGAGGAGTTCCCCTTCAACCCGGAGACCTCGGTGTTCAAGGTCTGCGGGAAGGTCTTCGCGCTCACCCAACTGGACGGCGACCCGCTGCAGATCTCCCTGAAGTGCGACCCGGACGAGGCGGTCCGGCTGCGCGCCGCCCACGAGGGCATCGTGCCGGGCTGGCATCTCAACAAGCGCCACTGGAACACGGTGACGGTCGGGCTGCTGCCCGACCGTCAGGTCCGTGAGCTCATCGAGGATTCGTACGACCTGGTGGTGGCCGGTCTGCCGAAGGGCGAACGCCTCCGGCTCGACCGGCCCTGAAACACCGGGCGCCCCGGTCACCGGCCGGGTGGATCACCCTATGCTCGGCGTATGAGCGACAACACCGACACCGATGCCGGGGCCCTCGACGCCGAGGACCGCAAGATCATCACCCTGGCGCGCAGCGCGCGGGCCCGTAACGGGGTACCCGAGGGCGCAGCCGTGCGGGACGAGACGGGGCGCACCTACGTCGCGGGCACCGTGGCCCTCGCATCGCTGAAGCTCTCGGCGCTCAGGACCGCCGTCGCGATGGCGGTGGCGAGCGGCGCGCAGTCGCTGGAGGCGGCGGCCGTGGTCGGCGAAGCGGCGGCTGTCACGGACGAGGACCGTGCCGCTGTACGCGATCTCGGCGGCCCGTCCACCCCCGTCCTGCTCGCCACCCCCGACGGCACCCTCCGCTCCACCGTCCCGGCAGCCTGACCTCATTCCCGGTGGGGGAGAAGCAAGCCCGTCCGGTGTTTGAGGACAAAGCGGCCGCAGGCCGCACCCCCGCCGGGACCCGAGGTCACAACGCGTCGGGGCCGCGCTCGCCCGTCCGGACCCGGACGATCGTCTCGACCGGCACGGCCCAGACCTTGCCGTCGCCGATCTTCCCGGTCTGCGCGGCGCCCACCACCGCGTCGATGACGGCATCGAACTCGGCGTCCTCCACCACGACTTCGATACGCACCTTCGGCACCAGATCGACGCGGTACTCGGCGCCCCGGTACACCTCGGTGTGGCCCCGCTGACGGCCGTAACCGCTGGCCTCGGTGACGGTGAGACCGTTGACGCCGAGTTCCTGGAGGGCGGTCTTCACCTCGTCGAGCTTGTGCGGTTTCACAACCGCCGTGATCAGCTTCATCGCGTGACCGGCTTCATGGCTTGACCTTCTGCGTCGCGGAGGCGGAGAGCGGGGAACCGTGTCCCAGCACGCCATGATCGTAGGCGCTCTCGGCATGCACCGTCAGGTCCAGGCCCTGATACTCGTGCTCCTCCTCCACCCGGAAGCCGGTCAGCCGGTCGATGGCCTTCCCGATGCCGTAGGTGACGGCGAAGGCGTACACCCCGACGGCCACCACGCCGACCGCCTGCCGGCCGAGCTGGCCGAAACCGCCCCCGTACAGCAGGCCCTCCGGGCCACCGGTCATCGCCGAGGTGGCGAAGAGGCCGATGAGCAGGGTCCCCACGATGCCGCCGACCAGGTGCACCCCCACCACGTCCAGCGAGTCGTCGTAGTTGAGCTTGAACTTCCAGCCGACGGCGTACGAGCAGAGCACGCCGGCCGCCAGCCCGACCACCAGCGCCCCGACCAGACCGACCGAACCACAGGCCGGGGTGATCGCGACGAGGCCCCCCACCGCACCGGACGCCGCGCCCAGCGTGGTCGGGTGGCCGTCCCTGCGCTGTTCCACGAAGAGCCAGCCGAGCAGGCCGGTGCAGCCCGCCGCGAGGGTGTTGAGGAAGGCCGCGGCCGCCAGGCCGTTGGCGCCCAGCGCCGAGCCGGCGTTGAAGCCGAACCAACCGAACCAGAGCAGTCCGGCACCCATCACGACCATCGGCATGTTGTGCGGGCGCATCGCGTCCTTCCGGAAGCCGAGCCGCGGCCCGAGGACCAGACACAGCGCCAGCCCCGAAGCGCCGGAGCAGATCTCGACCGGCATGCCGCCGGCGAAGTCCAGCGCCTTCAGGTCCGCGACGATCCAGCCACCGGGCCCCCACACCCAGTGCGCGACCGGAACGTATACGAGCAGCGTCCACAGCGGGACGAAGACCAGCCAGGCGCCGAATCGCGCGCGGTCCGCGATCGCCCCGCTGATCAACGCCGCCGTCACGATCGCGAAGGTGAGTTGGAAGGTCGCGAAGAGCAGTGTCGGGACGGACCCCTGGACGCTGCCCGGGCCGATCCCGGCCATGCCGATGTGGCCGAGACCACCGATCAGCCCGGCGCCGGTGTCGTCGCCGAAGGACAGCGAGTAGCCCGCGATCAGCCACACCACGGTGACCAGCGCGATCGAGACGAAGCTCATCATCAGCATGTTCAGAACGCTCTTGCTGCGGACCATGCCGCCGTAGAAGAGCGCGAGGCCGGGCGTCATCAGCAGCACAAGGGCGGTCGCGGCGAGCAGCCAGGCGGTGTCGCCGGTGTCGATACCGGCCGCCAGTGTGGTCAGGGGTGTCGCAGGCGTCGCGAGCGTCACAAGGGGGTCCACCTCTCCCGGTACGGTCCGTAGAGGTTCGCCTGTCTGCGTTTCCAGGTGGCTGCACCCGTGTTTCGTCCATATTTCGTGTTGCGGGAGCATTGCCGGAAGCTCACCGGGCGCCGGCCTGGTCGGCGGGGACCGGCCGATCGGGGAGAATGGGCGCCATGAGCGTTCACAGCCAGTCATCCGAAGCCGCCCACCGGGCCGGCTTCGCCTGCTTCGTCGGCCGCCCCAACGCGGGCAAGTCCACTCTCACGAACGCTCTCGTCGGCAAGAAGGTGGCGATCACCTCCAGCCGTCCGCAGACCACCCGCCACACGGTGCGCGGTATCGTGCACCGCCCGGACGCGCAGCTGATCCTGGTGGACACCCCCGGTCTCCACAAGCCGCGCACGCTGCTCGGTGAGCGCCTCAACGACGTGGTGCGGACCACTTGGGCCGAGGTCGACGTCATCGGCTTCTGCGTGCCCGCAGACCAGAAGCTCGGGCCCGGCGACAAGTTCATCGCCAAGGAACTCGCCGGGATCAAGAAGACCCCGAAGATCGCCGTCATCACCAAGACCGACCTGGTGGACGGCAAGCAGCTCGCCGAGCAGCTCATCGCGATCGACCAGCTCGCCGCCGAACTCGGCTTCGAGTGGGCCGAGATCATCCCGGTCTCCGCCGTCGGCGACAAGCAGGTCTCCCTGCTGGCCGACCTCATCGCCCCGCTGCTCCCGCTCAGCCCGCCCCTGTACCCCGAGGGCGACCTCACCGACGAGCCCGAGCTGGTCATGGTCGCCGAGCTCATCCGGGAGGCCGCGCTGGAAGGCGTACGGGACGAGCTGCCGCACTCCATCGCGGTCGTCGTCGAGGAGATGCTGCCTCGCGAGAACCGCCCGGCGGACCGGCCGCTCCTCGACATCCACGCGAACGTCTACATCGAGCGGCCGAGCCAGAAGGGCATCATCATCGGGCCCAAGGGGGCCCGGCTGAAGGACGTCGGCATGAAGTCCCGCAAACAGATCGAGGCCCTGCTCGGCACACCGGTCTTCCTCGACCTGCACGTGAAGGTCGCGAAGGACTGGCAGCGGGACCCGAAGCAGCTGCGGAAACTGGGCTTCTGAGCGGGCCGCCCCGTCGCCGCGGGCGCCGGGACGAGGCGGGCCGGGCCAGGCTCACGCCCCCTCTTTCAGCACCCGCGAGATCAGCTTCCGCTGCGCCTCGCTGAGGTGCGGGTCCGCGCAGTGGACCGTGCGGTCGTCCACCGTGATCCGGTAGTGGAAGCCGTCCGGCACCCCGGCGGGCGGCGCGTCCCGGCCCGAGGTGACCGCCCGGTCGGCCAGGACGTGCCACTCGTCCGCGTCGGGCAGGTTCGAGGTGTCCACCTCGGCCCGACGCGGAACGCCGGCGAATCCTCCCGTGCGGCTGACTTCGATACGCATGGGAACGGTCTACCCGCTTCTCGCTCGTTACGCGCCTGTCGGAACACCGACCGTGGACCAGGCCTTCACGACGGCCTCCTGCTCGGCGCCGCTGCCGAAGCGGGCCCGGGCTGCGGCCACGGTCAGCCGGGCGAAGTCCGCGAAGGTCGCGGCGGCCGGCAGCTCGCCGCCGGTCAGGGTGTCGTACCAGACCTGCCCGGCCCGCTCCCAGGCCTTGCCGCCGAGGGCCGTGGCCAGCAGGTAGAACGCGTGGTTGGGGATGCCGGAGTTGAGGTGCACCCCACCGTTGTCGTCGTCCGTGGTGACGTAGTCGGTCATGGTGGCCGGCTGCGGATCCTTGCCGAGCACGTCGTCGTCGTACGCGGTCCCCGGGGCCTTCATCGAGCGCAGCGCCACACCCGAGACGCCGGGGGCGAGGAGTCCGGCGCCGATCAGCCAGTCGGCCCGGTCGGCCGTCTGGTCCAGGGCGTACTGCTTGATGAGAGAGCCGAACACGTCGGATACCGACTCGTTGAGCGCGCCGGACTGGCCGGAGTAGTCGAGGTTCGCGGTGTACTGGGTCACGCCGTGGGTGAGTTCATGGCCGATGACGTCCACCGGGATGGTGAAGTCGAGGAAGATCTCGCCGTCTCCGTCACCGAAGACCATCTGGCGGCCGTCCCAGAAGGCGTTGTTGTACTTCTGGTCGTAGTGGACGCTCGCGTCGAGCGGCAGGCCGCTGCCGTCGATCGAGTGCCGCCCGTACGCCTTGAGGTACAGGTCGAAGGTCGCACCGAGCCCGGCGTACGCGCGGTTGACGGTCGCGTCCTTGACGGCCTCGTCGCCCTCGCCGCGCACCTTCCGGCCGGGCAGACCGGTGCGGTGCCCGGCGTCGTACACCGTGCGCTGCGGGGTGTCGCCGGGGGTGGCACCGGGCGCGACGAGGGTGGCGGCGAGCCGACGGGCGCGGTGACCGGCGTCCGCCTGGAGTGTGCGGCGGGCCGGTTCCGATACGGCGGGGTCGTCGGCGGCGGCCAGCCTGTCGAGGATGTGGGGCGGCACGATCGTGCAGAAGACGGGATGCGCGTTCATGCTCTGCAATGTGGCACTGCGTCCCAGTAATGTCACCTGTTGTGACGGGTATTGCCGAAAACGAGTGATCAACGCCCGGCGGCCGTTACCCCTCCGGCGTCCCGCATAGTGATACGGCAGCGGCATTCCGGGCGCCGCTCGGCTAAGCTGCCGGACATCATGCGTTTCGGGCTGCTTCTCCTTAGCTGCCGCGGCGAGGGCCTGTAGTCGTAGGCCGACCCCCTCCCCGCGGAGTCTGGTGCTGCAGCGAGACCCAGTCGGCCTCTTCCGTTGGACACCCGAGGAGCCCTACGCAGATGTCGAATCCGACGCCGATCACCAACGCCACCCACGCCCAGCAGCCGTCCGGCATGCCGGTGCACAAGTACCGCCCGTACGAAGCGGTGGAGATCCCGGACCGCACCTGGCCCGAGAACCGGATCACCCGGGCCCCTCGCTGGCTGTCCACCGACCTGCGGGACGGCAACCAGGCCCTGATCGACCCCATGTCGCCCGCCCGCAAGCGCGAGATGTTCGATCTGCTGGTGAAGATGGGTTACAAGGAGATCGAAGTCGGCTTCCCCGCTTCCGGCGACACCGACTTCAACTTCGTGCGTTCCATCATCGAAGAAGAGGGCGCGATCCCTGAGGACGTGACCATCTCCGTCCTCACCCAGGCCCGCGAGGACCTGATCGAGCGCACCGTCGAGTCGCTGCGCGGCGCGCGCCGGGCCACCGTGCACCTGTACAACGCCACCGCGCCCACCTTCCGCCGGGTGGTCTTCCGCGGTTCGAAGGACGACATCAAGCAGATCGCGGTGGACGGCACCCGGCTGGTGGTGGAGTACGCCGAGAAGATCCTGGGCCCCGAGACGACCTTCGGCTACCAGTACAGCCCGGAGATCTTCACCGACACCGAGCTGGACTTCGCCCTGGAGGTCTGTGAGGCCGTCATGGACGTCTGGCAGCCCGAGGCCGGCCGCGAGATCATCCTGAACCTGCCGGCCACCGTGGAGCGTTCGACGCCGTCCACGCACGCGGACCGGTTCGAGTGGATGTCCCGCAAGCTGTCCCGCCGCGAGCACGTCTGCCTGTCCGTACACCCGCACAACGACCGCGGCACGGCCGTCGCCGCCGCCGAACTGGCCATCATGGCGGGCGCGGACCGCATCGAGGGCTGCCTGTTCGGTCAGGGCGAGCGCACCGGCAACGTCGACCTGGTCACCCTGGGGATGAACCTGTTCAGCCAGGGCGTCGACCCGCAGATCGACTTCTCGCAGATCGACGAGGTGCGCCGCACCGCCGAGTACTGCAACCAGATGGAGATCCACCCCCGCCACCCCTACGCGGGCGACCTGGTCTACACGTCCTTCTCCGGCTCCCACCAGGACGCCATCAAGAAGGGCTTCGACGCCATGGAGGCCGACGCGGCGGCGCAGGGCAAGACGGTCGACGACATCGAGTGGGCCGTCCCGTACCTGCCGATCGACCCCAAGGACGTGGGACGTTCCTACGAGGCCGTCATCCGGGTCAACTCGCAGTCCGGCAAGGGCGGTATCGCCTACGTCCTGAAGAACGAGCACAAGCTGGACCTGCCGCGCCGGATGCAGATCGAGTTCTCGAAGATCATTCAGGCCAAGACCGACGCCGAGGGCGGCGAGGTGACCCCGCAGGACATCTGGTCGATCTTCCAGGACGAGTACCTGCCCAGCCCCGGCAACCCGGCGTCCCAGTGGGGCCGTATCCAGCTGCGCTCCGGCCAGACCACCACCGACACCGACGGCCGGGACACCCTGACCGTCGAGGCGGTCGTGGACGGTCAGGAGACCGCGCTGACGGGCACCGGCAACGGCCCGATCTCCGCGTTCTTCGCGGCGCTGGCCGAGACGGGCGTGGACGCACGGCTGCTGGACTACCAGGAGCACACGATGAGCGAGGGCGCCAGCGCGCTGGCCGCCTCGTACATCGAGTGCGCGATCGACGGCAAGGTCATGTGGGGCATCGGCATCGACGCCAACACCACGCGCGCCTCGCTGAAGGCGGTCGTCTCCGCGGTCAACCGCGCCGCCCGCTGACCTGTCGATCACTGGGCCACGGCCAGTGGGCCAGTGATCGACACCGGGACCGTCCACGCGGACCCGATTATCTGTTCCGGTCCGGTCCCGGCCTCATGAACCCTCAGTGACCTGGCGTTTCCCTGGGCCCCGGCCACCCGCAGCGGTGGCCGGGGCCGAGTCATCTCGCGTCAGGGGCTGACGTCAGATCGCCAATGTGGCTAACATCACGTGCACGCGGCAATGATGCCGAGGTGTTACGGAGGTGAGCCGTGCTGCCAAGCAAGGGACGAAGCGGCAAGAAGTCGATCATCTGGGCCGTCCGCACCTCCTGGGACACCGTCGGCGACGGCGAGTTCTTCTGCGCCGACTGCGGGGGAGACCGCAACTACCGCCGTGTCACCGGCCATCGCCGTCTCACCGTGCTCGGCCTGCCGCTGCTGTCCCGGGGCCGCACCGGGCCGTTCGTCGAATGCACCGCCTGCGAGACCCATTTCTCCACCGACGCCCTCGACCACCCCACCACCACGCGCTTCTCCGCGATGCTGCGCGACGCCGTGCACACCGTCACCCTCGCCGTCCTCACCGCGGGCGGCACCTCCTCGCACACGGTCACCGAGACCGCCGTCGCCACCGTCAGGGCCGCCGGGTTCGACGAGTGCACGGAGGAGCAGCTGACCGCCCTGGTCGACGCGCTCGCCGCCGACACCGGCCGCTTCCTCACCGACGCCGAGCCGTGCGGTGCGGCGCTCACCATCGAACTCCACGAGGCGCTGCAGCCGTTGGCGCCGCATCTGGCGCCGGTGGGCCGCGAATCCATTCTGCTGCAGGGCGCCCGCATCGCTCTCGCGGACGGCCCCTACAGCCCGGCGGAGCGCGAGGTGCTGGCCACCGTCGGCGGGGCGCTGCAGCTCCGCGCCGATGACACCACCCGGCTGCTGGCAGCCGCGGCCCGTATGCCGTCCTGAACCGACCGGGCGTCCTGAACCGACCAGGCTGTTCCTCTCGTTCCGTACGCGACAATGGACCCCATGAGTCTTTTCCGGGACGACGGCATCGTGCTGCGGACCCAGAAGCTCGGTGAGGCCGACCGCATCATCACGCTTCTGACCCGCGGCCACGGGCGGGTGCGTGCCGTCGCGCGGGGGGTGCGGCGTACGAAGTCGAAGTTCGGGGCGCGGCTGGAGCCGTTCTCCCATGTCGATGTGCAGTTCTTCGCCCGCGGCAGTGAACTCGTCGGGCGAGGGCTTCCGTTGTGCACACAGAGTGAGACGATCGCTCCGTACGGTGGTTCCATCGCGGGGGACTACGCCCGCTACACCGCCGGCACGGCCATGCTGGAGACCGCGGAACGCTTCACCGACCATGAGGGCGAGCCGTCCGTGCAGCAGTATCTGCTGCTGGTCGGTGGGCTGCGCACGCTGTCCCGGGGGGAGCACGCGCCGCATCTGATCCTGGACGCCTTTCTGCTGCGCTCCCTCGCCGTCAACGGCTACGCCCCCAGCTTCGACGACTGCGCGAAGTGCGGCCTGGAGGGGCCCAACCGCTTCTTCTCGGTGGCGAGCGGCGGAGTGGTGTGCGGTGACTGCCGGGTGCCCGGCAGCGTCGTACCCTCTGCGGAGGCCGTCGGGCTGCTCAGTGCGCTGCTGACCGGGGACTGGCCGACGGCCGATGCGGCCGAGCCGCGGCATGTCAGGGAGGGGAGCGGACTGGTGTCCGCCTATCTGCACTGGCACCTGGAGCGCGGACTGCGCTCGATGCGGTACGTGGAGAAGTAACCAGAGAAGTAGTGAGAGGAAGACGAGCTCATGGCACGACGCGGGATTCTGGGGCGCGGCAAACGCGAGTACAAGGTGCCGGAGCCGCACCCGTCGGGCGCGCGCCCACCGAAGATCCCCGGCGAGCTGGTCCCGAACCACGTCGCGATCGTGATGGACGGCAACGGCCGCTGGGCCAAGGACCGGGGGCTGCCGCGCACCGAGGGGCACAAGGTGGGCGAGTCCACCGTGCTGGAAGTGCTCAACGGCTGTATCGAGATGGGCGTCAAGAACCTCTCGCTGTACGCCTTCTCCACCGAGAACTGGAAGCGCTCACCCGACGAGGTGCGCTTCTTGATGAACTTCAACCGTGACGTCATCCGGCGCAGGCGCGACGAGATGGACGAGCTCGGCATCCGTATCCGCTGGGTGGGCCGGATGCCCAAGCTGTGGAAGTCGGTCGTCGAGGAGCTGCAGGTCGCTCAGGAACAGACCAAGTCCAACGATGCGATGACGCTGTACTTCTGCGTCAACTACGGCGGCCGCGCGGAGATCGCCGACGCGGCGCAGGCCATCGCACGGGACGTGGCGGCGGGGAAGCTCGATCCGTCGAAGGTCAACGAGAAGACCTTCGCGAAGTACATCTACTACCCGGACATGCCGGACGTGGACCTCTTCCTGCGCCCGAGCGGCGAGCAGCGCACCTCCAACTACCTGATCTGGCAGAGCGCGTACGCGGAGATGGTCTTCCAGGACGTCCTGTGGCCGGACTTCGACCGGCGCGACCTGTGGCGGGCCTGCCTGGAGTTCGCCCAGCGCGACCGCCGCTTCGGCGGCGCGATCGAGCAGCAGCCGCCCGCGTAACCGGGGGCTCCGCCCCCGAACCCCCGGTCCTCAAACGCCGGACAGGCTTGAGACCAAGCCCGTCCTGGGGGCACCTCCCAGCGGTAGCTGGGGGACGATTGAGGACACGCCCGGAGGGCGTACCAGGCAAGCCGGGCGCGCAGCGCCTAACCTCGGCCGCCCTCCGCCGAGGAGCCCGCACAGTCGGAACAGGTCCCGAAGACCTCCACCGTGTGCGCCACGTTCACATACCCGTGTTGCGCCGCGATGGACTCGGCCCACTTCTCCACCGCGGGCCCCTCCACCTCGACCGCCTTGCCGCACGCCCGGCAGACCAGATGGTGATGGTGGTCACCGGTCGAGCAGCGCCGGTAGACGGACTCGCCGTCGCCGGTGCGCAGCACGTCGACCTCGCCCGCGTCGGCGAGCGACTGCAGCGTGCGGTAGACCGTGGTCAGGCCGACCGAGTCGCCGCGGTGCTTGAGGACATCGTGCAGCTCCTGCGCACTGCGGAACTCGTCCACCTCGTCGAGTGCCGCAGCCACCGCGGCCCGCTGCCGGGTCGACCGGCCTCGTACTGGTGCTCCCGCTGTCACAGGTGCCTCCTTGCCGTCCGTCGCCCGCACATATGTCGGGCCATTGTGCCAGCTCGGTCAGGATCCGACCGAGTCCATCGGCTCGCGCACGGCCGGCACCGGAATGTCGCACCCGGCTCCGGCCGCCTCGACGGCCCGCGCGCGCCGCCTCGCCAGCGGGGCGGCCAACGCGGTCAGGGCGATGAAGACGCCGATGGCCAGCAACACAATTGTCGCGCCGGGCGGGACGTCCTGGTAGTAGGAGACGACGGTTCCGGACAGGGTCGCGGCCGTGCCGATGACCACGGCCAGCGTGAAGGTCAGCGCGAACGACTTCGACAGCTGCTGGGCCGCCGCCACCGGAACCACCATCAGCGCGCTGACCAGCAACAGCCCGACCACGCGCATGGCGACGGTGACGGTGACGGCGGCGGTCACCGCGATCAGCAGATTGAGCGCGCGCACCGGAAGCCCGGTGACCCGGGCGAACTCCTCGTCCTGGCTGACCGCGAAGAGCTGCCTGCGCAGCCCGACCGTGACCAGCACCACGAAGGCGGCGAGCAGACAGATCGAGGTCACTTCGCTGCTGGAGACGGTGGCCAGCGAGCCGAAGAGGTACGAGGAGAGGTTGGCGGTGGAACCGGTGGAGGAGATGTTGATCAGCAGCACCCCGCCCGCCATACCGCCGTAGAAGAGCATCGCCAGTGCCACATCGCCGCGCATCCTCCCGTAGGAGCGGATCAGTTCCATGGTGACCGCGCCGAGGACCGAGACCAGGGTCGCCATCCACACCGGGCTGCTGTTCAGCAGAAAGCCCAGCCCGACGCCGGTCATGGCGATGTGCCCGATGCCGTCGCCCATCAGGGCCTGGCGGCGCTGGACGAGATAGATGCCGATGGCGGGGGCGGTGATCCCGACCAGGACGGCGGCGAGCAGCGCCCGCTGCATGAGAACGCTCTGCAGGATTTCCATGGTCAGCTCAGCAGTCCTGTGCGGGCCGGCTCGACGGCCGAGGAGTGGGGGTGGACGTGGTCGTGGCCGGGCAGGGCATGTTGCCCGACGGCCTCCGGCGGTGGCCCGTCGTGGGTGACGCAGCCGTCGCGCAGCACGACCGCGCGGTCGATCAGCGGCTCCAGTGGCCCCAGTTCATGCAGCACCAGCAGCACGGTCGTCCGCGCGGCGACCTGCTCGCGCAGGGTGGAGGCGAGGATCTCCTGGCTGGCCAGGTCGACGCCCGCCATCGGCTCGTCCATGATCAGCAGTTCGGGTTCGGATGCCAGCGCGCGGGCGATCAGGACCCGCTGGTGCTGGCCGCCGGAGAGGGCGTTCACCGAGTCCCCGGTCCGGTCGGTGAGTCCCACGAGCTCGATGGCCCGGGCGACCGCGGCCCGGTCGGCCCTGGACGGCCACTTCAGCTTCGTACGGGACAGCCGCCCGGAGGCGACGACCTCGCGCACGGTCGCGGGCACCCCGCCGGCCGCTGTGGTGCGCTGCGGCACGTACCCGATGCGGGCCCAGTGCCGGAAGCGGGCGAGCGGGGTACCGAAGAGTTCGATCCCGCCGCCGGTGAGCGGCACCTGCCCGATCACCGCACGGACGGCGGTCGACTTGCCCGAACCGTTGGCACCGAGCAGGGCGACGACTTCGCCGCGGTGCACGGTGAGGTCGATGCCACGCAGCACGGGGCGCGAGCCGAGGCTGGCTGTCGCTCCCCGCAGGGAAATGACGGGTTCGTGCTCCATGGGGCGTGCCTCCGGGGCCGGGATCGATTCTGTCACTTCGCGCCGAGTGCGTTCTGGAGCGCGACGAGGTTGGACTGCATGACCTCGATGTAGTCATCGCCCTTGGACTTGGCGGTGATTCCCTCGAGCGGGTCCAGTACGTCCGTCTTGACGTGCAGGTCGCCGGCCAGGGTCTTCGCGGTGTCGGGGTCGGCGATCGTCTCGAAGAACACCGTGGACACGTGGTGCCCGGCGGCGAGCGTGTGCAGGTCCCTCATGCGCGAGATGCTCGGTTCGCTCTCCGGGTCGATGCCGCTGATGGCCTCCTCGGTGAGGCCGTAGCGCTCGGCGAGGTAGCCGAAGGCGGCGTGGGTGGTGATGAAGGTGTCGGACGTGCGGTTCCTGAGCCCGTCGGCGTACTGCTTGTTGAGCGCGTCGAGCTTCTTGACCAGGGCGTCGGTGTTCTTCTGGTAGTCCGCCTTGTGGGCCGGGTCGGCGGCGGCGAGCGTCTTGTTCACGCCCTTGGCGATCCGGGCGAACCGCACCGGGTCGAGCCAGACGTGTGGATCGGCGCCCGCCTCGGTCTGCGAGTGCGAGTCGTTGTTGCCCGTGGTGTGGTGGTGGCCGTCCACCTCGGTGCCGTGCTTCTCGAGCGGGACCATGGAGGCGGCGTCGGCCGTGTGCTTGACGCCGGACTGCTTGATCGCCTCGTCGACGGCCGGCTGCAGCCCCTTGAGGTAGACGATCGCGTCCACGCCGGAGAGCGCGACGGTCTGCTTGGGGCTGAGCTCGAGATCGTGCGGCTCGACGCCGGGCTTCGTCAGATCGGTGACCGAGACGTGGTCGCCGCCGATCTGCTGGGTCAGGTACTGCAGCGGATAGAACGACGCCACCACGTCGAGCTTGCCGTCGCTGCGGTCCGCCGCGGTGGAGGAACCGGAACAGGCGGAGAGCAGGACCATGCCGAGAGCGACTGCTCCGGAGACGGCGGCGGCGGGTATGAGGCGTCTTACGTTCATGACAGTCATTTTCAACAAAACTGGAAACGATTGTCAACAAGCACCTCTCGGCGGCCGATCCCGGCACCGAGCGGGAACCGATTTGATCCGGGGGGTGCAGCCGCCGGTAACCTGAAGCATTCCGCTGTTCGTCATCGTCGTAATGAAGAGAGCACCGTGGCCGCCGACAAGATCGACACCATCGTCAGCCTGAGCAAGCGCCGTGGCTTCGTCTACCCCTCCAGTGAGATCTACGGCGGCCAGCGGGCCGCCTGGGACTACGGGCCGCTGGGTGTCGAGCTGAAGGAGAACATCAAGCGTCAGTGGTGGCGCTACATGGTCACCTCGCGCGAGGACGTGGTCGGTCTCGACTCGTCGGTCATCCTGGCCTCCGAGACCTGGGAGGCCTCCGGCCATGTGGCGACCTTCTCCGACCCGCTGACCGAGTGCACCTCCTGTCACAAGCGCTTCCGCGCGGACCACCTGGAGGAGGCGTACGAGGAGAAGCACGGCCACCTGCCCGCGAACGGCCTCGCCGACCTCAACTGCCCCAACTGCGGAAACAAGGGCACCTTCACCGAGCCCAAGAACTTCTCGGGTCTGCTCTCCACCCACCTCGGCCCGACCCAGGACAGCGGCTCCGTCGCCTACCTGCGTCCGGAGACCGCCCAGGGCATCTTCACCAACTTCGGCCAGGTGCAGCAGACCTCACGCAAGAAGCCGCCGTTCGGCATCGCGCAGATGGGCAAGTCCTTCCGGAACGAGATCACTCCGGGCAACTTCATCTTCCGCACCCGCGAGTTCGAGCAGATGGAGATGGAGTTCTTCGTCAAGCCGGGCGAGGACGAGCAGTGGCAGGAATACTGGATGGAGCAGCGCTGGAACTGGTACCGCGACCTGGGCCTGCGTGAGGAGAACATGCGGTGGTTCGAGCATCCGAAGGAGAAGCTCTCCCACTACTCCAAGCGCACCGCTGACATCGAGTACCGCTTCCGCTTCGGCGGCAGCGAGTGGGGCGAGCTGGAAGGCGTCGCCAACCGCACCGACTTCGACCTCTCCGCGCACGCCAAGGCCTCCGGCACCGACCTCTCCTACTTCGACCAGGAGAAGGGCGAGCGCTGGACGCCGTACGTCATCGAGCCCGCGGCGGGTGTCGGCCGCACCATGCTGGCCTTCATGCTCGACGCGTACAACGAGGACGAGGCGCCCAACGCCAAGGGCGTGATGGAGAAGCGCACCGTGATGCGTCTCGACCCGCGCCTGGCGCCGGTCAAGGTCGCGGTGCTGCCGCTGTCCCGGAACCCGCAGCTCTCGCCGAAGGCCAAGGGCCTGGCGACCGACCTGCGGAAGAACTGGAACATCGAGTTCGACGACGCGGGCGCCATCGGCCGCCGCTACCGCCGTCAGGACGAGATCGGTACGCCGTTCTGCGTCACCGTCGACTTCGACACGCTCGACGACAATGCGGTGACCGTCCGCGAGCGCGACACGATGAAGCAGGACCGCGTCTCGCTGGACCAGATCCAGTCGTACCTGGGCAGCCACCTGCTGGGCTGCTGACCGTCGTACCTGCCCGGCTGAGCCCTCGGTTCCGTATCAGGAACCGGGGGCTTCGTCCTGTGCCTGAGGTGACGGCTCGGCCCGTCATTTCTGCACTTCCTGTTGTCCGGGGGCCTCGAAGCCGCTGGTGTCGAGATCGATACCGAAGGGCGCCGGAATACGCAGCTTCTCACCGAAGGGAAGGGTGAGATGCGAGGCGTAACCCGTGGCTGAGGGCGACCAGAAGATGGTGGTCTCCTCCTTCTGCATGTCCAACAGGAGGTAGAGGGGAATACCCGCGCCGCCGTACACCGTGACCTTGTCGGTCCGGTCGTCGTCCCGGGTGGAGGAGGAGGTCGGCTCCGCGACGAGGACGAGTGACTCGCCGTCGAGATAGCGCTTCCGGGTGCGAGCCGTACAGGCTCAGCGCGATGAGGGCTCCGGCTCGCCCTGAGGCGTCGGCGCGGGGACCGGGGGAGCGGTGGGCAGGTCGCGGTGGCGGCGGATCGGGGAGAACCACAGGAGGGACGCCGCCGCCGGGAGACCCGCGATGGTGATCCACAGTGCGGTGCGGGTGCCCAGCGCCTCGCCGAGCGCGCCGCCGATGAGGGCGCCGAGCGGGATGGTGCCGTAATTGAGGAAGGCGGCGGACGCGCTGATCCGGCCCAGCACCTCCTTGGGGCAGTACTGCTGCCGGAACGTCGAGGAGATAATGTTGCCCGCGATGACCCCGAACGAGACCGACATGTAGCCGATCAGGAAGAGCACCAGCCCCGGTCCCCGCGTGGTCAGCGGGATCAGCAGAGCCAGCGACGGAAGCAGTTCGAAGAAGAGCAGGGCGCGTGCGGTGCCGATGCGGGCGGCGAGGCGGCGCGCGGCGAAGGCGCCGAGGATGCCTCCGATGCCGCCACCGGTCATCAGCGCGCCGATGACGCCCGAGGAGAGGTGGACCTCGCGGACCAGGAAGACCACCAGGATCGACTGATAGGCCATCAGCGCCAGGTTGGCGGCGCCACCGTTGACGGTCATGGCGCGCAGATACGGGTCGCCGAACGTCAGCCGCAGCCCTGTGCGGATCTCCCGGCCGAGTGCGCCGCGCGAGCGCGGGGCGACGGGACCGCGCGGCTCCCGGTGCTTGATGCGCAGGACACAGAGGAAGGACACCGCGAACGTCGCGGCGTTCACGAAGAGCCCGTTGGCCGCGCCGACCGCCTGGACCAGGAAGCCGCCCGTCCCGTATCCGGCGAGCTGAGCCGCCGACTCGCTGCCGTGCAGCTTGGAGTTGCCTTCCGCCTGGTCCTCGGGCGCGACGAGGTGGGGGAGCAGCGCGGTGTACGCGGTCTGGAAGAAGACGGTGGCTGTGCCGACCAGCAAGGCGGTGACGAGCAGATAGCCGATCGTCAGCAGTCCCAGCCAGGCGGCCGCAGGTATCCCGGCGAAGAGCAGTAGCGCGGCCGCGTCGGCGGCCAGCATGACGGGGCGGCGCGGCAGTCGGTCCACCCAGGCGCCGGCCGGTAGCCCGATGAGCAGCCACGGCAGCCAGGTGACCGCGGTGAGCAGGCCCACCTGGAATGTGGAGGCGTGCAACATCGTGACCGCGACCAGCGGGAGAGCGACCGAGGTGACCGAGGCGCCGTACTTGCCGGTGGTCGAACCGGTCCAGAGGTGCCGGAAGTCGCGGTTGCGGAGGAGGAGACTGCGGGGAGCGGTGCGCTCGGTCGTGCCCGTCGTCGTCATGGCACTGAAGGTACCTTGCAGAGGGTTCTCTGCACAGTCATTTGCAGAGAATCCTCTGCATTATTTCCTCGATGGGCCGGCAGCGGCTCAGTCCTTGCGCTCGCGGCGCGGGAACGCCTGGATCTGGATGCTGATCGGCAGCGACCCGGGCGCGGGCGGCTCGTCCGCCGACGGGTAGTAGTTGTCGATGACGGCCATCAGATCGGCGTTCAATTGCTTCAGCCGGTCCGGCGTCAGGCGCAGGTCGTCCCAGTTGGAGATGGTCCCGGAGCGTTCCCACTCGTCCGGCCATGCCTGGGACAGATAGGCGGTCACCCGTTGGAAGTGCTGCTGAATCAGTTCCTGCAGATACACGTCGACGGCCTCGCGCGCCGCCGGATCCTTGCGCAACTGCTCGGTGTGCAGCACCTGCCGGTCTTCGACCGCCCGCCACCAGCGCTCGCGCTTCGTACCGCGCTCCACGTCCTCCTCGATGAAGCCGTGCTCGGCGAGATGCCGCAGATGCCAGCTCACCGTGCCGGTGTTCTCCCCGAACTCCTGGGCCAGCCGGGTCGAGGTCGCAGGCCCGTCGCGGCGCAGCGACTCCAGGATGCGCACCCGCAGCGGGTGCGCGAGGGCGCGCAGGCTTCGGGCGTCGATGGTCCGTACGGGCTTGTCACTGGGCATGCGGGCAGCGTAACCGGCCCTCAGCGCTGCTCCTCGGCTTCCCCGGGGCCGTCGGTCGCCCGCCACCGACAGTGCGTGCCTCGAGTCCGCGCAGCAGCAGATTGCGTACCGCGACGAACGCCTCCTCGATGCCGGGGCTGTTCCACTCCGCCGCGTACACCGGATCGTGGAAGCGGTCGGTGGCATCGAAGACCGCGCGGGCCACGGTGGCGTGTTCGGCCTCGCCGACGGTGAACTCCCCGTCCTGGCAGCCGTCCGCGATGATCCGGGTGAGCTGCTCGGTCAGCACCTCGACATGGCGCTCCACCACGCTGCTGCTCTCACCGGCCAGCACGTTGTACGTGGCGAACAGTTCGGGGTCTCCGCCGGCCTTGTGACGCTTGGCGGTGAAAAGCGCGGTCAGCCAGCCCGCCAGCCGGACCGGCGCCGGGCCTGCCTGCCGGGCGGTGTACCGGGCGAGCTCGACCACCGTGCGGTCCAGCCAGCGCTCGGTGACGGCCTCCCGCAGCGCGGCCTTGGTGCGGAAGTGCCGGTAGACGCTGCCGTGGCTGACGCCCAGCACCCGAGCCACATCGACCACCGTCGCCTTCGCGGGACCGTGGCGGCGCAGCACCTCCTCGGTGGCCCGGAGAATGCGCTCGGGTGTCAGGACTTCGGGCGTCATCGGGTCTGCGCTGCCTTTCTGCGCTGCCTTGCGCGGGACGGATCGCAGTCGACCGTACCCGCCGGTCAGCGCTCGCTGTCGAGGTGGGCCATCTGGGCTGCGGGGTAGCGCTCGCCCGCCGCGGCATCGGCCGGGACGGCCCGCTCGATGGCGCTGAGGTCGCCGGCGTCCAGTGCCACGTCCACGGATCCGATGGCCTCGGTCAGCCGGTCGCGACGGCGGGCGCCGATCAGTGGCACGATGTCCTCACCCTGAGCCAGCACCCAGGCGATGGCGATCTGTGCGACGGACACCCCCTTCTGCTCGGCGATCTTGCGCAGCGTTTCCACCAGATCGAGGTTGTGCCGGAGGTTCTCGCCCTGGAAGCGCGGGCTCATGCCGCGGAAGTCGCCGGGGGCCAGCTCACGGTCACGGGTGAAGTGCCCGCTGATCAGACCGCGGGAGAGCACTCCGTACGCGGTGATGCCGATGCCCAGCTCGCGGGTCACCGGCAGGATCGCCTCCTCGATGCCGCGCGAGATCAGCGAGTACTCGATCTGCAGGTCGGCGATGGGGGCGACCGCGGCGGCCCGGCGGAGGGTGTCCGCGCCGACCTCGGAGAGGCCGACGTGCCGGACGTGACCGGCCTCGATCAGCTCGGCGATGGCCCCGACGGTCTCCTCGATCGGCACGTCCGGGTCGACCCGGGCGATCCGGTAGATGTCGATGTGGTCCGTGCCGAGCCGCTGGAGTGAGTAGGCCGCGAAGTTCTTGACCGCGTTCGGTCGGCCGTCGTATCCGGTGAAGCCGCCCTCGACGGTGCGCAGGGCGCCGAACTTGACGCTGGTGAGGGCCTGTTCGCGGTGGGCGGCGGGGGCGGTACGCAGTGCCTCGCCGATCAGGAGTTCGTTGTGGCCCATGCCGTAGAAGTCACCCGTGTCGAGCAGCGTGATCCCGGCGTCGAGTGAGGCGTGGATGGTGGCGATGGACTCGGCGCGGTCGGTTTCGCCGTACATCCCGGACATGCCCATGCAGCCGAGGCCGAGCGCGGCGGTCCGGGGTCCGGTGGAGCCGAGGGGGCGGGTGGGAATGGCAGGGGTGGTGGCCATGGACGTGTCCTCCGGAACTGGTGGGGTGGTGGTCGGGCGCGTGGCGGGTCGCCACCCACTCTGGCATGACAACTGACAGATTTCAATATCTGTCAGTTGTGGGTGCGGCGCGCCGGGCGGCCGGAAAAATGGTGCGGCCGTCGCCGACGCGCCCGGTACGCTGACCGGCATGGCAAAGAGTCGTAACAACCTTCTTGGCGTGGGCGGGCAGCGCAAGAAGATGCCCCGCTCCGGAGCACAGAGCTCGGCGGCGGCGGGCGCCGAGGACCGCAGGTCAGCGGCAGACCAGAAGCAGGAACTGCTGCGGAAGATGCGCGAGCGCGCGGAGGGAAGCGAGACGCCGGAGACCCCCGCGACCTCCGAGACCCCCTCGGCCGACGAGCAGGACTGACAGCAGCAAGAACGGAAACCGGTGGGCCCGGAACGCGTTACGCGATCCGGGCCCACCGCTGTCCCACCGCACCTCGAAGGGCTACCGCACCGCGCCGCGCGGCAGCCGCAGGCTGAGCAGCGCCGTGACGGCGACCGTGCCGAGCTGTAGCAGCAGGGTGATCGCCAGCGCCTCCCGCATGCCCATCGAGGAGCTCAGCGACAGGAAGAGGCTGCCGAGCGTCGCCACCCCCAGCGCCAGCGCGGACTGCTGTGTGGTGGTCATCACGCCGCTGCCGACACCGGCCCGGTCCGACGGCACGTCGGACAGCACGATGCGCATCAGCACCGGCAGTTGCAGGCCCTGGCCGAAGCCGGCCACGGCGGTCCCCGGCGCCAGGGCGGCTATGCCCAGGTCCGGCCAGCCCCACCACACGGTGGCCGCGATCCCCGCGACACCGACGAGCTGGATCAGCGACCCGGCGGTCACCACCCGGCTCCCGTACCGGCCGACCAGCCGGGGCCCGGCCAGCGAGGCCACGAAGAACGCGGCTGCCATCGGCACCAGCGCGAGGCCCGCGGTCACCGGCCCCATCCGCAGTCCCTGCTGCAGCGCGACCGCGATCACGAACATGAAGCCGCCGAAACCTATGGAGAACGGCAGCACCAGCGCCAGCCCGCGCCGCAGCGAGTCCAGCCGCAGCAGGCTCGGCGGCACCAGCGGTACCTCGCCCCGGCGGTCGGCCGCCCGCTCGGTGCGGAAGAAGGCGAACGCGGCGAACGGGAAGACAGCGAGCGAGACCCAGGTCCACAGCGGCCAGCCGGCTGCCCGGCCCTCGGTCAGCGGTGCGAGCAGGGTGACCAGTGAGACGCCGAGCAGCAGCGTCCCGGGGACGTCCACCGGCGCCGGCCGGTCGGACTTGGTCTCGGGCACGGAGCGGACCGCGAGGATCAGTCCGACGACGGCAACCGGGACATTGACCAGGAAGATCGACCGCCAGCCGGTTCCTGCGACGTCGGCGGCCACCAGGACACCGCCGAGGATCTGCCCGGCGACCATGGAAAGGCCCGCGGTGGCTCCGTAGAGCCCCATCGCTTTGGCCCGCCGGGGCCCGGCCGTGGTGGACTGGATGGTGGCAAGCACCTGCGGCAGCATCAGTGCCGACGCGGCGCCCTGCGCCACCCGCGCCCCGACCAGCGCCCAGGCGTCGGGGGCGAGACCGCAGGCAAGGGAGGTCAGGCCGAAGGCCGCCATGCCCAGCAGAAAGAGCCGGCGCCGCCCGATCATGTCCCCGAGCCGGCCGCCGAGCACCAGCAGGACGGCGTACGCGACGCCGTAACCGGCGACCACCAGCTCCAGCATGGCGGGGCCCGCGGCCAGGTCGTGTTCGATCGTGGGCAGCGCGACGTTGACGATGAAGAAGTCGATCAGCGGCAGCGCCGCCCCGAGCAGCACCGTGAACAGCCCGAGCGTGCCGAGCACCGGAGTGGGGTGGTCGTGCCGGGTGACGGTGGGGGTGACGGATGAGGTGGGTCGTACCGTTGTGTTGCTCACGGAGTCGAGAATCCACCGTCTCGCAGCCTGGTACCAGAGTCTGCTTATCCTGGTAGAAGCAGTACCTGGCAATGGGCTGAGCATTGCGGCACCCTGAGTGCATGAGCACCGTAGCGCCCGCATCCGATGTCCGCAGGCACGAGCTCGCAGACTTCCTGCGCAGCCGCCGCGAACGCATCACCCCCGAGCAGGTCGGCCTGGCGCGCGGCACCCGCAGGCGTACGCCGGGGCTGCGCCGCGAAGAGGTCGCCCAGCTCTCCGCGGTGGGCGTCACCTGGTACACCTGGCTCGAGCAGGCCCGGGACATCCAGGTCTCCCCGCAGGTGCTGGACGCCATCGCCCGCACCCTGCTCCTCGACCGGAGCGAGCGCAGCCACCTCTTCGCGCTGTCGGGCGCCGTCGACCCGGCGCCCAACACCGTCTGCCCCAGCATCACGCCCGCGCTGACGGCGATGATCGAGCAACTCGACCCGATCCCGGCCTCCATCCAGAACAGCCGTTACGACATCCTCGCGTACAACAGAACCTACGGTCGGCTGCTCTGCGACCTCGATGCCGTCGCGCCCGAGGACCGCAACTGCATGCTGCTCTCCTACACCAACGAGGCATGGCGTTCCTCGGTCGTCGATCTCGACGAGATGAACCGGGTGATGGCCGCGAAGTTCCGGGCCTCGATGGCCGAGCATCTCGCCGAGCCGGCGTGGAAGGCACTGCTGAAACGGCTGGAGGCGTCGCCCGAGTTCCGCGAGCTCTGGGCGCGCCATGAGGTGGTCGGCCCCGGCGGCAGGACCAAGCGTTTCCACAACAGCGCGGTGGGCCCGTTGCTGCTGGATCACACCAATCTCTGGCTGGGACCGGAGTCCGGTCCCCGGCTGGTGACCTACGTACCGGCCAACGCCGAGTCCCGCGAGCGGCTCGAGCGGCTCTACGCCTCGACGCCCGCCACGCTCTGAGCCGTCTCCGGCTCCCCGAGCCGCTCGGCGGTCCGCAGCGCGGTCCGCCGGGCCCAGCTGCCGCTGGTCAGCAGTCCGAACGCCAGGACGGCGGCCCCGCATCCGGTGATGATCCACCAGGCCGTCCTGCTCGCATCCGCGAAGCCCGCGGTATGGGCGGCGCCGCTCACTCCCGATGCCAGTACGGCACCGATGACGGCGACCCCCAGCGTCGAGCCCACCTGCCGGCTGGTCGAGGCGACCGCCGCCGCCACCCCCGCCTGGGCTCGGGGCATGCCGGAGACCGCGGTGTTGGTGATCGGTGCGTTCACCATGCCGAAGCCGATGCCGAAGAGCACGTATCCGGTGAAGAGCAGCACCGTGTTGGTCTCCGCGTCGAGGATCGCGAAGATCAGCCCGCTGAGTGCCATCGCGGCACCCGCGATCAGCAGCGAGAGCCGTGGCCCCCGGTTGCCCACCAGCCGTCCGGACAGCGGCGCGCAGACGAAGGTGAGCGCGGCCATCGGCAGCATGTAGAGCCCGGCGTGCAGCGCGGAGAGGCCGCGGACGTTCTGCAGATACAGCGTGTTGAGGAAGAGGAAGCCACCGAGCGCGGCGAATCCGCAGACCGCGATCACCGTGGCACCGCTGAACGGCGCGCTGTGGAAGAAGCGCAGGTCGATCAGCGGCTCGCGGCGCCTCGGCTCGTACGCCAGAAGCCCGGCGAGGGCGCCCACCGCCAGGGCGGCGAACGTCAGGATCAGCGGCGAGGCCCAGCCCGCCGACGGCGCCTCGATGATCGCGTACGTCACCGAGCCGAGCAGCACCATGACCAGCAGCTGCCCCACCGGATCCGGTCGGCGCGCCCTGGGGGCGCGGGACTCCGGCACGTAGCGCCAGGTCAGCAACAGAGCGGCCAGGCCCACCGGGAGATTGATCCAGAAGATCGAACGCCAGCCGACCGAGTCCACCAGTACCCCGCCGATCAGCGGCCCCGCGGCCATGGAGATGCCGACCACACCGCCCCACACCCCGATCGCCCGGGCGCGTTCGCGGGGCTCGGTGAACGTGTTGGTGATGATCGACATCGCGACCGGGTTGAGCATCGAACCGCCGACGGCCTGCACCATCCGGAAGATGACCAGTGACTGCAGGTCCGGTGCGACGGAACACAGCACCGAGCCGACGGTGAAGATCACGAGCCCCGTCTTGAAGACCCTGCGGCGGCCGAGCCGGTCGGCCGCCGACCCCGCGAGCATCAGCAGCGACGCCAGGACCAGCGTGTACGCGTCGATCGTCCACTGCATCCCGGAGACCGAGGTGCGCAGCTCCTTCGCCATCGAGGGGAGAGCGACGTTGAGGACGGTGTTGTCCAGGCTGACGATCAGCAGACTCATGCAGCAGATCGCGAGCACCAGCATTCTGCGGCGGTGACTGAGCTCGGGCATCCATCAATAGTACGGCTAACTAACGACTGCTCGGATACGCGACAATGGGTCCATGACCACCCTCTCCATCGGTCCGCACTCCGTGCAGCCGCCCGTCGTGCTCGCCCCCATGGCGGGTATCACCAACGCCCCGTTCCGCACCCTCTGCCGCGAATTCAGCGGTGGCAAGGGGCTGTTCGTCAGCGAGATGATCACGACGCGGGCGCTGGTGGAGCGCAACGCGAAGACCATGCAGCTGATCCACTTCGACAGGACCGAGACGCCGCGCTCGATCCAGCTGTACGGAGTTGACCCGGTCACCGTCGGCAAGGCGGTGCGCATGATCGTGGACGAGGACCTCGCCGACCACATCGACCTCAACTTCGGCTGCCCGGTCCCCAAGGTCACCCGCAAGGGCGGTGGCTCCGCGCTCCCCTTCAAGCGTCCGCTGCTGCGCGCGATCCTCAACGAAGCGGTCTCCAACGCGGGCGCGCTGCCGGTCACCATCAAGATGCGCAAAGGCATCAACGACGACCACCTCACCTATCTCGACGCCGGCCGGATCGCCGTCGACGAGGGCGTCACGGCCGTCGCCCTGCACGGCAGGACCGCCGCTCAGCACTACGGCGGCACGGCGGACTGGGACGCCATCGCACGGCTCAAGGAGCACGTGCCGGAGATCCCGGTCCTCGGCAACGGCGACATCTGGTGCGCCGACGACGCCCTGCGGATGATGCGGGAGACCGGCTGCGACGGTGTGGTCGTGGGACGTGGCTGCCTGGGCCGGCCCTGGCTCTTCGGCGACCTGGTGAGCGCCTTCGAGGGCTCCGCCGCCCGGCAGGCACCCACGCTGCGCGAGGTGGCCGCCGTGATGCTGCGGCACGCGACGCTGCTGGGGGAGTGGATCGGCGACGAGACCCGCGGGGTCATCGACTTCCGTAAGCACGTGGCCTGGTACCTCAAGGGCTTCTCCGTGGGCTCCCAGATGCGCAGGCAGCTGGCCGTCACCTCGTCGCTGGACGAACTGGGCGGCCAGTTGCACGAGCTGGACCTGGACCAGCCGTGGCCGGACGGCGCGGACGGCCCGCGCGGCCGTACGTCGGGCAACAATAGGGTGGTACTGCCGGACGGGTGGCTGAAGGATCCTTACGACTGCGCGGGAGTGAGCGCGGACGCCGAACTGGACACCTCCGGCGGCTGAATCGCCCCGCGGCGCCCGCCGCACGCTGCCCGCCGCGTGCCGGCCGAATGGGCCCGCTCATCTGTGCACGCGGCACTGAGTGCCGTGCCCGGCGGCGCCGGTGACCTGGCGCCCCGGATCCGCTCTGCCAGAATCGCCGTATGGCTGCCCACGACGCTGATCACGGTTACCTGCTGGACAACCAGCAGTCGGAGGCAGGCGTCCGCTTCGGCGCCCTGAGCGAACTGTTCGATCCGGTGACGTTCCGGCACGTCGACCGGCTCGGGATCACCCGCGGGATGCGGTGCTGGGAGGTCGGCGCCGGGGGTCCTTCCGTACCGCTCGGACTGGCCGAACGGGTCGGCCCCACCGGCAAGGTGATCGCCACCGACATCGACGTGTCCTGGACCCGGGACATCGGCGACGGGGTGACCGAGGTGCTGCGCCACGACGTGGCGGCCGACCCGCCGCCGTCCGGCGGCTTCGACCTGGTGCACGCCCGGCTGGTCCTGGTGCACGTCACCGACCGCGCCGAGGCGCTGCGCCGGATGATCCAGGCGTTGCGGCCCGGCGGATGGCTGCTCCTGGAGGACGCCGATCCCGGGTTGCAGCCCCTGCTGTGCCCGGACGAGTCGGGCCCCGAGCAGCAGCTCGCCAACCGGCTGCGCTCCGGCTTCCGCACCTTGATGGCGGCGCGCGGCGCGGACCTCGCATACGGGCGCACCCTGCCACGGCTGCTGCGCGAAGCGGCGCTGCACGACGTGCAGGCCGACGGCTACTTTCCGATCACTTCGCCGGCCTGCGCCGTTCTCGAAACGGCGACCGTGCAGCAGATCCGCCGCCTGCTGGTGGCGGACGGGATCGCCGCCGACGACGAGATCGACCGCCACCTGGCGAACGTCGCCACCGGACGCCTGGACCTCGCCACCGCCCCGATGGTCTCCGCCTGGGGACGCCGTCCGTGAGGGCCTCTCCCGAGGTCCGCATCCTGAAATCCGGGCACCCGTCCGGGCGTGATTCTCGCCACGCTTGATGAGGTGCATGCTCAAACGAGCGGTTCGTGTCGGGGTGCATTTCTCAAAGGTTGGCACTGAGTGCCACCGCTCGATCATTCCGTGCTCGAACGTAAACTTGCCGAAAGTGAACGAACGGTTACGCTTCGTTTATCCAGCGCTTCATTGGGTTCAAGAGATGAACGAACGAGGGCGAGAGGCTCATCGCCCGGATCGCTTTGGATCTGCTGGCAGACGAGTGGTTACAGCCACATGACGCACAAGTGGACGTACCGAGGTGCCTTCGATCTGGGTATGTTCCTCGCCGTCAGGGCAGCCACCGCGTCCTCGAGGAGTCGAGACCCGTGTCGGAAAACAAAGATCCCCACGTAACGAAGTTCGTCTACGACTTCACCGAGGGCAACAAGGATCTCAAGGATCTGCTCGGCGGAAAGGGCGCCAACCTCGCCGAGATGACCAATCTCGGACTGCCCGTTCCTCCGGGCTTCACCATCACCACCGAGGCGTGCAAGGTCTACCTCGACAGCGGCCACGAGCCCGCCGCGCTGCGCGATGAGGTCAGTGCGCACCTCGACGCCCTCGAGAAGACCATGGGCAAGAAGCTCGGCCAGCACGACGACCCGCTGCTCGTCTCGGTCCGTTCCGGCGCCAAGTTCTCCATGCCGGGGATGATGGACACCGTCCTCAACATCGGGCTCTCCGACAAGTCGGTGATCGGCCTCACCAAGCAGGCCGGTGACGAGCGCTTCGCCTGGGACTCCTACCGCCGCCTCATCCAGATGTTCGGCAAGACGGTGCTCGACGTCGACGGCGACCTCTTCGAGGACGCGCTGGAGGCCGCCAAGGACGCCAAGCAGGTCAGCGTGGACACCGACCTCGAAGCGGCCGATCTGAAGAAGCTGGTCCGCCACTTCAAGAAGATCGTCAAGCAGGAGGCGGGCCGGGACTTCCCGCAGGACCCCCGGGAGCAGATGGACCTTGCCATAAAGGCGGTGTTCGAGTCCTGGAACACCGACCGCGCCAAGCTCTACCGCCGTCAGGAGCGCATCCCCGGCGACCTCGGCACGGCCGTCAACATCTGCTCGATGGTCTTCGGTAACCTGGGCCCCGACTCCGGCACCGGTGTCGCCTTCACTCGCGACCCGGCCAGCGGCCACCAGGGCGTCTACGGCGACTACCTGCAGAACGCGCAGGGCGAGGACGTCGTCGCCGGCATCCGCAACACCGTGGCGCTCGCTGATCTGGAGCAGATCGACAAGACGTCCTACGACCGGCTGATGCAGATCATGGAGACCCTGGAGACCCACTACAAGGATCTCTGCGACATCGAATTCACCATTGAGCGCGGCCAGTTGTGGATGCTGCAGACTCGGGTCGGCAAGCGCACCGCGGGCGCCGCGTTCCGCATCGCCACCCAGCTCGTGGACCAGGGACTGATCGACGAGGCAGAGGCGCTGCAGCGGGTCAACGGGGCGCAGCTCGCCCAGCTGATGTTCCCCCGCTTCGACGACGGCGCCAAGGTCGACCAGCTCGGCCGCGGCATCGCCGCATCGCCCGGCGCGGCCGTCGGCAAGGCTGTCTTCGACTCGTACACCGCGATCAAGTGGTCCCGTTCCGGTGAGAAGGTCATCCTGATCCGCCGCGAGACCAACCCGGACGACCTCGACGGCATGATCGCCGCTGAGGGCATCCTCACCTCGCGCGGCGGCAAGACCTCGCACGCCGCCGTGGTCGCCCGCGGCATGGGCAAGACCTGTGTCTGCGGCGCCGAGGAGATCGAGGTCGACACCAAGCGCCGCCGGATGACCGCACCGAACGGCGTGGTCATCGAGGAGGGCGACATCGTCTCGATCGACGGTTCGTCCGGAAAGGTCTACGCGGGCGAGGTGCCCGTCGTGCCCTCGCCGGTCGTCGAGTACTTCGAGGGCCGGATGCACGCCGGAGCCGACGACGCCGACGAACTGGTCGAGGCGGTGCACCGGATCATGGCGTACGCCGACCGCCGCCGCCGGCTGCGGGTGCGCGCCAACGCGGACAACGCCGAGGACGCGCTGCGCGCCCGCCGGTTCGGGGCCCAGGGCATCGGCCTCTGCCGCACCGAGCACATGTTCCTCGGCGAGCGACGTGAGCTCGTCGAGCGGCTGATCCTGGCCGACACCGACGACGAGCGGGAGACGGCGCTGGGCGCGCTGCTGCCGCTGCAGAAGAAGGACTTCGTCGAGCTCTTCGAGGCGATGGACGGGCTGCCCGTCACGGTCCGGCTGCTCGACCCGCCGCTGCACGAGTTCCTGCCCGACATCACCGAACTGTCGGTCCGGGTCGCGCTCGCCGAGTCCCGCAAGGACTCCAACGAGAACGACCTGCGCCTGCTGCAGGCCGTGCACAAGCTGCACGAGCAGAACCCGATGCTGGGTCTGCGCGGGGTCCGTCTCGGCCTGGTCATCCCCGGCCTGTTCGCCATGCAGGTACGGGCCATCGCCGAAGCGGCCGCCGAGCGCAAGAACGGCAAGAGCGACCCCCGTGCGGAGATCATGATTCCGCTGGTCGGCACGGTCCAGGAGCTGGAGATCGTCCGCGAGGAGGCCGACCGGGTCATCGCCGAGGTCGAGGCCGCCACCGGCACCGAGCTGAAGCTGACCATCGGCACCATGATCGAGCTGCCCCGCGCCGCGCTCACCGCGGGCCAGATCGCCGAGGCCGCACAGTTCTTCTCCTTCGGCACCAATGACCTCACACAGACCGTGTGGGGCTTCTCCCGGGACGACGTGGAGGCCTCGTTCTTCACCGCTTACCTGGAGAAGGGCATCTTCGGGGTCTCACCGTTCGAGACCATCGACCGGGACGGTGTGGGCTCCCTGGTCCGCAGCGCCTGCGAAGCCGGCCGCGCCACCCGCCCCGACCTCAAGCTGGGCATCTGCGGCGAGCACGGCGGTGACCCGGAGTCGGTGCACTTCTTCCACGAGGTGGGCCTGGACTACGTCTCCTGCTCACCCTTCCGCATCCCGGTGGCCCGGCTCGAAGCGGGCCGCGCGGCGGCGCTGTCGAAGGGCAGCGACAGCCGCTGAGCACAACTCCGGGGCCGCCGCCGGGTTCAACCTGACCCTCACCGGCCCGGCGGCGGTTCCGGTGCAACAGACGGAGGGGCGGCAACCCGTGCGGGGGTGCCGCCCCTCCGCCGTGGGCCGGAACGATCTCGGGCACGATCTCCGGGCCGATCGATGAGTTTCCTTCCGGCCGTTCGTCTACCTCTGTGCAAGGCACGCCGCACGGTGGGCCACGAACCCGGAAAGAGACCGTCATGCCTCAGCTGATCTTCGTCAACCTGCCGGTCAAGGACCTGGAGGTCTCGAAGGCCTTCTTCACCAAGCTCGGATACACCATCAACCCGCAGTTCACCGATGAGAACGCCGCCTGCGTGGTCATCAGCGACACCATCTACGCGATGCTGATCACCGAGCCGTTCTTCAAGCAGTTCACCAAGAAGGACATCGCCGACGCCACCGCGACCACCGAGGTCCTGGTCTGTCTCACCGCGGACAGCCGGGAAGCGGTCGACCAGCTCGTCGACACGGCGCTGGCCTCCGGCGGCTCACCCGCCAACGACACCCAGGAGCAGGGGCCGATGTACGGGCGTTCCTTCCAGGACCCCGACGGTCACATCTGGGAAGTCATGTGGATGGACCCGGCCGCCGTTCAGGGCTGAAGAGCGGCGTACGACACCCCGGTGAGCTGCTCCGACGCCGCCCACAGCCGTTCGCCCGCCGTATCGTTCGTCGTCCACTTCGCCCGCCAGGACGGTGCGGGGGCGCCGCGCCAGGCCAGGAAGCGCGGTCCGGTGAAGGAATCGGGCCGCACACCGGGCGCGGTGGCCGCGTACAGCGCGGGCAGCGCGCCGGCCTCCGCGGGCTGGGCGATCAGCCGGTTGCCGAGCAGCGCCAGCCGCTCGGCGGCCCGGCGGCCCTCCATCCGTACGCCGGCCGTCTGGAGGTTGGTGTCCGCGTAACCGGGGTGGGCGGCGGCAGCGACGACAGGGGATCCGGTGGCGGCCAGCCGCCGGGCCAGCTCGTGGACGAACAGCAGGTTTGCTGTCTTGGACCGCCCGTAGGCGATCCAACGGCGATACCCGTGCTCACTGTTGAGGTCGTCGATGTCGATGTTGGCCAGGGCATGCGCGCCGCTGGACATACTCACCACCCGGGCGCCCGGGGTGGCCAGCAGCTTCGGCAGCAGCAGTCCGGTGAGGGCGAAGTGCCCCAGGTGGTTGACCCCGAACTGGGTCTCGAATCCGTCGGCCGTCCGCCGGTACGGGAGGGCCATCACCCCGGCGTTGTTGATCAGCAGATCGAGGCGGTCGCCGGTGTATCCGGCGGCGAATTCCCGCACCGAGGAGAGGTCGGCGAGGTCCAGCGGCGCGAACACGGCCTCCGCGCCCGGCACCTCCCGCCGGATCCGGGCCTCCGCCTCGGTGCCGCGAGCCGCGTTGCGGCAGGCGAGGACCACCCGCGCACCGCATCGGGCCAGCTCGCGCGCGGTGACGTATCCGATGCCGCTGTTCGACCCGGTGACCACGGCGGTGCGACCGCTCTGGTCGGGGATGTCACGCGAAGTCCAGCCCTTGGTCATGCGCCCAGCGTACGACCGGGGCCGCCGCCCTGCCCGGTGCGCAACGCTCAGGCCGCCCGCACGGTGAACGACGGGACGGAGACCTGTTCGTCGTCGAGGCAGGCGCCGGTCGCCAGGTCGAAGCGCTGTTTGAGCAGCGGGGACGCCACGAAGGCACGGCCCTCGTGGGTGCCGATCAGTCCGCGGGAGAGCACCTGGGCACCGCTGAAGGGGTCCCGGTTGCCGATGGCGTACGGGCGGGCGCCGCGGTCCAGGAAGAGGGCGACCTGGCGGCCGTCCGGGAGCAGGGCGGCCACGCCGCGGCCGGGGATCAGGTCGGAGCGGTCGCAGACCGGCAGCCAGTCCTCGTTCACCAGGAGTTCGAGAGTCATCGCGCGGTCGTCCCTTCCAGGGCGTCGAAGCGTTCGAGGGTCAGGATCATCAGGTCGGGCTTGATCTGGTCGCGTTCCGGAACGAAGGCGACCGTCGGGTCCGGGGCGTCGGGGGCGTTGACGAAGGAGACGAAGCGGCGCAGCCGCTCCGGGTCGTTGATGGTTTCCGCCCATTCGTCGCGGTAGTTGGCGACATGTGCGGCCATCAGCGCCTCCAACTCGTCGCAGAGCCCGAGCGAGTCGTGGACGACGACGTCCCGCAGGTGGTCGAGGCCGCCTTCCAGGCGCTCCAGCCAGGCCGCCGTACGCTCCAGCCGGTCGGCGGTGCGGATGTAGAACATCAGGAACCGGTCGATCAGCCGGACCAGTTCCGCGTCGGACAGGTCCTGGGCCAGCAGGTCCGCGTGGCGCGGGGTCGCGCCGCCGTTGCCGCCGACGTAGAGGTTCCAGCCGTTGGCGGTGGCGATCACGCCGAAGTCCTTCGACTGGGCCTCCGCGCACTCACGCGCACACCCGGAGACCGCCGACTTCAGCTTGTGCGGCGCCCGCAGTCCGCGGTAGCGCAGCTCCAGGTCGATGGCCATCCGCACCGAGTCCTGGACGCCGTAACGGCACCAGGTCTGCCCCACACAGGACTTCACGGTGCGCAGCGCCTTGCCGTACGCGTGACCCGACTCGAAGCCCGCGTCGACCAGCCGGGTCCAGATGAGCGGGAGCTGCTCGACCCGGGCCCCGAACAGGTCGATGCGCTGGCCACCGGTGATCTTCGTGTAGAGGCCGAAGTCCCGGGCCACCTCGCCGATCACGATGAGTTTCTCCGGGGTTACCTCGCCGCCGGGGATGCGCGGCACGATCGAGTACGAACCGTTCTTCTGCAGGTTGGCCAGGAAGTGGTCGTTGGTGTCCTGCAGGGCCGCCTGCTCACCGTCCAGGATGTAGCCGCTGGCCTCGATGGCCGGAGCCAGGCTCGCCAGGATGGAGCCGACGGTCGGCCGGCAGACCTCGCAGCCCTCACCGCCGCGTGCCGCCTCCCGCCCGTGGCTGTCCAGCAGCTCGGCGAAGGTGTTGATCCGCAGGGTGCGGGCGATCTCGTACAGCTCACTGCGCGTGTGCGGGAAGCAGCCGCAGAGCCCCTTGTCGCCGGTCTCCGGCAGCAACTGGCCGATCAGCTTGATGCAACTCCCGCAGCCGGTGCCGGCCTTGGTGCACTTCTTGACCTCGGGCAGCGTCGAGCAGGCGGTGATGGCCGCCTTGGTGACGTTGTGGCAGTTGCAGATCACCGCGTCGTCGGGGAGCGAGGAGGGTCCGAGGGTGACGGCGGAACCGGCGGGTGCGATCAGCTCTTCGGGAGGCACCGGAGGCACCGAACCGGTCAGCGGCCGCAGCATCGCGTAGGCGTCCGCGTCGCCCACCAGGATCCCGCCGAGCAGGGCGCCTTCGGGGGAGATCACCAGTTTCTTGTAGACACCGGAGCGGGAGTCCGCGTAGACCACGTCCAGCGAGCCGTCGGCGTGACCGTGCGCGTCGCCGAAGGACGCCACGTCCACACCGAGCAGCTTGAGCTTGGTGGACAGGTCGGCGCCCGAGAACGCCTTGCTGTCACCGGCGATGGTGACCGCCGCGGTCTCCGCCATCTCGTAACCTGGCGCCACAAGTCCGTACACCCGGCCGTCCGCAGCGAGCGCGCACTCACCTATCGCGAACACCGCCGGGTCGGACGTCCGGCACTGCTCGTCGACCAGGATGCCGCCGCGTTCGCCCACCGTCAGGCCGCAGTCGCGGGCCAGCTGGTCGCGCGGGCGGACCCCGGCCGAGAAGACCACCAGGTCGGTGTCGAGCGTCGTACCGTCCGACAGCGCCATGCCGTTGACCGTGCCGTCGTCCCCGGTGGTCACCTCCTGGGTGCCGACCCCGGTGTGCACGGTCAGGCCCATCGAGCTGATCGTGCGCAGCAGCGCCGCGCCACCGCCCTCGTCGACCTGCACCGGCATCAGCCGCGGGGCGAACTCCACGATGTGGGTGTCGAGGCCGAGGCCGCTGAGCGCTCCGGCCGCCTCCAGACCGAGCAGCCCGCCGCCGACGACCGCACCGGTCTTCGCGGTCCTGGCGTAATCCTCGATGGCGAGCAGGTCCTCGATGGTCCGGTAGACGAAGCAGCCCGTCGCGTCCTTGCCGGGCACCGGCGGCACGAAGGGGTACGAGCCGGTGGCCAGCACCAGCGTGTCGTAGCCGAAGACCCGCCCGCTGCGCGAGGTGACCTTCCGGGCGGCGCGGTCCACGTTCTGCGCGGGGTCGTCGAGGTGCAGCTCGATGCCGTGCCGGTCGAGGAAGCCGTCCTCGACCAGCGAGAGGTCGTCGGGGGTACGGCCGGAGAAGTACGAGGTCAGCTGGACCCGGTCGTAGGCGGGGCGGGGCTCCTCGCAGAGCACCACCACGCGGGCCGTGTCGGTCACGCCCTGCTCGGCGATGGCCTCGAGGAAGCGCTGGCCGACCATCCCGTGGCCGATGACCACGATCGTGGGAGTGGACATCTCAAGAGCCTCCAAGCAGATGGAACAGCGGGGTGGAGGGGAGCGGCTCGTCGCCCTCCCAGGTGCGGGCGAGCTCATCGACAGTGGTGAGGTCGCCGAGAAGTACGCCACCGACCAGACGGTCGCCGCGGACGACGACCTTGCGGTACGCGCCCCGGGTGGCATCGGCGAGACGGACCACGTCATCGCCGGGAAGTGGAGTGGTCTCGCCGAAGGCGGCGAGGTCGAGGGGGCCCGAGCCCTGCAGGGTGAGCCGGGTCAGCGCCCGGGTGCCGGTGTACGAGGCGGGCTCACCGGCCAGCAGACCGGCCAGCACATCGGCCTGTTCCAGGGCCGGCCCCGCCAGACCGTAGACCTGGCCCCGGTGCTCGGCGCAGTCGCCGATGGCGCGGATGTGCGGGTCGGACGTGCGCAGCTCGTCGTCGACCACCACGCCCCGCCGCACCTCGAGCCCGGCGGCCCTGGCCAGCCCGGTCCTGGGACGTACCCCGCAGGCCAGCACGGTGAGATCGGAGCCGAGTACGTATCCGTCGGCGAGCTCGACGTCCCGCCCGCGCAGCCCGCGCACCCGGCACTCGGTGTGCACCTCGACGCCCAGCGACTCCAGGTGTTCCCGGAGCAACCCGCTGGCCTGCAGATCGAGTTGGCGTTCCATCAGGTGCTCGCCCTGCTGGGTCAGCACCACCTGGGCGCCGCGCTCGGCGAGCGCCCTGGCCGCGGAGACGCCCAGCAGCCCGCCGCCGATGACCACCGCACGGGTGCCTTCGGTGACCGCCGCGGCGAGCGCCAGACAGTCGTCCATGGTGCGGAAGGGGTGCACACCGTCCGGCAGGTCGTCACCGAGCCCGCGCAGCGGCGGCAGCACCGGGTTCGAGCCGGTGGCCAGCACCAGCGTGGAGTACGGGACGGCACTGCCGTCGTCGCACTGCACGACCCGGTCGGCCCGGTCGATCCTGACCGCCCGCACCCCGCGCCGTACCTCCGTCGCGGGAAGCGCGATGACCTCGGGCCCGTACCGGCCCGCGAGGACGTCGGCGAGCAGCACGCGGTTGTACGGCGCCTGCGTCTCCTCGCCCAGTACGGTGACGTGCGCGGCCGGCCCGGCCCCCGCCGCCAGTTGCCGGGCGAGCCGGGAGCCGGCCGTACCGCCGCCGATCACCACGATGTCCTTGACCATGACCACAGCGTGCGGTGCGGGTGTTACCCGTCGGGTTCCCGGCTGTTTCCCCGGGGACACGTTGCGCTCAGCGTCGGCGGGGGCGGGGTGTGAGGGACCGGGGGAGGTGGGGTGAACCGAACCATTCACTTCCGTGCAGGCACGATCGATCCGGGGCCGCCCGGCCGGAAGGCTGACCCCCATGGACCTCACACAGCAGCCCCTCGCCGACCGAGGCGCCCGCCGCAATCGTTCCGCCCACCTGGCCCGCGTCATTCTCCGCGAACCCTTCCGGGCCGGGACCTGGCGGCGTACGGCGTACGTCCTCCTGGCCCTCCCCGTCGGCCTCCTCTGCGTACCGCTCGCCCTGGTCGGCGGCCCCGCGGGCCGCATCCAGCGCGGGCTCGCCCGCCGCCTGCTGCACCTGCATCTCGGAGAGCCCCCGCGCACCGGGCCGGTGGCCCTCGCGCATGCGGTGATCAGCAGCCCGCTCAACCTGATGGCCGCGGTGACCAGCGGCTACTTCTGGACCATCGTGGTGATCAACTTCGGCTTCCCGCTGCGGAGCGACGGCGAACCGTCGCACTCCTGGGGTGGACCGACCATGGCGGGCGCCTGGGCGGTGCATGCCGGGGCCGGCGGGGCGACGTTCCTGTTCCTCACGCCCTGGGTCGTCAAGGGATTCACGGCGCTGCAGGCGCGGCTGGTGACCGGCTTCCTGGGCACGGACCGCACCGGCCTGCTGCGCAACACGGGCATCGCCCTCGGGGTCGCCGCCGTATGCGCCGTGCTTTCCGCCCCGATCATCCACCAGCTCTAAGTTGTCCCGCATGCGACAACGTCTGTGCGCCGTCCTCTATGCGGTACTGGCCCTGCCCATCGCCTTGGCGGGTATGGTGCTGGTCCTCTACGGCCTGCTGATCGGCGGAGCCCTCTCGGTCACCGCGCTCGGACCGTGGCTGATCGCGCTGACGGTACGCGGCGCGGTCAGCATCGGCGGGCTCCAACGGCGGCTCGTCGGTGCCTTGTTGGGCTTCGGAAGCGCTGCTCGCCGCGGTCGACGAACACCGTCCGGACGCCGCGGTGATCGACATCAGGCTGCCGCCCGGCCACACGGACGAGGGCCTCCGCGCGGCGGTCGCGATCCGCCGGTCGTCGCCCCGGGTCGGTTTGCTGATCTTCTCCCAGTACGTCGAGACGAAGTACGCGGCGCAGCTGCTCGGCGCGGGAACCGGCGGGGTCGGGTACCTGCTCAAGGAACGCGTCGTGAACATCGCCGAGTTCGTCGAGGCGTTGGGCCGGGTCGCCGCAGGCGGCACCGCGCTCGACCCCGAAGTCGTCGCCCAGCTCTTCGGCGCAAGCCGCCGCGCCTCGGCGCTGGACACCCTCACCCCGCGCGAGCGGGAGGTGCTGGGGCTGATGGCCCAAGGCCGTACGAACCACTCCATTGCCGCGTCCTTCGTCGTCTCGGAGCGCGCCGTGGAGAAACACATCTCCAACATCTTCACCAAGCTGGACCTGCCACCGTCGGAGACGGGGCACCGCAGGGTGCTGGCGGTGCTGCGGTATCTGGAGGTGTCGGGGGCGTAGGCGTGTCGACCCGGTACATCACCTGTCATACCGGTGAAACCCCCGGCCCGCCTTCCTGCCGAGGAGCCCTGCCTCCACCATGCGTTGCAGCAGGGGCGGCGGCGCGTAGAGAGGCTCCTTGAACTCGTCGAACATCGACTCGGCGATCGCCTGGGTGGTGTCCAGGCCGATCAGGTCGGTCAGGGCGAGCGGGCCCAGCGGGTGTGCGCAGCCGTGCACCATGCCGCCGTCGATGTCGGCGGCGGTGGCATAGCCGGACTCGAGCATCCGCACCGCGGCGAGCAGGTAGGGAACCAGCAGCGCGTTCACCACGAAGCCGGCCCGGTCGGTGGCTCGGATCACCTGCTTTCCCAGCGTATCGGTGAGGAATCGCCGAGTACGCAGTTCCGTCTCCTCACCGGTCAGCAAGGAAGGCACCAGCTCCACGAGGTCGAGCACCGGCACCGGGTTGAAGAAGTGGATGCCGACGACCTGCTGCGGACGGGTGGTCACCATGGCGAGCTTCGCGATCGGTATCGACGAGGTGTTGGAGGCGAGGATCGCGTCGGTGCGGCACACGACCCTGTCGAGGACGGTGAACACCTCCGTTTTGATGCGCTCGTTCTCCGCCACGGCTTCGATCACCATGTCCCGGTCGGCCAGTTCGCCGAGGTCGGTGGTGAGACGCAGCCGACCGAGTGCCGCCCGGCGGTCGGCTTCCGACAGTTTTCCGCTGCGGACACCGCGGGCGAGGGACGCCTCGATGCGGCCTCGCCCGTGGGCCAGTGCGTCGGAGTTGATCTCAGCGACCGTAACCTCCAGGCCGCCTCGCGCGCACACTTCGGCGATCCCCGAGCCCATGAGCCCGGCGCCCACGACGCCGATGCGGTGGACCGTCTCCATGTGTGGTCTCCTTCCGGCCGCCCGTGGCGGGCCGATGGTCCCGATAGTGAACTGGAACGGACATGGCCGTCAGTCTTCGTGCGCTGCCGGGACCGGGCCGGACGTCTCGAGCTCCGCTTCGGTTTCGTCCGCCGCCATCGCCCGTTCGCCCTCCAGGTCGAGCGAACGGCACACCAGGAGATAGACGCCGGTGGCGACGACCAGGCCCACCGGCATGGTGATGTCGATGCCGCCGAGCCATCCGGCCACCGGGCCCATGGAGCTGCCGATCACCGCGAACGGCATCATCGCGGCGAAGCCGACGCCGTAGGCCAGCAGACCCCGCCAACTCCACCGGCCGTAGGTGCCGCGGGGATTGAAGATCTGCCGGATCGAGTAGTGGCCGCGCCGCACCACGTAGAAGTCGACCAGGTTGATCGCGGTCCACGGGGTGAACAGGAAGCCCAGGACGGTCAGGAACTCACCGAACTGCTCGATGAAGTGCTCGTCGGAACCGAAGGCGATCACGGTCGACAGCACCCCGATGACGACCAGGGCGACCACCCGTTTGGTGACCGTGGGCCTGGTCTGCTTGATCGAGTCCATGCTGGAGAGCAGGGTCAGGCTGCCGCCGTAGAAGTTCAGTGCCTCGATGGAGATCAGCGGCACCACGGTGATCACCAGCAGCGTCACACCGAAGCCGGGGAACAGCGTGTTGCCGGCGGAGACCACCGAGTCCACCAGATCGGTCTTCGGAAACAACCCAGCGGCGACCGTGCCGACGAGCATCATCCAGGCACCCCCGACCCACGCGCCGACATAGGTCCACCAGAAGGACGATCGCACACCGACCGACGGCGGCAGATAGCGCGAGTAGTCCGACACGTAGATGGACCAGGAGAGCTGATACACCGCGGCGGTGAAGAACTGGATCAGGAACGGGGTGAGCGCGAAGGACCCCAGATCCAGCTGCGCCGAGGTGAACGGGTTCACCATCACGACGCCCACGGAGAACACCACGAGCGCGGCCAGGATGAGGTAGGTGAGCCAGCGCGAGGCCCGGTGTATGAAGTCATAGCCGACCACGGCCAGCACGATGGCCAGGACCGCGTAACCGACGAAGCTCATGCCGGTCGGTACACCGGCCAGGTGCTGCATGGTGCTTCCGATCAGCACCTGGTTGAAGGCCGTGTAACCGATATAGGTCACCAGCGCCACCACCCACACCAGGAGTGCTCCCATGAAGCCGAACTGCGGCCGTGACTGCACCATCTGGGGCAGACCGAGCTGGGGGCCCTGAGCGGAGTGGAAGGCCATGAAGAAGGTGCCGAAGGCGCCTCCGAGTACGACGGCTACAGCCGTCCAGATCATGTTGCCGCCGAGTGTCACACCGATGGCGCCGGTTGCGACCGTCGCCAGGTGCGCGTCACCGGCGAACCACACCGGAAACAGGTGCCACACCTTGCCGTGCCGCTCCGCGAGCGGCACATAGTCGATCGAGCGGGACTCTATACCGAGTCTCCTGGCCGGCTGTGGCTGAGCCGAACCGGTCGTACTGGGGGTGCTGACTGCCATGTCGCTCCTCCTGAAGGGTGCGAGGGCCGTCGGCGGCCCTCGCCGGCGGTCCTCCTTCCGCTGATCTGCCGGCTCAGGCCGTGCGGTTGAGCGCGGCGTACGCAAGCTGCTCGAGCAGCAGTGACGCCTCACGGGGCGCATCGGTGGCGGCAGCTATCACCTGCTTGGCGACGGAGACCGCCAACGGTGGCTGAGCGGCCAGCTCGCGGCCGATCTCCAACGCCCGGTCCACATGGCAACCGGGTGCGCAGACTTCACTCAGCACGCCCCACGCGTGGGCCTCGGCCGCCGGCATGCGACGGCCGCGCAGCACCAGGTCCCGGGTACGCGCCGGGCCGATGCAGCGGACCAGCCGGGTGACGCCGCCGGAACTGGGCAGGATGCCGATCCCGACCTCCGGCAGGGCGAACGAGGCGCTCGGGTCTGCGATCCGGATGTCGGCGGCCAGCGCCAACTCCAGTCCGCCGCCCAGGCAATGGCCGGCGATAGCGGCCACGGTCGGCTGGGGGAGGGCCGCGAACGTCTCGTACACCGCTCCCGATGCGCGGTAGTACTCGGCGATCGCCTCGGGAGTCATCTCCCTCAGCTCCCCCACGTCGGCTCCTGCGGAGAACACCCGCTGCCCGCCGGTGATCACCACTGCCCGGCTGGTGCGCACCTCTTCGGAACGCAGTGCATCGAGCAGCCGGGCCTCCAGATGAGTGGAAAGCGCATTGAGTTTGGCCTCCCTGCGCAACTCGACGACGGCGACGTCACCGCGCCGCGAGAGATGAACGCTGCCGGCGGCGGTCATTCAGGACTCCGTGCGGAAGGAGAGCAGGCCGGACAGTCCGCGCTTGCCGATCTCGTTGCCGATGACCAAGCGCTGGATCTCGGAGGTGCCCTCCCAGATGCGGTCCACGCGCAGCTCGCGCCAGAGCCGCTCCACCGGGTAGTCGCGCATGTAGCCGCGACCGCCGAAGATCTGCAGCGTCCGGTCGACGACCCGGTTGGACGCCTCGGAGGCGGCGAGCTTGACGGTGGCCGCCTTCGCGTGCAGCGTCTTGCGGTCGCCGCCTTCGGTGAACTCCCAGGCGACCTGATGGGTCAGCGCCCGGTTGGTCGCGATGTCCACGACACAGTCGGCGAGCATCCCCTGGATCAGCTGGCGGCTGATCAGCGTCTCGCCGCCTTGCACCCGCTGGCCGGCCCACTCGGTGGCCAGCGTCAGCGCGCGCTCCGCAGCACCGATGGTGCGCGCGCCGATCATCAGGCGCTCCTCGGTGAACCAGTCGCGGGTCAGTTCGTAGCCCTGGCCGACCCCGCCGAGCACGGCGTCCGCGTCGACTCGTACGTCCTCGAAGAGGAACTCCGGGTGCTCGTATACGAAGGTGTGGGTGTAGCGGGGGGTCCGCTTGACCGACACTCCGGGGGTGTCCTTGTCGATCAGGAACAGCGTCGGGGCGTTCTGCGGCTGGACGTTGGCGAGCACGATCAGGAAGTCGGCCGCATCCCCGACGGTCACGAACCACTTCTCGCCGTTGATACGGTATCCGTCGCCGTCCGGGACGGCGGTGGTGGCGATGCCGGACGGGTCGGAGCCGGCATTCTCCTCGGTGATCGCCACGGCGTCGCGGCAACGGCCTTGGATGCCGGGGAGCAGATAGCGCTCGCGCTGCTGCGGTGTGCAGGCCCGCAGGCAGTTGGCGGGGCGCCAGACCGTGTCCCACAGTGCGTTGGTGAGCTTGCCGAGTTCGTCCTGCACCACGACCTGTTCCAGCACGGTCAGACCGGCGCCGCCCCACTCGGTCGGCATGTTGATCGCCTGCAGGCCGCTGGCCAGTACTTCTTCCCGAATGGCCGCCAGCGCCTCGACGGACAGCCCGTTTTCGGCCTCGCACTGGTCCTCGTACTGCATGATTTTGCCGGTGAGACCGGCGGCACGCTGCTTGAGCTCGGCGAGCCTGGGGGTGAGAGCGAACTCCATGGTGTTTCTCCTTTTTTTACGTGGATCGGAGGGAGGGGAGTAGGGCAGCGCGGGGTCATGGGCGAAGCGGGGGGTGTGTGCCGGAGCGGTGTGGCGCCGGGAGCCGGTGCTCAGCCGATGGGCACGATGCGGGCATCCAGGCCCTGGGCTCCGCCCGGAGTCGCGAGCAGAGGATTGACCTCCAGTTCGGCGATGTCCGGGTGGACAGCGGCCACTTCGGTGATGGCGGCCACCGCGTGCGCCAGTGCATCGAGGTCGACGGCCGGCCTGCCGCGCACGCCTCGCAGGAGGGCGGCGGTGCGCAGCCCGGAGAGCATCTCCAGGGCCTGGGCGGGCTCCAGCGGAGCCAGTGCGAAGGACACATCGCGGAGCACCTCGGTGGTGACCCCACCAAGACCCACCATGGCGACCGGGCCGAAGCGCGGGTCGCGCCGCACACCGACGATCAGCTCCACACCGTCGGTCAGGTCCGCCATGGCCTCCACACAGAAGCCGGGCGGATCGAGCCGGACGGCCATATCGGTCACGGCGTCCCGCACGGCCTGCTCTCCGGCGAGCCCCAGCGCGACCCCGCCGGAGTCCGACTTGTGCAGCAGGCCCAGGGCTTTGATCACCACGGGACAGCCGATGTCCGCCGCCGCCCGCACTGCCTCGTCCGCGGTATGCACCAGCCGGGCGTCGGGGAACGACACACCGGCCGTGCGGATCAGTTCCCGCGCGGTCCAGTAACCGTCATCAGGCACGGGGGGCGCGGGATCGGGCAGTGACCTCGGCGGGTGCGCCGGCGGGGCGTGTCGCGCCATCAGGCCCAGGCTCCGTGCTGCGTCCTCCACCGCACGGAACACCGGGACGCCTTGTCGCCGCAGCTCGTCGGCGGCCGGGCTGGCGGCGCACATGGTGTGAACCACCACCGGCTTACCCCTGCCGCGCACCTTTTCGCCCATGGCCCGCGCGGTGGCGATCTCAGCACGGGCCAGCTCCGGACCGTACCGCCCGTATCCGCCGAAGTAGCCGGTGACCAGGACGCTGTCGACATCGGGATCGGCGAGCAGCAGGTCCAGCGTGGTGCAGAAGGAGGTGATGTCCTGTTCTCCTGCCCCGGCCAGGTCCACCGGGTTGCCCACCCCGGCCGACGGGGGCAGCAGGTGCCGCAGCGCATCGGCCCGTTGGGGGGTGAATTCCGGTACGGACAGGCCGTGCGCCTCTGCGGTATCGCAGGCCACCGATGCGTGACCGCCGCCGTCGGCGAGCACCGCGACCCGGCGGGCGGGGGCCGGACCGAACCGGTGCAGCAGGTGCAGCAGGTCGGCCATCTCGTGCGGGCTGGACACCCGGTCGACGCCCGCCGCCCGGCAGGCGGCGTCGATGACCGAGCTGTCGCTGGTCAGGGCTCCCGTATGGGACTTGGCGCCGCGTGCCGAGGCTGCGCCGCCGCCCACGGTCAGCAGCACCACGGGTTTGCCCGCGGCCACCGCGTCGGCGGCGGCGGCCACGAAGGCCCGGCCGTCGCCGAAGTCCTCGCAGTACACAGCGATCATGTCGGTGCCGGGGTGATCGGCGTAGGCGCGGACCAGATCCGCGACCCCCAGATCAGCCTGGTTGCCCAGCGAGGCGAAGCGGGAGAACCCGAGAGCACGGTCCTCGAGAATGCCGCTCAGCTCCAGCGCCATGTTGCCGCTCTGGGATATCAGCCCGACAGATCCGGCCGGCAGCGGATTGGAGGCCAGGTAAAGGCCGCTGGTGCTGTCCAGGACGCCGAGGCAGTTGGGCCCGAGCAGGACTGCTCCGGCCTCCCGGACCCGGGCGGCGAGCGCCGTCTGGAGCAGTCGCCCGTCCTCGCCCAGTTCCCCGAAACCGGCGGTGATGCCGACGATCGCCCGAACACCGGCGGCCAGGCAGTCGTCGACGGCGGCCGCGAATCCGGCGGCGGGCACGGCGATGACGGCCAGGTCGACCGGCCCCGGCACCTCGGCGAGGCTGCGGTAAGCGGGCTCGCCGAGTACCGGCCCACCACGGCGGTTGACCAGATGGACGGGTCGGTGGCCCTTCATCCGCAGGGCCTGCACGCTGATCCAATTGCCGTACTTGGAGCGGTCGTTGCTGGCTCCGATGATGGCGACAGCGCGCGGGGAGAACAGCGGGGAGAGATCGCGTGCCGACGCGGGATCCGTGCGGGATCCGATGGGAGCGGTGAGCGTCATGGCTGAGCCTCCGGCAGAGGCTGAGGGACGGGGTGCCCGGTACCCCAGGCGTCGGCGCCGCCGTCCACGACGACGGTCGTGCCGGTGACGTAGGAACCCCCGGGAGAGGCGAGGAAGGAAATGACGCCGGACACGTCCTCCGGACGGCCGAGCCTGCCCAGCGGCACGGCCTGCGTCCAGCGTTCGCGGTCGGCCGTCGTGTAGTTGTCGTCCAGGCCCTCGGTGGCGATGGTGCCGGGCGCCACGCACACGGCGCGAATTCCGTACCGGCTCCACTCCAGGCTGAGTCCCGCCGCGAGATTCTCCACGGCGGCTCGGGCCGCCGACGCGTGAACCATGCCCGGGATGCCCCGGCGCGGGGAGAACGCGATGAAGAAGACAGCGCCCGAGCGCTGCGGGATCATCGCCCGCAGTGCCACTTCCCGGGTGACCGCCCAGGTGGCATCGACCGCCAGCCGGTGCACCGCGCGCCAGCCCTTGGGGCTGATGTCCTCGGCGGGAGCCGAGAACTGGCCGCCCGCGTTGTTCACCAGGATGTCGATGCGTCCGTACTCCAGCAGGGCACGGTCGACGACCTCGGACACCTGCTGCTCCTCGCGGATGTCCACGGACAGTGCGAGGCATTCGCCCCCGGCTGCGGCGATCGTCTGCCGTACGGCCTCCAGCGGCTCGGCCCGGCGGCCGCAGATCACGACCTTTGCACCGCCGGCTGCCAGGTCGAGCGCGGTCGCCCGGCCGATCCCGGTTCCACCTCCGGTGATCAGGGCGACGCGGCCGGCATGGACGTCGGACCGGAGCACGCCGGTCGGCGGCGTGGGGGCACCCGGCGGCGATACGCCGTCGGACGGGAGTGGAGCGCTCCGCACGGAGGCCTCCTCGGTCGAAGAAAAGGTTTGACTGATGCGTCAGTTAGCCCCTTCCCAACTCCCCCTGTCAAGGGTTGGCGAGGAAGTGGTTAACGGAATTCGCAGACCTTGAAGCCTGGTCGGATCACTTGTCTTTGACTGACGCATCAGTAATATGTGGGAAAGAATCCGAGGCACAGGCCGCAGCGGAGCACGGGGACCGAAGGACTGGGGAGACGGTATGGCCGCGCAGCCACGCACGGACGAGGACCGCCGCGAGTCGATTCTTGAGGCGACGTGGCAGCTGATCGCCGAGCGCGGCTTCCACGCGGTGCGCGTCTCGGACATCGCCCGCGTCTGCGGAACCAGCACCGGTACGGTGCACTACTACTTCCCCGGCAAGAACGACGTGCTCACCGAGGCCCTCAAATACTGCGTGGATCAGGCGTTCATCCGGCAGAGCATCGAGCTGCGGGGCATCACCAGTGCCCACGAGCGGCTGCTCAAGCTGATCGACATGCAGCTGCCACGGATGGGCCGGGTCCGTGACGAGTGGTCGATCTGGCTGCAGTACTGGGCGGAGGCGGTGATCCGTCCCGAATTCCGGCCCGCTCACAACGAGTACTACGCGCGCTGGCAGGAAACGGTCGTACGGACCGTGCGACGCGGCCAGTCCCAGGGCGTCTTCCGGACCGATGTGGACCCGGAGAACGCGGCTCGGCAGCTCACCGCACTCACCGACGGTGCCGCCATCCAGGTACTCACCGGTGCTCCGGGGATGACCATCACGGTGATGCGCGAACTGCTGGTCGACTTCGTCGCGCGTGAGCTGGCTGCACCGGCCGCGCGCCGGCCGGCCGACTGCCCCGAACCGGCATGACACCGCGCCCCCGGAGATCCGCTGGGGGCGCCCGAAAACAGCGGCTTCTTTCGGCGGCGGCACGCACATAGACGGCGACGTCGCGGCTACGGCCGGCTGCCGGAGCGCTGCGACAGGTGGGCGGACAGTGCCTGGCCCAGCGCCTGCACGCTCAGTCCGAACATCAGGACGCCCAGGGGGACATGCAGCGACAGCACGTGCGCGATGCCCAGCACCACCTGTACCGAAGCGAGTATGAGGAAGCCGGAGGCGTACAGGATGGGGCGGGGCGCCCCGCCGCCCGGCCGCCACGCCAGGATCGCGGCGAGCACGTACAACATCGATGCGCCGTACATCACGCGCGCCCCGACGCTGTGCGGTACCTCGCCGTGGGAGGAGGACAGCAGCAGCCCGGCCGTGACCGCCTGGAAGAAAATGGCCAAAGTCTGCAGCCCGATCGCGACCTGCAGGAACGTGAGGCTGCGGTGTGCTGCCGTCGTCCGGTTGGCCATGGGAGCGGTCCTCTCTTCTGCCTCGCGGCAGTGGATCGGTAATGTCTCGACGGTCCGACGACGTGAGCCCGCGAAATGTGAGGGCGAAGCGCCGACCTCACAGTCCCGTGCGGTGTTTCGCCTCAGTGGCGAGATCGGGAGCGAACGAGAAGAACCAGGGAGCGGTCGCAGCCATGAGCACCCCCGCCGAGCCAGGGCGCGACCGTTCCGAGCCGGGTCTGAGTGCGATCGTCGGCGAGCGGCGCCAGTTGACCAATGTCGCCTATCGGCTGCTCGGTTCGCTGGCCGAGGCCGAGGACGCCGTGCAGGAGACCTACGCCCGCTGGTACGCGATGTCGCGGCCACAGCAGGAGGCCATCGAGTCGCCCGGCGCCTGGCTGACGACAGTCGCCAGCCGCATCTGCCTGGACCTGCTCGGCTCCGCGCGGGCCCGGCGCGAGCGCTACGTCGGCGAATGGATACCCGAGCCGCTGCCCGACCGTACGGAGTGGATCAGCGGGTCGGCGGGTGACGGCAGGGCCGAGCCGGCCGACCCCGCGGACCGGGTCGCCCTGGACGAGTCGGTGAACATGGCCTTCCTCGTCGTACTGGAGTCGATGACGCCGGCCGAACGCGTGGTCTTTATCCTGCACGACGTCTTCCGGTACCCCTTCGCCGAGGTTGCCGAGATCGTCGGCCGGACGTCGGCGGCCTGTCGGCAGCTGGCGTCCTCGGCCCGTCGGCGTATTCGCGCCGCGCGGGTTCCGGCGGCTCCGACGGCCGGGCAGGCCGGTCTGGTGCGGCGTTTCAAGGAGGCGTGGGAGGCCAGGGACATCAAGGCGCTCGTCGACCTCCTCGACCCCGACGCCACGATGATCGCCGACGGCGGCGGACTGGTCGGCGCCGCCCTCCGCCCGGTCGAGGGCAGCGAGCGCATCGCCCAGTACCTGATGCAGATCGCCGGCATAGCCCCTGGTGTGACGCTCCTGGAGCGGACGGTCAACGGCCGGCCCGGCCTGGTCGCCCAGCACGCCGGCGTCACCGTGACCGTGGCGGCGTTCGCGCTCACCAGCGGCCGCATCACTCGCATCTGGGCGATCCGCAACCCGGAGAGGCTCCGTCCGTGGACCGAGCAAGGACAGAGCTGACCCGGCGTCTCGCAGTTCGGCCCGGACAGAAGGTCCCTTGCATGCGGCCCTGGCCGAGATGCGACGCGCGGGTTTCATGGACCCCCAAGGGCAGGCGCCCGAAGCCAGCGGCCTCTTCCAGCCCGTCCTCATCACAAGAGTTCCCTGACCGGGTCGGGCACGGCACGCATCGCCGGGCGGCACGTCCCACGTGTTCGCCGCGTTTGGTTAGGCTGCTGCGGTGACTGATGAGCGGGGGCGGGTGCAACCGTCCGGGGTGTGGGCCACGGCGGTCGGGGTGGCCCGGGTGCGGGCGCGGGAGACCGAGCGGGAGAACGCGTTGTTCCGGGACCCGCTGGCCATGGCCTTCGCCATCGCCGGCGGGCGCGGGCCGGACTCGGTGCCGCCGCGCGGTGACGAGGCCGCCCGGCGGTACCGGCTGGGCGTGGCGTTCTCCATTGTCGTCAGGACGAAGTTCCTCGACGACCTGTTGAAGGAGGCCTCCGCGGCCGGCATCCGGCAGGTCGTGCTGCTCGGCGCGGGCATGGACAGCCGGGCCTTCCGGATGGACTGGCCCGAGGACACCCGCCTGTTCGAGGTCGACACCGTTGAGCCGCTGGGCTTCAAGGCTTCGGTGCTGCGTCAGGAGCAGGCTGTTGCGCGCTGTGAGCGGATCACCGTCCCGGTGGATCTGCGCGAGGACTGGCCCGGGGCGTTGGCCGCTGCCGGGCACGACCCGGCGCTGCCGACGGTGTGGATCGCCGAGGGACTGCTGATCTACCTGCCTGAGGACGCGGTGGAACTGCTGCTGGCCCGGATCGGCGCGCACTCCGCACCCGGCAGCCGGATGGGCCTGACGCTGGGCACGCGCGGGGTGATCGAACGCTTCGGCGCGGACGCCGGGCCGGGATCGGCGGCGTCCCTGTGGGTTTCGGAGATGCCCGAGGACCCGGTCGGCTGGCTGGCCGAGCACGGCTGGGAGGCCCGGACCTACACCCTGCGTGAGCGTGCTGCCGCCTACGGCCGTCCGCTCAGCACCGCGCCGCAGCGGGAGGAGCAGCCCGGCGGGCTGATCTCGGCCGTGCGCCGGCAGACCACGTGAATCAAGGGGCACCCTTCGCGCCGTGGAAGGCACCCCGCGATGTCACAACGAACCGATACGCCTAGCTGCGCGCCATCCGGGTGAGCAACTCCGCCAAGCTGTCGGCGCATGCGGTGAGCCAGTCCAGCCGTGACCCTTCGCGGGCCACCCGGAATCCGTGCCGACGACCCCAGAACGCGGCCTGGACGGCATGAAGTTGAGCCCAGCGCCGGATGTCCTCGCGTTCGAGTTCCGCGGCTTCGGCGAAGACGTCCAGGGCGCGGTGGACAGCCTTGCGCAGGTCATCCGCCTCGAGAAGCGTCAGCGCGCGCGACTTGAGCAGGGTGCCGCCGTCGTAGGCGGGGTCCCCGGCGTATCCCTTGGGGTCGACGGCCAGCCACGGCTCGCGGTCGGCGCGCAGGATGTTGCGGGCGTGCAGGTCGCCGTGGATGAGGGTGTCCGGCTGGGTCCGGCCCAGTTCGCGGACGGTCGCCACGGCGGCGTCCACCGCGTAGGGCGTCAGGGAGTGCGTCAAATCGGCGCAGTCCTTGCGTAGTTGTTCCTCCCAGGTGTCGGCCTGCTCCCTCAGCCGGGGGAGGCCGGGCGGGGCGGGCGCGGCGAGTCGGCGACTGATCCGCCCGGCGACCGTGAGGACCGAGTCCCCGTCCATGACGTCCGCCAGAGTCGACGTCCGCGTCCGTTCGAGCAGCATTGCGAACCGCGCGTCGTCACGCTCGTACAGCAGGACTGCCCCGCGCCCACCCCACGCCGCGAACGCGTCCGGCTCGTGAACGTTGCCCGGGTGCGGGAACGACACCTTGAGGACAGCGGCGCCCTCGGCCGCCCGCCGCACGGGGACGATGACCCCGACGCCCCCGTGCATGACCTCGCCGTCGGGCAGGCACCCCCAGGTGTCCACCAGCTCTTCCACGATCCCGGGCAGCGCGGCGAGCCAGGCCGCGCCGCGCTCCCCTTCGCGCTCGATGGTGCTCCGCGCGAACGCCTCCGGTATCCGGAACATCCGCGCACCTTACGCCCCGGCCGGTCTCCCGACGGCAGCGGATCGCACCGGCTCGCCATCGGTGGCGATGCCGGAGCTTTCACCGACCCGGACGGGTTCGCCTGGGAGGCCGCGCAGCCGGCCCCCACGCCCTGATGCGTCACCGCCCGGTCCCCGGCGGACGAGGCGGGCCGTACCCGTCTTCCGGACACTCCGGACCTCCCTGACCCGTGGACGGGCCCGCGCTGGCTCAGATCTCGTCCCAGGGCACCGCGTCGTACACCCTCGCCACCGTCTTCATCAGCTCCGCGTCCACCGCGAACTCGGTGTCGTCGATCCGGCGCACCGGGGCGATGCCCTGCGAGTTGGTGACGAAGGCCGCCCGGTACGAGGGCAGATCCTCCAGGGCCACCCGGCGCCGCACCGACGGCAGCAGGGGCTCGATCAGCGCCATCGTGGTGCCGAGGAGTGCGGGCGCATCCGGCCAGGCGACCGAAGTGCCGTCCCAGAAGGCGATGTTGGTGGCCGCGCCCTCCGCGATCACGCCGCCGGGGCCGGTGAGCAGCGCACTGTCGAATCCGGCGCGCTGCGCGGCCTTGCCGTAGTAGATCTGGCCGAAGCCGCCCAGGTGTTTGATGTGGGGCACGGGCCGCTCGTACGGAACGGACATCAGGCTCTGCGGGGCCTCGGGCATCACCGCGGGTGGGCGCACGGTGACCATCACGGTCGTGGTCTCGTCGCCGTCCGGCCGGTGTACGTACACCCGGGTCGCGGCATCCCGTACGCCCGCTCCGTCCAGTGCGTGCCGGACGAGTGCCCGCACGTGCTCGCCGTCGAGCCCCGAGCCGAACAGCTCGCGCGTCGCGGAGTCCAGCCGGTCGAGGTGCAGTCCGAGACCACGCACCCGTCCCTTCCTGACCTGCATCGCGGTGAAATGACCGTAGTTGACGAAGGCGGGTGTGCGCAGGGACTCGTCGGTGACGGGGCGGCCGTCGATCTCTATGTGCATGAGCTCACCGTACGAGTCAGGGGGCCGCTGCCTCCGGTGGTGCGCCGAAGTCGCTGGTGTCGAGGTCGAAGTCGAACGGTGCGGGCACGTGCAGGGGCTTGCCGAAGGGCACGGTGGTGCGGGAGCGGGTGCGTGCGGGGGCGGCTTGACCTCAACCATGCTTGATGTATGACGCTCTCCCCATGGACCTCAACACGAGCCCCCTGAACCTCGCCGTCATCATCGCCAGCAACCGGGCCGGCCGCTTCGGCCCCACCGTCGCCGGCTGGTTTCTCTCCCGCGCACGGCAGCGCGCCGACCTCTCCGTCCAGGTGATCGACCTGGCCGAGACCGATCTGCCGACGGTCCTCTCCCACGAGCCCTCGCCCGAGGTGCAGGAGATCCTCGGCCGGGTCTCGCCGCTTCTGGCAGCGGCCGACGCATTTGTCGTGCTCACCCCCGAGTACAACCACTCGTTCCCCGCCTCGCTCAAGAGCCTCATCGACTGGCACTTCACCCAGTGGCAGGCGAAGCCGGTCGGCTTCGTGTCGTACGGCGGGATGTCCGGCGGCCTGCGGGCCGTCGAGCAGCTGCGGCAGGTCTTCGCCGAGATGCATACGGTCACCGTCCGGGACACCGTCAGCTTCCACAACGCGCACGGCCATTTCGACCAGGACGGCACGCACAAGGACCCGACGGCGCCCGACGCGGCTGCCAAGACGATGCTCGACCAGCTCGTCTGGTGGGGACAGGCGCTGCGGGACGCCAAGGCGGTGCGGCCCTACGGAGCGTGAGCCTCAGGCAGCCTGCGCCCGCTCCACCCGTACCGCACACACCTTGAACTCCGGCATCCGCGACGTCGGGTCCAGCGCCGGGTTGGTGAGGGTGTTGGCGCGGCCCTCGCCCGGCCAGTGGAACGGCATGAAGACCGTGTCGGGGCGGATCGACTCGGTGATACGAGCCGGTGCCACGGCCCTTCCCCGGCGGGAGGTCACGGCCAGCGGTTCGCCGTCCACCGCGCCGATACGGTCCGCGAGCCGCGGATGCAGCTCCACGAAGGGGCCGGGAGCGGCCGTGTTCAGTTCCGGTACGCGCCGGGTCTGGGCGCCCGACTGGTACTGGGACACCACCCGTCCCGTCGTCAGGAACACCGGGAAATCCGCGTCCGGTTCCTCGGCGGCGGGGCGGTGCGAGACCGCCACGAACCGGGCGAGGCCGTCGTCGGTGGCGAACCGGTCGAGAAACAGCCGGGGCGTTCCGGGGTGCTGCTCGTCCGGGCAGGGCCAGAAAACACCGTCCTCCGCGGCGATGCGGTCGTAACTGATCCCCGCGTAATCGGCGGGGCCGCCGGCCGAGGCCCGCCGCAGCTCGTCGAAGACCTCGTCGGGCGCGGCGGGAAACCCCTCCTTGTGGCCGAGCAGCCCGGCCAGTCCGTGCAGCACCTCCAGGTCGCTGCGCACCTCCGCCGGGGCCCGGAGCGCGGCCCGGCGCAGCAGGACCCGCCCCTCCAGGTTGGTGGTGGTGCCCGTCTCCTCGGCCCACTGCGTGACCGGGAGTACGACGTCGGCGAGCGCGGCCGTCTCGGAGAGCACCACGTCCGCCACGGCGAGGAAGTCCAGCGAGCGCAGCCGGCCCTCGATGTGGGCGGCGCGGGGGGCGGAGATGACCGGGTTGGAGCCCATCAGGAGGAGGGATTTCACCTCGCCGCCCAGCGCGTCGAGGAGTTCGTAGGCGCTGCGCCCGGGACCGGGCAGCGTGTCGGGGTCGACGCCCCACACCCCGGCGACATGGCGTCGCGCCGCCGGGTCGGTGAGCTTGCGGTAGCCGGGCAACTGGTCGGCCTTCTGGCCGTGTTCACGTCCGCCCTGGCCGTTTCCCTGCCCGGTCAGACAGCCGTAACCGGACAGCGGCCTGCCCGCCTTGCCGGCGGCGAGACACAGGTTGATCCAGGCACCCACCGTGTCGGTGCCCTTGGACTGCTGCTCGGGACCGCGTGCGGTGAGCACCATCCCGGACGGCGCGTCGCTGAACATCCGTGCCGCCTCCCGGAGCTGGGGGAGTGGCACGCCGGTGATCCGCTCGACCATCTCCGGCCAGTGCGCCATCGCCGCGGCCCGCGCGTCCTGCCAGCCGCTGGTCCTGGCGGCGATGAAGGCGTCGTCGGTGCGGCCCTCGGCGATCAGGACGTGCAGCATGCCGAGCGCCAGGGCCAGATCGGTGCCCGGCCGGGGCGCCAGATGCAGGTCGGCCTGCTCGGCGGTACGGGTGCGGCGCGGGTCGACGACGATCAGCCGGCCCCCGTTCTCCCGGAGCTCGGTGAGATAGCGGAGCGCCGGAGGCATGGTCTCCGCGAGGTTGGAGCCGACCAGGATCACGCATCCGGTGCGCGGTATGTCCTCCAGCGGGAAGGGCAGACCGCGGTCGAGCCCGAAGGCCCGCTGGTGCGCGGCGGCCGCCGACGCCATGCAGAAGCGTCCGTTGTAGTCGATCTGCGAGGTGCCGAGGACCACCCGGGCGAACTTCCCGAGGGCGTACGCCTTCTCGTTGGTGAGGCCGCCACCGCCGAAGACCCCGACGGCGTCCGGGCCGTGCACGGCCCGGGTGCGCCGCAGCCCGTCGGCGACCAGGCGCAGCGCCTCGTCCCAGCCGGCCGGTTCGAGCTTGCCGGTGGCGGCGTTACGCACCAGCGGTTCGGTCAGCCGTACCGCGGACGACAGGACGGCGGGAGCCGTACGGCCCTTGCCGCACAGGGCTCCCCGGTTGACCGGGAAGTCCGGGCGTTCGACCACCTCGACCGTTCCGGCGCCTTCGGGCGTGCGCCGCAGGTTCATCCCGCACTGCAGGGCGCAGTAGGGGCAGTGGGTCGCGCTGTCGGTGGGGGTGGCAGCGGCGGCGGGGGCTGTTGCGGTGGACATACGGCCAGCGTGCGCCCACGGTGTTACGGCGCAGGCCACAGCGCATTACGCAGCGGGTACGACCGCCTCAGCCGCACCCCCGGCGCGCTGTGAGGCCCCAGACATCCGCTTCAGCGGTCCAGCGCCCGCGCGACGCCCTGCTCGTGCGGGCCGAGGAAGTGCGGATCGGGCTTGAAGATCACGTCCAGTGCCGCCTTGCCGGCCGCGAGGAGCTCACGGGCGCCGCCGTAGTACCAGGTCACGTCATGGGCGTCGCTGACCCCGACGCCGTACGAGCGGATCCCGGCGGCCTGGCAGAGAGCGACGGCACGGCGGATGTGAAACCCCTGGCTCACCAGCACCGCTCGGTCGACCCCGAAGATCTTCTTGGCCCGGACACAGGAGTCCCAGGTGTCGAACCCGGCGTAGTCGCCCACCACCTGCCGGCCCGGTACGCCGTGCTTCACCAGATAGGCGCGCATCGCGTCCGGTTCGTCGTACTCCTCGCGGCTGTTGTCCCCAGTGACGAGCACCACCTTGACCTTGCCCGTCCGGTACAGCTCCGCCGCCGCGTCGAGACGGTGCGCGAGATACGGCGAGGGGCGGCCCTGCCACAGTCCGGCGCCGAACACCACCGCGACATCGGCCGCCGGAACATCGGCGGTGCTCCGCACCCGCCCGTCGGCCGCCGTGAACATCCAGGTGGCGGGCGTGAGCGCCAGCACGCATCCGAGCATCACGGCCTGCACGGCCCGCCGTTTCCCGCGCCGCGTCTTCGGCAGGCGCGGTCTCGGCAGGCGCCGCCCGGTCAGGCGCGGTCCCGGAAGACGCGGCCCGGGCAGGTACGGTCGGTGCATGGAGGTCCCCCGTAGTGTCCGTGTCTCCTGGGGGACGTCACGGGGCGGCATTCGGTTCGCCACCCGCCTCCGCCGCCCACTCCTGGCAGCGCAGCCACCCGCTCCGTGAGGCGCTGGTAAACGCCCGTGACCGGCAGGCAACGCGACGGCAACGTACGCCGGGCAGGATCGCGCTCATGAACCGTATGTCCGTGCACGCATCGGCCCCCGCCCTCGTCGCCGTGGCCCACGGCAGCCGTGACCCGAGGGCGCTGCCGACCGTCCGGGCGCTGCTGGAGCGGGTATGCGAGCTGCGCCCGGGGCTCCCGGTGCGGCTGGGCCACATCGAGCTGAACGAACCGCTGCTGCCCGCCGCCCTCGCGGACCTCACCGACCGCGGCGCAGGGAGCGGCAGCGCCGTGCTCGTGCCGCTGCTGCTCAGCCGCGGTCACCACGTCAACCACGACATCCCGTTGGCCGCCGCCACCGCGCCGGGCCTGCACGCCCGCTTCGCGGTCCCGCTCGGGCCGCATCCGCTGCTGATCGAGACGCTGTACGGGCGACTCGTCGAAGCGGGCTGGCGCCCGGCCGACGGAGTGTCCCGCTCGACCGGAATCGTGCTCGCCGCCGCGGGCTCCCGCGATCCCGCTTCGGCCGCCGACGTCCGCCGTACGGCGGGCCTGCTCAGCGAGCGGCTCGGTGGGGTGCCGGTCGTGCCCGCCTATGCCTCCGCCACCTCGCCCACCGTTCCGGAAGCCCTGCGGCTGCTGGCGGCCCGCGGGCGGCACCGGGTGGCCGTCGCCTCGTACTTCACCGCCCCCGGTCGGTTCGCCACCCAGTGTGCGGCGGCCGCGCCGTGGATCGCCGCCGCACCGCTCGGCGCCCACCCGGCGCTCGCCCGGCTGCTGCTGCACCGCTACGACCAGGCGCTGAGCAACCCGGCTGCCCGGCAACCGCACCGTCTCGCCGCTGCCTGAGCAACAGCTTCTGAGGATCATTTCCGGCCAACATCCGTGGGGCGGCGGCACGGCGCCCGTGCCGGGGCCGGCGACCGGACCGGGCGGCCGGACTCCTGCCCGCAGCGACGCCCCGGACGGGAAACTCAGTACTGTCGGTGCATGGCAGGCACCGCGTACACCCCGTCCGACTTCGAACGCTGGGACACCGAACCCGACAAGCGACCAGGCCGCACCGCCTTCCAGCGCGACCGCGCGCGGGTGCTGCACTCCGCCGCGCTGCGCCGCCTCGCGGGCAAGACCCAGGTGGTCACCCCCGGGTCCCGCAGCTCCGTCTGGGACTCCAGCCCGCGCACCCGGCTCACCCACTCCCTGGAATGCGCCCAGGTCGGGCGGGAACTGGGCGCCGCACTCGGTTGCGACCCCGATCTGGTCGAGGCCGCCTGCCTCGCCCACGACCTCGGGCACCCGCCGTTCGGCCACAACGGCGAACTGGCGCTCAACGAATTCGCCGCGGACTGCGGCGGCTTCGAGGGCAACGCCCAGTCGCTGCGGCTGCTGACCCGCCTGGAACCCAAACGGTTCGTACCCGCCCCGGACACCGGCGAGCTGATCAGCGTGGGCCTCAACCTCACCCGCGCCGCCCTGGACGCCGCCACCAAGTACCCCTGGCCGCGCGGTGGCCACCCCACCGAACCCCGCTCGGTGAAGTTCGGGGTGTACGAGGACGACCTGCCGGTCTTCGACTGGGCCAGGCGCGGCGCACCGGCGGACCGGAAGTGCTTCGAAGCGCAGGTCATGGACTGGTCCGACGACGTGGCGTACTCCGTGCACGACGTCGAGGACGGGCTGCAGGCCGGCCACATCGACCCCAACTGCCTCACTTCCGGGCCCGAGCGGGACGAGGTCATCGCCGTGGCCGTCGGCCGCTACGTGCCGGACGACACCGACCCGGCGGAGCTGGCGGCCGCGCTCGACCGCCTCCTCGACCAGGACTGGTGGCCGCACGGCTACGACGGATCGGCGGTCGCGCAGGCCCGGCTGAAAGACGCCACCAGCCAGCTCATCGGCCGGTTCTGCCTGGCCGCCGAGAGCGCGACCCGCCGGACGTACGGCACGGGACCGCTCACCCGGTACGCGGCCGAACTGGTCGTTCCGCACGAGACCCGGCTCGAGTGCGCGGTACTCAAGGCCGTCGCCGACCGCTACGTCATGCAGCGCGAGGAGCAGGAACGGCTCCGCGTCGACCAGCGCATCGTGCTCGCCGAGCTCGCCGCGGCGCTCACCGCCCGTGCCCCGGACGGCCTGGATCCGCAGTTCCGGGCGTTGTTCGACGCGGCTCCCGACGAACGCGGGCGCAAACGGGTGATCGTCGACCAGATCGGCTCGCTCACCGACGCATCGGCGCGTTCCCTGCACGCCAGGCTGACCGGCCATCGCTGACGCACCGCGCGAGTCGGCGTGGACACACAGCGTGAGAACCGGGCACGACCGGCCGTGGATTTCCGGCCCGATGTGACCGCAGGGCCGGGCGGCATGCCATCATGACCGGCCATTCTGACCGTGCGTGAGTTGGACAACAGCTTCTGAACATCTCACAACCCCTTCCCCCATCACACTCCGTGCGGGACGCTCGCAAGCGGCGCCAGCACTACAAGGAGGCAACAAGTGGTCGACGCACATCTGACGTTCGTCATCATCGGCGGAGGACTCGCGGGGGCGAAGGCTGCCGAAACTCTCCGGGCCGAAGGGTTCACCGGCAGAGTGATCCTCATCGGGGACGAGCGCGACCACCCCTATGAGCGCCCGCCGCTGTCCAAGGGATACCTGGCGGGCAAGGAGGAACGGGACAGCGTCTATGTGCATGAGCCCGCCTGGTACGCACAGGCCGACATCGAGCTGCACCTCGGCCAGACGGTCGTCGCGATCGACCGCGCCGTCAAGGCCGTACGGCTCGGGGACGGCACCGCGGTCCACTACGACAAGCTGCTGCTCGCCACCGGCGCCGAACCGCGCCGCCTCGATATCCCCGGCACCGACCTCGCCGGCGTCCACCACCTGCGCCGGCTCGCGCACGCCGACCGGCTGAAGCAGGTCCTCGCCTCGCTGGGCCGGGACAACGGTCACCTGGTGATCGCGGGCGCCGGCTGGATCGGCCTGGAGGTCGCTGCGGCGGCCCGTGGCTACGGCGCCGAGGTCACCGTCGTCGAACCCAACGCGACACCGCTGTACGACGTCCTCGGCCCCGAGGTCGGCCAGATCTTCGCCGATCTGCACGCCCAGCACGGCGTCCGCTTCCACTTCGGCGCCCGCCTCACCGAGATCACCGGGCAGGACGGCATGGTGCTGGCCGCCCAGACCGACGACGGCACGGAACATCCGGCACACGACGTGCTCGCCGCGATCGGCGCCGCCCCGCGCAGCTCGCTCGCCGAAGCGGCCGGCCTGGAGATGGCCCCGCGCGCGGACGGCGGCGGCATCGCCGTCGACGCCTCGCTGCGCACCTCCGACCCGGACATTTACGCGGCGGGCGACACCGCGGCCGCCCAGCACCCGCTGCTCGGCACCCGGCTGCGCGTCGAACACTGGGCCAACGCCCTCAACGGCGGCCCCGCCGCGGCGCGGGCGATGCTCGGCCAGGACGTGTCGTACGACCGGATCCCGTACTTCTTCTCCGACCAGTACGACCTGGGCCTGGAGTACTCGGGCTGGGCGCCCCCGGGCTCGTACGACCAGGTCCTGGTCCGGGGCGACGCGGGCAAGCGCGAGTTCATCGCCTTCTGGATGAAGGACCGCCGGGTGCTCGCCGCGATGAACGTCAATGTGTGGGACGTCACGGAGCAGCTGCAGCGCCTGATCCGCTCCGGCGCGCAACTGGACCCCGAAGCAGTGGCGGATCCGACCGTGGACCTGGCAACCCTGGGCGCCTGACCGCGACGGCGGCCCGCCCCGGACCGGCTGCCCGCACCGGGCAACCGGTCCGGGGGTCCCGGGGGCAGGCCGAGACTGTCCGGCCCGGCCCGGCGGTGATTTCCGGGGGCGACCCCCGGACCCCCGGCCGTAAGGGCAGGCGGCCGGGGACAGGCCGAGACTGTCCGGCCCGGCCCGGCGGTGATTTCCGGGGGCGACCCCCGGACCCCCGGCCGTAAGGGCAGGCGGCCGGGGCAGGCCGAGACTGTCCGACCCGGCCCGTAGACTTCACTCGTGGCGGGCAGGATCAACGATGACGACGTGAAGGCGGTCCGGGACGCGGTCCCGATCGACGCCGTCGTTTCCGAGTACCTCCAGCTGCGCAACGCCGGCGGCGGGAATCTGAAGGGCCTCTGCCCCTTCCACGACGAGAAGTCCCCGTCCTTCCAGGTGAGCCCGGCCAAGGGCCTTTTCCACTGCTTCGGCTGCCAGGAAGGCGGGGACACTCTCGCCTTCATCATGAAGATCGACCACCTGTCCTTCTCCGAGGCGGTCGAGCGCCTCGCGGGCACGGCCGGCATCACCCTCCGGTACGAGGAGGGCGGCTACACCCCGAACAGTCAGCGCGGCGAGCGGATCCGGCTGGTCGAGGCGCACAAGGCAGCCGCGCAGTTCTACATCGAGCAGCTGGACGGCACCGAAGCCGAGATCGCCCGCAAGTTCCTCGCCGAGCGTGGCTTCGACCAGGCCGCCGCCACCCACTTCAGCGTCGGATACAGCCCCGCGGGCTGGGACCACCTCACCCGCTTCCTGCGCGGGAAGGGCTTCACCGACAAGGAACTGCTCACCTCGGGACTCGCCCAGGAGACCCGGGGCGGCAAGCCCATCGACCGCTTCCGCGGCCGGCTCATGTGGCCGATCCGCGACATCAGCGGCGAAGTCGTCGGCTTCGGCGCGCGCAAGCTGCGCGACGACGACAACGGCCCCAAGTACCTGAACACCCCCGAGACCGCGATCTACAAGAAGTCCCAGGTGCTGTACGGGATCGACCTGGCCAAGAAGGAGATCGCCAAGTCCAGCAGGGCCGTGGTCGTCGAGGGCTACACCGACGTCATGGCCTGCCACCTCGCCGGAGTGACCACCGCCGTCGCCACCTGCGGCACCGCCTTCGGCACCGAGCACATCAAGATTCTCCGCAGGCTGCTGATGGACAACGGCAGCGCCCGGGTGATCTTCACCTTCGACGGTGACGCGGCCGGCCAGAAGGCCGCGCTGCGTGCCTTCGAGGACGACCAGAAGTTCGCCGCGGAGACCTACATCGCCATCGCCCCGGACGGCATGGACCCGTGCGATCTGCGGCTCGCCCAGGGCGACGCCTCGGTGCAGGACCTCGTCGAACCCCGCACCCCGCTCTTCGAGTTCGCGCTCCGCCAGATCGTCTCCCGCTACGACCTGGAGACCCCCGCGGGACGTGCCGCGGCCCTGGACGAGGCCGCGCCGGTGGTGGCCCGGATCAAGAACAGCGCCTCGCAGCACGAGGTCGCCGTCCAGCTGGCCGGCATGGTCGGGATCCTCGACACGCAGTTCGTCGTCAAGCGCATCAGCCAGCTCGCCCAGTGGGCCCGCAGCCGTGGCAACGCGCCGGGGCCTGCCCGTGGTTCCGCACGCGGCGGCCCGCCCCAGCACCGGATCCAGCCGCCACCCGTGCCGCTGAGCGGCCCGGCGCTCAACCTCCGCAGCCCCGCCCACCGCACCGAGCGGGAGCTGCTCAAGCTCGCACTCCAGCGACCCGAGCTGGTCTCCCCGGCCTTCGATGCCTACGGCGTCGACGAGTTCACCGCACCGCCCTACGCGGCGGTCCGGCTCACGATCATGGAGGCGGGCGGCGCCGAGGACGGCATCGCCGACTCCTCGGCCTACCTCACCCGGGTCCGCGAAGCCGCCCCGGACGACGCGGTCCGCGCCGTGGTGACCGAGCTCGCCGTCGAGGCGATCATGCGGCGCACCGTCGACGAGGTGTATGCGGGTGAGCAACTGGTCCAGGTCCGGCTGCGGGCGGTGGACCGCCGCATCATGGAGGTCCAGGGCACCCTGGCCCGGGTCTCCACCCAGGGCGACCCCGAGCAGTACGCCGCCGTTCAGAACGAACTCTGGACGCTCCAGCAGTACGGCCGGTCCCTGCGCAACCGCGGCGCCGAGGCGCTCTGACCGGCGCGGATCCGGGACCCTCCGGAGTTTCGGCGACGGGTGGCCGACTGCCCGGTAACCGACCGTCCACGAGGCGGACTCAGAAAGTCACCGCACGCCCCTCGTGGCAGCGATGTGTCGTGCCCCACACTGATGGCGATGCCCCGGTCCGCTCGGCCCGAGGCCTCGGAGCGCGGCCGGTCCGCCGACGGCGGGCCACTCACCTCCACGGATGCGCTCATCGTCAACGGGACGGAAGGCGGCGCGGCTGCCCTCGTTCCGCTGCCGCACGTCCCTGACCCGGCAGTCACCCTGGAGGCCGCCCCCGTGCAGACCCAGACTCTGACCGAAACCGACGTGGCCCCCGCCGAGCTCGTCGTGGAGGAACCGGACGACGCCCCCGAGCCACCCCGTAACCGGACCGCCGACACCGGCGGCCCGTCCTCCGATCTCTTCCGCCAGTACCTCCGGGAGATCGGCCGCATACCGCTGCTCACCGCCGCCGAGGAGGTCGACCTCGCGCGCCGCGTGGAAGCCGGCCTCTTCGCCGAGGAACGCCTCGGCGGCTCGTCCGACCTCGACTCCCGGCTCGCCGTCGACCTCGACAGAGTCGTGGTCATGGGCCGGATGGCCAAACGCCGCCTCATCGAGTCCAACCTCCGGCTGGTCGTCTCGGTGGCCAAGCGCTACGTGGGCCGTGGACTGACCATGCTCGACCTGGTCCAGGAGGGCAACCTCGGCCTGATCAGGGCGGTCGAGAAATTCGACTACGCCCGGGGCTACAAGTTCTCGACGTACGCCACCTGGTGGATCCGCCAGGCCATGTCCCGCGCCCTGGCCGACCAGGCCCGGACGATACGAGTCCCGGTCCACGTGGTCGAGTTGATCAACCGGGTGGTCCGGGTCCAGCGCCGGATGCTCCAGGAGCGCGGCTACGAACCCACCCCGCAGGAAGTCGCCACCCACCTCGAAGTCACCGCCGAGCGCGTCAGCGAAATCCTCCGCCTGGCCCAGGAACCGGTGTCCCTGCACGCCCCCATGGGCGAGGAACACGACGTGGCCCTCGGCGACCTGATCGAGGACAGCGACGCCGCGTCCCCCGTCGAGTCGGCCGCCTTCCTGCTGCTGCGCAGGCACCTGGAGGCGGTGCTGTCCACGCTGGGGGAGCGGGAAAGGAAGGTCGTGCAACTGAGGTACGGGCTGGCGGACGGAAGGCCGCGGACGCTCGAGGAGATCGGACAGATCTTCGGGGTCACCCGGGAGCGGATCCGGCAGATCGAGTCGAAGACGTTGAGCAAGTTGCGGGATCATGCGTTGGCGGATCAGCTGCGGGGCTATCTGGACTGAGCGGGCCGGGGCGCCATCAAATGCCGGCCCCTGGGGGCCCCTCCCAGCGGTAGCTGGGGGAGATTGAGGACAAGGGGCCTGGGGGCTTGCCCCCAGTTCGGGAAGGGGCGGGGTGGGGAACAGGCCCGCCGCAGGCGCCCCGCCCACCTACTCGACCTCCACCACCGCCTGCGCGAACTGCGCCGCATACAGCCGCGCATACGCCCCCTCCGCCGCCAACAACTCGTCATGCGAGCCCTGCTCGACGATCGCCCCGTTCTCCATCACCAGAATCACGTCGGCGTCCCGAATCGTGGACAGCCGGTGCGCGATCACGAAGCTGGTGCGGCCGTGCGACAGTCGGGCCATCGCCTTCTGGATGAGTACTTCGGTACGGGTGTCCACCGAGCTGGTCGCCTCGTCGAGCACCAGGATGACCGGGTCGGACAGGAACGCCCGGGCGATCGTGATCAGCTGCTTCTCGCCGGCGCTCACCCCCGTGCCCTCGTCGTCGATGACCGTGTCGTAGCCCTCGGGGAGGGTGCGGATGAACCGGTCGGCGTGCGCGGCGCGGGCCGCGTCCTCGATCTCCGTGCGGGTCACCGGACGGGACGCCCCGTAGGCGATGTTGTCCGCGATGGTGCCGCCGAAGAGCCAGGTGTCCTGCAGCACCATGCCTATGCCGGACCGCAGTTCCTCGCGCGACATCTTGGCGACGTCGACCCCGTCGACCGCGATCCGGCCCCCGGTCACCTCGTAGAACCGCATCAGCAGATTCACCAGCGTCGTCTTGCCGGCGCCGGTCGGACCGACGATCGCCACCGTGTGGCCCGGCTCGACCGACAGCGAGAGATCGTCGATGAGCGGCTTGTCCGGCTCGTAGCGGAAGGAGACCTTGTCCAGCGAGATGCTGCCGCGCAGCACCTCGGGGCGCTCGGCGGACTCCGCGTCCGGCTCCTGCTCGTCGGCGTCCAGCAGTTCGAAGATGCGCTCGGCGGACGCGACACCCGACTGGACCAGGTTGGCCATCGAGGCGACCTGGGTCAGCGGCATCGAGAACTGCCGCGAGTACTGGATGAAAGCCTGCACGTCACCGATCGACAGTGAGCCGCTGGCGACCCGGAGTCCGCCGACGACCGCCACCAGCACGTAGTTGATGTTCGAGACGAACATCATCAGCGGCTGCATGATCCCGCTGTTGAAGTGCGCCTTGAAGCTCGCCTCGTACAGCGCGTCGTTCTGCTCGCGGAACGCCTCCGCCGACTCGGCCTGCCGCCCGAAGACCTTCACCAGCGCGTGCCCGGTGTACATCTCCTCGATGTGGGCGTTGAGCTTGCCGGTGACCTTCCACTGCTGCACGAACTGCGGCTGCGACCGCTTGCCGACGCGGGTGGCGACCACCACCGACAGGGGCACGGTCACCAACGCGACGAGGGCCAGGATCCAGGAGATCCAGAACATCATCACCAGCACGCCGACGATGGTCAGCAGCGAGTTGATGAGCTGACCCATCGTCTGCTGCATGGTCTGACCGATGTTGTCGACGTCGTTCGTGGTGCGGCTGAGCACCTCGCCGCGCTTCTGCTTGTCGTAGTACGACAACGGCAGCTTCGACAGCTTGCCCTGGATCTCCTCGCGCATCCGGTACACGGTCTGGTTGACGACCCGCGCCACCATCCGGGTGGCCACCAGCATCAGCAGACCGGCGCACCCGAAGGCGGCCAGTGCCAGCAGCAGGACCTTGCCGACCTCGGTGAAGTCGATGCCCTGACCCGGCGTGAAGCTGATGCCGCCGAGCATGTCGGCCATGCCGCCCTGGCCGTGGTCGCGCAGCCCCTGGATGGCCTGCGCCTTGGTGAGCCCCTTCGGCAACTGCCGGCCGATGATGCCGGCGAAGACCAGGTCGGTGGCCCGGCCGAGGATCTTCGGCCCCACCACCGAGAGCGCGACGCTGCCGACCAGCGCCGTCAGCAGCGTGAACAAGGCCGGGCGGTCCTGTGCGAGCATCCGCACCAGCCGTTTGCCCGACCCCTTGAAGTCCGTGGACTTCTGTACGGGTCCTGCCATCATCCGTCCACCAGGACCGGCCATCAGGCTGCCTCCGCCTCGGTGAGCTGGGAGAGAACAATCTCCCGGTATGTCTCGTTGTCATCCATCAAGTCGCGATGGCGTCCCGTGCCGACCACCCGGCCCTCGTCCATGACGACGATCCGGTCCGCGTCGCGGATGGTGGAGACCCGCTGGGCCACGATCACCACGGTCGCCTCGGCGGTCTCCCGGCGCAGCGCGGCCCGCAGCGCCGCGTCCGTCGCGTAGTCCAGAGCCGAGAAGGAGTCGTCGAAGAGGTAGATCTCCGGTCGTTGCACCAGCGTCCGGGCGATCGACAGACGCTGCCGCTGACCGCCGGAGACATTGGTGCCGCCCTGAGCGATCGGAGCGTTCAGTCCGCCCTCGAGTTTCGCGACGAAGTCCTTCGCCTGCGCCACCTCCAGCGCGTGCCACAGTTCCTCGTCGGTGGCGTCCGGGTTTCCATACCGCAGATTGGTCGCGACGGTCCCGGAGAAGAGGTACGGCTTCTGCGGTACCAGCGACACGGTCTTCGCCAGCAGCGCCGGGTCGAGCTTGCGTACGTCGGTGCCGTCCACCAGCACTTCGCCGCCGGTGGCATCGAACAGCCGCGGTACCAGGCCGAGCAGCGTCGACTTTCCGCTGCCGGTCGACCCGATGACCGCGGTGGTCTCGCCCGGCAGCGCCTGCAGGGCGACGTCGCGCAGCACCGAGGCCTCGGCGCCGGGGTACTTGAAGCCGGCCCCCCGGATCTCCAGATGCCCGTGCCTGGCCAGCTCCCGTACCGGCTCCAGCGGCGGCACCACGCTCGAGTCGGTGGTCAGCACCTCCTGGATCCGCTCGGCACAGACCTCGGCACGCGGCACCATCATGAACATGAAGGTGGCCATCATCACCGACATCACGATCTGCATGAGGTAGGCGAGGAACGCGGTGAGCGCCCCGATCTGCATGGCCCCGCTGTCGATGCGATGCGCACCGAACCAGACCACCGCGATCGACGACACGTTGACCACGGTCATGACGGTCGGGAACATCAGCGCCATCAGCCGTGCGGTGCCGAGCGAGACCTCGGTCAGCTCGGTGTTGGCGCCCTTGAAGCGGTCCTTCTCGTAGTCGTCCTTCACGAAGGCCCGGATGACCCTGTTGCCGGTGATCTGCTCGCGCAGCACCCGGTTCACCGTGTCGAGCCGCACCTGCATCTTCCGGAACAGCGGACGCATCCGACGGACGATCAGGGACACCAGGACCAGCAGCACCGGGACGACCGCGATCAGTACCAGCGAGAGCGGCACGTCCTGGCCGAGCGCCAGGATGATGGCGCCCACGCACATGATCGGCGCCGAAGCCATCAGGGTGAACGACATCAGCACCAGCATCTGGATCTGCTGGACGTCGTTGGTCGTGCGCGTGATGAGGGACGGTGCGCCGAAGTGCCCGACCTCCCGCGCGGAGAAGGACTGCACCCGGTCGAAGACCCCGGCGCGGACGTCCCTGCCGAGGGCCGCAGCGGTCCGCGCGCCGTAATACACGGCGCCGATGTTGCAGCCGACCTGAACCAGGCTGATGGCGATCATGAGACCGCCGTAGCCCAGGATGTAACCGGAGTCCCCCTTGACGACACCGTTGTCAATGATGTCCGCGTTCAGGGTGGGCAGGTAGAGCGTGGCGCAGGTCTGGAAGAGCTGAAGGAGCCCCAGCAGGGCCATCGGTTTCTTGTACGGACGCAGGTACGTCCGCAGAATTTTTATGAGCACGCGGTGTCTCTCGGGTTCGGCAGGCGGGTTCGGCAGGCGGATCGGGCTGGCTGGCGGGCAGAGAGGCCCAGTTTCCGATACTCGGCGACCCGATATCGAACCCTTTTCCTCAAGGGGGAGTCAAGAAGCCGGGAGCGCGGCCCCCCGCTCAGCCGAAGGCTCCGGGGTGGATCTGGTCGCGCGTGGCACCGTACTGCTTGCGCACCGCCTGCCCCACCGCCAGTTCATCGCCCGGCTCGAGCACCTGGGCGGCCGCCCCCTGCCAGGCCGGCGGCGTCTTGGGATCCAGGGAACCCTCGGACACCCCGAGCGCCCACGCCGCCTGCCGAGCGGCACCGATCGCCGCATAGTCCGCCGGCTGCGGTACGACGACCTGCGCCCCGAAGATCGCCGGTGCGGCGGCCTGAACCGCGGGCAGCTCCGCGGCGGCGCCGAGCAGGAACACCCGCCGCACCTCGACCCCGCGGTCCCTGAGCACGTCCATCGCGTCGGCGAGCGAGCAGAGCATGCCCTCGAAGGCGGCCCGCGCCAGGTGCTCCCGCTTCATCGACTCCCGGCGCAGCCCCGCCAGCGTGCCTGCGGTGTGCGGCAGTTGGGGAGTGCGCTCGCCCTCCAGATACGGCAGGAGCACCAGCCCGGAGGCGCCCGGCGTGGAGGTCAGCGCCAGCGCGGACAGGGCGTCGAGGTCCTCGACGCCGAGCAGTTCGGCCGTGCCGCGCAGGGCCCGTACGGCGTTGAGGGTATGGACGACCGGCAGATGCAACCCGGTCGCGTCCGCGAACGAGGTGATCGTCCCGGACGGGTCGCTGAGCGCCTCGTGATGCACGCCCATCACCGACCCGGAGGCGCCCAGCGAGACGACCACATCGCCGGTCGAGACGCCGAGTCCGAAGGCCGCCGCCATGGTCTCGCCGGTTCCGGCCGAGATCAGCAGCCCCTCGGGCGTCATGCCGGCCGCCTCGGAAGGCCCGAGCACCTCGGGCACCGCGGCCGGGTGGCCGAGCGCGAGTTCCACCAGATCGGGGCGGTACGAGCCGCTCGCCGCGGACCAGTAGCCGGTGCCGGAGGCCGCACCCCGGTCGGTGGTCCGGCGCGCGGGCCGCCCCAGCAGCTGCCACACCAGCCAGTCGTGCGGCTGCAGCAGGGTGGCGATCCTGGCGGCCGCCTCGGGCTCGTGCCGGGCCAGCCAGCGCAGCTTGGCCACCGGCTGCGGGGCCTGCGGCACCGAGCCGACCGCCTCCGCCCAGGCGGACCGGCTGCCGAGAGCATCGATCAGATCGGCCGCGGCGACCTGGGCCCGCTTGTCATTGCCGACCAGCGCGGCCCGCACCGGACTGCCCTGGCGGTCCAGCGGCACCAGACCGTGCTGCTGCGCCGACACGCCGATGGCCTGCACGCCCTCCAGCAGGCCGCCGGCCGCCGCCTCGCCGAGCGAGAGCAGCCAGGCCTGCGGATCCACCTCGTACGACTTCGCGTCGACGGGATGCGGTGCGTACCCCTGCCGCAGTACGGCACCCGAGTCCGTGTCGCAGACGACGATGCGGGTGAACGCGGAAGAGCTGTCAAGACCGGCGACTATCCCCATGCTTCAGATTGTGCCGCACATCGGAACACTCCGAGGCCCCTCGGGCGCTCCGGGCCGACCTGCCCGGTCAGGTGTTGGTGGTGCCCCAGTCGTCCTCGACCACGCCGTTGCGCTCCCGCATCGACCGGACCCGCTGGGTCATCGCATCCGGCATCCGGTCCCCGACCTTCTCGCTGACCGAGTGCAGGGCCTTCTCCGCGACACCCCGCCCGTTCTGCGCGGCGGACTCGGCCACATTGCGTACGGCCGGGTTCTGGGCCACCTGCCGGGCCGACTTCTTCAACTGTTCATAGCGCTCGCGGCCCGCCCGCGTGCCGATCACGTAACCGAGAGCGAGTCCAACGACGAACGTGAGCTTGTACCGCATGGCTGCCGCCCTTCCCTTGTGCCGATGCTGCCCCGCCTACCCGGCAGCACGCGTGATCACCCAGGGGCGGAACCGATTGGCGGAGCACCCCCCTGCTTGCGCTAATGTATGTGTCGCAGCGAGCGCGCGCCCCCCGGGACAACCGGAATGGGTACGTTCGGTGCAACGCAGCAATCCCCTGTAGCTCAATTGGCAGAGCAGCCGGCTGTTAACCGGCAGGTTACTGGTTCGAGTCCAGTCGGGGGAGCGCGGTCCCCTGTAGCTCAATTGGCAGAGCATTCGGCTGTTAACCGGAGGGTTACTGGTTCGAGTCCAGTCGGGGGAGCAGAAGACGGAGGAGGGCCCCTCGGGGCCCTTTTTCGTGTGCACTTTCCGCCCCGGTGGAACCTCCCGGCCTGCGACGGAGTCCTCAAGGGCGAGCGGTGCCGACCATCCGAGGCAGGAGATCGTATGAGCGGCTATGCTGCGGCAGACGGCGCGCACACATGTACGCGCCACGCCGTAAAGGGGCGGTAGCTCAGCCGGTTAGAGCAGCGGACTCATAATCCGTCGGCCGTGGGTTCGAGTCCCACCCGCCCCACCACAGCAGAAACGTCGTGGCCTGCGGAAGCGTTGTCGCAACGCTAGTCGGGCCGGACCATCCGCTGCACGAACGCTGCCACCGACCCGCCGAAGGCTCCTTCGTACGGCTTACATCGGGACCGACGAGTGCCTTCAGCAAGCCTGCTTGCCCGCAGCTGCTGAAGCCGGTCCGTTGTCTTCGGACGCGCCCGGTCTCCGGCCCACGGAGCCCAGGCACAGCAGCGCGATCACGGTGCCCAGGGTGAAGGCTTCGAAGACTTATGGCGGCGGTGAGGTCGTGGAACTGGAACTGCGGGACGGACGCCCACCGCTGGAAGTCAAACTGGCAACGGTGCAGGGTGTGACGCAGACTGCCCGCGCCCGGGCCGTCATGGAGGTGGTGCGGGAGATCGCGGCCGGAAGCAGTCATCCCAGGATCTGAACGCCGTACGCCCCCGGGGCGGCGGGGGCGTACGGCGGCGGCACGGGCTCCTGGTCAGTAGGCGATGCGGTCCACCTTGGCCAGCCACGTGTCGAAGGGCTCTGTGCGGTTGGGCAGGTCCAGGTGCTCGACCTCCATGGGCCACATCGAGTGGGGCTTCTTCTCGAACAGGTCGTAGAACTCGCGGTCGTCGAAGCCGGCCACCGCGGCGTCGTGCCGGTCGGCGGAGTAGACGAGCCGGTCGACGCGCGCCCACAGGGCAGCGGACAGGCACATCGGGCACGGCTCGCAGGACGTGATCAGGACACAGCCTTCGAGCGAGAAGGTGTTGAGGTTCTTGCACGCGGCGCGCATCGCGCTGACCTCGGCGTGCGCGACAGGGTCCAGGGTGGCGGTGACCTGGTTGTTGCCGGTGGCGACGACCTCGCCGTCCTTGGCGACCAGGGCGCCGAACGGGCCACCGCCGCCGCTGATCACGCTGGCGGTGGCCAGGCTGATCGCTCTTTCCATCCAGGCGCGCTCGGAGTCCTGGACGATTGCTTCCTGGGGGTGCGTGGTCATGACTGCTCCTTCGGGGAATCGGGGCGACGGGGTGGCGGTTCGAGGTGCTGCTGCCCGCGCGGGACGGCGCACGGGCAGCAGGTCGGGGGAGTGGTCGGACGCCGCAGAGCGGCGGACCGGCGGTGGCCCGTGTGCGCTGCAACTCGCCCTGGTCTGTTGCAACTTGTACGACAAGTACACAGTCAGCAGAGGCGGGTCGGCCAGGCATGGAAGACATGAAAGCGACCACCGGACAAAACGCGATCTTCATAGCTTCCTACAGGAGGCGGCCGCGTTCGCGCCGGGAGAAAACTACGGACACGCCGACCGGACCTCTCCGCCGGTGCTCAGGGGCGGCCCTGTTCGAAGGCCCGGAGCAGGTCCGCCGCGACGCTCACCGCGATCGTGGCCGGTTCCTTCCCGGTGATCTCGGTCATGCCGATCGGGGTCTTGATCCGGTCGATGGTGGCGGCGTCGTGGCCGCCCTCGGTGGCCAGGCGTTGCCGGAAGCGCGCCCATTTGGCGGCCGAGCCGATCAGTCCGATCGAGCCGAGGCCGGTGGTGCGCAGGGCGGCGTCGCACAGGGCGGCGTCCTCTGCGTGATCATGCGTCATGATCAGGGTGTGGGTGCCGGGCGCCAGCTCCGCGAGCACCTCCTCCGGGAGCAGCGGCGTGTGGTGCACGTGGATCTGCGCCACCGCGTCCGCGAGCACGCCGAGCCGTTCGTCGGCGAGTACCTCGGGGCGGCTGTCGATCAGGTGCAGATCGAGGTGGTGGCGGGCCAGGATGCGGGCCAGCTCCAGCCCGACGTGCCCGACCCCGAAGATCGCCACCGCCGGGACCACCGGCAGCGGTTCGAGCAGTACGGTGACGGCTCCACCGCAGCACTGCACGCCGTGTCGGTTGGTGACCTTGTCGTTGAGGGCGAACTCCATGAGCTCCGGCTCCGGGTCGGGCGTGCCGATCAGCTTGCGGGCCCGGTCGATCGCGGCGGCCTCGATGTTGCCGCCGCCGATGGAACCCCAGGTCTCGGCCTCGCCCGCGACGAGCTTGGCACCGGCTCGACGGGGCGCGTGGCCGCGCACGGTCGCGACGGTCACCAGCACGCCGGGTTCCCGGCGGGCTCGCAACCGCGCGACCGCGGCTACCCAGGTCATGTCAGGCATTGCTCAAAGCGCTTGCCCCGGCGGGGAGCTCGCCGCCCTCGTGAGCATCCCCGTTGCGCTGCACGTCGCCCCTGCGGGCTGCCTCGATGGCCCAGTACACCGTCTCCGGTGTCGCCGGGGAGCCGAGTTCCACGCTGACTCCGGCGGGCCCGAAGGCCGCGGCGGCCTGCCGCAGCGCTTCCCGCACCGAGAAGGCCAGCATCAGCGGAGGCTCGCCCACCGCCTTGGACCCGTACACCGCGCCCTCTTCGCCGGCGTTCTCCAGTAGCGTGACGTAGAACTCCTCGGGCATCTCCGAGAAGCTCGGCAGCTTGTAGGTACTCGCGGCCTGGGTCAGCAGCCGGCCGCGGTTCGGCCCGTCGCCGGTGTCCCAGCGCAGGTCCTCCAGCGTCAGCCAGCCGGCGCCCTGGACGAAACCGCCCTCGACCTGACCGATGTCGATCATCGGGGACAGGCTGTCGCCGACGTCGTGCACGATGTCCACCCGCCGGATGCGGTACGCGCCGGTGAAGCCGTCCACCTCGACCTCGGTCGCGGCGGCGCCATGGGCGAAGTACTTGAACGGCGAGCCCCGGAACGTCTTCGCGTCCCAGTGCAGACCCTCGGTCCGGTAGAAGCCGGACGCCGAGAGCTGCACTCGCTGGAAGTACGCGGTGTGCACCAGGTGGTCCCAGGCCAGCTCCTTGTCGCTGCCCAGGGCGCGTGCGACGCCCTCGACGATGCGCACGTCCGAGGCGTTCGCACCCAGTTGGGATGCGGCCACCTGAAGCAGCCGCTCGCGCAGCTGCTCGCATGCGTTCTTCACCGCCCCACCGTTCAGGTCCGCCCCGGAACTGGCGGCGGTGGCGGAGGTGTTGGGCACCTTGTCGGTCCGGGTCGGGGCCAGCCGCACCTTGTGCAGCGGAATGCCCAGCGTGGTCGCGGCCACCTGCAGCATCTTGGTGTGCAGGCCCTGGCCCATCTCGGTGCCGCCGTGGTTGATCAGGACCGAGCCGTCCTTGTAGATCAGCACCAGCGCGCCGCCCTGGTTGAAGGCGGTGAGGTTGAACGAGATGCCGAACTTGACACTGGTGATCGCGAGGGCCCGCTTGGTGTGCGGGTGCGCGGCATTGAAGGCGGCGATCTCGCGCTTGCGGTCGGCGATGCCGGCGTCGTTCTGAACCTGCTGCCATACGGTGGAGATCCGGTCGGCCTGCGTCACCGGCTGTCCGTACGGCGTCGTCTGGCCCTGGCCCGGCTGGTAGAAGTTGCGTTCCCGCAACTCCATCGGGTCCAGGCCGAGCAGCGGAGCGCAGCGGCCCAGGATGTCCTCGATCACCAGCATGCCCTGCGGTCCGCCGAAACCGCGGAAGGCGGTGTTGGAGACCGTGTTGGTCTTGGCGATGCGGCCGGCGACGCGTGCGTTGGGAATCCAGTAGGTGTTGTCGATGTGGCACAGCGCGCGGGCCAGCACCGGCTCGGAGAGGTCCAGGCTCCAGCCGCCGTCGGCGACCAGGGTGGCGTCCAGGGACTGGATACGGCCGTCGGCGTCGAAGCCGATCTTCCACTCGGCGTGGAACCCGTGCCGCTTGCCGGACATGGTCAGGTCCTGAGTCCGATTGAGCCGGAACCGGACCGGACGGCCGGTCAGTTTGGCGCCGAGCGCGGCGATGGCGGCGAACCCGTGCGGCTGCATCTCCTTGCCGCCGAAGCCGCCGCCCATCCGCAGGCACTGCACGGTCACCTCGTGGCTGTGCAGGCCGAGCACGTGGGCGACGATTTCCTGGGTCTCCGAAGGGTGCTGGGTGCTGCTCTGGATGAACACCTGCCCGTTCTCGTCGACCTGGGCCAGTGCCGCGTGCGTCTCCAGGTAGAAGTGCTCCTGACCGGAGAACTGGAACTCGCCGGTGAACACGTGCGCGGAATCGGCGAAGCCGGCGTCGATGTCACCGGCCAGCATCACGGGCTGGGCGCCGTGATAGCTGTTGGCCGCGATCGCGTCCTGCAGCGTGACCAGGGAGGGCTGTTCGTCGAGTTCCACCTCCACGGCCGCCGCACCGAGCCGGGCGGCCTCCAGGGTCTCGCCGAGCACCCAGGCGACCGCATGGCCGTGGAACATGACCTCGTCGGGGAACAGCGGCTCGTCGTGCTTCATGCCGGCGTCGTTGACGCCCGGCACGTCGGCCTTGGTCAGGACGCGCACCACGCCGGGCACGGCGAGCGCGGGTTCGGTGCGCAGCGCGGTGATCCGGCCGTGCGCCTTCATGACCTGGACCGGGTAGGCGTGCAGCACGTCCTTGGTGCGACTGACCAGGTCGTCGGTGTAGAGCGCGGTACCGGTGACGTGCAGGTTGGCGCTCTCGTGCGGCATCGAAACGCCGACCACGGGCATTTCGGGGCGCTCGGACAAATGGCTCATGACGATACCGCCTCGGTGGTTTCTGCGTGCAGCTTCAGCAGGCTCTGGCCGAGCATCGCGGAGCGGTAGCCGGCGCTGGCGCGGTGATCGTTCATCGGCGTGCCCTGGGCCTGCAGTACCTGGGCCGCGGCCTCGACGGTCTCCGCCGCCCACGGCTTGCCCTCCAGGGCCGCCTCGGCGGCGAGGGCGCGGATCGGGGTGGCGGCCACGCCGCCCAGGCCGATGCGTGCCTTGCGGACGATCCCGTCCTCGACGTCGAGCGCAAAAGCGACCGCCACGCTGGAGATGTCGTCGAAGCGCCGCTTGGCGATCTTGTGGAAGGCCACGACCGGCGACAGCGGCAGCGGGATGCGCACCGCGCGGATCAGCTCACCGGGACGGCGCACGCTCTGCCGGTAGCCGGTGAAGTAGTCCGCCAGCGGGACCTCACGCTCACCGTCCGCGTCGGCGAGCACCAGCGACGCCTCCAGCGCGAGCAGCACCGGCGGGCTGTCGCCGATGGGGGAGCCGGTACCCAGGTTGCCGCCGAGGGTCGCACTGTTGCGGATGAGCCGGGATGCGAACTGCGGCAGCAACTCCGCCAACAGCGGGACGCTGCCGTCGAGGCGGCGTTCGATCTCGGTGAGCGTCTGCGCCGCGCCGATCTCGATGACGTCGGATTCGACCCGGAGCTCCCGCAATTCGGGCAGCCGGTCGATGGCGACCACGCAATTCGCCCGGCGGGAACGGATATTCACCTCCACCCCCAGGTCGGTGCTGCCGGCGACCACTACCGCGTCGGGCCGCTCGCGCAGCAGCTGCAGCGCTCCGGCCAGGGTGCTCGGCCGCAGGAACACGCTGCCGTCCTGGGCGTATTCGGTGGCAACCGGTGCGGGCGGGGACTGCTCGCGACGCTGCGCCAGCTGGTCGTCCTCGGCGGGCGTACCGACGGCGAACGCGGCATCGCGAATCGGGCGGTAACCGGTGCAGCGGCACAGGTTTCCGCTCAGCGAGTGCAGATCGAAACCGTTCGGGCCATGCTCCGAGTCGGCGCTGCCCGAGTCGGCGCTGCCGGCCTCGGTGCTGCCGGCCGAGTCCGCGTGTGCGCAGCGGTCGGGCCGGTAGTACTCGGCGGCCATGCTGCAGATGAATCCCGGTGTGCAGTAACCGCATTGGGAACCGCCGCGGACCGCCATCTCCTCCTGCACCGGGTGCAGGGTGGGCGGCGTGCCGGGCTCGCCGGCGGTGGCGAGACCTTCCGAGGTGATGATCTCCTGACCGTCGAGGGCCGCGACCGGGAGCAGGCAGGCGTTGACCGCCACCCAGTCAGTGGGCTTGTTCACCCCGGGACGGGCGACCAGGACCGAACACGCGCCGCATTCGCCCTCCGCGCAGCCTTCCTTGCTCCCGGTGAGGCCACGCTCACGCAGGAAATCCAGGACCGTTGTGTGGGGCGTGGCCGGGGAAATCGGTGCGGCCTTCCCATTGACCGTGATCCGCGCGGCTACCATGAGAGCTCCTCATTTCGGGGCGCGGTCGTTCTGATTGTCCTAGTCGCCATTTCAGGGCTTTCTATTTCGGTGGCGCAGCCTGAGAAAACCGCAGCGCAAATCAACACGCAACGCCGTGTCGCAGGCGGTGACAGAGATTCGGAAGGTGCCGGGGCCCCGATCGGGCACGCCGGGAAGAGGCTGCTCAGCAGCCGTGTGCTACACGACCCGGAACCCAGGCGGTCCGCTGGGCGAGGCGATGCAGGTCGGAGAGGGTCGACATCCGACTTCGCCTCCTTCCAGCAGCTCACGAGTCGGTTCGCTCGAAACTAGGTTGCCGTCGGCCCATCGGTCAAGGGGGCATACGGAGGCCGGTAGTAGTCTATAGGAAGCTACGACAAACGGATCGAGTGCCGCTAAACGTATCGGTTCATCGCACAAAGGGATAGGGCGGCAATATTTCTTCCGGTAAATGCGGTGGGCGAGGTTCAGGGAGGGTCGCTGCTGGGTTCGTCGGGAAGCCCGCCGGGGTCGAGGAGGAGATCGGCGAGGTCGAGGTTCACCTCCCCGATGTCTCCCCGCGGAGACTGCTCGGTCCAGATGACCTTGCCTGTCGGGGTGTACCGGGTGCCCCAGCGCTGCGCGAGCCTGGCCACCAGGAACAGCCCGCGGCCGCCCTCATCGGTGGTCGTCGCCTGGCGCAGGTGCGGGGATGTGCTGGAACCGTCGGAGACCTCGCAGATCAGGGTGCGGTCGCACAGCAGACGTACGCGGACCGGAGGCGTGCCGTACCGGATGGCGTTGGTGATCAGCTCCGACAGGATGAGTTCGGTGGTGAAGGCGATCTCGTCCAGCCCCCAGGCCGCCAGCCGCCGACCGGCATCGGCCCGCACCGGGGCGACAGCCGCCGGATCGGACGGCACCTCCCACTCGGCTACGTGCTCCGGGCCCAGCAGCCGGGTGCGGGCCACCAGCAGGGCGACGTCGTCGCTGGGGCGCGGCAGGAGTACGGCGTCGACGATCGCCTGGCAGGTCTGCTCCGGGGCCCGCCGGGGGTGCCCCGCCAGTGTTTCCCGCAGCAGGTCAAGGCCCGCGTCGATGTCCCGGTCGCGGTCCTCCACCAGCCCGTCGGTGTACAGCACCAGCTGGCTGCCCTCGGCAACGGGCAGCTCGACGGTTTCGTACGGCCGGCCGCCGAGCCCCAGCGGTGGGGAGACGGGCACCTCCGGGAACTCCACCGAGCCGTCCGGATGTACCAGCGCGGGCCCGGGGTGGCCCGCCCGGGCCATGCAGCAGCGGCCGGCCACCGGGTCGTAAATGGCATACAGGCAGGTCGCCCCGGTCACCCCCGGCCATGCCTCCCCGGCCGCCTCGTCGGCGTCGATCCGGACGACCAGCTCGTCCAGGTACCCCAGCAGTTCGTCGGGCGACAGGTCCAGGGCGGAGAAGTTGTGCACCGCGGTCCGCAGCCGGCCCATGGTGGCCGCGGCGTGCAGCCCGTGGCCGACCACGTCGCCCACCACCAGCGCCACCCGGGCCCCGGGCAGCGGGATGACGTCGAACCAGTCCCCGCCCACCCCGGCCTGCGCGGGCAGGTAGCGGTGAGCGACCTCCACCGCGGTCTGCGCGGACACGCCGCGCGGCAGCAGGCTGCGCTGCAGAGCGACGGCCACGGCATGCTCCCGGGTGAACCGACGGGCGTTGTCCAGGCACACCCCCGCTCGGGCGGCCAGCTCCTCGGCAAGGGACAGATCGTCCGTGTCGAACGGCTGCCCGTGCTCCGAGCGCCAGAAGCAGGCCCTGCCCAGCACCGTCCCGCCGGCCCGCAGCGGCACCGCGATCAGCGAATGGATGCCGTGGTCGAGGATCCTCGCCGCGTGCTGGGGGTCGTGGGCCCGCCAGCCGTGCTCCGCGCTCAAGTCGGCGATCAAGGTCCCTCGGTCCGCGGCCGGCCCCTCCGCCTGCTGTGCCGCGGGCAGCAACCGCACCACATGCCCGACCGGGGCCACCGGCGCATCGGCCCGCACCCCCCGCAGGGCCACCCGGTGCATCTCGGTGCCCGCCCGCCCCGGCTCCTCCCCGTGCAGCACGGCATCGGCAAGGTCGACGGTGACGAGGTCCGCGAACCGCGGCACCGCTACCTCCGCCAGCTCCTCGGCCGTACGCACCACATCCAGGGTGGTCCCGATCCGTACACCCGCCTCGTACAGCAGCGTCAACCGCCCCCGCGCCACCTCGGCCCGCCCGGTCAGCGCCGCAAGCTCCGTGGTGTCCCGCAGCGTCGCCACACACCTGGTCGTCCGGCCCCCGCCGTCCGTCCACCGCACATTGATCCCCAGCAGCCGGTCCCCTGCCCGATGCACCTCATCACTCGCCGCCCGCTGCGAGACCAGCAGTTGGGCCACCCCCGCCGCCAGCCCCAGCTCCGCGACGTGTCGCCCCTCCGCGTCCACCGGCAGCTCCAGCAGCCGCCGCGCCTCGTCATTCGCCAGCAGCAGCCGCCCGTGCTGGTCGACGATCACCACGCCCTCCCGCACCGCGTGCAGCACCGCGTCGTGGTGCTCGTACATCCGCGTCATCTCCGCCGGCCCCAGCCCGTGGGTCTGCCGCCGCAGCCGCCGCGACACCAGCACCCAGCTGCCCGCCGCCAACACCAGCGCCCCCGCCGCCGAGCCCAGCAGTACCGGCAGCTGACGGTTCACCGCGTTCTGCACCTCCTCCACCGTGATCGCGACCGACACCAGGCCGACGACCGTGCCGTCGGGCTTGGTGACGGGGACGATCGAGTCCACGGCGAGGCCCCGGCTCCCGGTGAAGGTCCGCGTGAAGGCTCCGTGCGTGATGGCCGACTTGTACGGGCCGAGGACATGCTTGCCGATCAGATTCGTGTCGGGATGGGTGTAGCGGATGCCGGTCTTGCTGAAGACCACGACGAAGTCGACGCCGGTCGACTTACGGACCTGTTCGGTACGCGGCTGCAGGGCCGCAGTCGGGTCGGCGCTGGTCACCGCCGCTGCCGTTCCCGGGGCCTGGGCGAAGGCCTCGGCCACATTGAGCGTGTGGTGGCGGGCGTCCAGCGTGCCGTCCCGCCGGGCCTGCAGCACCAGCGCCACCACCGCGGCCGCGATCAGCAGCACCACGACGGCCACCTGCAGGACGAACACCTGGCCCGCGACGCTGCGCACCCCCAGCGAGGAGAGACGGCCCCGCGGCGGGGGACCGAAAGACGCGTTGCGCTCACCCATGGGCCGGTCCTGCCGATCGCTTCTTCGAGTACGAACAAAAAGACCAAGAATCAGCCGAAATATCCTCCTACCCAATTGTCCGCGACCGGACTCGCACAAACCCCGTGACCGGGCAGGAGCTGGTCGGCCGGTGGCCGCCGAAGGCGGGGTGACCACGACGCGACGGAGTCGGTCGGCGCCGCTGCCGTAGCGTGCGGGGATGAACAGTTCTTCGGGAAGCACGCCACTGGTCATCCACATCGGGCGGGAGGAACTCGTCATCCGGCGGCGTTATGAGGCCGCCAGTATCGCCAACGACATCCTCATCGCCCTGTGGTTCATCGTCGGCAGCGTGATGTTCTTCTCCGAGCAGTGGACCGTGCCAGGCACCTGGTGTTTTCTGATCGGCAGCATCGAACTGCTGATCCGCCCCGCGATCCGTCTCACCCGCCATTTGCACCTTCAGCGCGTCGCATCCCGTATACCGGAGGCCGGACCGCGAGTCGCCGGGACACAGGAGAACCCCCAGGACTACTGACGTGGTGTCAGGCGCCTTCGACTTCCTGGAGCGGGCGGACCCCGGCAGCTACCACGCGCCCGCCGATCTCGATCCATCCCTCGTCGGCGACGCGGGCCACGATGTCGGACCCCTCGCCCTGGCGAATCCGTAGATCACGGCCCAGCTCACCCGCCAGCAGCATCGCGGCCGCGCCGGTCGCCTCGTCCTCGACAAGCGAACCACACCCCGGTTCTCGCGCGGTGGGACACCATTTCCCCGCAGGGGACCGGTGTTAGCCTCGGTTTCATGAACTCGCAGGGTCTGGCCAACCTCGCGCACCTGCGCCGGGCGAGGGACCTGATCGACCGGGAGTACGCCCGGCCGCTCGACGTGCCGACGATGGCTCGGCCCGCGCTGATGTCGCCGGCGCACTTCTCGCGGCAGTTCCGGGCCGCCTATGGCGAGACTCCGTACCAGTACCTCATGACGCGCCGTATCGAGCGGGCGATGGCGTTGCTGCGCGCGGGTATGAGCGTGACCGACGCCTGTATGGAGGTCGGGTGTACCTCACTCGGCTCGTTCAGCTCGCGGTTCACCGAGATCGTGGGGGAGACGCCGAGCGCCTACCGGCTCCGGGAGCACAGCGCCGTGACGGCGATGCCCGCGTGCGTGGCGAAGGTGTTCACCCGGCCGACCAGAGACGGACGGCCGACCGGTGAAACAGCGAGCAGTATTCGAGAAGCGGACCGCGAAGACGCCGCCTAGCGTTGACGGCATGACCATCGCACTCCAGTACTGCCACATCACCGTCCACGACCCGGACGAGGCGCTCGCCTTCTACCGTGACGCGCTCGGCCTCGAGGTACGCAACGACGTCGCCTCGGGCGAGTACCGCTGGGTCACCCTCGGCAGCCCGACCCAGCCCGGTCTGGAGATCGTGCTCTCGGAGCCGCATGCCGGCCGGTCCAAGGCCGACGGCGACGCCATGCAGGAACTGCTCGTCAAGGGCGTCCTGCCGAACGTCGTCTTCCGTGCCGACGACCTCGACGCGGCCTTCGAGAAGATCCGGGCCTCCGGCGCCGAGGTCCTCCAGGAGCCCATCGACCAGCCCTGGGGCCCGCGTGACTGCGCGTTCCGCGACCCCTCGGGGAACATGGTGCGGCTCTCGCAGGCGCCGAAGGAGTAGCGGCCCCACCCGTGACCGGCACCCGTCCGACCGGGTACACAGGCCGGTGGGTCTGCCGACGCGGCCGGGGACCTGCTCCGTCTCCTCGCCCGCTGCTTCGACGTTCAGCCCCGACCCGGGGTGAATGCGCCGCGCTGGGGCGGGAACCCGCAGGTGGAAGCCGTATCCGGAACGCAGGGAGTGGTCATGAGCGACGGCACCATGGGTGACGACGTCTACCAGCCGACGGGGACCAACGAGGAGCAGGAGGACGCGAGCCCGCTCGACATGGAGGATGCCCTCGACGAGAACGACTACGACGAGACGCTCGACAAGGGCTTCTCCCCGCCCGAGCGTCCGTTCGGCGTGAACAAGGCAGGCACCACCGCACGGGAACAGCGCGAGGGGGAGAGTCTGGACGAGCGGCTGTCCGAGGAGGTCCCCGACGCCACGGAGTCGGCTGACGACACCGGCGACGGTCTCGGCGATGCCCCGGACACCGACGGGGAGCTCGTGGACGCCGAGGCGGGGGAGGAACGGTCCGGCCGCCTCCTTGCGCCGGACCAGGGCATCGAGCGACCGATCCACGACGACGTGGAGGGCCAGGACGTCGGCATCGACGGTGCCGCCGCCTCGGCGGAGGAGGCGGCCGTCCACGTCGTCGACGATCCCGAGCAGCCGCCCGAGCGCTCGGTGTGAGAGAAGAGATGCACCGGGAAGAGATGAACGCCGTTCATGTGGACGGCCCCGGGCCGGTGGAGGCCGTCCAGTACGGACGGCTGCCGGTACCGGCCATCGGGCCGACGGACGTGTTGGTACGGGTCCGGGCGGTGGCCGCCAACCCGGTGGACACCTTTGTCCGCTCGGGCGCTTATCCGACCGCGATGCCCAGCCCGTTCGTCATCGGCCGCGACCTGGTCGGCGAGGTGGCCGAAACAGGGCCGGGCGCCACGAGGTTCGAACCGGGGCAGCGGGTGTGGTGCAACAGCCTCGGCCACCGCGGACGTCAGGGCTCCTTCGCGGAGTACGCAGCAGTGGCCGCCGACCGCCTGTATGCGGCCCCCGATGACATCGATCCGCTTGTTCTGGTCGCTGCGGCGCACCCGGCCGCATCCGCCTGGCTGGCGCTCTTCAGGCACGGCCGGTTGCGATACGGCGACCGCCTCTACGTCGGGGGCGGGGCGGGCAACGTGGGCTCCGCGGCCGTCGCCCTGGCCGCGGCCGCCGGCGCCACGGTGGTGGCCACCGCCGGCCGCGACGACCACGACCGGGTCCGGGAGCTGGGCGCCGCCCACGTCCTCGACTACCGCAGCGAACAGCTCGGCGAACAGCTGGCGGAGTGCTCGCACGGCGGCTTCGACGTGTACCTGGACACCTCCGGGCACGACGATGCGGGGGCCGCGATCGGCCTGCTCGGCCTCGGCGGACGGCTGATCACCATGGTCGGCCTGGAGCAGACGCCCGCCCTGCCGCTGGGGCGCCTCTACACCCGCGATGCGAGCATCGTCGGTTTCGCCATCAGCAACGCGACCCCGGACGACCTGGCCGAGGCCGCCGACGGCGTCGTCCGCCTGCTGCGCACCACCACCTGGCGCCCCGTCATCACTCAGCGGCTTCCGCTCGCCCGGGGTGCTCATGCGCACCGACTGCTGGAGAGCGGAGAGGTACGCGGTCGCCTCGTCCTGGAAACGTAGACGGCCGGAGTTCCTGGAGGTGGCTGCGCGGCAACACCGTGTCCAGGGCCCAGAGGCCGGGACCGGCGACGGCTATGAGCAGGAAGGCCCAGCAGAACAGCACGGGTAACTCGCCTGCGTTCTGGATCGGCAGGAGCGCTTTGTGCTGGTGGACGTCGAAGTACGCGAAGGCCATGGAGCCGGAGCACAGCAGGGCCGCCGGACGAGTGGCCAGCCCCACTGTGACCAAGGCGCCGCCGACGAGCTGGATGAGGCCGGCCCACCATCCGGGCCACGTTCCGACGGGGGCGGCGCCGCCGGAGCCGAAGTTTCCGCCCAGGACGCCGAACACGGTCGCTGCACCATGGCAGACGAACAGCGCCCCGACGACGATCCGGAAGAGTGAAAGGACGTGCGGCCAGAGTTTCTCCTGCATACCGACTGATTCCTCCGTCACTTGGTGACGAGACATGTCGCCACTGGTCTCTACCAGCTTGGTCTAGACCATACCCCTGGACGTGTCCGCGTCAAGAGTGCGTGGAGAAGGACGTGAGCCGCGCTGGAAGAGGCGGAGGCGCGCGCGGTGTTCACCGGACCACCTACGTTCGTCCGGGCGTTGTCGGCCTGACGAACGGGCACGGAGGTACGGGCCGTACCGTCCGGTCAGTAGTCGCCGGTGGCGAGTGAGATCTCGGTGGACTTGATCAGTGCGACCACCGGTGTGCCGACGGCAAGGTCCAGTTCGGTGGCCGCGTCCGCGGTGATGGCCGCGGTCAGTTCGCCGCCGTCGACGGTGACCTTGACGCCGGCCATGGCTCCGCCGCTGGTGACGGCGGTGACCGTGCCGGGGATCCGGTTGCGGATGCTCACGCCGGTGACCGGTCCGACCGCCAGTGAGACCTCGGTGGACTTGACCAGGACGCGCACCAGCGAACCCTCCGCGACGCCCAGCTCCCGCACCGCCTCCAGGGTGATCGCCGCGGTGACCTCCTGACCGCCGTCGAGACGGACCTTGACGGCCGCCATCACCTCGCCGGGGGTGACGTCGGTGACGGTGCCCAGCAGTTGGTTGCGGATGCTCAGAGTCATGGGCGGATGCCTCACCTGCGGGTTCGGTTTGTGAGAGTTTGTAACGATCGTCCTTCGCACTGTAATCGCGCCTGAGCGGATCGCGGGTTGGGGTCTTTCTCCGAGGTGGGTCGCATCTGCCATAGAGGATCGCCCGATGAATTGCAAATGCGAGCCGAACAGGCCTATCTTGTCGCACATGCAGTCCTACACGATCGGTCAGGCGGCACGTCTGCTCGGCGTCAGCCCCGACACCGCTCGCCGCTGGGCGGACGCCGGCCGGGTCGCGACCCATCGCGACGAGGCCGGACGGCGACTGATCGACGGCCGTGATCTGGCCGCGTTCTCGATCGAGGTCGCACAGAACGCGGCGGGCGAGGAGGAAGCGCCCTACACCTCGGCGCGCAACGCCTTCCCGGGCATCGTGACCGCCGTCAAGCTCGGCGATGTCGCCGCCCAGGTCGAGATCCAGGCCGGCCCGCACCGGCTGGTGTCCCTGCTGACCCGGGAGGCCGTCGAGGAGCTCGGTCTCGAGGTCGGCATGCAGGCCACCGCCCGGGTGAAGTCCACCAGCGTGCACATCGACCGCACGTGAGACGCGCGCGCCGGGTGCGGCGCGGCCGAAACCATGCCTCGGGCGCCCCTGCCGCCCGTTCCTCAAGGAGCCTGTGTCCCCATGTATCCCACCCTCACCCGGCGCCGTGCCGCGACTGCGATCGTGACCGCCGCGCTGCTGCTGCCGCTCGCGGCCTGCGGCAGTGACGGAAAGACGGCCGGCGGCGCCACCTCCGACGGCTCCGGCAGCAGTGCTCCGAGCGCCGATCTGACAGTGCTCGCCGCGTCCTCGCTCACCGATGTCTTCAAGACCGAGGCCGCCGCGTACGAGAAGCAGCGCCCGGGCACGAAGATCAACTTCTCCTTCGCCGGTTCGCAGGAGCTGGCCGCCCAGGTGAAACAGGGAGCCCCGGCCGACGTGCTGGCCACCGCGGACACCAAGACCATGGACGGGCTGAAGCAGGACACCGGCACGCCCAGCATCTTCGCCAAGAACCGCCTGGTCATCGTCGTCGGGAAGGGCAATCCGGACCGGGTCGCCACGCTCAAGGACCTGGCCGACACCAAGCTGAAGGTGGTGCTGGCCGCCCCCGAGGTGCCGGTGGGCCGGTACAGCAAGCAGATCCTGGACGCCCAGAAGATCGTCGTGAAGCCGGTCTCCCAGGAGCCGAACGTGCGGGCGGTCCTCAGCAAGGTCGAACTCGGCGAGGCCGACGCCGGCCTCGTCTACAAAACGGACGCGGCCACGGCGCCCGGCAAGGTCGGCACGGTGGCGATTCCCGATGCGCAGAACGCGGTCGCCTCCTACCCGGTGGCGACTCTCAAGACGTCCAAGCACGCGGCAGCCGCCGCCTCCTTCGCCAAGTGGCTCGCCACCCCGGAAGCGCAGAAGATCCTGCGGGACGCCGGTTTCCAGCGGCCGTAGCCGCCCAGGCAGCTCGCTCCGCGCGTTCCGAACCCGAGGGATCCAGATGAGACGCCCCCGCACCCGTATGCCCGGCAGGGGCACGCCCGTCGTGCTGGCCCTGCCCGCGCTGCTGGCGGTGGCCTTTCTGCTGATGCCGTTGATCGGCATCCTCGCCCGGACCTCCTGGAGCGACCTCGGCACCCATCTGACCAGCCCGGAAGTCCTGCAGGCGCTGCGGCTGTCGCTGCTGGTCTCCTTCTGGGCGCTGGCGCTGTCCCTGGTGCTGGGGGTGCCGCTGGCCTGGCTGCTGGCCAGGGTGGACTTTCCCGGCAAGACGGTCGTGCGGTCCCTGGTGCTGCTGCCGATGGTGCTGCCGCCCACCGTCGGCGGGGTCGCCCTGCTGCTCGGATTCGGCCGGCGCGGCGTGCTCGGCCCCTGGCTGGAGGACACCTTCGGGATCACGCTGCCCTTCCACACCTCGGGCGCCGTGGTGGCCGCGACCTTCGTCGCGATGCCGTTCCTGATCATCAGCCTGGAGGGCACCCTCGCCGGCCTGCGCCCCCGTTACGAGGAGACCGCCGCATCACTCGGCGCCTCACCGGTGCGGGTGTTCCTCACCGTGACACTGCCCATGGTCGCCCCCGGACTCGTCGCGGGCGCCGCGCTGACCTGGGCGCGGGCGCTCGGTGAGTTCGGTGCCACGATCACCTTCGCCGGGAACCTTCCCGGCACCACCCAGACGCTGCCGCTGCAGGTGTACCTGCTGCTCCAGGACTCCCCGGAGGCCGCGACGTCCGTATCGCTGCTGCTGCTGGTCATCGCGATGGCCGTGCTCATCTCCCTGCGCGGGCGCTGGACCGGCGGCACGGCCGATCGTCGTACCCAGCGCTGGGAGCCGCCGGCGGAGGACGGCGCGCAGGCGGTCCCTTTCGCACCCGCCGAAACCGACGGGCCGAAGTCCCCGGCGCAGCAGGAACGTTGGCCGCTGCACGCCGATGTCACCGGTTTCGCCCGGCTGACCCTGGACGCCGAACCCGGCACCACCATCGCCGTCGTCGGCCCCAACGGCGCGGGCAAGACCACCCTGTTGCGCGCCCTCCTCGGTCTGACCCCGCGCGCGCATGCCGCGCTGCGTCTCGGGAATCTGGACGTCACCGCGCTGCCGCCGCACCGCCGCGGGGTTGCCTGGGTCCCGCAGGACGGTGCGCTCTTTCCGCATCTGAGCGCACTGACCAATACGGCGTACGGGCTGCGGGCGCACGGCGTCCCGCGAGCCGAGGCCCGCCGGGAGGCCGGGCGGTGGCTCGCCCGGCTCGGCGTCGGGCACCTGGCCGCCCGTAAGCCCTCCCAGCTGTCCGGCGGTCAGGCGCAGCGGGTCGCGCTGGCCAGGGCGCTGGCCGCCAGGCCCCGGCTGCTGCTGCTCGACGAGCCGCTGGCCGCACTCGACCAGACCACCCGGGCCCAGGTACGGCACACCCTGCGCAGCCATCTGAGCGGCTTCGGCGGCGTCTGCCTGATCGTCACCCATGACCCGGTCGAGGCGGTCTCGCTGGCCGACCGGGTGCTGGTGCTCGACGACGGACGGATGCTGCAGGACGCTGCGCCCGCCGAGGTCACCCGGCATCCGCGGTCGCCCTGGGTGGCCCGGATGCTGGGCCGTAACGCCTGGCCGGGGCACGCCGCGCCGGAAGGGCTGGCGCTTCCCGGCGGCGGCCGGCTGATCGTGGCCGACCACCTCGCCGCCGGCACCGAAGCACTGGCGATCATCGCACCGGAGGCGGTCGCCGTGCACCGCGACCGGCCGGCCGGCAGCCCTCGTAACGTCTGGCCGGGCAGGGTGCGCGAGATCACCTCGGCGGGCAGCCGGCTGCGGGTACTGATCACCTCCGACCAGGTGCCGGATCTGGTCGCCGAGATCACCCCGCAGGCAGCCGCCGAACTCGGCCTGGCCGACGGCGTTTCGGTATGGACCAGCGTGAAGGCCACGGAGATCACGCTGGTCGGCCTCTGAGCCGGGGCGGTTGGGTGTACCAGGAAACCGGTTAGCATCCCGTGTGACCCAGACAAGCCCGCCCCGGGATCCGCCGCACGATCCGGCCCCGGACCAGCCGCAGGACCAGCCGATACGGCGACGCATACTCGCCGACCTCACCCCGCTGCGTACGTCCCCCGATTTCCGGCGGCTCTGGTTCGGCAACACCGTCTCGTGGATCGGCCAGGGCATGACCGCCCTGGCGATCTCCCTCCAGGTGTACGACGTGACCCGCTCCAGCTTCTCGGTCGGGCTCGTCGGGCTCTTCTCCCTGGTGCCGCTGGTCGCTTTCGGGCTCTACGGCGGCGCCATCGCCGACACCCTCGACCGGCGCGAACTGGGACTCTGGAGCGCCGTCGGATCGGCGGTGCTGTCGGCCGGACTCTCGGCAGCGGCGTTCGCCGGATTCCATCATGTCTGGTTCCTGTACGGCATCGTGGCGCTGCAGTCGGTCTGCGCGGCGCTCAACTCACCGGCCAGATCGGCGATGATGCCCCGGCTGGTACCGGCCGAACAACTGCCGGCGGCCAACGCGCTGAGTTCGATGACCGGGACGGCCGGGATGCTGCTGGGGCCGATGCTCGGTGGGCTGATCGTCGGGTTCCGGGGCTACCAGGCCGCTTACCTGGTCGACGCGCTCTCCTTCCTGGCCGCGCTCTATGCGATGTGGCGACTGCCTTCGATGCTTCCCGACCGGGTGGCGGGGGCGAAGCGCCGGGCCTCGGTCCTCGACGGGCTGCGCTTCCTGGCCACCCGGCCGAACCTGCGGATGACGTTCTTCTCAGACTTCTGCGCCATGATCCTCGCCCAGCCCCGGGCGCTCTTTCCGGCGGTGGCCCTGCTCTGGTACGGCGGGGACGCCACGACGACCGGACTGCTGGTCGCGGCGCCGGCGGTGGGCGCACTGCTCGGCGGAGTGTTCTCCGGCTGGCTGAGCGGTGTCCGGCGGCACGGCCTCGCCATCGTGTACGCGGTCGCCGGATGGGGGCTGGCGGTTGCGGTGTTCGGGCTGACCAGGAACCTCTGGCTGGGGCTGTTCTTCCTCGCACTCGCCGGCGCCGCGGACACCGTGTCGATGGTGTTCCGCAACACCATGATGCAGGTGGCGGCCCCCGACGAGATGCGCGGCAGGCTGCAGGGCGTCTTCATCGTGGTGGTCGCCGGCGGCCCGCGTCTCGGTGACTTCATCGCCGGATCGGCGGGCGATCTGTGGACCCCGTCCATCGCCGTGGTCGGCGGCGGCATCGCCTGTGTGCTGGCCGTCGGCCTGCTGGGTTTCGTGGGCCGGCGGACCTTCCTCCGGTACGACGCGCGGTCACCGCAGCCGTAGCAGGGGCCGCGGCCGTAGCCGTCACGCGCCTTCGGACAACGACCGTTTCATGATCTTCCCCATCTCGTTGCGGGGCAGTGCCGGCAGGTACCGGACGGTGCGTGGGCGTTTGTGCGGGGACAGCCTGCGGGCCACATGATCCGCGAGTTCCGCTGCCCCGGGCGGAGCGGCGGGATCGTCGGGGACGATCCAGGCGACGATCCGTTCCCCGAGATCCGGGTCGGCCTCACCGGTGACGGCGGCCTCGCTCACCCCCGGGTACTCCAGGAGTGCGTTCTCGATCTCGCCCGCGCCGATCTTGTAACCGCCGCTCTTGATCAGGTCGGTGGCCTTGCGGCCGACGATGCGGATCTGCCCGTCCTCGTCGACGCTTGCCAGGTCGCCGGTACGGAACCAGTCCCCGTCGAAAGCGGCCGCCGTCGCGTCCGGCCGGTTCAGGTAGCCCAGGAAGAGGTTCGGGCCACGCACCTGGATCTCGCCGATGCCGTCGGCCTCGTCGACCAGCCGCAGCTCCACCCCGCGCAGCGGCACACCGACGGTGCCGGGCCGGGACCCGCCGTCCGCCGGTGCGGCCGCCGGCAGGACCGAGCACAGCATGAGGGTCTCCGTCATGCCGTACCGCTCGACGACCTGGCGCCCGGTCGCCGCGGTGATCCGTTCGTGGTCGTGCACGGGAAGCGCCGCCGACCCCGAGACCAGCAGCCGGGCCCGGGCCAGCGCCCCGGCCAGCTCCCGGCCCTTTTCGAGTGCTTCGGCCAGGCGGTGGTACATGGTGGGGACGCCGAACAGCATGGTGGCCCCCGCCAGCAGCTCCCCGGTGACGCCCTCCGTGGAGAAGCGGCCCAGATGGCGTACGGATCCGCCGCGCCGCAGCGGTCCCAGGATGCCGAGGATCAGACCGTGCACGTGGAACAGCGGCAGGGCGTGCACCAGTACGTCGTCCGCCGTCCACTGCCAGGCCTCCGCCAGCGCGTCCAGCGTCGACGCGATGGCCCGGCGCGGGACCACGGCGCCCTTCGGCGGCCCGGTGGTGCCCGAGGTGTAGATGATCAGTGCGGGTGACTCGGGGGACGGCTCGGCGGGCAGCGCGGACGCGGCGCCGGTGAGCGGGGCGTCGATACGGCTGATCCCGGCGAGCCCCGCGGGCAGTTGGTCGTCCGCCCCGGCCAGCACCACGGACGGCGCGCTGTCCGACACGATGTGTGCCAGCTCCCGCTCCCCGGTCTTCGGGTTCAGCGGTACGGCGGCGACCCCGGCCAGCAGCGCGGCCACCACGGCGACGGCGGTCTCGGGTGTGGGCGTCGCCCAGATCGCGACGCGCCCGGCGCCGGCGATCCGGGCGGCCAGCGACCCGGCGGCGGTGGCCAGTTCGGCATAGGTCAGCGCGCGGTCGGTGAACCGCACGGCCTCCCGGCCGGACGCGGCGTGCAGGGCAGGCAGCAGTACGGTCATGTGCCGAGCTTAGGACCCGTCCGTACCCGGATCCGGTGGCGCCTCCCAGACCACCGGGTTCTCGCCGCTCTCCCCGTCCGGCGTCCCGTCATGGGTGACGGTCATCCGTACCCCGGCGCCCCGGGCGTCGATCACCACCGCGATGTGCGAGACATCAGCCACCCGGTGGGCGCGGGCGAGGGCGCGGCGCAGTTCGGCCAGGAGCTTCTCGGCCACATCGTCGGGGACCCGGGACTCCACCGGGCCGAAGAAGCGCACCGAAGGTGCGAAGCCCAGCAGCGCCCCGGCCCCTTCCGTCTCCCGAAGGACCCGGCCACGCAGCGTGGACGGGGCCTCGGCCGGCGGCTGCTGAAGGGCGAAGATGGCCGTCCTGACGTCCTGGATCGTCGAGTTGAGTTCGTCCCCCGCCCTGCCGATCAGCTCGCCGATCTCCGTACTGGTCGCCCGGCGCCGGGTGGACTCCAGCATCATCTCGGTGGCGAAGAGCCGCTGGATCACCAAGTCGTGCAGGTCACGGGCGATCCGGTCACGGTCCTCGTACACCGCGAGCTGCCACCGGTTCTGCTGCGCGTCGGCGAGCACCAGCGCCAGCGCGGCCTGCGAGGCGAACTGCATGGCCAGCGACCGGTCCACCTCGCTGTACGGGCGGGCGCCGCGCCGCCGGGGCAGAGCGAGCGTCCCGATGAGCTTGCCGTCGCTCTGCAGCGGGATCATCATGCTCGGCCCGAAGCGGGCCCGGACATGGGTGGTCATCCGCGGGTCCGTCGACGAGTCGCCGATGAACACCGGTTCGCCGCCCAGGAGTTGAACCAGGACGGCGGAGCCGGGTGCGATGGTGGCGCCCACCAGGTCACCCGGGTCGTCGAAGGTGGAGGCGGCGACGATCTCCATCCCGCCCGTCCGGGTCGGCAGCAGTACGACGCCCGCCACCGCGTCGGCGAGGCCGCGGGCCTGCTCGGCGACGATGGTCAGGGCGTCGTCCGCGGTCTCGCCGGTGAGCAGTGCGTTGGTGACGGTGGCCGCCCCCTTGATCCAGCGCTCCCGCAGCCGGGCCGTCTCGTAGAGCCGGGCGTTGCCGATCGCGATTCCGGCCTGTGCGGCGAGCACCTGCAGCAGCGCCTCGTCGTCGGCGTCGAAGGCGCCGTGCTGCTTCTCCACGAGCCGCAGGGCGCCGAATGCCTCGTCGTGCACCAGGATCGGGACCCGGAGCAGCCCGGGGGTGTCGAGCGGAAGGCTGACCAGGGGTTCGCCGGCGATGCTGCCGGTCGGAGCGCCGCCGGTCCAGAACACGTCCGTGATGCTGTCGCGGTCGGGATCGACCACCGCGAGTACGCCGTGGCGCGCACCGGTGAGTTCGGCCGCCGAGTCCACGATGTGCTGGAGGGTGGTGCGCAGGTCGAGGTCGGTGCCGACGCTGAGCACCGCTTCGAGAAGTGCCGGCAGCCGGGCGGCGTCGGCCATGTCGGCTCAACTGCCGAGTGGATCGAGGACCATCGGCTGGATCTTTCCCTCCAGCATCGAACCGAGGCCGAGCACGGAGCAGACGTCGGGCTGGTCGGCGATCCGCACCGGCATCCCCGTCGCGTCGCGCAGCATCTGGTCGAGGCCGGGGAGCAGTGCGCTACCGCCGACCATTATGATCCCGCGTTCCGAGAGATCGGCGACGAGGTCCGGCGGGCACTCCCGCAGTACTCTGCCGATGCCGTCGATCACGGCCATCAGCGGGGTGTGTATGGCCTCCCGCACGGCCGCCATGTCCACATCCACCGAGCGGGCCAGCCCGGTGACCACGTCCCGGCCGTGGACGAGGCTGGTCGCGGGCCCGTAGGGGGTCAGCCCCTGGCCGCCGAGCGCCAGTTGCAGCGGGCGCACCGACTGGTTCGGTACCACCAACTCGTGCTCCTGTCGCAGATGCTGGACGATGGCCCGGTCGATGGCCTCGCCGCCGGCCGGGACCCGCTCGGCGGTGACGATCGAGCCCAGCGAGAGCACGGCGATCTGGGTGGTCGCCGCGCCACAGACCATGATCATGGTGGCGGTCGGTTCTTCCACCGGAAGTCCGCAGCCGACGGCGGCCGCGATCAGGATGTCGACCAGCTCCACCCGCCGGGCGCCGAGGCCGACCAGCGTCTCGATCGTGGCGCGCCGGGCGAGCGGATCGGCCTCGTGCGGGGTGCAGGCGGCCGCGCGCAGCATCGGCGTCCGGCGGAGTTTGCGGCGGAGCTTGTCCCCGAGCAGTTGGCGCAACATCCGTCTGGCCATGTCGATGTCGACGACGGTGCCGCCGGAGACCGGGCGTACCACCCGGATGTACTGGGGGGTGCGGCCCGTCATCTGCTCGGCGAACGCGCCGACGCCGATGAGGGCACCGGTACGGACGTTCACGGCGGCGACACTCGGTTCGTCCACGACGAGTCCGGCGCCCTTCATGTAGACGCGGGTCCGCGCGGCCCCGAGGTCGACGGCAACCTGGCAACGTCGCAACTGCTCAAGACTCACGGTCACGGCAGAATCTCCCGAGAAGCGCTGAGGTGGAGCGCCGGCGGCGGCCGGCCCTCTCTGTATCGTGCAGCGCCCGGAGGCCGTGCGCGCGTTGGGGTGAGCCGGTCGAGTGCCCCGTTCCGGCCTGTCGCCGGCCCGGCGCCGCGCGGTCACGTCCGCTCGGGGAAACGCACCTCCTGGAGCAGCCCCCAGGTGAAGTCGGCGACGCAGCGCTGTTCGCCCGGCGGGGTGAAGGCGAGGCGCCACCGGGTCGGCGCGGTTCCCTCCAGCGGCCGCACCGGATCGAAGGCGCGGGCCACTTCGTCCACAGTGCAGGACCAGGGGAGCAGATCCTGCGTCGAGCGGAGCTCCGGAGCGGCAGCGCCGGGGGCCCGGACCAGCCACTCGTTCCACACCGCGCCGCCCGGCGCGGTCAGCACTTCGAAGCGCAGCGCGGGCCAGAGCGGCACCGGCCACTGGTAGGCGTCGCACTCCAGGTCGCCGATGCGTCTGCGGGCGGTCGCTGCGGGCTCGCCGAGCACCGAGCGGTAGCGCTGCGCGGCTCCGCGGGACCTGGGGGAGCGGACCATCGCCTGCCAGCGGCGGTTGGCCTCACGCAGCTGCGCGAGCGAGACGCCCAGTTCATGCCGGGCGTCCTCGACCAGCCCCGGCTGCTGGTCGGCCATCCGGCGCAGCAGCACCAGTTGGAAGTCGAGCGGCCCGAAGGGGGCCGCCGGATGCGAGGCTCCTGAACGCGGCATGCCCCCATCCTGCCCCGGCGCGCCGACACCCCCCGGAATGGCGGCTTCCACACAAGATCCTCACAGCCGCTGCCCCCTGTGGTGACCTCGGCGCGCATAATCTGCGGGCGCCATGGATTACTGCTACGCGTGTCGCAGACACCTCAACGGCGCCCTCGCCTGTGCCGGTTGCGGCGCCCCGGCCGACGAACCGGTGCAGCCCGCCGCCGTTGAACCGGTGGTCCACGAGCTCGACCGCCGCGACGGTCCGCCTGCCGCCCACCGCCGGGCGCGCAAGCAACCCGCGGGCCGTGCCCGGCGGGCCCGCAGGCGTTCCGGGCGCCGTACCGCGCTGGTCGCCACGCTGGGGGTGGTCCTGGCCGCGGGGGCGCTCAGCCTGGCGGAGCTGGCGACCGAGGCCCCGCAGGACAATGCCGCTGCTTCCGTGAAGGAGGCCGACCGGCCCACGGAGCCGCCCGGCCCGGGCGCCACGGACAGCGGCGACCCGGGGCGTCCGTCGGAGGTACCGGCGGCCGAGCGGTCCGCTGCGGGCGGAACCGGCGCGCCGGCCGGTACCACGGGTACCGATACCGGTGCCGGGACCACGGCCTCCGAGGCAGCCGCATCCGCTTCGGCGCACCCCGGACCCGGAGACACCGCATCGCCCGGTGTGCCGCAGCCGGATCCCGCATCGGCCTCGCCGGTCACCTCGCCGCCCGGGCAGAGCGGCAACCCCGGCGGGCCCCCGCCGCCGGCCACTCAGCAGCCCCCGCCGACGCCCACTCCCACGCCGACCAGGAGGTGCACCCGGTTCCTGTGGTGGTGTGCCTGAGCCGCACGGTCAGACGGCTCCGCCCAGCATCCGCTTCAGCAGATCACGCAGCACGGTGCGCTCCGCGGCGGACAGCTCGCCCAGCGGCTCGCGGGCGAACTTCAGCGAGGCGCGCAGTTGGGCCGCGGTCGCCGCGCCCCGGTCGGTGGCAGCGGCCAGCTTGACCCGGCGGTCCGCCGGATCGGGGCGGCGCTCGACCAGCCCGCGGGCCTCCAGCCGGTCGACGATGCCGGTGACGTTCGACGGCTCGCATTTCAGCTTCCTGGCGAGGGCACGCATGGGCGTCGCCTCGATGGAGAGCAGACCGAGTACCCGGGCCTGGGCGCCGGTGAGCGAGTGTTCGGCCGCGGCTTCGTCGTACTCCTCGTAGTACCGGGTGACGACGTCGCCGATCAGCTCGACGACTTCGAGGGTCAGCGGGTCTGTTCGAGTGGCCATGCACACCAGCGTACCTGCTTACTTGACAATCTAAAATATCCGGGCGCATGGTTGTTTCATCACCTGAAGCTTTTTCTAGGAGGTTGCACCCCGCATGTCAGCACTCCCCACCACCGGCCGCGAATGGCACCTCACCGCACGCCCGGACGGCTGGCCCACCCCGGATGACTTCGCGCTGCGCGAGGTCGAGCTGACCGAACCCGCCGAAGGCCGGATCCTGGTCCGCAACCTCTACTTCTCGGTCGACCCGTACATGCGCGGCCGGATGAACGACGTGAAGTCGTACACCCCGCCCTTCCAGCTCGACAAGCCGATGGACGGCGGTGCGGTCGGCGAGGTCATCGCGTCCCGTGCGGACGGATTCGCGGTCGGCGACCATGTCCTGCACGGGCTCGGCTGGCGTGAGTACGCGCAGGTGCCCGCCCGGCACGCCACCAAGGTCGATGCCTCGCTCGCCCCGCTCTCCGCCTACCTCGGTGTGCTCGGCATGACCGGCCTCACCGCCTATGCCGGGCTCTTCGAGGTCGCCTCCTTCAAGGAGGGCGACACGGTCTTCGTCTCCGGCGCGGCGGGAGCGGTCGGCAATCAGGTCGGCCAGATGGCACGGCTGAAGGGCGCCGCCCGGGTCATCGGCTCCGCGGGCTCCGACGAGAAGGTCAAGCACCTCATCGACGACCTGGGCTTCGACGCGGCGTTCAACTACAAGAACGGCCCCGTCGGCAAGCAGCTGCGCGAGGCCGCCCCGGACGGCATCGACGTCTACTTCGACAATGTGGGCGGCGACCACCTCGAAGCGGCCATCAGCTCCTTCAACGTGCACGGCCGCGCCACCATCTGCGGAATGATCTCGCAGTACAACAACACCGAGTCGACCCCGGGGCCGCGGAACATGGCGCTGATCATCGGCAAGCGGCTGCGGCTGCAGGGCATGCTGGTCAATGATCACAGCCACCTGCAGGGTCAGTTCGTCCAGGAGGTCGCCGGCTGGATCGGTTCCGGCGAGCTGAAGTACCAGGAGACGGTCGTCGAGGGCGTCGAGCGGGGTGTCGACGCGTTCCTCGGCATGCTGCGCGGCGAGAACACCGGGAAGATGATCGTCGCGGTCAACCAGTAGTCTCACATCAGACCGCCGCGATCGTGGGCGCGAGTCGCGGCGTACACAAGAGAAGGAACCTTCATGGCTATCCAGAAGATCGATGTCGCGTACACGGCCGTCGCCACCGCGGAGAACGGCCGGGACGGCCGGGTCTCCTCCGATGACGGCAAGCTCGACGTGGTCGTCAACCCGCCGAAGGAGATGGGCGGCAGCGGCAGCGGCACCAACCCGGAGCAGCTCTTCGCCGCCGGTTACAGCGCCTGCTTCCAGGGTGCGCTCGGCGTCGTCGCCCGCCAGGACAAGGCGGACATCTCCGGTTCCACGGTGACCGCCGCCGTCGGCATCGGCAAGAACGAGCAGGGCGGCTTCGGCCTGGAGGTCACCATCACCGCCTCCATCCCGAACGTCGACGCGGCCACCGCGAAGTCGCTCATCGAGAAGGCGCACCAGGTGTGCCCGTACTCGAACGCCACCCGCGGCAACATCAAGGTCGAGCTGGCCGTCGCCTGACCTCCCGGGCCGAATGGCCGGCCCCGGTGACCAGCCGGTCCGGCCTGCGCGGGGCTGACACTGCCACGGCGGTGTCAGCCCCGCGCGCCTTCTCGCCGGTGCCCTACCATTGCCCGCCGAACAGCGCTATGGATACGCTGTGTTCGTAATTCCGACCGGTGGCCGGAGTTTCGAACACTGGTGAACCGATCAGAAGGGTGGGTGGACCACCATGGGACGACTGGTCCCGGCGGTGACCCGGGCGCTGGACATACTCGAGCTGTTCCTCGAAGGGGACGGCTCGCTCTCCGCGCCCGATGTGACCCGCAGACTTCAGCTGCCGCGCACCACGGTGCACGAGCTGCTCACCACGCTCGCCGCCCGCGCCTACCTGGTTCCGGTGCCCGAGCAGCCGGGCAGGTACCGGCTCGGCGTCCGGACGTACCAGCTGGGCAGCCGCTATGCCGAGCAGCTCGATCTGGCGGCCGAGGGGCAGCAGGTGGCCCGTGAGGTCGCCGAAACCTGCGACGAGACCGTGCACGTCGCCATTCTCGAGGACACCGACGTCATCTACATCGCGAAGGTCGACTCCACCCATGCGGTGCGGATGGTGTCGGCCGCCGGCCGAAGGCTGCCCGCGCACTGCACCTCCGTCGGCAAGATGCTGCTCGCCTCGCTGTCCGAGCCCGAACTCACCGCCCGGATCTCCGGCCGTGAACTCATCGCGATGACCCCCAACAGTCTGACCGACCCGGCCGTCCTGCGGGAGGCGCTCGCCGGCATCAGGGAGCGCGGGGTCGCGGTCGAGCACCGGGAGTCCAACCCGGACGTGAGCTGCGTGGCCGCCCCGGTGCGCAACGGCGCCGGTCGGGTCGTCGCGGCGCTCTCCATCTCCGTGCCGATGATCCGCTGGAACGCGGACCGCGAGAGCGAGCTGGAGCAGCTGGCGCTCAAGGGCGCCGCGGAGCTCTCCACCCGCCTCGGCCACCGGAGCCACCCGTGATCCGCCCCGAGGTGGCGGTACGGGAACGGGCGGCCCTCGGCGAGGGCCCGACCTGGGACGCGGCGGAGGACCGGCTGATCTGGGTGGACATCCTCTCCGCCCGGGTCCACACCTACGACCCGGCGACGGGTCGGCGGACCGTCATGGACGCCGGGCAGCATGTCGGCGCCGCCAAGCCACGGGCCGGCGGGGGGCTGGTGGTCAACCTCAGGGACGGCGTGGGGCTGTACGGGCCGGACGGCGCCTTCCGCTGGCTGCTGCGCGACCCGGTGGCGGGACGGCGGGGCAACGACGCCGCGATCGCCCCCGACGGAGCGCTCTGGGCCGGCACGATGCGGTACGACGAGGCGCCGGGAGGCGGCACACTGGCCCGGATCGCCCCGGACGGCGGCGCCCTGCACCAGCTGACCGCCACGGTCGCCAACGGCACGGGCTGGAGCCCCGACGGCTCCCTGATGTACTGGATCGACACCCCGACCCGACGGATCGACGTCTTCGACTTCGACGGCGAACTCCCGCACGACAGACGCGAGTTCGCGACGATCGAGGAAGGTGCGGGCTACCCCGACGGGCTGACCGTCGACGCGGCCGGATGCGTCTGGGTGGCACTCTGGGACGGTGCTGCGGTGCGCCGCTACACCCCGGACGGCGTGCTGGACAGAACCGTCGAGTTGCCCGTTCCGCGCCCCACCGCCTGCGCCTTCGGCGGCCGTGAGCTGCGCGATCTCTACATCAGCACGGCCCGAACCGGTCTTGCGGCCCCGCACCCGCTCGCCGGGTCTCTGCTGGTCCTGCCGGACGCCGGGCAGGGCCTGCCGCAGCCGGCTTTCGCGGGCTGACCGGCCGCTGCCGCCGCCCCACGGCACGTCCGGCACTCCTTTGTTCGGAGCGTCGGACGTTGTTCGGGAATTTCGCCCAAGCCATTGACGCGCAACACGTTCGACTTTAACGTCCGTTCGAAGTTACGAGCATCATCCGATATCTCGAACATCCGTTAATTCGAACAGTAAGGGCAGGGCATGGGACGACCTGACCTCAACCGCAGGCAGCTGCTGACCGGTGTCGGCGGGCTGGCGGTGGCGGGCAGCTTCGGGTTCGCCGCGCTGGGCACGGGGGCCGACGCGCTCGCCTCCACCGCGCACACCCGCGTCCGCTACTGGAATCTCTTCAGCGGCGGCGACGGTGCCAACATGATCGCCATCCTCGACGCCTTCCGTAAGGCGTACCCGGACATCGACGTCAAGGACTCCACGCTCACCTGGGGCAATCCGTACTACACCAAGCTGGCCATGGCGGCCTCCGGCAACCGGGCGCCCGAGCTCGGTGTGATGCATCTGGGCCGGATCCCGGGCTTCGCGCCCGGCCGGCTGCTCGACCCGTTCGACGTGGACCTGCTCGCCCGGTACGGCCTCAGGGAACAGGACTTCAGCCCGGCGGTGTGGAAGCGCGGCATGGTCGACGGCAAGTTGTACGGGGTGCCGCTCGACACCCACGTGCAGATCAGCTTCTACCGCAAGGACATCTGCAAGAAGGCCGGACTCATCGGCGACGACGGAAAACTCGTCGCGATCAGCTCCCCCGATGACTGGTTCGCCGCACTGAAGGCCGCCAAGAAAGTGGTCAAGGGCGGTCTGGAGACCGTGGGGATCCACGCCAACGACCAGAACTTCTCCTGGTGGTTCTTCCTCTCCTTCTACACCCAGCTCGGTGGCACCTGCCTCAGCTCCGACGGTTCGGACGTCACCTTCGACACCGACAAGGCCACCCAGGTCCTGGAGTTCCTGCGCAAGCACGTCACCGACGGCTATGCGACCGTCGGCGCCGACGACGGCGCGTCGTTCACCAACGGCAGCGCCTTCGTCTGGGAGGGCGACTGGTCGGTGCCCGTCTACACCGGCGCCGGACTGGACTACGGCGCCACCCCGATGCCGGGCGTCTTCGGCCCGCCGACCAGCCAGGCCGAGTCGCACGGATTCGTCCTGCCGCACCAGTCGAACCGGGGCGGCGCGGGCAACGAGGCGGCCCACCGGCTCACCGCGTTCATCGTGAAGAACGCGCTGGAATGGGCCAGGGGCGGCCACATCCCCGCCTATCTGCCGATCCAGGACGACGCCGACTACCGCAAGCTCCAGCCGCAGTCCGAGTACTCCTCCGCCATGGACCACCTGGCGTTCGAGCCCTCGGCGTGGTTCTCGGGCTCGACGGGGACGCTGTCCCAGCGCATCGGCCCCGTCGTCGCCGCCTCCAACCTCGGCTCCGCCAAACCCGAGGCGGCCGCCCGAAAGATGCGCGGAGTCCTGGAGAAGCTGCTGACGATGAAGAACCCGATGGAAGGCACCACCGCCACCGAGGGAGGTCCCGGCGCATGACGAGTACCGAGAGCGTGGCGGTGCCCACCGCCGCGATACGGCCCGCCCGGGTCGGCCGGGAGGAAGCCCGCGAGGACAGCGCGCGAGCCCGGCTGGGGCGCGGGCTGCAGCACGGCGGCTGGTTCGTCGCTCCCTTCTTCGTCCTTTTCGGCCTGTTCGTGATCGTCCCGGTGCTGCGCGGACTCTGGCTGAGCTTCACCGACGCCAACATCTCCGGCGTCGGAGCCCACTTCGTCGGCCTGGACAACTACCGCGAGGCCCTCGACGACCCGCTGGTGTGGTCCTCGCTCGGCCACAGCGCCTACTTCACGCTCCTCGTGGTCCCCTGCATCGTGGTCCTCGCCTTTCTGCTGGCGATGCTCGCGCACCACATCGAACGCGCCAAGTGGCTTTGGCGGCTGTGCTTCTTCGCCCCGTTCCTGCTCCCGTCGGCGGTCGTCGGCAACCTCTGGTGGTGGCTCTTCCAGCCGGCCACCGGCATGGTCAACCACGTTCTCGGCCTCCAGACGCCCTGGCTCACCCAGAAGTCCACCGCGATGCTCGCCATCGTCATCTGCACCCTGTGGTGGACGGTCGGCTTCAGCTTCCTGCTCTATCTGGCGGCCCTGCAGAACATCCCGCAGCACCTCTACGAGGCCGCCGAACTGGACGGCGCGAACGCCTGGCGGCGCACCCTGCACATCACCCTGCCGATGCTGCGCAACATCACCGGACTCATCGTGGTGCTGCAGATCCTCGCCTCGCTCCAGCTCTTCGACCAGGCCGTGATCCTCTACCAGTTCGGGCCGGGGCCGGAGGAGTCGACCAGAACCTTCGTGCAGTACACGCTGGAGCAGGGCTTCACCAGTTACCGGGTGGGCTACGCGTCCGCGATCTCCTTCATCCTGTTCCTGATCATCGCAGTGATCGCCCTGGGGCGTATGTGGCTGCTGCGCAAGCGTGAGGAGGGCGTGCGATGAGCACTGCCACCATGCCCAAGAACCGCAGCATCAAGAACCGCAGCGCCAAGGACCGCAGGCCGTGGACGGTCGGTCAGGCCGTGCTCACCGCGGTCGGTGTGCTGGTCTCCGCGGTCTGGATGGCGCCGCTGGCCTGGGCGCTGGTCACCTCGCTCAAGTCCGAGACCGAGGCGGTCACCCTGCCCGTTCACTGGCTGCCGCACCACTGGACGGTGCAGGGCTGGCGGAACGTCTTCGATGCCGGGAACATCCCCAACTGGTTCGTCAACTCCGTCATCGTCTCGGTCTGCGTCACCTTCATCGTGCTACTGGTCTCCGCGCTGGCCGGATACGGCTTCGCGCGTACCGAGTTCCGCGGCAAGAAGGCGCTGCTCGGGCTCACCATGGCCGGTCTGATGGTGTCACCGGCGGTCCTCGGCATCCCGCTCTTCACCACCGTCCAGTCCATGGGGATGGTCGACACCTACTGGGGCATGATCCTCCCGCAGTGCGCTCCGGCCGCGATGGTCTACATCCTCTACAAGTTCTTCCAGGGCATTCCGCGCGAACTGGAGGAGGCCGCGTTCATCGACGGCGCGGGACGCTGGCGGGTCTTCTTCACCATCGTGCTGCCGCTCTCCCGCCCCTCGCTCTCCGCGGTCGGGATCTTCACCTTCATCGCGTCCTGGAACAACTTCCTCTGGCCGTACATGGTGACGTCCAACCCGGACCTGATGACGATGCCCAACGGCATCGCGACCGTGCAGAACGCCTTCGGCTTCCAGTGGGCGCAGCTGATGGCGGGCGGGCTGATCGCCGGCCTGCCACTGATCATCGTCTTCATCTTCTTCCAGCGTCAGATCGTCAGCGGTGTGGCCCACACGGGCCTCGCCGGCCAGTAGCGAAAGGCAGTTTGCATGTCCCTCCGCACCTCCCGCTTCGCCCTCGACCCCGCCTTCGCCGTGGGCGAGGTCGATCCGCGGCTCTTCGGGTCCTTCGTCGAGCACCTCGGCCGCTGTGTCTACACCGGGATCCACGAGCCGGGGCACCCCGCGGCCGACGAGGACGGACTGCGTACCGATGTGCTCGCTCTGGTCCGTGAGCTGGGAGCCACCGCGATCCGTTACCCCGGCGGGAACTTCGTCTCCGGCTTCAAGTGGGAGGACTCCGTCGGCCCCGTGGAGGACCGCCCGCGCCGGCTCGACCTGGCCTGGCACTCCACCGAGACCAACCGGTTCGGCCTCTCCGAGTTCCACGCCTTCCTGAAGAAGGTGGGTTCGCACGCCGAGCCGATGATGGCGCTCAACCTCGGCACCCGCGGTGTCGCCGAAGCACTCGAGCTCCAGGAGTACGCCAACCACCCGTCCGGCACCGCACTCTCCGACCTGCGGGTGTCGCACGGCGACAAGGAGCCCTTCGGCATCAAGCTGTGGTGCCTGGGCAACGAGATGGACGGCCCCTGGCAGACCGGCCACAAGACCGCCGAGGAGTACGGCAGGCTCGCCGCCGAGACCGCCCGCGCCATGCGGCAGCTGGACCCGTCCGTCGAGCTCGTCGCCTGCGGCTCGTCCGGACAGGGCATGCAGACCTTCGCCGTCTGGGAGGCGACCGTACTCGCCGAGAGCTACGACCTCGTCGACTACATCTCGCTGCACGCCTACTACGAGGAGCACGACGGCGACCGCGACTCCTTCCTGGCCTCCGCCGTCGACATGGAGTCCTTCATCGAGAACGTGGTGGCGACCTGCGACCACGTGGGCGCCCGGCTGAAGTCGAAGAAGAAGATCAACCTGTCCTTCGACGAGTGGAACGTCTGGTACCAGACCCGCGCCGAGAGCAAGCCGCCCGAGGAGTGGGTGGAGGCGCCGCGGCTCCTCGAGGACCTCTACACGGTCACCGACGCGGTGGTCTTCGGCTCGCTGCTGATCGCGCTGCTGCGCCACGCGGACCGGGTCACCGTGGCCTGTCTGGCCCAGCTGGTCAACGTGATCGCGCCGATCATGACCGAGCCGGGCGGCCCCGCCTGGCGGCAGACCACCTTCTTCCCCTTCGCCCAGGCTTCCCGGTACGGCCGGGGCACGGTCCTCGACGTACGGGTGGACTCGCCCACGTACCCGACGCAGCGCTACGGCGACGTGGACCTGCTGCACGCGACGGCCGTGCAGGCCGACGACGGCACGGTCACCGTGTTCGCGGTCAACCGGAGCCGGACCGAGGCGCTGCCGCTCACCGTGGATCTGCGGGGCACCTCCGTCGGCTCGTTGGTCGAGCACAGCGTGCTGGCCGACGCCGATCCCGACGCCCGCAACACCCTCACCGACCCGGAGCGCGTCGCCCCGCACCCGGCTGCGGAGGGAACGACGTCGGTGCGTGACGGTTCGCTGGTCACCACGCTGGAGCCGCTTTCCTGGAACGTCATCAGGCTGGCCTGACCCGCATCGGGCCCGCACCCGATGTCACACTCGGGCCCGTGGCGCACTCTCAGGGTGCGTGAAGACGACAAGAACACCGAAAAGCACCCCGTCGGCCCGGTTCGCAGCAGACACCTCGCACCGCTGCGCACCGGGCGACTCTCCATCGCCGTCCGGCACGACGAGCTGCTGGCCGCCGGCCCGACGGCCTGCGCGGCAACCGGGCCGGCCGTCCCTCGTACCCCACCGAGCACGAGAGCGTCCTCGGCCTCCCCGCGGACTTCCTGATCGGCGCGGACGGCACCCTGCTGGCCGTGAAGTACGGCCGCAACGCGCTGGACCACTGGTCGGTCGACGAGCTGCTCGCCCTGGCGGCGCAGCACTCCGCGTGAGCCGGCCGGAGTTCCGGACAGTGCTGTGCCCCGCAGGGGATCAGGGCGCCTGCGGGGCACAGCGGTTCAGTACCCTCCCGGGGGAGGTCCGTCAGCGGGTCGAGAACGCGTGGACGGTGGTGGTGCGGTAGGTCTGCCCCGGGCGGAGCACCGTGCTCGGGAAGGACGGCTCGTTGGGGGAGTCCGGGTAGTGCTGGGTCTCCAGGGCGAGTGCGTCACCCTGGCGGTAGAGCTTCCCCGAGGTGCCCGCGAGGGTGCCGTCCAGTTGGTTCCCGGAGTAGAACTGCAGGCCCGGCTCGGTCGTGTACGTCTTCATGACCCGGCCGGACGCCGGGTCGGTCAGCGTCAGCGCGTGCTCGGGGCGGGCCGTGATGCCCTTGTCGAGCGCCCAGTTGTGGTCGAATCCCTTGCCGTACACCAGTTGGTCGTCGGCCTCCCGGATGTCCCTCCCGATCGCCTTCGCCCGGCGGAAGTCGAAGGGGGTGCCGGACACATGGGGCAGGGCGCCGGTCGGGATGAGCCCGGAGTCGACCGGGGTGTAGCGGGCGGCGGCCAGCTGCAGGGTGTGGTCGTAGACGGACCCGCTGCCCTCACCGGACAGGTTGAAATAGGTGTGGCTGGTCAGGTTGACGACGGTCGCCCGGTCGGTCGTCGCCTCGTAGTCGATCCGCCATTCGCCGCGCCGGGTCAGCGTGTAGGTGACCTGGACCTTGAGGGTGCCCGGGTAGCCCATCTCGCCGTCCGGAGAGATCCGGGACAGCACCAGACCGCGGTCCCCCTGCCGGTCGAACGGTTCGACGTGCCACATCTGCTTGTCGAAGCCCTTGGTGCCACCGTGCAGGCTGTTCACCCCGTCGTTCACCGGCACCTGGTACGTGACGCCGTCCAGGGTGAACCTGCCGCGGGCGATGCGGTTGCCGTACCGCCCGATGAGCCCGCCGAAATACGGGCTCTTGGCGACGTAGTCCGCGAGGTTGTCGAAGCCGAGGGCGATGTTGGCCGTGCGCCCCCGGCGGTCCGGGACCTCCAGCGAGTGGATGATCCCGCCGTAGGAGAGGACCTGGAGGCGGGTGCCGCCGTTGGCGACGGTCCACACGTCGACCTTGGTGCCGTCCGCCAGGGTGCCGAAGAACTTCTTCGACGGGCTCGACGATGCCCACGAGGTGTGGCCCTCGGCGGCGTGAGCGCTGCCGATCGACGTGGTGGCGGCCAGCCCGGCCGCCGCTGCCGCGGCCATCACGGTGCGTCTGCTCGGCTTCTGTGCAGGGTTCAGCATGCGTGCAGCTCCTCGGAGAGAGTCGTACGAAAGAGACCTACGGGGTCGTGCGTGACGCGCAGGACCTACGAACCGACCTTGCGCTTGTTGTAGACGTCGAAGCCGACCGCGGCCAGGAGCACCAGCCCCTTGATGACCTGCTGATAGTCGCTGCCGACGCCCACCAGGGACATGCCGTTGTTCAGCACGCCCAGGACCAGACCGCCGATGATCGCGCCGAACACCGTGCCGACGCCGCCGCTCATCGAGGCGCCGCCGATGAACGAGGCGGCGATCGCCTCGAGTTCGAAGTTCACACCCGCGTTGGGGGTTCCCGCGTTCAGCCGGGCCGCGAAGACCACCCCGGCGAGCGCCGCCAGGACACCCATGTTCACGAAGACCAGGAAGGTGATCCGCTTGTCCTTGACACCGGACAGCTTGGCCGCCGGCTGGTTGCCGCCGAGCGCGTACACATGGCGGCCGACGACCGCGTTGCGCATCACGAAACCGAGCCCGATGAGCAGGGCCGCCAGCACCAGCAGCACGATCGGGACACCCCGGTAGCTGGCCAGGGTCATGGTGAAGGCCACGATCGCGGCGATCATCGCCACGCACTTGGTGATGAACAGGCCCTTGGGCAGGACGTCCAGCTCGTACTCCTTCTCGCGGCGGCGCGAGCGGAGTTCCTGGATCAGGACCACGGCGATCAGTGCCACACCCATCAGCAGGGTGAGGTTGTGGTAGTTCGTGTTCGGGCCGACGGACGGCAGGTAGCCGGTCGAGATCTTCTGGAAGCCGTCGGGGAAGGGGCCCAGCGAGCGGGAGCCCAGCAGGATCTGGGTAGCACCCCGGAAGATCAGCATTCCGGCGAGGGTGACGATGAAGGACGGGATGCCCACATAGGCGATCCAGAAGCCCTGCCAGGCGCCCGCGGCCGCGCCGATGATCAGCGCGATGACCAGGGCCAGTACCCAGGGCACCTTGTGCTCGACCATCATCACGGCGCAGGCGGCGGAGACGAAGGCGGCCAGCGATCCGACCGAGAGGTCGATGTGACCGGCGATGATGACGATCATCATGCCGATGGCCAGCACCAGGATGTAGCTGTTCTGGAGGACCAGGTTGGTGACGTTGTTGGGCTTGAGCAGGACGCCGTCGGTCCATATCTGGAACAGCACGACGATGAGCGCGAGCGCGATCAGCATCCCGTACTGGCGCATGTTGCGCCGCACGGCGTCCATCAGGAGTGCTCCGGCGGCGGACCGCGGGGACTCGGGCGCCGGAGCGGCGTTCTTCGGGGTTTCGGTGGTGACCGGACCCATGGCAGCTACCTCTTGTTCATGGTCATGTGGCGCATCAGCACTTCCTGGGTCGCTTCCGCCCGTGCGACCTCACCGGTGAGCCGGCCGGCCGCCATGGTGTAGATGCGGTCGCACATGCCGAGCAGTTCGGGAAGTTCGGACGAGATGAAGACGACGGCCTTGCCCTCGGCGGCGAGCTGGTCGATCACGGTGTAGATCTCGTACTTGGCGCCGACGTCGATACCGCGGGTCGGCTCGTCGAGGATCAGCACTTCGGGCCCCGCGAAGATCCACTTGCTGAGGACGACCTTCTGCTGGTTGCCGCCGGAGAGCCGGCCGACCTGTTCGAAGACGGTCGGGGTCTTGATGTTCATGGACGTGCGGTACGACTCGGCGACCCGGGTCTCCTCGTGCTCGTCCACCACGCCGCGTTTCGACACCTTCGCCAGCGCACTCATGGTGATGTTGCGGCTGATGGTGTCGATGAGGTTGAGGCCGTAGTGCTTACGGTCCTCGGTGACGTAGGCGATGCCGTGGTCGACCGCCTCGGGGACCGTCCTGGTTCGGATCTCCTTGCCGTCCTTGTGGACGGTGCCGCTGATGTTCCGGCCGTACGAACGCCCGAAGACGCTCATCGCCAGTTCGGTCCGGCCGGCCCCCATGAGGCCGGCGATGCCCACGATCTCGCCCCGCCCGACATGCAGGGAGACGTGGTCGACCACCTTGCGCTGCTGGTCGATCGGATGGTGGACGGTCCAGTTCCGCACCTCGAGTGCGGGGTGCGCGCCCGGATCGCCCTGGTAGGCGGTCCGTTCGGGGAAACGGTGGTCGAGGTCGCGGCCGACCATGCCGCGGATGATCCGGTCCTCGGTCATCTCGGGAGCCTTCACATCGAGGGTCTCGATGGTCCGGCCGTCGCGGATGATCGTGACGGAGTCGGCGACCGCGGAGATCTCGTTGAGCTTGTGCGAGATGATGATCGAGGTGATGCCCTGTGCCTTCAGCTCCAGGATCAGATCCAGGAGTTTGGCACTGTCCTCGTCGTTCAGGGCAGCCGTCGGCTCGTCCAGGATCAGCAGCTTCACCTCCTTGGAGAGCGCCTTGGCGATCTCCACGAGCTGTTGCTTGCCGACCCCGATGTCCGCGACCCGGGTCTGCGGGTGCTCGGTCAGCCCGACCCGCTTCAGCAGCTGCGCCGCGTGCCGCAGCGTCTCGTTCCAGCTGATGACCCCGCGGTTGGCGTGCTCGTTGCCCAGGAAGATGTTCTCGGCGATCGAGAGAAACGGGATGAGCGCCAGTTCCTGGTGGATGATGACGATTCCGCGCGCCTCACTGGCCCGGATGTCCTTGAAGGCGCAGTCCTCTCCCTGGAAGAGGATGTCGCCCTCGTAACTCCCGTGCGGATGAACCCCGCTGAGCACCTTCATCAGGGTCGACTTGCCCGCCCCGTTCTCACCGCAGATGGCGTGCACCTCGCCCTCGGCGACGGATAGCGATACATCGGAGAGCGCCCGAACGCCGGGGAACGTCTTCACGATCGAGCGCATCTCCAGCACCGGCGTGCTGTTGCTCACTTCAGGTCACTCGCCTTGATGTAGCCGGAGTCCACCATCTCCGCCTTGTAGTTGGACTTGTCCACGCTGACCGGCTTCAGGAGATACGAGGGGACGACCTTCTTGCCGTTGTTGTAGGTCGTCGTGTCGTTGACCTCGACCTTCTTGTTGTTCAGCATGGCGTCGGCCATCTGCACGGCCTGCTTGGCGAGCGCCCTGGTGTCCTTGTAGACGGTCTGCGTCTGCTGGCCCGCGATGATCGACTTCACCGATGCGACCTCGCCGTCCTGCCCGGTGACGATCGGGTAGGGCTTGGCGGCGGTTCCGTATCCGTCCGACTTCAGCGACGAGAGAACACCGATCGAGATGCCGTCGTACGGGGAGAGCACCGCGTCGACGTTGGCCGACGAGTACGCCTTGGTCAGCAGGTCGTCCATCCGCTTCTGCGCGGTGGCACCGTCCCAGCGCAGGGTGGTGGCCTGGTCGAGCTTGGTCTGCTTGGAGCGGACCACCAGCTCCTTCTTGTCGAGGTACGGCTTGAGGGTCTTCATCGCGCCGTCCCAGAAGTAGCGCGTGTTGTTGTCGTCGGGCGAGCCGGCGAACAACTCGATGTTGAACGGGCCCTTCTTGGCGCCGCTCTTGAGACCCAGCTTGTCGATGATGTACGTGGCCTGGAGTACGCCGACCTTCTCGTTGTCGAAGGACGCGTAGTAGTCGACGTTCGGGGTGCCGAGGATCAGCCGGTCGTAGGAGATCACCTTGATGTGCTGGTCGGCGGCCTGCTGCAGCACATCGGACAGGGCCTTGCCGTCGATGGCCGCGACCACCAGGACATCCACACCCTTGGTGATCATGTTCTCGATCTGCGAGACCTGGTGGTCGACGTCGTCCTCGCCGTACTGCAGATCGGTCTTGTAGCCCAGCGCCTTGAACTGCTTGACCATGTTGTTGCCGTCGTTTATCCAGCGCTCCGACGACTTCGTCGGCATGGCGATGCCGATGGTGGAGCCCTTGCCGCCGGTCTTGGTCTCCTTGCTGCCCCCGGAGCTGCTCTGGCCGCAGGCGGCGAGAGCGAGGACCAGGGATCCGGCGACGAGGGTCATTGCGGTGCGGCGTGAGTGTCGCATGGCGGTCATCAGTCCTTCTCGGGGGAGGTGGAGACGCTGAAACGGTTGAGGGTGCCGGGCAGCCGGGAACCGAGCGGGGACATCCCGCCGTCCGCGCCGTGCCGGGCGAGCAGATCGAGGGCGAGCCGGCCGCGGCGCACCCGCTCGCGGGCGGTGTTGAGCGTGTGCTCGCGCAACTGGGCGCCGTACGGGTAGATGCCGGGCGACTTGGAGAGACCGAACTTCAGATAGATCGGGGCGCCGCGCCGGATCAGCTCGGCGGCCTCGTACATCCGCACATAGCCGCCGAGATCGTCGGGCGCCTCGATGTAGAGGTCCATCGGAGCGGCGGAGACCCGCCGGATCTCGGTGAAGTGGGCGAGGGTGAGGTCCGACGGGATGTTGATGGAGTCGGCGCCGAGCTGCTCGAACACGGCGAACGAGGCCGGGTTGACCGGGCCGACGAGCGCCGAGACCTTGAAGGTGGTGTCGGCCGGGAGGCCCCCGGCGGCGCGCAGCCGGTGCAGCGACCAGAGCACCCCTTCGTCCGCGACCAGCAGGCACTTCACGCCCAGCTCGGTGGCGCGCACCGCGTCCTCCAGCGAACCCGCCAGCGCGTCGTGCCCGCGGGCGCGCAGCCCGCCGCCGCCGGAGTCCGTACGGGTGGACGCACCGATGTCCCAGGTGCCGCGCGGGCCGGTGAACAGGCACAGTTCGATGTCGCGCTCGGCGCAGGCCCCGACCATGTCGGTGATCTCGGTGTCCGAGAGCATCCAGACGCCGCTGCCCTGGCTGATGCGGTGGATGGGCACATCGAGCCGCGAGGACTCCTTCAGTACGACATTGAGCGCCTCCGGCCCCTCGACGGAGGGGACTTCGGTGCGCCAGCTGCCGCCGTCGGGGAAGCGCGCGGTGGACGCGTCGGCCGGCTGGAGCGCGGGCGCGTCGAGGCCGAGTGCGGCGAGGGCCTGTTCGCCGGGGCGGCGGGGAGTGGTGGCTGATGCGTCGATCACAGGCAGGTTCCTTGCATACTCGGTGAGACGTTCGATATGTCGGACGAGGTTCGAATCCAACGGCGTGGGGCGGTGCGGCCCGGAGTACGTGTCATGGCCGCAGCAGCACCTTCCCCGTCTTCGGATCCCCGCCCCCGACGAGGGCGACGGCATCGGCATACCGCTCGAGCGGGAACTCGTGGGTGATCAGCGGGCCGGGGTCGAGAATCCCCGCGGTGAACGCCCGGACCGCGAAGGCCCAGGCGGCACTCGGCGCCCCGAAGATGCTCCGCACGGTGAGCTGGCTCAGCGACAGATGCACCGGATCGATACCGGCGGCTCCCGGGGTGAACATCCCGGTGAGCACCACCTGGCCGCCGCGCCGCGCCAGCAGGCAGGAGTCGGCGGCGGTGCCGGGCGCGCCGGCCGTCTCGACGACCAGGTCGTAGCGGCCGCGTTCCGCCGCCGACTCGGCCGGTGTGCGGGCCTCGGTGGCGCCGAACTCCAGTGCCTGCGCGGCCCGTTCGCCGCGCGGGTCGATCACGGTCAGCTCCGCGGGCGAGGTGGCGGCGAGCAGTTGCGCGGCGAGCAGTCCCAGGGTGCCCGCACCGACCACGGCGATCCGCTCGCCGGGCTCGGGGCGTGCGGCGCGCACCGCCGCGGCCACCACGGCCGCCGGCTCCAGCAACGCCGCGGCCCGCAGGTCCGCGCCGTCGGCCAGCAGGTGCAAAAGCCGGGCCGGCACGACCAGATGGTCGGCGAAGGCGCCGGGGCAGGTGAAACCGGTCTCCGCGTATCCGGCGACGCACAGCGAGGTCTCGCCGTTCCGGCACCGCTCGCAGGTCCCGCAGAACCGGAAGCCCTCGGCGACGGTGGAGCGTCCTACCAGGGAGGAGTCCACCTCGGCACCGACCGCCTCGATGGTCCCGGCCCACTCGTGGCCGGGGACGACGGGGTAGCGGACGTACCCGGGGTCGCGGTGGCCGTCGTACACCTCACGGTCGCTCATGCAGATGCCGGCCGCGGCGACCCGGACGAGCACCTCGCCGGGTCCCGGCTCCGGAGGCGGACCGCTGACCAGGCGGTGCGCCCCCGGAGCGTCGACGACGACGGCGCGGCTCGCGCTCACTCGGTGGCCTTGGGGGCGCGCTTCTCCCAGCCGTCCGCCCACAGGTCGAACCGGGCCTGCTGCTGGGGGAATTCGGCGGCCGCGTCCACATCGAGCTCGACGCCGAGGCCCGGTTCGTGCGACAGCTCGAAGTAGCCGTCCACCACCTGCGGCGCGCCCTTCACGACCTTCTTGATTTCCGCGTCGGCGAAGTCGTTGAAGTGCTCGAGGATCTTGAAGTTCGGGGTGCAGCCCGCCACTTGCAGGCTGGCCGCGGTCAGCACCGGCCCGCCCACGTTGTGCGGGGCGACCAGCATGTAGTGCGTCTCGGCGGTCGCGGCGAGCTTCCTGGTCTCCAGGATGCCGCCGATGTGGCCCACATCCGGCTGGATGATGTCGACGGCCTGCGACTCGAAGAGCTCACGGAACTCGATGCGGTCGTGAATGCGCTCGCCGGTCGCCAGCGGAGTGTCCACCTTGGCGGCGACCTTCTGCAGCGCCTTGAGGTTTTCCGGCGGCACCGGCTCCTCCAGCCAGGCGGGCTTGAAGGGGGCGAGCTCGCGGGCCAGGCGCACCGCGGTGGACGGCGAGAACCGGCCGTGCATCTCCAGCATCAGCTCGGAGTCGGGGCCGATCGCGTCGCGCACCGCCTCGATCAGCGAGATCGAGTAGTTCGTCTGTTGCTGGTCCAGCTCGAAGTGCCCGGTGCCGAACGGGTCGATCTTCAGGGCGCGGTAGCCGCGCTCCATCACCGCGCGGGCCGCCTTGTGGTAGGCCTCGGGCGTGCGCTCGGTGGTGTACCAGCCGTTCGCATACGCCTTGACCCGGTCGGTGACCTTGCCGCCGAGCAGCTGCCAGACCGGGACGCCGAGGGCCTTGCCCTTGATGTCCCAGCAGGCCATCTCGACGACGGCGATGCCGGACATGACGATCTCGCCGGCCCGCCCGTAGTCGCCGTACTTCATCCGCTTGACCAGGTCCTCCACCGCGAACGGGTTGGAGCCCGCGATGTGGTTGACCTCGGCCTCGCGCAGGTAGCCGATCAGTGCGTCGGTGTGCCCGAGCATGCGGGTCTCACCGACACCGGTGAGGCCTTCGTCGGTGTGGACCTGGACATGGGTCAGGTTGCGCCAGGGCGTCCCGACGACGTGGGTGGTGATTCCGGTGATTCGCAAGGCAGGTGCCCCCGGGGGTTGTCCGTGGTTGTTCGGTATGTCGGCGTTCGATATCTCGGCTTACGTTCGAAATCCTGGCGTGACCGTAATCGCGTGATGCATTCAACGTCAATGCCTCTGTCCACCCCGATTTCGACGACTTGTCGTGGGCGTGTTGCGGGTGTTGACGGGGTGGCGTGCAAGGCGGCATGCTCCCACCGGTCGAAATATCGAAGAGTGTCCGAAGTATCGAACGATCCGGGAACATGCCCATCGAGCTCGAGGAGCGCCAGTCCATGACGCACATCAGCCGTCGCACGCTCATCGCCGCGGCGAGCGCCGCGCCGTTCGCCTACGCGCTCGGCAGCGCCCGCGCCGCGAGCGTCCCCCGGCGGCCGCCACCTCCGCAGCGCTCCCCGGCCCCGCCGCCCAGCAGTGGGCATTCGAAGAGGGCCCAGGCCGAACTCGTTGTTGTTGTCAACAACCGCAGCTTCGTGACTCCTCCCCCGGCTGAAGCCGGGGGCTTCTCGCTATGCCGTGTTGGCGTTGCGACGGACCAGCCCGGCCCGTAGAACGTTGGTGGCTCCGACGGTGTCGGCGTGTGCGGTGTGGCCGCAGGCGCCGCAGTGGAACTTTTCCTGGGTGGGCCGGTTCTCCTTCGCGGTGTGCCCGCATGCGGGGCACCTGCGGGAGGTATTGCGGGGGTCCACGGCGATCACTTCCCGTCCGGCGCTTTCAGCCTTGGCGTGCAGGATGCTCAGGAACACCCCCCACCCGGCATCATGGATCGACCGATTGAGTCCGGCCTTCGCGGCGGCCCCGTTGGGCAGGAACGCACCCGCCTTCTCGGGGTCGGGCTTCGGTGCGGGGGCCCGGCTCATGTTGCGGACCTTCAGGTCTTCGTGCGCGATCAGGTCGTGCTGGCGGACCAGATCAAGTGCGGTCTTGTGGGCGTGGTCGAGGCGCTGACGGCGCACCCTGCCGTGCAGGACGCCGACCTTGTCCACCGCCCGCTGGTGGTTCCGGGTGCGGTCGTTGGCCTTACACCGGGGGAACCGGGACAGGGCCCGCTGCGCGGTGTCCAGCCTGGCGGCGGCCGTGCGGGCGTGGCGGGGATTGAGGATGTGGTGGCCGTTGGAGTCGGTGAGGAAATGGGTGATGCCCAGGTCGATACCGACCACGGACCCGGTCGGGGGCAGCGGCTCCGGCTGTTCCTGCTCGACGCTCAGCACCACGAACCACTTGCGGCCTTCGCGCTTGACACTCACGGTCTTGATCTTGCCAACGACCGGGCGGTGCTGGTTGACCTTGATGTGCCCGACACCCTGGAGCCGGACCCGAATGACCGGGTCGTGGGGTGTGCTGATGAACCGGCAGCCGTCCCCGTCCTTGGGGAACTCGACCGTGTCGAACCAGCTCACCCCGCGAAACCGCGGATAGCCAGGGGTTTCACCGGCTTTGACCCGGCGGAAGAACGCGGCGAACGCCTTGTCCAGGCGACGCAGTGTGGACTGCTGAGAGGAGAACGACCACCGGCCCTGGCGTTCCGGGTCGAACGCCCGGATCTCCCTCAGTTGAGCGGACTGCTCCCTGTACCGCAGGGTGGTCTTCGAAGGGTGCCGGTAGGCATCCCGGCGTTCCTGCAACGCCCCGTTGTACAGCGAGCAGTGATCCCGCAGCATCTCACCGAGCGCGATCGTCTGGGCCACGGTGGGCCGTAACAGAAACTTGTACGCACGGATCAACCCAGCTCACCCCCTCAGATCGCTGTGACCACCCTAATGCGGGCCACTGACAACACGGCGATTCGAGACGACCCGTGCCTCGCGACCAGGGATGGCATTCCCGCCCAGCGTGGACACCGGGATTCCCTGCGAAGATAGGCGCATGGGGGATCTCGGGGCGGGCTTCGGTTATCTGGTGCAGGGCCAGCGCTGGGTCGGCCGGCACGGCAGGCAGTACGGCTTCGGGCTGCTGCCCGGACTCATCACCCTGGTGCTCTACGTGGCCGCGCTGGTCGCGCTCGCCTTCTGGGCGGACGACGCGGCCGCGTGGGCTACCCCCTTCGCCGACGACTGGAGTTCGCCCTGGTCGGCCTTCTTCCGCGGCGCCCTGACCGTGCTGCTCTGGGCGCTGGCCCTGCTGCTCGCCGTCGTCTCCTTCACAGCGATGACGCTGCTGGTGGGCCAGCCGTTCTACGAGACGCTCTCCGAACGGGTCGAGGAATCGGAGGGCGGCGAGGTCCACCGCTCGGGCCTGCCGCTCTGGCGGGAACTGTGGATCTCCGCACGCGACAGCCTCCGCATCCTGCTGCGGGTCACGTGCTACGGAATCCTGCTCTTCGCGGCGGGCTTCATCCCGGCCGTCGGCCAGACCGTCGTCCCCGCGATCGGTTTCTGCGTCACCGGTTTCTTCCTCTCCGAGGAGCTCACGGCGGTGGCGCTGCAGCGCCGCCGCCTCGAGTTCCGGGAGCGACTGGCACTGCTGAAGGGCCGCCGACTGCTGGTACTCGGCTTCGGCGTGCCGCTGGCGCTGGCCTTCGTCGTACCGGTCGTCGCCATCTTCCTCATGCCGGGCGCGGTGGCCGGCGCGACCCTCATGTCCCGCGAACTACTGGGCGAGTCTGTGGTGTCCTCCCAGGAACCTGAAGCGAGCGCGCAATCAAGCCCCTCCGGCGCTTGAGGCGCGGGGTCCGGGGCAGAGCCCCGAAAACCACCCGCTACCGCACCGCGAACCCGTACACCGTCTCCGACGCATAACCGCCCCCCGCCCGCACCACCGCACTCGGAAACGCCGCCCGATTGGGCGCGTCCGGAAAGTTCTGCGTCTCCAGCGCGACACCGTCACCGGGCCCGAACGGCCCATCGCCGAGATGGTCGCCGGTGTACAGCTGGACCCCCGGCTCGGTGGTGGTGACGGTCAGCACCCGGCCCGAGCCGGGGTCATGCAACTCGGCCGCGTCCGGCCCGTCGAGTACGAAGTTGTGGTCGTACCCCGTACCCACCTTCCGCGGCTCGCGGAAGTCGAAGCGAGTACCGGCGACGGGGGCGAACTCCCCGGTCGGGATGAGGTCGTCGTCCACCGGCGTCAGCCGCGAAGCGCTGATCCGCAGCTCGTGGCCGGCCGCGCTGCCGGAGCCGACACCGGCCAGGTTCCAGTACGTGTGGTTGGTCAGGTTGACGACGGTCGGGGCGTCGGTGGTCGCCTCGTAGGCGATCCGCAGAGCCCCGCTGTCGTCCAGGCTGTAGGTCGCCGAGACGGACAGCCGGCCCGGGAAGCCCTCCTCACCGTCCGGGCTGACGCGGGAGAGCCGCACCCCGTGCGCGCCGACGGGCTCCGCGTCCCAGACGTGCTTGTCGAAACCCCGGTCACCGCCGTGCAGGCTGTTGGGCGGGTTGTTGCGGGCCAGCTGATACGTCCGCCCGTCGAGGGTGAAGCGGCCGCCGGCGATCCGGTTCGCGTACCGGCCGACCAGCGCGCCGAAGTACGGACCCGGGCAGGCCAGATAACCGGCCAGGTCGGGGAAGCCCAGCGCCACACCGGCCGGCACGCCCGCACGGTCGGGCACCTCCACCGACTGCACGATTCCGCCGTACGTGAGGACGCGCACCCGCGTGCCACCCCGCTCCAGGGTCCAGCGGTGGACAGGGGTGCCGTCTGCGAGACGGCCGAAGGGCTCCGGATGCGCGCTGCTCATGATCGTGACCCTACGCCGGAGGCCGATCGGCCGTGACATTGCGGTAGGCGATCTCCGCCAGCCGCCGCTGGCCGTCCTTGCTGGGGTGGAACCAGTCCCAGTGGCTCAGCTGGCCGCCGGTGAACCGGTAGTCGAAGACCGCCCCGCCGTCGTACCTGCAGTGCCGGTAGTCGGCGCAGACGTCCTTGAGCACCTTGTTGTAGGCGACGACCCGGTCCAGCACGGTGGCGCGCCGCCGCACGGCGGCCGGATCCATCGCATCGGCGTCCCGCAGCATCGACGCGCAGAGTCCCAGCTTCCAGATCTGCTTGCCCAGCGGGTTGCCGCGCCCCTGCGACCAGAGCCGCTTCAGGTCCGGCACGCTCGACACGTACACCTCGGTTCTGGGCAGCCTGCTGAACAATCGTTTCAGCACCGTCTCAAACGATGTTCGGAATTCATCCACCGGTGTCATGTGCGAAACCGAGTCCCGGCAGGCGTCATTGGCGCCTGCCATGACCGTCACCAATTCGGGCCGATGTGCGGCTGCCGCGTCGATCTGGCCGGGCACATCGGCCATTCGGGCCCCGGTGCGCGCGTCGTTCCAGCTCTTGTCCGCGCCGAGCCGGACGGCGAGACTGCGCACCGCGGGGTCCTTGCCGGTCGACCAGGACACCGAGGGACAGTCCGAAAGGACCGTGCAGGCGTCGAAACCGCGGGTGATGGAATCACCCACCGCAGCCACCGAATCGGGGCCGGTGTCCCAGGTCGGAGTGGGTGCGGCAGACGGGTGACGGTACTGCGGGCCGGCCCCGGCAGCGCCGCCCGAAGCGTCACAGCCGGCCTGCGCGCCGAGCAGGACGAGCAGCCCCGCCGTCGCACCCGCGACGGCGGAGCGGCTGCGCCGGTTCCGGCCGGTTCCCCGCATGCGCCGGCCCCTCCAAGTGGCGGACCCTGGTGTCCTGCCGAGTGAAAGCTCTGTGTCCAACGGCCCCCGGACCGACAGTACGGCACACCTCCGGGGCCGCCGCGCGGTAGCTTTTTCCCGTTGAACCAGTGACAACTTCACTCACCCACAGCTCCGAAGCTCCGACGTCCCGGAGCCCCTACGCTCCTGAGTACCTGCATTCTCGAAAAAATACATCCCGTCACATAGTGTCCCTTTTCAGGAGATTAACCCCGATGCTGTTTACTGTTGCACCCCGGGGCGGAACGGGCGAGTGGCCGCTGGGGAAAGCGAACCTCGAACCGCACTGGAGGTCCCGGTGACGACACGTGGAGTTCTTTACGTGCACTCCGCGCCGCGCGCGCTGTGCCCGCACATCGAATGGGCGGTGGCGGGCGTTCTCGGCGTGCGGGTGAATCTCGACTGGGTCAGACAGCCCGCCTCACCCGGCACCTGGAGAGCGGAGTTCTCCTGGAAGGGCGAATCGGGCACCGCGTCGAAACTCGCCTCGGCGCTGCGCGGCTGGAACCTGCTGCGCTTCGAGGTGACGTCCGAGCCGTGCCCCGCCGCGGAGGGCGAGCGCTACAGCGCCACACCGGAACTCGGCATCTTCCACGCGGTCACCGGCATCCACGGCGACATCCTGGTCCCCGAGGACCGGCTGCGGGCCGCGCTCACCCGGTCGCTGGGCGGCGAGAGCGACCTCGAGGCAGAGATCGCCAAGCTGCTGGGAAAGCCGTGGGACGACGAGCTGGAGCCGTTCCGGTACGCGGGTGAGGGCGCACCGGTGCGCTGGCTGCACCAAGTCGTCTGACCCGTCCTACGGTGGAGTCATGGCTGACCACACTTCAGTAGCTGTCCTCGGTACGGGCATCATGGGCGCCGCGATGGCCCGCAACCTCTGCCACGCCGGACTCGACGTACGGGTCTGGAACCGCACCCGGTCCAAGGCCGAGCCGCTGGCCGCGGTCGGTGCCCGGGTCACCGGCACGCCCGCCGAGGCGGTGGAGGACGCGGACGTAATCCTCACCATGCTGTACGACGGTGCCGCGGTCCTCGACACGATGAACGACGCTCTGGCGTCGCTGCCCCCCGGCGCGGTCTGGCTCCAGTGCACCACCGCCGGCACCGAGGCCATCACCCCGCTGGCCGGTCTGGCCCGCACGCACGGCCTGGTCTTCGTGGACGCCCCGGTCCTGGGCACCAAGGCCCCCGCGGAAAAAGGGCAACTGACCATGCTGGCCGCCGGCCCCGAATCGGTACGCGACGTGGTGGCCCCGGTCCTCGAAGCGGTCGGCAGCAAGACGGTCTGGGTCGGCGACGACGGCGCCACCGGAGCGGCCACCCGGCTCAAGCTGGTCTGCAACAGCTGGGTCCTCACCCTGACCCACGGCACCGCCGAGGCCCTGGCGCTGGCAGCCGGCCTGGGCGTCGAGCCCGCGCTCTTCCTGGACGCGGTGAGCGGCGGCTCCCTGGACTGCGGCTACCTGCACCTGAAGGCCGACGCGATCCTCACCGAGAACTACACCCCGAGCTTCTCGGTCACCACCGCCGCCAAGGACGCCCGCCTGATCGTCGAGGCCGGCCGCGCGGCCGGCGTCCGCCTGGACGTGGCGGCGGCCGGCGGCGACCGGTTCCGGCGGGCGGAGAGCCTGGGCCACGGAAACGATGACATGGCAGCGTCCTACTTCGCCAGCTTCGAGGCCTGACGAACAAAACGCCGGAGGGGCAGAATCAAGCCCCTCCGGCGTTTGCGGAGCGGGGTCCGGGGCGGAGCCCCGTGCCCACCCCGCGGTCAGACCGACCGGAACGCAAGCACCACGTTGTGCCCACCGAAACCGAACGAGTTGTTGACGGCCGCGATCGGCCCCTCCGGCAGCGCCCGCGGCTTGTCCCGCACGACGTCCGCGTCGACCTCCCCGTCGAGCTCATCGACGTTGATGGTGGGCGGAGCCGTCCGGTGATGCAGCGCAAGCACCGTCGCGACGGTCTCGATACCGCCGGCGCCACCGAGCAGATGCCCGGTCATCGACTTCGTCGCGGAGACCGCGACACCGTCGAGAGCGTCGCCGAACACCTGACGGAGCGCCTTGATCTCGGCGACGTCGCCCTGCGGCGTGGACGTCGCGTGCGCGTTGAGGTGCACGACCTCGGCCGGCTTGAGATCGGTCGACTCGAGCAGGTGCCGCAGCGCCGCTGCGATGCCGCGCCCGGTCGGCTCGGGCTGGGCGATGTGATGGGCGTCCGACGACAGACCCTGCCCCACCACCTCGCAGTAGACCTTCGCACCGCGCGCGGCGGCGTGCTCGGCCGACTCCAGGACCACGATCCCCGCGCCCTCACCGAGCACGAAGCCGTCACGGCCGGTGTCGTACGGGCGGGAGGCCTGCTCCGGGTGGTCGTTGTTCTTGGACATCGCCATCATGTTGGCGAAGGCGGCGATCGGCAGCGGGTGAATGGTCGCCTCGGTGCCGCCGGCGACGACGATGTCGGCGCGGCCGGAGCGGATCATCTCGACCGCGTACCCGACCGCCTCGGCCCCCGACGCGCATGCGCTGACCAGCGCGTGCACGCCGGCCTGCGCGCCGAGCTCGAGGCCGACGTTGGCCGACGGGCCGTTGGGCATCAGCATGGGGACGGTGTGCGGGGAGACGCGGCGTACGCCCTTCTCCTTGAGCACGTCGTACTGGTCGAGCAGGGTGGTGATGCCGCCGATGCCGGAAGCAATGACGGTGCCCAGCCGGTTGGGCTGGATCACCGGGGTGCCGTCGGGGCCGGTGTCCTCGCCGGCCTTCTCGGTGAACCCCGCGTCGGCCCACGCCTCGCGGGCCGCGATGACCGCGAACTGGGCCGAGCGGTCCAGCTTGCGGGCGAGCGGACGGGCCAGGACCTCGCTCGGGTCGACGGCCACCGGGGCGGCGATGCGGACCGGCAGGTCGGCAAAACGCTCTTCGGTGAGGGGCTTGACGCCGGAACGGCCTGCGAGCAGTCCGTCCCAGGTCGATGCGCTGTCGCCACCCAGCGGTGTGGTTGCGCCGATACCGGTGACGACCACGGTGCGATTGGTCGGGCTCACTGGAATTTCTTCTCCACGTGTAGAGGGATCTGAGAGGGACCGGCGAGCCGGTCCCTCCGCATCACGGCGCCACCGCCGGGTGGCGTGTCAGCCGCGCGGCCTGGGTCAGGCCTGGTGCTTCGAGATGTAGTCGGCAGCATCGCCGACCGTCTTGAGGTTCTTGACGTCGTCGTCGGGGATCTTGACGTCGAAGCGCTCTTCGGCGGCGACGACGACCTCGACCATGGACAGCGAGTCGACGTCCAGGTCGTCGGTGAAGGACTTGTCCAGCTGGACGTCCTCGACCGGGATACCGGCGATCTCGTTGACGATCTCGGCGAGACCGGTGACGATCTCTTCCTGCGTGGCGGCCATGATGGCGCTCCTTCGATGTGTAGCAGAGTGTCTCGGTGACATCTGGGGGTGTTCGAACGAACCGGATTGCTCCGGAATGCCCTGGAGGACGGTATGCCCTAGGGGAGGGTAACGACCGTCGCGGCGTAGACGAGACCCGCCCCGAAGCCGATGACGAGCGCGGTGTCCCCGCTCTTGGCCTGACCGGTCGCCAGGAGCCGTTCCATCGCGAGCGGGATCGAGGCCGCGGACGTGTTGCCGGTGGTCTCGACGTCGCGGGCGACCGTGACGTGCTCCGGCAGCTTGAGAGTCTTCACCATCGAGTCGATGATCCGCATGTTGGCCTGGTGCGGGATGAAGACGTCCAGGTCGTCCGCGCTGATCCCGGCCGCGTCCAGCGCCTGCTGGGCGACCTTCGCCATCTCGAACACGGCCCAGCGGAACACCGCTTGGCCTTCCTGGGTGATCGCGGGGAACTTGGCCGGGCCGTTGCCGCCCCGGTACTCCGACCACGAGGTGGTCTGCTTGATCGTTTCGGCTTTGTCGCCCTCGGATCCCCATACCGTGGGCCCTATGTGCGGCTCGCGGGAGGGACCGACCACGACGGCGCCCGCGCCGTCACCGAACAGGAAAGCCGTCGCGCGGTCCTCCAGGTCGGTGAGGTCGCTCAGCCGCTCGACGCCGATGACGAGTACGTACTCCGCCGAACCCTCGACGACCATGCCCTTGGCGAGCGTCAGACCGTAACCGAAGCCCGCGCAGCCCGCCGAGATGTCGAAGGCGGCCGCCTTGCCCGCGCCGACCTTGTGGGCGATCTCGGTGGCGATGGCCGGGGTCTGCTTGAAGTGCGAGACGGTCGAGACCACGACCGCGCCGATCTGGTCGGGGCTGATCCCGGCATCGGCGATCGCCTTGCCGGATGCCTCGATCGACATCGCGGCCACGGTCTCCTCGTCGGAGGCCCAGTGGCGGGTCGCGATGCCGGAACGCGAGCGGATCCACTCGTCGGACGAGTCGATGGTCTCCAGGATCACCTCGTTGGGCACCACCCGGACCGGCCGGTAACCGCCCACGCCCATGATGCGTGCGTACGGGGAGCCCTGGCTGGGCTTGATCTTCGCCATGCTCTCTCGGGCTCCTTAGGCCCCTGCCGCGTCAGCGGCAGGTGATTGGGTCTCGGCGATGAGCGTGCGGGCCGCTTCGATGTCGTCGGGGGTCTTCAGCGCCAGCGTGCGGACGCCCGGCAGGGCTCGCTTGGCGAGACCCACCAGGGTCCCGCCGGGGCAGACCTCGATGAGCGAGGTGGCGCCCAGCTCCTTGAAGGTCTCCATGCACAGGTCCCAACGGACCGGATTGGAGACCTGGTTGACCAGTCGGGCCACGATGTCGGCGCCGGTGCCGACCACCTGACCGTCGGCGTTCGAGACGTACGGCACCACCGGTTCGGAGATGACCAGGTCCTGCGCGGCCTTGCCGAGCTCGGCGACGGCCGGGGACATGTGGTGCGTGTGGAAGGCTCCGGCGACCTGCAGCGGGACGACCCGGCGTACGCCCTCCGGCTTGTCGTCGGCCAGCGCGGCGAGCTGCTCCGCGGTGCCGGCGGCCACGATCTGCCCCGCGCCGTTCACATTCGCCGGCGTCAGACCGAGACGCTCCAGATGCGGCAGGATCGCCTCGGGCTCGCCGCCGAGCAGCGCGGCCATGCCGGTCTCCGTGACGGCGGCGGCCTCGGCCATGCCGAGCCCGCGGGTCCGTACGAAACGCAGCGCGGCGATGTCGTCCAGCACCCCCGCGAAGGCGGCCGCGGTGATCTCGCCGACGCTGTGTCCGGCGACGATGCCGGGGGCGGCGTCACCCAGCGCCGAGGCCGAGAGCAGGCCGGCCGCGACGAGCAGCGGCTGCGCCACCGCGGTATCGCGGATCGCCTCCGCGTCAGCCTTCGTGCCGTAGTGGGCGAGGTCGAGTCCGATGGCGTCCGACCACGCGGCGATACGGTCGGCGGCACCGGGGAGTTCGAGCCAGGGAGTCAGGAAGCCGGGCGTCTGAGCGCCTTGGCCGGGAGCGACGAGTACGAGCACCCTCACACTCTCTCTTGTGGACGGCTCCGAGCGCCCGTGGGGACAAGGACGAAGAACCGGCGGGCTAATTGTTGGTGTTGGACAAAAGTTTAGAGCTGCGTGTCCCGCTCGGCCAGACGCCCGAGGATCAGCGCGATTCGTAGAGTAAACGCCGATCGCACATCGGAGGGTGACCATCCGGTGACGTCTGTCACACGTCGCAGCCGGTAGCGCACGGTGTTGGGGTGCACGAAGAGCATCCTGGCGGCTCCTTCGAGGCTGCTGGCCTGCTCCAGATAGACACTCAGCGTCTCCAGGAGAGCCGAGCCCGCCTCCTCCAGCGGTCTGTAGATCTCCTCCACCAATTGCTCACGCGCCGCCGGATCGGACGCGATGGCGCGCTCCGGCAGCAGATCGTCGGCGAGCACCGGGCGTGGCGCGTCCTGCCAGGCGTACCCCGCCTTCAGCCCGGCGGCCGCGGCCTGCGCGGAGCGGGTCGCGGCCAGCAGATCGGGCACGATCGGTCCGGCGACCACCGGGCCGGCCGCGTACGGCCCGATCAGCGCCTTGGCCACCTGCAGCGGGTTGTCGTTGCCGCCCGCGATGACGACCAGCCGATTGCCGAGCACCCCGGTCAGTACCTGCACCTTGGCGTGCCGGGCGGCGCGGCGGATCGCCTCGACGGTGAGTTCGCTGTCGCCGTCGGGCGCGGTGCCGAGGATCACGCAGACATGGTCGGGCGAGTTCCACCCCAGAGCCGCGGCACGGGACACCGCGCCCTCGTCGGCCTCGCCGGACAGCACGGCGTTGACCACCAGCGATTCGAGCCGGGCGTCCCAGGCGCCGCGGGCCTCGGCGGCCTGCGCGTACACCTGGGCGGTGGCGAACGCGATCTCCCGTGCGTACACGAGCAGCGCCTCACGCAGGGTGGCCTCGTCGCCGGGGGCCGCGACCTCCTCGATCGCGGTCTCCATGACCTCGATCGTGGTGCGCACCATCTCCACGGTCTGCCGCAGGGTGATCGCCCGGGTCAGCTCCCGGGGCGCGGTGCCGAACACATCGGTGGAAATGGCCTGCGGGGCCTCCGGGTGCCGGAACCACTCGGTGAACGCCGCGATACCGGCCTGAGCGACCAGACCGATCCAGGACCGGTTCTCCGGCGGCATCGCCCGGTACCACGGCAGCGTCTCGTCCATCCGGGCGATGGCGTTCGCCGACAACCGTCCGGAGGCCTGCTCGAGGCGCTTCAGCGTGGCGGCGTGCGGGTGTGCGGGACGTGGTGAGGGCTGCGCGGAATCGGGTTGGGGCACATGGACAAGACTGCCTTATCGGCGGAGCGGTCCCGTGTGCCGGGGCTACGGTGGTCCCCGTGATGGATGTACGGCGCTCCGGCGAGCGCTACCGCGGCGGCGCCCCCGAAGCCGGTATCGAGTCCCGGCACGCCTTCTCCTTCGGCACCTTCTACGACCCGGACAACCTCCGCTTCGGCCCGGTCCTCGCCTGCAACGAGGAGCGGCTCGCGCCCGGCGCGGGCTTCGACGAGCATCCGCACAGCCGCACCGAGATCATCACCTGGGTGGTGGAGGGCGAACTCACCCACCGCGACTCGACCGGCCACACCACGCTGGTCCGCCCCGGAGACGTCCAGCGCCTCTCGTCGGCCGGCGGCGTCCGCCACGAGGAGCGTAACGAGGGCACCGCCCCGCTGGTCTTCGTCCAGACCTGGCTCACCCCGCTGGAGCCGGGCGGCGACCCCTCGTACGAGATCGTCCACGGCATCGCGGACGCCACCCCCTACGAGATCCGCGCCGCGGGCGCCCTGCTGCACCTACGCCGCCTGATCCCCGGCGAGCGGACGGCCGTACCGGACGCGGCGGCTGTCTACGTCCATGTCGTACGCGGCGAAGTCCGGCTCGGCAAGACGGACTTGGGGCCCGGCGACTCGGCCCGGATCACGGACGCGTCGGGGCTGGAGCTGGTGGCCGGCTCGGCGGCGGAGGTGCTGGTGTGGGACCTGGGTGACTGAGACGGCGGGGCTCGGGGGGTCGTCGCCAAAGTAAAAGAAAACTTTAGTTTCATGGCGACCGTATGACGCCAAACTAAAAGAAATTTTTAGTTTCATGCGGATATGCTGGAGCGGTGCTCAGAGACTCTACGGACAGCCGGGCAGCGCTCTGGCGTATCGCCGCCGACCAGCGCGGCTACTTCACCGCCGCTCAGGCCCAGGACGCCGGGTACTCCTACCAGGCCCAGCGCTACCACGTCCGGCGCGGCAACTGGCTGGTGGTGGACCGCGCCCTCTATCGCTTCAGGGAGTTCTCCGATCTCCATGATGAGGGAGACGAACAGCTGGTGTGCTGGTCCCTCTGGAGCAAAGGGAGAGCGGTGGTCTCGCATGACACCGCCCTTGCCGCACACGACCTCGGCACGGCAAATCCGTCCCGTATCCATCTCACCGTCCCACGGGGCTTCCGGAAGAAGTCGGACGAGGTGATCATGCATCGTGCGGACCTCGCGGATGCGGACGTGGAGGATCGAATCGGCTATCGAGTGACCACGCCGCTGCGCGCCCTCGCTGAGTATGCGGCGGAGGGTGACGACCAAGACGTCCTGGACGGGGCTGTGGCTGAGGCGCTCGAGCAAGGCATCGTCACTCGCCGCAAGCTGCTGCATGCGGCCCAAATGCTGGGCCCACGTGCCGAACTGGGAGTGGAGCGCGCGCTGGAGGCCATGTCATGACCGGCCGCTACCGTGACGCCACCGCTCTGCGCCGGGCGCTGGAAGCCCGGCTGAAGCAGGACGCCGATGAGACCGGTACCGACCTGGCCCGTCGCCGTCGCCTGGTTGTTTTCGATCGTATGGCGGCTCGTCTCGCGGAGGACTCGGCGGGCGGCTGGGTTCTCAAGGGCGGCGCAGCGATGGAGTTCCGGCTCACCGGGCTCGCTCGTACCACGAAAGACCTGGACCTGGCGCTGTGCCCTGAGGACGGTTCGGAGGCAGACGGTATCGCTGTGCGGGAGTTGCTGATCGACGCCCTGGCTGTCGATCTGGACAAGGACGGTTTTCGCTTCCGTGTCGGCGTGCCCGCGCCGCTCGCGGCGGACACGGCCGGGCGGGGCGGTTGGCGGTTCTCCGTCGAGGCGCACCTTGCGGGGAAGGTGTTCGCGGGGGTCCGGGTGGATGTAGTGGATCGAGGTGAGGAGATCGCCCGGACAGAACGCCTCCCGCTCCCCAACACCCTCGGTTTCGCGGGCACTCCGCAGCGGGCGATAGTCGCCGTCGACCGCCGCCAGCACTTCGCGGAAAAGCTGCATGCCTTCACCCGGGACTACGGCGACCGCGCCAATACGCGGGTCAAGGACCTGGTGGACCTTGTGTTGCTGACCGAAGACGGCCTGTCGGCAGACGCGGCGCTTGTGGACGTCGTACGACACGTCTTCGCGGTACGTGCCACACACGACGTCCCGATTGACCTGCCGGACCCTCCGCCCCGGTGGCGCGAAAGTTACCCGCAACTCGCGCGAGAGCTGACGACGGAGATCCCGCCGACACTCGACGCTGCGCTCGCGCTGGTGCGCAGCCTGTGGGCTACCGCTCTCGCCGATGTGCCACCCAACTGACAGTCTTGTGGGCTTGCGGTCTTACCGGAGGCCGACCACGAGGCGTGCCAGGTGTCCGCGCGGAAGATCAGGGCGGGTCCGGACGGGTTCTTGCTGTCGCGGACCCGACCCACGAACGAGGTGCCGCCAAGCACAAGGATTCGCATGGCCCCCGAGGGTAACGGCCTGCGCATTCCGCCTCAACCGCGTTGGTCGTGATCTCGGGGTGCCGGTAAGAACCGTGTCGTCAGCCGCAACGGCAGTGATTGAAGTACCACCTGACCGACGTTTTGAGTCAGATGGTGTCGGGGTTGATCGGGGTGTTACCGGCGCTGTCGTACAGATCGGGGTGGAGGGAGACGACGACGCGCCCGGTAGGCCATTCGGCACTGGGGCGGGCCTGATGCACGGCGTGGGTGATGCGCCAGTCGGTGCCGCCTCCGATGAGCGCGCCGGCGTCGAGGGCTGCCGGCAGATCGAGGGGTTCGACTTCGAGGCCGGGGAGACTGGCGGCGTACTTGCCGATGCCCTTGCGCTCTCCCTCGGCCACGGCCAGTCACAGGGCGGGGACATGACCGAGGACGCTGCCTTCGGCGGTGGCGACGATGAGGCCGGACAGCTGCCGGTGTCCGGCGCCCAGGGCGAGGAGGGCGGTGTGATCCAGCAGGAACGGGATCACGCAGCGGCTCCGTCTCGCCGGCCGGTGCGCTGGGCGATGGCATCCAGAAGGCGGCGGCCGGCGGCTTCGTCCGCAGCAGTGACGTCGATGCCCATCTGCTCGTGCAGATAGGCGCGTGCGGCAGCACCACGGGCCGCGAGTTCGGCACGGGTGGGCTTGTTCCGGGCGAGTTCTTCGACAAGGCCGCGAATGGTACTTCCCTGCTCGCTGGCCAGTATGCCCAGGCGTTCGCGGGCCGCTTTGGAGACGTTGATGCTGGTGTCGGGTTCGTCACTCATATCGCTACTACTCTCGGTAGAGCCGTGTGGCCGACAGGATTGCGAGGCCCTAACGGAGTCCGGCCACGAAGGCGTGCCAGGTGTCCGCGCGGAAGATCAGGGCGGGGCCGGATGGGTTCTTGCTGTCGCGGACCGGGACGGAGCCGACGGGGCATCCGTCGGCTACCTCGACGCACTCGCCGCCGGTGCTGCCGCTGTACGAGGAGGTGCGCCAGGCCGCGCCGCCGGTGACGGTGCATTCGACGCACTCGCCACCGGTGTTTCCGCTGTAACTGGACTTACGCCACCACGCGCTCTTCAGGTCGGGGCCGGTCTCCATAACGCTCCTCCATCACGCGGGTGATCAGTGCCGCCGAATCCTCGATGGAGAGGGCAGCGGCCTGCAAGTGAGCGTAACGGAGGGAGGCTTCCCTGACAGTGTCGGGGCTGGCGGTCATGTGGCCGGAGATGACGTCCTCCGTGTAGATGATGTCCGGGTCGTTGTCGAATCGCATTGCGGTGAACGAACAACTACGCGGCCAACGACCCCGCCAACCTGTCCGACCCCTCCGGCGACTGCCCCATGTGCATCGGCGCAGCCATCGGCGGCGTCCTCGGCGGCGGCATCTACGCCCTCACCCACCAGGACGACTTCGACTGGGGCGACTTCGCCGTCGCCACCGGCAAGGGCGCCCTCATCGGCGCCGGCGCAGCCTTCCTCGCCCCCGCAGGCGCAGGCGTCGCAGCAGGCCTCGGCCTCGAAGGCGGCGCAGGCCTCGCCACCACCATCGGCGTCAACGCCGCCGTCGGCGCCGGATACACCTGGGCCATCAACACCGTCCAATGCCAACCCACCACACCAACCGACCTCCTCCTCGGAGCCGGAGGCGGCGCACTCGGCAGCCTTGCTGGCCCCGCATGGCGCTGGGGCAAGGGGCTCTTGGGTGCGCCGTCGAAGGTGAACCCGTTCGCTGATATCGATGTGAAGCCCAGCGCCATAGTCGAGCCGAAGCGTGTATACCGCGGAGATGCTAGACATCCAAGTGTGGTCTTCCCGGAAGGCTTTTCGCCGAAGGGAACCAATACAGATATCCTCCAATATGGGCTGTACGACACGCCATCGGCGTGGGTTGGCACGACAACCCGAGAATCAACAGCGTCAGCTTTTCCGCAATCAGCCAAGGGGGAAACCTGGGTATATGAAATCAACAGCCCGGGGACCGGGATCCGGGTAAATAAGGTACTCCCGTTCAGTTATGTCTTCAAATCTGAGACCGAAATAATATTCCCGCGTGGGATTGACCCATCGCACATCCTCAGGGCAAGGCGATGGTCGTATAATTTTCCAACCGGCGAAACCTTCGATAATCCAGGATACGGGCATCAATGACTAAGACTCTCGTAAAGGCTTCCACTTCGGGTGGACTCGAAGACTGGCTGGTTGAACTCTCGGAAGGGTCCCCGTGGAGCGTTACCGCGACCGCTCCGGACGGGCGAGCATTCAAAGGTACTGGAATAGACCTATTCCGAGCGCTTCAGCAGATCAGAAAGGACCTTGAGTCAGACGGAATCGCGCTCTGCTGCCAGGGTGCGCGCATGAATGCACGCCCTTCCCCGATGTCCAGCCAGGCTGGTGCACTAATGGTCTATCTGGTGCCGTTCGCCCGGCATGCAAGCCGACGCGATCTGGTGCCATTGGTCGCCCCCACTTTGCCGTCAAAGGTGGTTTCGGTGGAGAGGCAGGAAATGTATTGGTATCGGCTGCAGTCTTCCCCTTGGAAGGGAGTGCTTAAAAGATTCAGTCCAGTTCAGCTCCTGAGGTGGTTGGAAAGATGGTTGCTCGGAGATCCTTCATGGGTCGGAGACACTCGAAACGGTGTCACTACCTGGCGTGTGGTCCGGTACCGCAATTGAGGGCCGAGTGAGATGGAAGCGGATGCGCTGAGTACGGCTGATGGTCCCGGCCGTCGGAACGATCAACTGAGGTCGGAGTACGCGAGCACGGCGTCAGCACCAGGCGTGGGCGGCTTCGCCCAAAGGCAAGAACGACCTGTTCGCCCACCCCGTCCTCGGCAAGGCCCACGGTAAGTCCGTGGCGCATCGTGCTCCGCCGCTGGCTGATCCAGCGCGACATCGTCACCATCCCGAAGTCGGTCAACCCCGCCCGGATGGTGCAGAACGTCGACGCCTTCGACTTCGAACTCACCGACAGCCAGATGGCGCAGATAGCTGCCCCCGACACCGGCAGGACGCTGTTCTTCGACCACCATGACCCCGTGATGGTCACGCCTGGCTCAGCAAGCGCCGCCGGTTGTGGATGCCCTGGCGCGAACTGCTCGGGGCATCCGCCTGGCACTGGCCCTGACGGAGGGCCGACGGAAGTGGCAGTTGTTGGATCTCAACAAGCGTATGGACATGAGGAGCCGGACGAGGCTCCGTGGTACCAGCGAGCCAGCAAAACTGTCACCATGCGGCGAGCGCGGGGGCGTATCGGTGGACAGACGCCTTTGGACGGTGCAGCACTGGGCGGCACAGCCTGCCCTGGTGCGCCTGCTCTGATCAGCGGAATCGTCACGAGGCGACACCACGAGGCACCTGGTGGCACGAACCCTCACGGTCTCGTAATGCGTAGGTCTCGGGTTCGAATGTCGCGAAGGCGGAATTGCCCAGGACTCACTCGTCGTGCCCTGGATGTCCGCCTGTTCGCCTACGGGAACCCAGTCGCGAGTACGGCTTCCACGTCCTGCGCCATACATACGCCTCGGTGATGCTCGAAGCCGGCGAGTCGATCGTGTCGCTCGCGAAGTGGCTGGGGCACTCCGATCCGGCGTTCACACTCAGAGCGGTGCAGCAGGTCACCGGCCGCACCCGAAGGCGTACATCGTCGACCGGATCGTCCTGGAGGCCAAACGGCTTCTCGCGCACGACCGCCTCACCGCCGCCGATCAGGGCCTTCGTCCCGGTTTCGACCAGAGTCATCAATGCCAGCGTGGGATAGCCGTGATGAGCCGTCCGCCCGAGCCAGGCCCGGTTGTGCGGTGAATCGGGCATCTGCAGCGAGCTGCAGCAGTCCAACGACACCGTCGGGTATGGGCCGAACCGCACTCCTGGCGTCGTCGGCCGGGCCAGCGGCGATGGCGTCCCTTGTTGTGGTGTAGCCGATCATCGTGAGGGAGTGCGCCGGGGGCGCGTGCCGACGTGGCTTCCGCTCCCTGCCAGGGGGCGGGCCACCGTGCAACTCTCCGTAGTGAACGGGCAGTTCAACGCGGGAGGTGCAGGGTGGCCCTGTCTCAGCATGACCTACTCCGGTTGCTGGAGTCACTACGTTCGGCGGACGGGCTGGAACTCGTTCGGGGTGTGGCCGAGCGGATGCTCCAGGAGCTGATCGAGGCCGAGGCCACGGCCCGGATCGGTGCGGAATGGAACGAGCACACCGAGACACGCACCGCGCTTCGCAACGGGCACCGTGACAAGACGCTCAGCACCCAGGCCGGCGACCTTGACCTCGCGATCCCCAAGCTGCGGTCGGGAAGTTTCTTCCCCGCACTGCTGGAACGGCGGCGTCGCATCGACCAGGCCCTGTACGCCGTCATCATGGAGGCATACGTCCACGGCGTGTCCACGAGGTCGGTCGACGACCTCGTCAAGGCCCTGGGCGCGGACACCGGGATATCCAAGAGCGAGGTCTCGCGGATCTGCCAGGACCTGGACGGCCAGCTGACCGCGTTCCGCGGCCGGCCCCTGGATCACGTCCGGTTCCCGTACGTCTATCTGGACGCGACCTACTGCAAGGCGAGGGTCGAGCACCAGATCGTCTCCCGGGCGGTGGTGATCGCCACCAGGATCACCGAGGACGGCGGCCGCGAGGTGCTGGGTGTGATGGTCGGCGACAGCGAGACCGAGGTGGTGTTCTGGACCGAGTTCCTGCGTCACCTGCGTGAACGCGGTCTGACCGGGGTCCGGCTCGTCATCGGTGACCACCACCTGGGGCTGGTCAAGGCCATCCGGAAGGTCATGCTCGGAGCCGCCTACCAGCGCTGCAGGGTTCATTTCCTGCGCAACGTGTTCAGCGTGATCAACAAGGAAGCGGCCGAGATGGCCGCGGCCACGATCCGTACGATCTTCGCCCAGCCCTCTGCCGACGCGGTCCGAACCCAGCTGGACACCGTCGCCGACATGCTCGGCAAACAGTTCCCCAAGGTCAAGGAGATGCTGCTGGAGGCGAAGGACGACCTGACCGCCTTCGCGGCGTTCCCCGAGCGACATTGGAAGAAGATCCAGTCCACCAACCCGCTGGAGCGGATCAACCGCGAGGTCAAGCGCCGCACCGATGTCGTCCAGGTGTTCCCCAACGACGACGCGCTCCTGCGGCTGGTCAGTGCGGTGCTGTTCGAACTGCACGACGAATGGATCGCCTTCCCCCGCCGCTACCTACCCGAGGGAAGCATGGACCAGCTCTACCCCGCCAAGCTCCCCGAAAGCGCCCCCGCACTACCCAACACCACCAACACGCCCGCCGATTGATCGGCTACACCACGAGAAGGGACACGACCCCAGCGGCCCGGCGAGCACGTCGGACAGAGCCCGTACCGGCGCATGCCCAGCCTTCGGCGCAGATTACTCAGGGGCCTTCGCGCTCGGCGAGGCCACCGGCATTTCGGCCAGCCCGCCGGTCGGCTTGTCCCACGCCAGCCGCTAGGCGACCTCGGGGAACAGGCAGATCGCGAGCAGGAAATAGACACCGGCACGCGAAGGAAGATCACGCAGGCGCCTCCGCACGCTACGGGTCTCCTGAAGGACCGCGTCGACGAGCTCGAACGGCGCGATGGCCGTCAGCTCCCGCGGCCACGGTGGCCATACGGGTGACGGTCACCACCGGTGCGGACGGGACATCATGAGACGGCAACGGAGCTCCTCGGATACAAGCTGTCTTGGTCGACTGCCTGTACCAACGAGCTCCGTTGCTCTATGCAGAAATCCTCCAACGACCTTGCATGACCTGCGAGTTGTCTAACTGCCCGGCCTTGGGTCAAGGCCCCGGAAACACAGGTTCACGTGTGGATACCAACCGCCACGAACAGGTCTCGGCGTGTCCGGACAGCACGGGTCGAAAGCAAGAAGATCGCCAGTCCTAGCGCAGTCCGGCCACGAAGGCCTGCCAGGTGTCCGCGCGGAAGATCAGGACGGGACCGGACGGGTTCTTGCTGTCACGGACCGGGACGGAGCCGACGGGGCACCCGTCGGCGACCTCGACGCAGTCGCCTCCGTTGGTGCCGCTGTACGACGACTTCCGCCACTGCGCTCCGGCCAGGTCATGGCTGGTTTCCATAGCGTTCCTCCATCACACGAGCGATCAGTGCCGCCGAGTCCTCGGGGGGGGGAGGGCTGTAGCTTGCAAGCGAGCGTAGCCGATCGAACGTTCCTTGATCACGTGTGGATTGGCGGTCATATGGCCCTGGTCATAGCCGTCCACGTAGAACAAATCGGGATCGTCATCGAACCGGAGCAGGTTGAACGACCCCATCATGCCCGTGTGTTGGCCGACGTGGAACGGGAGCACCTGGACCTGCACCCACGGGTTGTCCCTGAAGGCCAACAGCCGGGCCAGTTGCCCGCGCATGACAGCGCGTCCGCCGACCTCTTGGAGTAGTGCGGCTTCGCTCTGAATGACCCACAGGGCCGGTGGATTCTCGCCCCGGAGGATTCGCTGACGGTCGAGGCGAGCGGCCACCATCTCGTCGACCTTGCTCGGCTGGTCGACAGCGAGGAGTGCTCGTGCGTACTCCTTTGTCTGGAGCAGTCCGTACACCAACTGCGCCTGGTACGTGGAGATGTATGCCGCGCGGGCTTCCATGGCTGCGTAGGGCTGGAACCAGTTGGGCAGTTGGCTGCGCAGGACGAGGCCGATCAGCCGGGAGAACAGCCCGTCGGTGCCGAGTGCCGCGTCGACTCGTTCGGAGAAGTCACGGGTGGGGACCTTCTTCGTGGTCTCGATCTGGCCGACCAGGGACCCTGTGCAGAAGATGATGTCGCCGAGCTGGCCCTGCCGGAGGCCGCTGGCCTCGCGCTGGCGGCGCAGTTCCCAGCCGTAGTAGTCCAACGGGGAAGCGCTCGGGTCGAGTGATTGAACGTTGGCCACGGCGGGCTACCTCCGGCTTTCCACGCCTGACGGCGTTCGTTTCCGTCCGTAGCCGAGCGTAATCGCCGCGTTGCACGCTGGTGGCATGAACCACGTGATTGATCCGGCCGCCGGACCCGCCGAGTCGGCCTACCGTTCCGACTTCGCGCTGGGCGAGCATTCGGCCCGGCACCTGCGCCGGATCCTGCGCTTGTATCTCACCGGCTGGGGGCTGCTCGAGGTGGCGGACGCGGCCGAGTTGGCGCTCACCGAGCTGATCGCGAACGTCGTACGCCACGTCCCCGGCCGTCGCTGTCAGACGCTCATCTTCCCGTTGCACGCCGGGGGCGTCCGCGTCGAGGTCGCGGACGGCTGTCCACAACTGCCTCGCGCGGTCGCGGGTGATGAGCTCGGTGAGGGCGGGCGAGGGCTGCTGCTGGTCGATGCCGTCACCGACAGGTGGGGTGTGGAGGAGCGTCCCGACGGCTGTGGCAAGACGGTGTGGTTCGAGTGCCTGGCCGCGAAGGGCGCCGAGGGGTGATGCGCCTCAGCTTGGTCTTCCGACGAGCGTCCGCTGCGACCCGTTCTCTCCAGCCCCAGGCTGCGCTAGGCTCCCCGAAATGTGTCGAAGCGCTTCGACGTTGGCCGCCTTCGACATTGCGGGAAGGCCTTCCGACTCACTGGAGAGTGCTATGCCGAGCTCAGCCGGTTTCACCCGCCGCCAGGTCATGACGACCTCCGCGGCCCTCGCCGTCGCGGCGTTGTCCGTCCCATCGGCCGCGCAGGCCGCTGCCCGGTCCACTGGTCCCGCCGCGTCGGCGTCCGCGCTGGACGTAGTCGCACGTATGCAGCCCGGCTGGAATCTGGGCAACAGTTTCGAGGCCATCGGCGCCGACGAGACGGCGTGGGGCAACCCGCGCGTGACCCGGGCGTTCCTCCGCGGACTGAAGGCGCAGGGCTTCAGGAGCATCCGGATCCCGGTGACCTGGGGTCAGCACGAGGGCGCGGCTCCGACCTACACCCTCGACCCGGTGTTTCTGGCCAGGCTCAAGCAGGTGGTCGACTGGGCACTGGCCGACGGGTTCCATGTTCTGATCAACATGCACGGCGACGCGTGGCAGTGGGTGCTGAACATGCCGACCCGGCATGACGCGGTCCTGGCCCAGTACATCGCCACCTGGCAGCAGATCGCGGGCGCCTTCCGGGACGAACCGCGCCGGCTGCTTTTCGAGAGCATCAACGAGCCGTTCTTCGACGGAAGTTCCGGCGACGCACAGAACGCCACTCTGATCAACGAGCTCAACACGACCTTCCACTCCCTCGTGCGCGCGACCGGCGGAGGCAATGCCGACCGGCTGCTCGTGATGCCGACTCTGGGGGACACCCCGGAGCAGACCCAGATCGACGGCCTGGCCGCCACCTTCGCCGCGCTCGACGACCCGAATCTCGTGGCCTCGGTCCATTACTACAGTTTCTGGCCCTTCAGCGTGAACCTCGCCGGTTACACGACTTTCAACGCGGCCACCCAGCAGGACCTGACCGACACGTTCGACCGGGTGCACAAGGCCTTTGTGGCCAACGGGATCCCGGCCGTCGTCGGTGAGTACGGCCTGCTCGGCTGGGACTCCGGCCCCGGCACGGTCCAAGAGGGCGAGATGCTCAAGTACCTCGAGTATCTCGGCTACTACGCGCGGTACCGGGGCTTGACCACGATGCTGTGGGACAACGGGGGTCGCTTCAACCGCCGCACCATGCAATGGAACGACCCGAGCCTCTATGCGCAGACGCGTTCGAGCTGGACCGGGCGATCCGGCACCGCGTCCACCGATCAGCTCTTCGTGCCCCGGGGCAAGACCCCAACGGACGCGACGATCACGCTGAACCTCAACGGCACCAGGCTGATGAAGATCGATGTCGGTACCGGCCACCTGGTCCGGGGCGTGGACTACACCGTCAGCGGCAGCACGCTGACGATCGCGGCGGCGACCCTCGGCCGGTTGACCGCGTCGCAGGAGCACGGCACGAATGCGGTCCTCTCTCTGCGGTTCACGGACGGAACTCCGTGGGCCGTCAACGTCGTCACCTATGACAAGCCGGTGCTGACGAGCGCGACGGGTACGACGACCTCGCTGGTGATACCCACCGCGTTCAACGGAGACAAGTTGGCGACCATGGAAGCGGTGTACGCCGACGGCGCCGCCGCGGGTCCGCAGTCCTGGACGACGTACCAGCAGTTCAATGTGGCCTTCACGCCGGACTACACGGCAGGCAGGATCACCTTGCCGGCCGCGTTCTTCGACGGTGTCACCGACGGCTCCACCGTGACCCTCACCTTCCACTTCTGGAGCGGGACGGTCGTGACGTACACGCTGACCAGGTCCGGCACCGCGGTCACGGGCACCTCCGCCTGAAAGGCTGATGCCGGAACGGCGGGGCACCGCGCGAGGGCCCGGTGGTACGCGCCGTCCAGGAATGCCGGCAAGCCGTCCTCTGGAACGGCACGGTCGGAATGACGCTGCTGAGCCACGAGCCGGGCGAGGGACTCTCCGTGGTGCCACTGATCGACATGCCGCCGAGCCGCGGGGTGGTGGCCCGGAAGGAGGGCGACGCGAATCCACTGATCCGCTCGTTCGTCCGGACCGCGATCGCCGCCTACCGCGATTGAGCGCCTGCCCCGGGTACGCGGGAGTCAGGGGAGGGTCAAGATGCGGGGGCCTTCTTCGGTGATGGCGACGGTGTGCTCGATGTGGGCTGCTCGGCTGCCGTCGATGGTGCGCATGGTCCAGCCGTCCGGGCCGGTGTAGTAGTCGTCGTGTCCGCCGGACATGAGCATGGGTTCGATGGCGAGGGTCAGGCCGTGGCGGAGCGGGAATCCGCGGCCGGGGCGCCCCCGGTTGGGTACGTGGGGGTCCTCGTGCATGCGGCGGCCGATGCCGTGGCCGCCGAAGTCGGCGGGCATGCCGCAGCGGGCGGATCGGGCGACGGTGCCGATGGCGTGGGAGATGTCGCCGATGCGGTTGCCGGGGCGGGCGGCGGCGATGCCCGCGTCGAGGGCCCGCTGGGTGGCGCGGAGCAGTCCGAGGTCGGCGGGGCTTGGTGTGCCGACGGTGAAGCTGATGGCGGCGTCACCGGTCCAGCCGTCGAGTTCCGCACCGCAGTCGATGCTCACCAGGTCGCCGTCTCGCAGGCGGTACTCGGTGGGGACGCCGTGCACGATCGCGTCGTTGACCGAGGTGCAGATCACCGCCGGGAAGGGGACGGGGGCGAAGGAGGGGCGGTAACCGAGGAAGGGCGAGGTGGCGCCCGCCTCAGCGAGGACGGCACGGGCGGCTTCGTCCAGGTCCCGCAGGGACACTCCGATTCCCGCCGCTTCCCGGGCGGCGCCCAGCGCCTGCGCCACGACGCGCCCGGCTTCCCGCATCGCGTCCAGTGCCGCGTCAGTTTTGATCTCCACCATGTCCTGCGACTCCCTCGTGCCACCCACCGAAACCAATTCTTATACCGGTATTAGTATCACGGGCATGGTGAGAACGGCTTTGACCCCCGAGGAGCGGCAGCGCGGAGAGCGGTTCGGCGCGCTGCTGCGTCAGGCGCGCGGCGACCGCAGCATGGTGGAGGTCGCCGCGGCGGCCGGGGTGTCGGCGGAGACCCTGCGCAAAATCGAAACCGGCCGGGCGCCGACCCCCGCCTTCTTCACCGTTGCGGCTCTGGCCGCCGCACTGGAGGTGTCCCTGGACGAGCTGGTTGCCGCGTGCGCGAGGGATGCCGAGGGGGCGGAAACGGCGCTCTCGGCCTGAGCTTCAGGGCGTGACAACGTCAGCGCCCCGCCGCGCGCGGCAGGTGCGGGAAGCGGAACTCGGTGCTGCTGCGGAAGACGTCGCCGGGCCGCAGCACGGTGCTCGGATACTCGGGCCGGTTCGGCGAGTCCGGGAGGTGCTGGGTTTCCAGGCATACCGCACCGTGCCGCTCGTACGGCTTGCCCGCAGCCCCGCTCAGCGTGCCGTCGAGGCCGTTGCCCGTGTAGACCTGGATGCCCGGCTCGGTGGTCCATACCTCCATGCGCCGGCCGCTGCCGGGCTCGGCGAGCCGGGCGGCCCGGCGCATCCGGGCCGGGGCGGTGGGCCGGGTGAGTACCCAGCAGTGGTCGTAACCGCCCGCGTCCCGCAGCTGCAGGCTGTCGTCGTTCAGCCGGGCGCCGATGGGTCGTTGCTCGGCGAAGTCGAACGGTGTGCCGGCGGTGGGGGCGCTCGCGCCGCAGGGGATCGCGTCGGCTGTCACGGGCAGGTAGGCGTCGGAGTCCACCGCCAAGGTGTGGCCGAGGACGTCACCGTGGCCCGCTCCGGCGAGGTTGAAGTAGGCGTGGTGGGTGAGGTTGACGGGCGTGGGCCGGTCGGTACGGGCGGTGTAGTCGAGGCGCAGGGTGCCGTGGTGGTCCAGCGTGTAGGTGACGGAGACGTCGAGCGCGCCGGGGAAGCCCATGTCGCCGGCCGGGCTGTGCAGCGAGAGCCGCACCGAGACGGCGGCGCCCCCGTGGCCCTCCGGGCCCGGTTCGGCCGACCAGATGCGGTGGTGGAAGCCCTGGGGGCCGCCGTGCAGCGTATGGCCGCGGTCGTTCACCGGCAGCTGGTACGTGCGTCCGTCGAGGGTGAAACGGCCGTGGGCGATGCGGTTGGCGTACCGGCCGATCACCGCGCCGAAGAACGGGCTGCGGTCCGCGTAGTCCGCCACCGTCGGCAGGTTGAGCACCACGCACTCGGGTCGCCCGTCGGCGTCCGGCACGGTCAGGCTGTGCAGGATGGCGCCGTAACCGAGCACCTCGGCGCGAACGCCGTGGCCTGAGTCCAGGGTCCAGCGGTCGACGCGGGTGCCGTCGGCGGTGACATCGGCGGTGACATCGAAGGGGGAGCGGGTCAGTGTGGGGCGTGGCATACGGATCCTCAGTGGGGGGTGCGGGGCTGATCCGGCCCGGACGGATCGCCGGCCGGCGGAGGGCTTGCGGAGCCGGTGCGTCCCACGCTGGACTCCCGGACCATCAGCGTGTAGCCCGGCAGAATCCGCCGGGGCACGGGTGCGGTCTCCGAGTCCCCCTTCGCGATGCGTTCGATGAGGCACTCCACCGCGAGCCGGGCGATGGCCGCCTTGTCCGGGGCGACCGTCGACAGGGACACCGCCCCGTAACGGCCTTCCTCGATGTCATCGAAGCCGACCACCGCGATGTCCTCGGGCACGCGCAGTCCGCGCTCGGTGAGCACCCGCATCGCGCCCAGCGCCACCACATCGTTGTAGGCGAAGACGGCGTCCGGCCGCTCCCCCCGCGCCAGCAGCTCGGCCATGGCCTTTGCGCCGTCCGGGCGGTCGTAGCCCTCCGTCGCCACGACCAGGGACTCCTGCGGTGTTCCGCCGGCGACCTTGATCTCCTCGCGCCAGCCGCGCAGCCGCAGATGAGCGGGGAGCCGGGCACTCTCGCTGCGGGCGCCGAGGAAGGCGATCCGGCGGCGCCCGAGATCGAGCAGATGCCGCACCGCGGTCCGGGCGGCGGCCACGTTGTCGATGGCGATCTGGTCGTAGGGGGCGGTGTATTCGCGCTCACCCAGCAGGACCATCGGCGGCCCTTCGGAACGCGCCAGCAGATCCTCGTTCTCCAGCTGGATGGGGCTGAGAATCAGTCCGTCGATGACGTGCGAGCGAAACCCCTGGGAGACCAGGATCTCCTTGTCCCGCAGTCCGGCGGTGTGGTCGAGGAGAACGGTGTGGTCGTGCTGCGCCGCGGCGTCGATGATGGCGCCTGCCAGATCGGCGAAGTAGGGGTTGCCCAGTTCGGGGACGGCGAGGGTGATGATTCCGGTGCGCCCCTTCCGCAGGTGACGTGCCGTCAGGTTGGGGCGGTAGCCGAGTTCGTCGATGGCTCGTTGGACGCGCTCACGCATGGCCGGGCTGATGTGCGGATAGTTGTTCACCACGTTCGAGACGGTCTTCGTGGAGACGCCTGCGCGCTGCGCGACGTCTTTCAGGCTGACGCCCACGGCGCTCGTTTCCTCTGCTCGGCCGGGCTGGGAGTGCTTGACGCAAGCCCTGGCCCGGTGTCGGTTCCGGTCCCGTGGTCGTCGTGCGAAGGAACCGGAGGATGCTGCGGGTAGGTCGTCCCGTGGACCGGGCCCCCGTGAGCCGTGGCCCGCCGCTGACGCTGCCGACGGGAGGTCAGGGAAGTCGCTGAGTCCGGCTCAGCAGGGTCTGCAGCAGCACCACGAGCGCCAGGAAGGCCCCATTGACGGTGTCGGTGAATGCCGAGCCGTACTGCGAGAAGTAGTGGTCGATCAGGTTGTGGATGACCGCGAGCAGCAGTACGCCGCTGAGTGTACCGCCGATCGAGCCGCTGCCACCGGTGAGCAGGGTGCCCCCGATGACGACCGAGGCGATCGCGGTGAGCTCGTAACCCACCCCGATGGTGGTCACCCCGGAGCCCAGCCGGGCACTGCCGAGCGCTCCGGCCGTGGCGGCGAGGGCGCCGGAGAGCACGTAGACCAGTACCTTCGTACGGGCCACCGGCAGCCCCATCAGAACCGCGGCGTTCTCGTTGCCGCCCATGGCCGTCAGCGTCGCCCCGAACCGGGTACGGGTCAGCACCAGGCCGGCCAGGACGAAGAGCAGACCGACGATGATCACCGGTGTCCAGGTGCCGGATCCGAGACTGCGGAAAGCGGAACCCGCCGGGACGAGGTAGGTGGTGGACCCGTCGTGGGTGACGGCCTGCAGCAGCCCGCGAGCGCCGAGCAGTCCGGCCAGGGTGACGATGAACGGCGCCATTCCGGCCCGTGCCACGAGCAGACCTTGCAGCGTTCCCCAGGCGGCGCCGACGACGACCGGCAGCGCGATGGCGAGCCAGGTGCCACTGGTGTGCGCCCCGTAGGCGGCGAGGACACCGCCGAGTGCGTACATCGAGCCGACGGACAGGTCGATGCCGCCGGTGATGATGACGAAGGTCATGCCCAGGGCCAGCAGCCAGACGAAGGCGTTGTTGCCGAGGATGCTGGTGATGTTGGACGTCGTCGGGAAGGTGGAGGAGGTGGCGGTGGCGATGGCCACCACCAGGACCAGTACGGCCAGTGCGCCATGCCGCTGCACCTGCGAGGCGAGCCGCTCGCGCAACGGGGTCTGTGCGGCGCCGGTCCCGGAGGCGGGGCCCGGTGGCAGCGTGGTGGACTGCATGGCGGTGGGACTCATCGGCTACCACGCTCCTGGGAGGCGTACACGGCGAAGCAGATGATCGCCGCCTCGACGATCTGGGTGTATGAGGTGGGGACGTTGTGCTGGGTGAGCACAGCCGTGATCAGCTGCATGAAGAGAGCTCCGGCGACGGTGCCCAGCACGCGTACCCGGCCACCGGTCAGCGGGGTGCCGCCCACGACGACCGCGGTGATCGCATTGAGTTCCATGTTCAGGCCCTGGTGGGCCGGGTCGGCTTCCGCGCCGTGGCCGATGATCATGACACCGGCCAGCGCGGCGAGCGCGCCGGAGATCACATAGACCGTCACCAGCACCCGGCGTACCGGCAGCCCGGACAACCGGCTGGCCTGCCGGTTGTCGCCGATGGCGACCAGCTGCCGGCCGAAGGTGGTACGGCGCACGACCAGGCCGGCCAGCACCGCGCAACCGGCGGCGATCCACGCCATCACCGGAACCCCGGCAAAGCTGTTCGAGCCGAGCGAGAGCAGTCCGGACTGGACGACGGGCTTCGCCGAGTTGCCGTTGACGATCTCCGCGAGTCCGCGGACGCCGATCATCAACGACAGGGTCGCCACGATCGGCTGGATCCGGGCGAAGGCGACCATCGCGCCGCTCACCGCCCCCGACACCGCGCCCAGCAGCAGGGCGATCAGCAGCGCGGTCGGCAGCCCGTAACCGAGGTAGAGCGGGACGACGGCAGCCGACAGGGCGATGACGGCGCCCACCGACAGGTCGATGCCCTCGGTGCCGATGACCAGCGCCATACCGAGGGCGACCAGCAGCGTCGGGGCCACCTGGAAGAGCTGGATGCGTACGTTGCCGACCGAGAGGAAGGAGGAGTCCAGCCCCACGGCCACCACGAAGAGGACGACGAGCGCGGCGTAGACGCCGTACTCCTGCAGCAACTGCAGCCGTCGGTCCCGGTCGCGGGCAACGCCCGCCCAGGTGAGGGTGGTCATCGCTGCTCCTCCTCGCCCACGGCGGACGTGGCCGCCGCGGCTGTGGTCTCGGGGCCGGGGGCCGTGGCGAGGGTGTCCAGCAGCTCCTGTTCGGTGACTGCCGCGCCCTCCAGTTCGCCGACCACCCGGCCGTCCTTGAGTACGACGACCCGGTTCGACCCCTCGATGAGCTCCTCCAGGTCGGATGAGATCAGCAGCACGCCGAGACCGTCGCCGGCCAATTCGTCGATCAGGGCCTGCACCTCGGCCTTGGCGCCGACATCGATGCCGCGGGTCGGCTCGTCCAGCAGCAGCACCTTCGGGTTGAGGCACAGCCAGCGGGCGAGCAGCACCTTCTGCTGGTTGCCACCGGAGAGGTCGCGGACCTTCTGATCGGGTCCCGACGCCTTGATCCTCAGCCGGTCCATGAAGAAACGGACTATCTCGTCCTGCTTGGCCTTGCTGACCACCCCGGCGCGCGAGAGCCGGGGCAGCGCGGCCAGCGAGATGTTCTCCCGCACCGACAGGCTGGGGATGATCCCTTCGACCTTGCGGTCCTCCGGCAGCAGCACCACTCCGGCCCGGATGGCCGCCGCGGGGCTGCGGTGCGGCATCGGACTGCCGGCGATCTCCACGGAGCCCGAATCGGTGGCCAGGGCGCCGACCACCGCCTTGGCGGTCTCGCTGCGTCCTGCCCCCAACAGCCCGCCGAGCCCGACGACTTCGCCGGGGTGGATGTCGAACGAGACGTCGTGCACCCGGTGGCGGACCGTGAGGTTCGACGCCCGCAGGGCGGGCCGGTCGTCGCGCGGACCTGCTCGCTCGGCGTCGAAGGCGGTGCTCCCCTTGTCCCGGACGGTGGACATCTCCCGGCCGAGCATCAGCGAGATCAGCTCGAGCCGCTCCAGTCGGTGGATGTCCCCGGTGTGTACGACGGCTCCGTCGCGCATGACCGTCACCCGGTCGCAGATGGTGTACAGCTCGTCCAGGCGGTGGCTGACGTACACCACCGCGATGGACTGCTGCCGGAGATCACGGATGACGGAGAAGAGCGTCTCGACTTCGCGAGGTTCCAGTGACGAGGTGGGTTCGTCCATGATGACGACGCGCGCATCGACCTGGACCGCGCGGGCCAGCGCGACCATCTGCTGAGCACCCAGACCCAGCGTGCGCAGCGGCCGGGTCACGTCGACATGCACGCCGTAGCGGGCCAGCGCCTGCGTTGCCTCACGGTTCATCCGGCCGACGTCCACCAGCCCGAAGCGGCGGGGCTCACGGCCCAGATACAGATTCCGGGCGACCGACATCAGGGGGACGAGATTGACCTCCTGATAGATGGTGGAGAGCCCGGCCCCCTGTGCCTCCAGCGGGTTGCGGAAGTCCCGCTGCCGGCCGGCGAAGCGGATCTGCCCGGCGTCCGGGCGGTAGACGCCCGTCATGACCTTGATCAGGGTGGACTTGCCGGCGCCGTTCTCGCCGATGAGGGCGTGGACCTCGCCGGGGCGCAGCTCGAAGTCGACCGCCCGCAGGGCATGAACACCCGCGAAGCTCTTGTCGACCCCCGTGACCTCCAGGACGGAGCCGGGCGAGGGGGCCGGATTGTGCTGGACCAACGTTTCCTCCTCAAGCGCTACAGACGCCGGCGGCCGGTCAGTACACCAGGCCCTGGTCCAGCGCCTGCTGGGCGTTGGCAGAGGTGAAGTGGCCGTCCTTGATGATGATCTGGGCCTGCACGCCGGTGCTGCCGTAGAAGTTCTGCAGGGCCTGGAAAGCGAGTGGGCCGAACCGCGGGTTCGTCTCGATGTCGGCGGCCAGCTGCCCGGACGCGACGTCCTTGACCGCCTGCTGGGTACCGTCGATGGACACGACCTTGACGTCCTTGCCGGGTGTCTTGCCCGCCGACCTGATCGCCTGGAGCGCCCCGAGGGCCATCTCGTCGTTCTCGGCGTAGACGGCATTGATGCCGGGGTGCGCCTGGAGCAGCTGCTCCATGACCTTCTGGCCCTCGGTCTGGGTGAAGTTGGCGGTCTGCGACGCGACGACCTTCAGCTTCGGGTGCTTGGCCTTGATCCGGTCCTGGAAGCCCTTGGTCCGGTCGGTGGAGACGTTGTTGCCGGGAGTGCCGGTCAGGACGGCGATCTGTGCGCTGCCGCCAGTGGCCTCGGCCAGGTCGTCCGCGGCTATCTGGGCCTGCCCGTAGAAGTCGGAACCGACGAAGGAGATGAAGTCCTTGCAGGCGCTTCCGGTCGCGGTGCGGTCGATGGTGAGCACCGGGATCTTCTTCTCCGCGGCCTTGGCCAGCGCCGGACCGAGGCCGTCGGAGTTCTCCGGGGCCACGATCAGGGCTTTCGCCCCCTGCGCGATCATGTCCTCGATCTGCGAGTTCTGCGCGTTGACGTCCGCGTTGGCGTTGCGCTGGATGAGCTTGACACCCAGTTTCTTCGCCTGCGCCTCGATGCTCTTCGTCTCGGTCGCACGGAACGGGTTGCTGGTGGACTCCGACTGCGAGAAGCCGACCACCGTCTTGCCGTCGGTGAGGTCCAGCTTGGGCACCCCGCCGCCGTAGGACTTGTAGGTGCAGGCCGGGCCGGTCGCGGACGCGGTCGGGGAGGCGACCTGCTGCGAGGCGGCGGAGTTGTCGGCGGCAGAGGAACTGGAGCCGGAGCCGCCGGCGTCCGACCCGGAACTGGTGCACGCGCTCGCGGCCAGGCACAGTCCGGCGGTCATCACCGCGAAGGTCAGGGACTTGGCACGTGGGGTGGCGTTCATGCCGATCACATCCTCAGATGGGGAACTGGCAAGCGGGTGGCGCAGGGGCCGGGGCAGCGCTCGATGCCCGCACATTTCCGCGGGGTTTCCAACGTTGAACAGGACAGTGGGGTATCGCTCGCGCCGATGTCAAGGCTCCGCACGTGATTGCCGGCATCCGGGCTCGACGCGCCGATGCCCCGTCAATTACCCCGTCAGCCAGGGGGCTTTGCAGGTCAGTGCTGTTGCGAGACGCGTGTGGCGGCGGTGGTGACAGGGAGCCGGGGGCGGTCGAAGGCAGCAGTTCTGTCAGGACGGTGGACACCGCGGCAGTGTCGTGCTGTCATTCCCCTGCCTCTTTTTTCCAACGTTGTTAACGCTTCGTCGTGTGTCCCCGGCGGGGCCGAGAGGGCCGCAGCACCACGTTTCCCGGCCCGTCGGCTATCGCGCCCCCTGACCAACGCCGCGCCCTCCGCGGCTCTGGAGGTATTCGTGAACGTCCGAACCGACGCAGCCGTCCCATCGGCTGACGACAACGATGTCAGCCGCCGTGGAGTGCTTCGGCTGACCGGAGCGGCCGGTCTCGGCGCAGCCGGCGTCGCGCTGCTCCCCGGCATGGCGGGGAGCGCCGCTGCGGCGCCCCGCGAGGGCCGGTCGGCTGCCTCGACGGTAAGGTCCTCGTCCTTCGACCCGATCCGGCCTCCCGCCGTCCCGCTCGCGGTGCGCTCCCCGTATCTGAGCGCGTGGATGCCCGCGGACAATCTCGCCGGGACCTGGCCCACCTTCTGGACCGGCCGCACCACCGCCATGGCAGGCATCGCCCGGGTCGACGGCGTGGCCTTCCTGTTCCTCGGCGCACCCAACATCTCCGGGCACGTACTGCGCGGCATGGTGCAGAAGTCCCTGACGGTCACGGCGACCCGCTCGCGGTACGTCCTGCAGGGAGGCGGCATCGAACTGACGCTCACCTTCCTCTCCCCGGTCGAGCCCGGAGACCTGCGCCGTCAGTCGATGCCGCTGTCGTACATCACCGCGAGCGTCCGCAGCATCGACGGCAAGGCGCACGACGTCGGCCTCTACTTCGATATTTCGGGCGAATGGGCTCACGGCGACGCCGGAACGAAGATCCACTGGTCCCAGGAACAGGTCAAGGGGGCCGGAAGCGGCACGCTCACCTCGCTGTCGTTCGGCGCCGACAGCCCCAAGGTGCTCGGTGAGAACGGCGACATGGCCACCTGGGGCTCCATCGTCTGGAGCGCCACCGACCAGCCGGGCCTCACCTGGCAGATCGGCGCGGACACGGTGGTACGCCCAGCCGTCCTGGCCGACGGCAAGCTCGCCAAGAGCGCGGACAGCAGACAGCCGCGGGCCATCAACGACCAATGGCCGGTGTTCGCCTTCCACTTCGACCTCGGCAGCGTGCACGGGTCGGCGCGGTCCGCCGTGCTGTCCATCGGGCACGTCCGGGAGCCGGCGATGAGCTACCTCGGTAGCGAACTGCCGCCGCTCTGGCGTTCCTACTGGACCGACTGGCAGCAGATGGCGGCCTTCTTCCACGCCGACGCCGCCGCCGCGGCCCGCCGTACCGCCGCGTTCGACAGCAAGGTGAAGCACGAGGCCACTGCCGCCGGAGGCGCCGAGTACGCGGCGCTGTGCGCACTCGCGCTGCGTCAGGCTTACGCCGCGACCGAGCTGGTCAGCCGCGACGGCAAGCCCTGGGCGTTCCTCAAGGAGATCTCCAGCGACGGCAACGTCTCCTCCATCGACGTGACCTACCCGGCCATACCGGCCTTCCTCTACACCGATCCCGCGTATCTGGGTCTGCTGCTGGCCCCGATGCTGGAGTACGCGGAGCACGGCGGCTGGCCCAAGACCTTCGCCGAACACGACCTCGGCTCCAACTACCCCAATGCGGCCGGCCACAACGACGGCAACGAGGAGGACATGCCGGTCGAGGAATCCGCGAACATGCTCATCATGACGGCCGCCTACCTCGCCCGTACGGACCCGGCGACCGCGAAGGCATTCGCCACGGACCACTACACGATCCTCAAGCAGTGGGCCGACTACCTCACCGACAACGCCCTCGACCCCGGCTACCAGAACCAGACCGACGACTTCACCGGCTTCATCGGGCACAGCGCCAATCTGGCACTCAAGGGCATCATCGGCATCGGCGCCATGAGCCAGGCCGCTGCGATCGTGGGCAAGAAGTCGGACGCCGACAGCTATCTGGCCACCGCGAAGAAGTACATCGGTCAGTGGGTCGGCAAGGCCCAGGACGCCACCCCCGACCATCTCAAACTCGCCTACGACCAGCCGGGGACGTGGAGCCTGAAGTACAACGGCTACCCGGACGCCCTGCTCGGGCTGAACCTGGTGCCGAGCGCGGTCGCGAAGGAGGAAGGCGACTGGTACATGACCCAGGTCAACCAGTTCGGCATTCCCCTGGACAACCGCCACGCCTACACCAAGGGCGACTGGGAGATGTGGTCGGCGGCCTGGCTGCACGGCCATCCGGTCCGTGACTACCTGGTGAGCGCTCTGTACGACTTCGTCAACACCTCACCCTCGCGCGTGCCCTTCACCGACTGGTACGACACCGTGAACAACCATCAGAGTGGCGGCTTCCAGGCCCGGCCCGTCGTCGGCGGCATCTTCGCGCTGCTGTCACTGTCCCGCTGACGCCCTCTCGTGTACCCGACTCTGGACAGCGCGCCGTAGCGCGTGCTGTCATGCCAACTGCCGCTCTTTCCAACGTTGTAGAGAGCACAAAGTGACCAGCCGTTCCTATTTCAGCTACGGAGGATCCGTGCGTACCAAACGACGACTCAGAGGCCAACTGGCCATGCTGCTGGCGGCGGGACTCGGTCTGGCGGCACTCACCGTGTCACCGCAGGCCGCAGCCGCAGCAGCCGACGACCCCGGCGGACCGCAGGGCCTCAAGGGCGAGTACTACACGCAGTCCGCGCCCGGGGCCTTCGACTTCCACGAACTCAAGGCCACCGGATTCGACCCGAACCTCGACTTCAACAGCCTCGACTCCCGGCTCCAGACCGCCACCGGCCAGTCCGACGACGACAACGTCCGCTGGACGGGTGAGGTCGTCCCGGAGAAGACCGGCCCGACGACGTTCTCCATCACCGGCGACAACGGCTTCCGGCTCTGGATCGACGGCAAGCTCACCATCGACCACTGGGTCGACGACTGGGACAAGGAACAGACCTCCCAGCCGGTCAACCTGACGGCCGGCAAGGCTTACGACATCAAGGTCGAGTACTTCGAGCACTTCGGGGGATCGAACCTCCACCTGCGCTGGACCGAGCCCGGCGAGAGCAAGGAGGCGATCCCCTCCTCCGCCTTCCGCCTGCCCGCCGACTGGCACTACAACGGGGCGATCTCCACGACCGTCCTCAAGGACGGGCGCACGCTCAAGCTCGACTTCGCGCAGCCCCTGGCGGCTCCGCCGACCGGCCTGCTGGACCACCTGCAGGCCGTCATCGGCGGCTCGAAGTGGCCCCTCGGCACGGTCACGGCCGACCCGGCCGACCCGCGCTCCCTCGTCGTCGGACTCAAGGAACCGGTCGTCGGCAAGAAGGGCGGCGGCGCCGCCGGCCAGGCCGACATCATCTATGACGGCAAGGGCGGCCTGAGCGGCAGCGACGGCGCCGCTGTCACCCAGTTCTGGAGCAGCGGCCCGAACGACTCCGAGTACGAGCTGAGCACCAAGTGGGCGGCCGACGTCAGCCCGTCCAACGCTCACCCCGAGTACCCGCGCCCGCAGCTCACCCGCCACGACTGGCAGAACCTCAACGGCCAGTGGCAGTTCGCCGCCGCCAAGGCCGGCGACGAGCCCCCGGTCGGCAAGCAGCTCGGCGAGAAGATCCTCGTGCCGTACCCGGTGGAGTCCCAGCTCTCCGGCATCGAGCGGCACGAGGACCGGATGTGGTACCGCCGCACCTTCACCGTTCCGAAGAACTGGAAGGTGGGCACGGGCCACGGAAAGAACAGCGACCAGCGGCTGCAGCTCAACTTCGGCGCCGTCGACTGGCAGTCCGAGGTGTACGTCAACGGCAAGAAGGTCGCCGAACACAAGGGCGGCTACGACAAGTTCAGCGCCGACATCACTGACGCGCTGAAGCCCGGCCGCACCCAGGAACTGATCGTCGGGGTCTACGACCCGACCGATGAGGCGGGCGGGGAGAACCCGCCGGTCGGCAAACAGCGCACCGACCCCAGCGGCATCTGGTACACCCCGTCCTCGGGCATCTGGCAGACCGTGTGGATGGAGCCGGTGGCCGCCGATCACGCCACCGACCTCAAGATCACGCCGAACGTCAAGGCGGGCCTGGCCACCGTGGAGGCCACCGGCGTACGCGACGGTGTGCCGGTCACGGCGACGGCGTACGACGGGAAGCGTGCGGTCGCCACGGCGAGCGGGCGCACCGGCGCACCGCTGACCCTGAAGATCGACAAGGCTCACCTGTGGTCTCCGGACGACCCGTTCCTCTACAACCTCAAGGTGCGCGTCGGGCAGGACCACGTCGGTAGCTACTTCGGGATGCGCTCCATCGCCGTGGAGAAGGTGAACGGCACCCCGCGCACGGTCCTCAACGGCAAGCCGATCTTCATGATGGCCACGCTCGACCAGGGCTTCTGGCCCGACGGGCTGTACACGGCACCGACCGACGAGGCGCTGTCCTACGACCTCAAGATGCACAAGGAGATGGGCTTCAACTCGGTCCGCAAGCACATCAAGGTGGAACCCGACCGCTGGTTCTACTGGGCGGACAAGCTCGGCCTCCTCGTCTGGCAGGACATGCCGGCCATGAGCAGCACGCCGGACACCGCCGCGCGCGCCGAGTACGAGCACGAGATGAAGCAGATGATCGACCAGCACAGCAACCACCCCTCGGTGATCATGTGGGTCACCTTCAACGAGGGCTGGGGCCAGTACGACGTGGGTCGCATCGCCGCGCAGGCCAAGGCCTGGGACCCGACCCGGCTGGTCAACAACATGTCGGGCCTCAACCTGGGCGCCGACGGCGGGACCGGCGACATCATGGACGAGCACGGCTACCCGAGCCCGGCTCTGCCGCCCCACCCCGACGGCAAGCGCGCTCTGGTGAGCGGCGAGTACGGCGGTCTCGGACTCGCGGTGCCCGGGCACGCCTGGGCGGTGCAGCAGTCGTACGTCGACGTCGACCCGTCGGCCTACACGGACGACTACCTGGACCGGCTCGCCGAGGTGCACAAGCTGGCCTGCCAGGGCAGCAACGGCGCCGTGTACACGCAGATCTCGGACGTCGAGGGTGAGCTCAACGGCCTGATGACGTACGACCGGAAGGTCGTCAAGCCCGACGTGAAGCGGGTGAAGGCGGCGCAGGACGCGCTGATCCACGACGCGTCGCAGGCGACCGTGGCCGGCTGCTCCGCCAACTGAGGCACACCGCATCGCTCGCTCCGGGCCCCCGCTGCGCACCATCAAGGGCAGCGGGCGCCCGGGGCGCCACCCCCGGCAGCCCCGGCCCGGCAACCCCGAGTACCTCAGAACAGGAGCACCCGCATGCCCGTCAGCAGACGCTCATTCCTCGGTGTCGGCGCACTGAGCCTCGGTACCGCCGCACTTGGCGGTCCGTTCGCCACCTCGGCGTCAGCAGCGCCCCGGTCATCGGCCGATACGCTGCTTCCCGACGCGTTCCAGAAGCTGCCCTCCGGCAGCGTCACCGCCCGTGGCTGGCTCGCGGGCCAGCTGAGACTCCAGCTCGACGGGCTGTGCGGACAGTACGAGAAACTCTCGCACTTTCTCGACTTCTCGGCCACCGGCTGGGTGCACCCCGAGAAGAACGCCTGGGAGGAACTGCCTTACTGGTTGCGCGGTTACGTCCCGCTCGCCGTGGCCACCGGTGACCAGCACGCGCTCACCCGCTCGCGCGAGTGGATCGACGCGATCCTCGCCACCCAGCAGAGCGACGGCTTCTTCGGGCCCCGGGCCTTGCGTACATCGCTCAACGGAGGGCCGGACTTCTGGCCGTTCCTGCCGCTCCTGATGGCGCTCCGGACGTACCAGGAGTACGCACACGACCAGCGCATCATCCCCTTCATCACCCGCTTCATGCGCTTCATGAACGCCCAGGGACCGGGCGCGTTCAACACCAGTTGGGTCTCCTACCGCTGGGGCGACGGCCTCGACATCGCCGTGTGGCTGTACCGCCGCACCGGGGAGAACTTCCTGCTCGACCTGGCCGACAAGATGCACACGCTGGGAGCGAACTGGACGGGCGAGACCCCCTCGCGGCACAACGTCAACATCGCCCAGGGTTTCCGGGAGCCGGCGCAGTACGCACAGCTCAACGGCTCCACCGAACTGACCCGGGCCGCTTACCGCGGATACGACACCGTCATGGGCGCCTACGGCCAGTTCCCCGGCGGCGGAATGGCGGGCGACGAGAACTACCGGCCCGGCTTCGGTGACCCGCGCCAGGGCTTCGAGACCTGCGGGATCGTGGAGTTCATGGCCAGCCACGAGCTGCTCACCCGGATCACCGGTGACCCGGTATGGGCCGACCGCTGCGAGGAGCTGGCGTTCAACATGCTGCCGGCCGCGCTCGATCCCGAGGGCAAGTCCCTGCACTACATCACCAGCGCCAACAGCATCGACCTGGACAACAAGCCCAAGACCCAGGGCCAGTTCCAGAACGGCTTCGCCATGCAGTCCCTGCAGCCGGGAGTCGACCAGTACCGCTGCTGCCCGCACAACTACGGTATGGGCTGGCCCTACTTCAACGAGGAGCTGTGGCTCGCCACCCCCGGCAAGGGCCTCGCCGCCGCGATGTACGCCCCGTGCACGGTCCGTACCGAGGTCGCACACGACACGGCGGTGACCATCACCGAGGAGACCGGCTACCCGTTCACCGACTCGGTGACGTTCACCCTCTCCACTTCGAAGCCGGCGCGCTTCCCTCTCCAGCTCCGCGTCCCCGGCTGGTGCCGCGGACCCGAGCTTCGGGTCAACGGCCGGCGGATGACGGCCCAGGACGGCCCCGCCTGGGCCACCGTGGAGCGCACCTGGCACGACGGCGACGTGGTGACGCTGCGGCTGCCGCAGCAGAGCTCCGTGCGCCACTGGCCCGACAACCACGACGCCGTCAGCGTCCAGCACGGGCCGCTCACCTACTCGTTGGAGATCGGCGAGAAGTACGAGCAGTACGCCGGTGACGACACGTTCCCCCAGTACGAGGTGCACGCGACGTCGGCCTGGAACTACGGCCTCGCCCCGGCGCCGGCCCTGGCGTTCAGCCGTGATGACGAACCGATCGCGGACAACCCCTTCACGCACGGGACGACCCCGGTCCGCATCACCGCCCGCGCCCGCCGCATCGACGAGTGGATCGCCGACGACGAGCATGTCGTCACACCTCTGCAGAACGGCCCGGCCCGCAGCGACGCCCCGGTCGAAACCGTCACGCTCATCCCGATGGGCGCGGCCCGGCTGAGGATCACGTCGTTCCCGCAGGTATCGCCCGACGGCACGGCCTGGACGCCGGAGCCCGCCTACCGGCGGATCGCCAACAAGAACAGCGGCAAGGTGCTCGCCGTCGACGGCATGTCGACGGAGAACAGCGCACACGTCGTCCAGTTCGACAACACGAGTACGGGTGACCACGCCTGGCAGCTCGTCGACAAGGGCGACGGCTGGCACCTGATCCGCAACGGCTACAGCGGCAAGGTCCTCGGGGTGGACGGCATGTCCACCGCGAACAGCGCGCAGGTCGTCCAGTTCGACGACAACGGCACCGACGACCACCTGTGGGCCCTGCTCGACAGCGGGGACGGCTGGTACCGCATCCGCAACAAGAACAGCGGCAAGGTCCTGGGGGTGGACGGTATGTCGACGGCGAACAGCGCGCGGGTCGTCCAGTTCGACGACAACGGCACCGACGACCACCTGTGGCGACTGCTCTGACCGCCTGATCCGCTGGGGGGCCGGCGGGTCGGCTCAGCGGGCGGGTCGGCTCAGCGGGCGGAGCCGATCTCCGCCAGTACCGCGTCGGTGAAGGGCGGCCAGGCGTCGATGGCCCACGGACCGAAGTCCCGGTCGGTCAGGACGACGCAGGCCGCGCCCGCCACCGGGTCGACCCACAGGAAGGTGCCGGACTGGCCGAAATGCCCGAAGGTCGCCGGGGACGAGGAACTGCCGGTCCAGTGCGGTGACTTGGTATCCCGGATCTCGAGGCCGAGGCCCCAGTCGTTGGGGTTCTGCTGACCGTAGCCGGGCAGCACGCCCTTGAGACCGGGATGTACCACGGTCTGCGCCGCCAGGACCGTGCGCGGGTCGAGCAGCCGGGGCGCCTGCACCTCGGCCGCGAACCGCGCCAGGTCGTTCACGGTCGATACGCCGTCCTTGGCGGGCGAGCCGTCCAGCGTGGTCGACGCCATGCCCAGCGGCTCCAGCACCGCCTGCCGCAGGTATTCCGGGAAGGGAATCTCGGTGGCCTTCGCGATGTGGTCGCCGAGCGCCTCGAAGCCGGCGTTGGAGTAGATCCGGCGCTCGCCGGGGGCCGCCATCACCCGAGGCTCGTCGAAGGCCAGCCCGCTGGTGTGGGCGAGCAGATGGCGGACGGTGGAGCCGCTGGGGCCGGCCGGTTCGTCGAGCTCGATGGCGCCTTCCTCGTACGCCACCAGCGCCGCGTAGGCGGCGAGCGGCTTGGTGACCGAGGCGAGCGGGAAGCGGTGCGCGGTGGGGCCGACGGAGCCGGCCAGGGTCCCGTCCGCTCGTACGACGGCTGCTGCCACGGTCGGTACCGGCCAGTTCTCGGTCATCGCCAGGCTCTTCATGAGGCACGAGCCTAACTACAAGGTGAGCCGCATCGCCGGATCGGGGGTCCGTACGAAGCCGAGCGAGGCATAGAGGGGCAGACCGGCGGGCGAGGCACGCAGGTCTATCTTCCGGACCCCGCGCTCCCGGAACCAGTCCAGCAGCGCCTTCATGCACGCCCGGGAGAGGCCGCGGCGGCGCATGTCCGGGTCGGTGGCGACGCTGAACACGTAGCCGCTCACGCCGTTGGGGTTTCGCGGGCCGCCCAGCCGGTACTCGATCGTGCCGACCACACAGGACGCCAGACCGCCGCCGTCCGGTCGGTCCGCGACGAACGCGGTGAGGTCGCCCGACGGATCCGCGAGCTTCGCGCGCAGGGTTTCCACGGCGGCCGGCTGCCAGCCGGTGTCCGGGCTCGGCTTTCCGGCCATCGAATCCAGCATGATCGTGCGCAGGCGCACCAGTTCGGCGGCGTCGTCGGGGGTGGCGCGGCGGGCGAGGCTCATAGGGGCGCAGGCTAGCCGTACCGGCAGGGAAAGTTCTTCCCGATTTCGCTTGCTTGGAGTGCACTCCAAGGATCTAGCGTTGACGATGTCGCGAGGACGAAGGAGCTGGGACCGCATGACTGTGACCGAGACCGTGTCCGCGCCCACCGCAACGGACACCGCGGTGAACCGCTGTGCCGCACCGTCCACCCGGGGCAGGCGTCCCGACGGCGCGGATCAGTACACGATCAGCGAGGTCGTCGCCTTCACCGGGCTCACCGCGCACACCCTGCGCTGGTACGAGAGGATCGGCCTGATGCCGCACGTCGACCGGTCGCACACCGGTCAGCGCCGCTTCACCAATCGCGACCTGGACTGGCTCGCCTTCGTCGGCAAGCTGCGGCTGACCGGAATGCCGGTCGCGGACATGGTCCGCTACGCCGAGCTGGCGCGCGAAGGCGAGAACACCTTCGAAGCCCGGCAGGAACTTCTGGAGCAGACCCGCCGTGATGTACGGACCCGCATCGCGGAGCTGCAGGACACCCTCGCCGTGCTCGACACCAAGATCGGCTTTTACGCGGACGCCCGGCGGGCGTCGGAGAGGTTCTAGAACCTGATGAGCATCGAGAAGATCAGCAAGGTGCAGCTGGGCCACAACGGGCCCGAGGTCGGTGTGCAGGGCTTCGGTGCCATGGGCATCAGCGAGTTCTACGGGGACACCGACGAGGCGGCGGCCAGGGACACCCTGGAGGCCACCGTCGAGGCGGGCATCACCCTGATCGACACGGCCGACATCTACGGCTCGGGGGCCAACGAGAAGTTCCTCGCGCCGTTCGTCGCCGCGCACCGCGACGAGATCACCCTGGCCACCAAGTTCGCCGTCGAGCGGAGCGCGGACGACCCCGACTACCGGGGGGTGCGCAACGACCCGGCCTACCTCCGGCAGGCCGTGGAGGCGAGCCTGCGCCGGTTGAACGTCGAGGTGATCGACCTGTATTACATGCACCGCCGCGACCCCGCCGTCCCGTTCGCCGAGTCCGTCGGCGCGATGGCCGAGCTGGTCCAGGCGGGCAAGGTCAAGTACCTCGGGCTCAGCGAGGTGACCGGCGCCGAGCTGCGCGAGGCGCACGCGGTGCACCCGATCACCGCGCTGCAGTCCGAGTGGTCGCTGTTCAGCCGTGACGTCGAGATCAGCGCCTCGGGGGCGGCCGCCGAGCTCGGGGTGGCCGTGGTGCCGTACTCGCCGCTCGGCCGGGGCTTCCTCACCGGCTCGTTCGCAGACGCCTCCAAGGAGCTGTCCGGCGGCGATTTCCGCACGTACCAGCCCCGCTTCTCCGGTGACAACGCCAGGGCCAACGCGGCGCTGCTCGAACCGGTGCACAAGATCGCGGCGGCGCACGGCGCGACGGCCGCCCAGGTGGCCCTCGCCTGGGTGCAGCAGCGGGCCGAGGTGCACGGCCTCGCGGTGGTGCCGATCCCGGGCACCCGTAAGCGCAGCCGTCTGCTGGAGAACACCGGCGCCACCCGGCTCCGGCTGTCCGCCGACGAACTGGCGCTGCTGGAGCCGATCGCCGGGCAGGTCGCGGGTGACCGCTACCCGGACATGTCGTCGACCTCGGCCGCCCGCGAATAGGGCCCGCAGGACATCACAGCTCGGCGAGGAGTTCCGCTTTCTTCAGGTGGAACTCCTCGTCGGTCACCAGCCCCGACTGGTGCAGTTCGCCGAGGTGTCGTATCCGCTCCGCGATGTCGGCGGGGGCGCGGCGCCCGACGGCCACCGCGGGCACCGGGGCCGTCCTGGCGTTCCGGGCCGCTCCGAGTACGGCGGCGGCGAAGGGCAGCGACTCGTGCACCGGTCCGTAGCCCAGGCCGAAGAGAACGGCCGCCGGGTCCTGGTCGGCCTGGGTGACGTTCGCGTCGCCGCGGCGCAGCAGCCGCAGGTAGCCGTCGAAGGCTTCGGGGGAGCGCCAGTCGACGCCGGTCAGCTCGGCGACCGGGATGCGCTGGTCGCCGCACTTCCACTTGGCGGACGAGGCTCCGGTCCAGGACCAGCGGAAGGACACCTGGGCGCCGTCGAAGGAGGCCTTGCCGTCGTACGCCTTGAAGTGCAGCGGCGCCTCGGGGGCCGCCACCAGGAAGCGGTCGGCCGGTTCGCCGGCGTCCGGTGCGAGCCGGCCGGTCAGTTCCTCGGCGTAGTACTCGGCCAGTGTTGCCCGCTCGGCGGGCAGCACCAGACGGTAGGGGTCGCACTCCTGCTTGAGCTGGCCGGCGGCGGCCTCCATCAGCGGATCGGCGCCCGCGCGTGGCACCGCCCGCAGTACGACCGTCCCGCGTCTGCCCCCGGTGAGGGTCACGGACTCCAGCGCTTCGTGCGGGATACGGCGTCCGCGCAGCGCCGAGAAGAGCTTTGGCGTGCGGATCCCCCGTCCGAAGCGGATGAGCACGGAGTCTGTCGCGAACTCCCAAGTGGCTTGAATTCCGGCCAGCACATCACCCATGTGCCACATCGTAGGGGGCGTGCGCCCGCGCGTCGCCCCTCGGCGCCGGACCGGATGTACGGGCTTCTACGCGCGTTCGTCCCGCCTGTCACCGCAAAATCACCTGTGACAGGCGTCGCTTCCGTCCGCGCAGCTCACTGCCGCGAAGTCGCCGAGACCCACGGCGGCGAAATTACTGAGACTCTCGGTGCCCGGCTGGAAATAGCCTGCGTGGCCGTGGGCCCGGCCCGCCGAGACGACCCGGGCGCCGAAATCCGCCGACACCGGGTCGGCGCCGTGCCCGAGGCCGCCGACATCCAGATGCGGAACGTCCTGGATCCAGTCGTCGCTGTCCCGCATCGCCCAGATCCGTGCGTCGGTGCCCAGTCCGGCGGCGCTTTCGGTCCGCATCCCGGGGCTTCCCGCGACGGCGATGTCGCTGACCCGGGTGGACAGGTCGTGGGCGGCCACCCCGCACACCACGGAGCCGTAACTGTGGCAGACCAGCGCGACCGGGGCGTCTCCCGGCAGTGCGTCGACAAGCGCGTGCAGGCGTACCGCGCCGTCCTCGGCGAGCCGGCCGATGGCGGCGTCCACCCCGATGCCGACCGGCGAGGTGTAGTCGGCCCAGGCGATGACCGCCGTGTGTGCGGCGGGTCTCTCCTGGTGCTCCGCGGCGTACAGCGACTTGGCCATGCCCAGCGGCGCCGAGTACGGGCGCCGGTCCCGCTGGAAGGTCAGCAGATTGGTGTCGACGCCGGGGACGACGACCGAGATGTGCTCGGCGCGCTGGAGGTTGCCGATGACTTCGGCGACCCGACCGGTGCCCGTGGGGTCGAACGCGATGATCTGCCGGCCGTCCCGGGTCAGTGCCGTGTAGCGGTCGTAGGTGCGCACCGCGTTCCGATGGCCGTCGGCGCTCAGCGAGGGATCGGTCAGCCGTTTGCGTTCCTCGGTACGGGCCTCGAGCAGCGCCTGATGGTTGGCGTGGTAACGGAGGGTCACCGGGGCGCCGTTGAGATTGCCGACGACCAGCGGGTAGCGGTCGGCGATTCGGGTGCGCTGGGCGGCGCTCAGCGCAGCGAAGAATTCCTTCAGCCGGGACGGCGAGGCGTCAGCGGCGGGCAGGTGGTGACCGGCGATGGTGCCCCGCCCCCAGGCCGTGAGTGCCGCCTCGCGTGGACCGGGGGTTCTTCGGTGATGAGCGGCAGTCCATCCGGTCGTGGCGAGCATGACGAAAACCACCGCGAGCGCGAGCAGCGTGCGCCAGACGGTGAGCGTGGGGGAGGAGTCCAAGGAAGTCACTGGGCCCCACCCTAGGAGACTGTGGGGTGCCTTCACGAAGTCAGTGACTGACGTCACGTTTCAGCGAGGGAATGAATCCGGATGGCTACGCACCGTGTGCGTCTGTCGTACGCCAGTTCCCTGCCAACGCGGGGCCTATCTGGTCGAGATGGCGAACCGTCAGTTCCCGCATGGCCGTCACGCTGACGTCCTGCCCCCTGCCCCACAGCTGCTCGGTCACCCGCATCACACCGGTGAAGGCGGCCACCGCCACCCGGGGCCGGGGATCGGTGTGCACATCGAGGCCCTCGCGCTCGGCGATCAGCTGCGCGATCTTCTCCTCCATCTCGGCCCAGCGGCGCAGGTGGACCGCGAACAGCGCGGGCGAGGACTCGATCAGTCGGCAGGTCCGCAGATAGAGGTCGACCGGGACCAGATCCTCGATCGCCTGGCCGATGCTGTCCCAGGACTGGAGTACCGCGTTGCGCATCGCCTCGAACGGGCTCTCCTGCGGCGGCCGGGCGCGCAGCGCCGTGGCGTAGTAGGAATCGACCACGTCCTGCACGGCGAAGGCCACTTCCTCCTTGTTGGCGAAGTAGCGGAAGAAAGTGCGCTGGGAGACGTCCACGGCGTCGGCTATCTCGTCGACGGTCGTGCGCTCGTACCCCTGCGTGGTGAAGAGTTCGAGGGCAGCGCGCAGCAGAGCGTCGCGGGTGCGCTGCTTCTTGCGCTCCCGAAGACCTGTCGGCGCCTCCGGCGCCGGCTGGTCGGTCTGCTCGATCGTCACTCGTTGACCCACTTTCCGCTTTTCGTATGTTTGTCCGGGAATTCCTCAGATTACCTGTGACCCACCTGACATCGCTCGGCAGGTCAATCGGTTGGTCAACTGTCAGAGACTGACATTAGTCTGGCCGGTATGACTAGTCAGACCACCGTTGAACAGGCGCCGCGGGATGCCGGGGGCCCGCCCGCCAAGGGGCTCCGTGGCCACCCTTGGCTGACGCTCATCTCCGTGGCCATCGGCGTGATGATGGTCGCGCTCGACGGCACCATCGTCGCGATCGCCAACCCGGCCATCCAGAAGGACCTCGGCGCCACCTTCGCGCAGGTCCAGTGGATCACGAACGGCTACTTCCTTGCCCTCGCCGTGACGCTGATCACCGCGGGCAAGCTCGGCGACCGCTTCGGACACCGGCAGACCTTCCTCATCGGTGTGGTGGGCTTCGCGTCTGCCTCCTGTGCCATCGGTTTCTCCGGGAGCGTCAGCCTGGTCGTCACCTTCCGGGTGCTCCAGGGTCTGTTCGGCGCCCTGCTGATGCCGGCCGCACTCGGCCTGCTGCGCGCGACCTTCCCCGCCGAGAAGCTCAACATGGCCATCGGCCTCTGGGGCATGGTCATCGGCGCCTCCACGGCCGGCGGCCCGATCATCGGTGGTCTGCTCGTCCAGCACGTCAGCTGGCAGTCGGTCTTCTTCATCAATGTGCCGGTCGGTGTGGTGGCACTGGTCATGGGCCTGGTGATCCTCAAGGACCACCGCGCCGAGAAGGCCCCGCGCTCCTTCGACCTGCTGGGCATCGTGCTGCTCTCGGCGGCCATGTTCTGCCTGGTCTGGGCGCTCATCAAGGCCCCGGCGTGGGGCTGGGGCGACGGCAAGGTGTGGGGCTTCCTGCTCGTTGCGGTGGTGTGCTTCGCGCTCTTCGCCCTCTGGGAGACGAAGGTCGCGGAACCCCTCATCCCGCTGGCGCTGTTCCGCTCGGTGCCGCTGTCGGCCGGTGTGGTGCTGATGGTGCTGATGGCCATCGCCTTCATGGGCGGTCTGTTCTTCGTCACCTTCTACCTGCAGAACGTGCACGGGATGAGCCCGGTCGACGCCGGTCTCCATCTGCTGCCGCTCACCGGCATGATGATCGTCGGCTCGCCGCTGGCCGGCGCGTTGATCACCAAGCTCGGCCCGCGCATTCCGCTGGCCGGCGGGATGCTGCTCACCGCCGTCGCCATGTTCGGCATGTCCACCCTGGAGACCGACACCGGCAGCGTCGCCATGTCGGTCTGGTTCGCGCTGCTCGGCCTCGGCCTCGCGCCGGTCATGGTCGGCGCGACCGAGGTCATCGTCGGCCACGCCCCGATGGAGCTCTCCGGGGTCGCGGGAGGTCTGCAGCAGGCGGCCATGCAGATCGGCGGCAGCCTCGGTACGGCGGTGCTCGGCGCCGTCATGGCGTCGAAGGTCGACAGCGCGCTGCCCGACAACTGGGCCGCGGCCAAGCTCCCGCCGCTCAAGCCCGAGCAGCTGGACCAGGCCTCGCAGGCCGTCCAGGTCGGCAGTGCCCCGGTGCCGCCGCACACTCCGGCCGCGATCGCCGCGAAGATCACCGACGTCGCGCACGACACCTTCATCTCGGGCATGGGCCTGGCCTGTCTGGTGGCCGCGGGGGTCGCCGCCGTAGCGATCTTCGTGGCTCTGCTCACCAAGCGCGGGGACAACGCGGAAGCGGGTGCGAGCGCCGCGCACATCTGACGCCGGACCGGCTCGACGCCGACCCGGGATGGTGTCAACCTCGCGCCACGACAGCCCCGCCGGACGGTTCCGGCGGGGCTGTCGCCTATCCGGGTGGTGTACGCCGCCGCCCCTTCCGGTGACGCCCCGGCGCGGATCAGGCTGCGGTCAACCGATTGTGTCAACTGATCCGTACGACCCGGGGGATGAACATGAACAGCACGAACCTGATGCGTACCGCCGTGCCCGCCGTGCTCCTGGCCACCGCGGTCCTCGCCCCGCAGCCCGCACCCGCGTCGGCCCGGCCCCGACTCGGGGACTGTGCGGCCGGTCAGCTCTGCCTCTGGGAGCGGGCCGACTTCAAGGGCGCCCGCCGGACCTTCGAACTGTCCGGTACCGACATCGAGAGCTGCGTGGAGCTCCCCGCGGGGACCACCGCGCAGGCCGTGGCCAACCGCACCGGGCGGCCGGTCACCACGTACCAGTCCGAGGAGTGCGCGGACACCGGCGAGTTCGAGACGTATCCCGGCGGAGGGACCTGGCTGCCGCGATCGCCCTATCAGGTAAGGGCGTTCAAGATCTGGGAGAACTGACGGCGCTCGTCGGCGCGGGCGGAGTCCCGTCCGCGGCCGGGTCCGCCCGGCCGGCGGCCAGCGCCGCGACGGTCGCCCGCAGCGACGTCACCTCCGCGGTGAGCGCCTCGATCGCGGCGGTACGGCGGTGCTCCTCCTCGTCGTCCCGCTCGAACCGGGAGATGAACCAGGCCGCGATGTTCGCCGTCACCACCCCGAGCAGCGCGATCCCCGAAATCATCAGCCCCACCGCGATGACCCGGCCGAGCCCGGTGGTGGGCGAGTGGTCCCCGTAGCCGACCGTGGTCATGGTGGTGAACGACCACCACACCGCGTCGCCGAGCGTCTTGATGTTGCCGTTCGGCGCGTCCCGCTCGGCCTCCAGCACGGCCAGCGACCCGAACATCAACAGGCCCACCACCGCGCCGCCCACATAGGTCGTCAGCTGGATCTGCGGTGCCATCCTGGCGCGCCGCCCGACCAGCGCCAGCGTGGAGACCAGCCGAAGCAACCGGAGCGGCCGGGCCAGCGGCAGCAACACGGCCAGCAGATCCAGCCAGTGGGTGCGAATGAAGAACTTCCGGTCGGGCGTCAGCGCGAGGCGCACCGCGTAGTCGGCCGCGAAGGCCGCCCACACCACCCATTCGGTCACCGAACACACCGCAAGCCACACGGAATGGGAGCCGGGCGCGATGATCGGCACCGAGTAGGCGACGGCGAAAGCGACGGCCAGCGCCAGCAACGGCCACTGTGTGCGCCGCTCCCACCGCATCTGAGCTGGTTGCTGCTTCATGCAGCGCATCGTAAGGAAACCCGGAGGGCGGTGGGACCCCCAGGGGGTCCCACCGCCCTCCGCGGTCGCGTTCCGGACGAGCGCTACGCGTCGCCGCCCGCCGCACCCGGGTCCGCCGATGCGACGTTCAGGAGCTGGTAGCGGTCGAGGGCCTGCTTCAGCGCCGAGCGGTCGATCTTCCCCTCCTTGGCGAGCTCGGTGAGCACCGCAAGGACGATCGACTGGGCGTCGATGTGGAAGAAGCGGCGGGCCGCACCCCGGGTGTCCGCGAAGCCGAAACCGTCCGCACCCAGCGACTGGTAGGTGCCGGGGACCCAGCGCGCGATCTGGTCGGGCACCGCGCGCATCCAGTCCGAGACGGCCACGAACGGCCCCTCGGCGTCGGCGAGCTTCCGCGTGACGTACGGGACGCGCTGCTCCTCCTCGGGGTGGAGCAGATTGTGCTGCTCCACGTCGATGGCGTCGCGCCGCAGCTCGTTCCAGGAGGTCGCGGACCAGACGTCGGCCTTGACGTTCCACTCGTCGGCGAGGATCCGCTGCGCCTCGATCGCCCACGGCACCGCGACACCGGACGCCATGATCTGGGCCGGGATCTGGCCCTTATCGCCGCGCTGCAGGCGGTGGATGCCCTTGAGGATGCCCTCGACGTCGACGTCCGCGGGCTCCGCCGGGTGCTGGATCGGCTCGTTGTAGACGGTCAGGTAGTAGAAGACGTCCTCGTTCTCCTCGGGCGTCCCGCCGTACATCCGGCGCAGACCGTCCTGGAAGATGTGCGCGATCTCGTACCCGTAGGCAGGGTCGTAGGCGACGCACGCCGGGTTGCTGGAGGCCAGCAGCTGCGAGTGGCCGTCCGCGTGCTGCAGGCCCTCACCGGTCAGCGTGGTGCGGCCGGCCGTGGCGCCGAGCACGAAGCCCCGGGCGAGCTGGTCGGCCATCTGCCAGAACTGGTCGCCGGTGCGCTGGAAGCCGAACATCGAGTAGAAGACGTACACCGGGATCATCGGCTCGCCATGCGTGGCGTAGGCCGAACCGGCCGCGATCAGCGATGCCGTACAGCCTGCCTCGGAGATGCCGTCGTGCAGCATCTGACCGGTCGGCGACTCCTTGTAGGCGAGCAGCAGGTCACGGTCGACGGACTCGTACTGCTGGCCGAGCGGGTTGTAGATCTTCGCGCTCGGGAAGAACGCGTCCATCCCGAACGTGCGGTACTCGTCGGGGGCGATCAGCACGAACCGCTTGCCGATCTCCTTGTCCCGCATCACATCCTTCAGGACGCGGACGAACGCCATGGTGGTGGCGATCGACTGCTGGCCCGAACCCTTCTTCGCAGTCGCGTACGCCTTGTCGCCGGGCAGCGGCAGCGGCTTGGCGCGCACCACCCGGGTCGGTACGTACCCACCGCAGGCCTTGCGGTGCTCGTGCATGTACTGGATCTCTTCGGAGTCCCGGCCCGGGTGGTAGTACGGCGGGTTGCCGTCCTCCAGCTCCTTGTCCGCGATCGGCAGGTGCAGCCGGTCGCGGAAGCGCTTCAGGTCCTCGGCCGTCAGCTTCTTCATCTGGTGCGTCGCGTTGCGGCCCTCGAAGTTCGGCCCCAGCGTCCAGCCCTTGATCGTCTGCGCGAGGATCACCGTCGGCTGGCCCTTGTGTGCCTTGGCCGCCGCGTAGGCCGCGTAGACCTTCCGGTGGTCGTGGCCGCCGCGGCCCAGGTGCAGGATCTGCTCGTCGGTCATGCCCTCGACCATGGAGCGCAGCCGCTGGTCGTCGCCGAAGAAGTGCTCCCTGATGTACGCGCCGGTCTCGGTGGCGTACGTCTGGAACTGGCCGTCGGGCGTCCGGTTCAGCTTGTCGACCAGGATGCCGGTGCGGTCCTGGGCGAGCAGCGGGTCCCAGCTCCGGTCCCAGATCAGCTTGATGACGTTCCAGCCGGCCCCGCGGAACTGCGACTCCAGCTCCTGAATGATCTTGCCGTTGCCGCGCACCGGACCGTCGAGCCGCTGCAGGTTGCAGTTCACCACGAACGTCAGGTTGTCCAGGCCCTCGCGGGCCGCGATGGAGAGCTGGCCGAGCGACTCGGGCTCGTCCATCTCGCCGTCGCCGAGATAGGCCCAGACATGCGACTTGGAGGTGTCGGCGATACCGCGCGCCTCCATGTAGCGGTTCATCCGGGCCTGGTAGATCGCGCCCAGCGGACCGAGGCCCATGGACACGGTCGGGAACTCCCAGAAGTCCGGCATCGACCGCGGGTGCGGGTAGCTGGACAGGCCGTCCGGCGCCTTCGACTTCTCCTGGCGGAAGCCGTCGAGCTGCTGCTCGGACAGCCGGTCGAGGAGGTAGGCGCGGGCGTAGATGCCGGGGGACGCGTGGCCCTGGAAGAAGACCTGGTCGCCGCCGAGACCGTCGTCCTTGCCGCGGAAGAAGTGGTTGAAGCCCACGTCGTACAGCGAGGCGGACGAGGCGAAGGTGGCGATGTGACCGCCGACCCCGATACCGGGGCGCTGGGCGCGCGAGACCATCACGGCCGCGTTCCACCGGGTGGCGTTCAGGACCTTGCGCTCGATCTCCTCGTTCCCGGGGAAGAACGGCTCGTCCTTGGTGGCGATGGTGTTGACGTAGTCCGTGCTGCGCATCTCGGGCACGGCCACACGCTTCTCGCGCGCGCGCTCGATCAGACGGAGCATCAGGTAGCGGGCACGTTCACGGCCTCGCTCGTCGACGGCGGCGTCGAGTGAGTCGAGCCATTCCCGGGTCTCTTCGGGATCGAAGTCCGGGACCTGGCTCGGAAGGCCGCCAATGATGATCGGGGTGCGATCGGATCCGGAAGCCACGCTGTTCCTTCGCTGTTCGGTCGGTGCGATACGGGTCGGTGCTCTACGGGGTGTACGCCGCCTCCATCGTGTACCGCAGGGACGCAAACGTCATCTCTACCGAGGGGTAACCACCACTCGGCGGGATTTCCCGTCCGAAGGCGGGGGATGGGTCCGGCCAAATCGCAATCTTACGCCCGGCACGCTCAAGTGTTCCCAAAGCCCGTGCGCCCATGATGGACGGAACGAAGCGGCGTAAGCTCGCAAACCAGGATGAACAGTGTGGCGTGCGTCACGTGGCGTCGTCCGGACCTGCCCGGAGTTGGGACGAGCTGTATCTAATCGTCACCGTTTCGGCTGTCTCGGACGCGGGGTACTTGCGCGATCGGTCCCGTCCGTGTGGACTACGGCCAACGCCCCGCGCACGCGCGTGGCTGACGCATTTCCAAAAACGATCAGGAGGCAAACCGTGAGCGCGACCGCGGATCACGCGGAGGAGCGGACCAATCAGGCAGCACGCCTGGGGTTCGAGCCCGGACAAGTGGTCCAGGAGATCGGCTACGACGACGACGTCGAGCAGGAACTCCGTGAGGGTATTGAGAGTGTCATCGGCCAGGAACTCGTCGACGAGGATTACGACGACGTGGCTGACGCCGTCGTGCTGTGGTTCCGCGAGGACGACGGCGACCTTACGGACGCGCTGGTTGACGCCATCGGTCTGGTCGACGACGGCGGCGCGGTCTGGCTGCTGACCCCCAAGACCGGCCGTGACGGTTACGTCGAGCCGAGCGACATCAACGAGGCTTCGCAGACCGCCGGTCTTGCCCAGACCAAGAGCATCAACGCCGGCAAGGACTGGACGGGCAGCCGTCTGATCACGGCGAAGGTGGCCAAGTCCGGCAAGCGCTGAGTCGTCGTGAGCCCAGGAGCCCCCGCAGGCAGATCCGCCGGCGGGGGCTCCGCCGTGCCGCCCCGGCCCCGGCGGGGATCGGTGCTCGCCCTAGGGTGGACGTCATTCGAATGGCCCCACCGAAGGGAAGAGTTTCCATGGCGATCGAGGTCGGCACCTTGGCCCCGGATTTCGAGCTGAAGGACAACCACGGCCGGACGGTCAGGCTGTCGGACTTCCGCGGTGCGAAGAACGTGGTGCTGCTGTTCTACCCGTTCGCCTTCACCGGGGTCTGCACCGGCGAACTCTGCGCGCTGCGCGACGAACTGCCGGCGTTCGTCAACGACGAGGTGCAGCTGCTCGCCGTCTCCAACGACTCCATCCACACGCTGCGGGTCTTCGCCGAGCAGGAGGGCCTGGAATACCCGCTGCTCTCGGACTTCTGGCCGCACGGTGAGGCCTCCCGGGCGTACGGCGTCTTCGACGAGGACAAGGGGTGCGCGGTGCGGGGAACCTTCATCATCGACAAGGAGGGCGTCGTCCGCTGGACCGTGGTCAACGGTCTGCCCGACGCGCGCGACCTGAACGAGTACGTCAAGGCGCTCGACACCCTCTGAACCGGTCGGTCAAGAGCCTGCCGAGTCCGGGAACCGGTCACTAGGATCGAATCGTTGATCCGATGCGACGTAAGAAATGTCTGGCAAAACGGGGGCAGGGCCCTCCTCGGCCCCTCGACACCATTTGGGAGGACTCGTGGGAGTCAGCCTCAGCAAGGGCGGCAACGTCTCGCTGACCAAGGCCGCGCCCAATCTGACCGCGGTCATCGTCGGTCTCGGCTGGGACGCACGTACCACCACCGGTGGCGACTTCGACCTCGACGCCAGCGCACTGCTGACGAACACCGAGGGCAAGGTCGCCAACGACTCGAACTTCGTCTTCTTCAACAACCTCAAGAGCCCCGACGGCTCGGTCGAGCACACCGGTGACAACCTCACCGGTGAGGGTGAGGGCGACGACGAGGTCATCAAGGTGAACCTCGCCGGCGTCCCCGCCGATGTCGACAAGGTGGTCTTCCCGGTCTCGATCTACGAGGCCGAGAGCCGCCAGCAGAGCTTCGGCCAGGTCCGCAACGCGTACATCCGCGTGGTGAACCAGGCGGACAACTCCGAGCTCGCGCGCTACGACCTGAGCGAGGACGCCTCGACGGAGACCGCCATGGTCTTCGGCGAGCTCTACCGCAACGGCGCGGAGTGGAAGTTCCGTGCCATCGGCCAGGGCTACGCGTCGGGCCTGCGCGGCATCGCGCAGGACTTCGGCGTCAACGTCTGAGCAAGAAGTTCCCTCGTCCGGCGCCGCACCTCCGTGCGGCGCCGGACGCGCTCGCCAACCGTTCGTACCGCCAACCGTTCGTACCGTCGGGGAGGAAAACGATCATGGGCGTCACGCTCGCCAAGGGAGGCAATGTCTCCCTCTCCAAGGCCGCACCCAACCTCACGCAAGTGCTGGTCGGGCTCGGCTGGGACGCACGTTCCACCACTGGAGCGGACTTCGACCTGGACGCCAGCGCGCTGCTGTGCCAGTCCGGCCGGGTGCTCGGCGACGAGTGGTTCATCTTCTACAACCAGCTGACCAGCCCGGACGGTTCGGTCGAGCACACCGGTGACAACCTCACCGGTGAGGGCGAGGGGGACGACGAGTCGATCATGGTCGACCTCTCCGGGGTGCCCGCGCACTGCGACAAGATCGTTTTCCCGGTCTCGATCCATGACGCGGACAACCGCGGCCAGACGTTCGGACAGGTCGCCAACGCCTTCATCCGGGTGGTGAACCAGGCCGACGGCCAGGAACTCGCCCGCTACGACCTGAGCGAGGACGCCTCCACGGAGACCGCGATGATCTTCGGCGAGCTCTACCGCTATGGCGGCGAGTGGAAGTTCCGAGCCGTTGGGCAGGGGTACGCGTCGGGGCTGCGGGGGATCGCCCTAGACTTCGGGGTCAATGTTTCCTAAAGCATTCTTCCGGCACGGTTCAAGTCCGGGAGGCCCCCGGGATTTCGTGCTGGGGGTCCGGGTGCGGTACCCCGGGAGAATGTTGTGCAACGCCGCGCACGGCGCGGGGGAACCCGTACACACACGATGGGGTAGCCAGTGCTTCTGAAGACCTTCGGGTGGTCACTCGTGATCACCGTGATCGGTTTTGCCGTGGCGGTGATCTACGACGGATGGACCGCCCTGGGCATTGTGGCGATCCTGGGCATCCTCGAGATCTCGCTGTCCTTCGACAACGCGGTGATCAACGCCGGAATCCTGAAGAAGATGAATGCCTTCTGGCAGAAGATCTTCCTCACGGTCGGTGTGCTCATCGCCGTCTTCGGCATGCGACTGGTTTTCCCCGTCGTGGTCGTCGCGATCAGCGCCAAGATCAATCCGGTGGAAGCGGTCAAACTCGCGGTCAACGAGAAGGACCACTACCAGCAGCTGGTGACCGACGCGCACCCGTCGATCGCCGCCTTCGGTGGCATGTTCCTCATGATGATCTTCCTCGACTTCATCTTCGAGGACCGCGACGTCCAGTGGCTGCGCTGGATCGAGCGTCCGCTGGCCAAGCTCGGCAAGGTCGACATGCTCTCGGTCTGCATCGCGCTGATCGTGCTGCTGGTCTCCTCCATGACCGTCGCCGCCCACGCCCACCAGCACGGCGGCGTGCACGCGGACAAGGGCCAGACCGTCCTCATTTCCGGGATCGCCGGTCTGATCACCTATCTCGTGGTGGGTGGTCTCTCCGGATTCTTCGAGAACCGGCTCGAGGAAGAGGAGGAGCGTGAGCAGGAGGCTGAGGAAGAGGCCAGGAAGTCCGGCTCGAGCGTCGCCGCGGTGGTGCTGGCCGGCAAGGCGGCCTTCTTCATGTTCCTCTACCTCGAGGTGCTGGACGCGTCCTTCTCCTTCGACGGTGTCATCGGCGCCTTCGCCATCACCAACGACATCGTGCTGATGGCGCTCGGCCTCGGCATCGGCGCCATGTACGTCAGGTCGCTCACCGTCTACCTGGTCCGCCAGGGCACCCTGGACGACTACGTCTACCTGGAGCACGGCGTGCACTACGCCATCGGTGCGCTGTCCGGGATCCTGCTCGTCACCATTCAGTACGAGATCAACGAGGTCATCACCGGTCTCGTCGGGGTCGTCCTCATCGCCTGGTCCTTCTGGTCGTCCGTCCGCCGCAACCGGCGGATCGAGGCGGAAGGCGGCGGCGAGGACGCCGGAGACAAGACAGAAGTCCCTTCCGGGGTGTGACCCGCAGGGGATTGCGGAACGCTCTGAACGGGGCGGCCAGGACGCGTCAGCCTCCCGGCCGCCCCGTTCGGCGTGGGGTGGGCGAGGGAAGCACCGGGGAAGAGTCACCGAACAGCTGGGGGTGGGGCGCATGGCCTTCTGGGACGGTCTGCGACGGGAGCGCGGACCACATTTCGACTCCGGCAACGCCGCGTCCAACTCCATCGAGCTCACCAAGCGGCACCCGGTGGTGTCACTCACCAAGCAGGGGGCGACCACCGGCAACCTGCGGGTCAACCTGTCGTGGCGGATGCGCACCTCGGACATCGGCGGCCGGAGCCGGCCGAACGCCAGCCTGCTCCGCCACCCGCTCCGGGCGCTGCAGCCCGATGTGGTGCAGGCGCACACGCAGGGCGTCGTCAACGTCGACCTGGATCTGGGGTGTCTCTACGAGCTCACGGACGGCAGCAAGGGCGTGGTGCAGCCGCTGGGCAGTCTCTTCGGTGGTCTCAACGAGCCGCCGTACGTGCAGCTGAGCGGCGACGACCGGTTTGGGGCGCCCTCCGGTGAGACCATCTTCATCAACCTCGACCACCGCGAGAAGATCAAACGGCTGCTGGTCTTCGTCTACATCTACGACCAGACGCCGGCCTTCGACCGCACCCACGCCATCGTGACGCTCTACCCGAGCAACGGGCCGCGGATCGAGATCCAGCTGGAGGAGCGGCACCCGCAGGCCCGCTCCTGCGCGGTGTTCTCCGTCGAAAACATCAAGGGCGACCTGGTCGTCCGGCGCGAGGTGAAGTTCGTGTACGGCTTCCAGGCCGAGCTGGACCGGCTCTACGGGTGGGGGCTGCAGTGGGGCCGCGGCTACAAGAGCAAGATCTGAGCACCGCGGGAGGCCCCGGGCGCGGTACGAGGGGTGGAGCGGCCGGGCCTGCGCTACCGGGGCAGGAACTGCGGCCCCATCGGCGGCAGCTCGAAGTACGGATCAGGAGCGGGGACCGCCGCGGCCGGCTGGGGATATCCGTATGCGGGCTGGGCCACCGCCGGCTGCGGGTAAGCGGTCGGCGGCGCGGTCTGCGGGGGCAGCGGCTGCGGCAGGGCGGCAGTGGCCGCGGCGACCTCCTCCGGCGGCGCGGCGGTAGCGGCGGCGGACCGGTGCGATTGCGGCTCCGGCCGGGGCTGCGCTCCCGCCGACTCGTCCACCTCCGTCTCGTCCACCGAGATGCCGAACGCGGTGGCGAGGCCGACCAGCCCGGTCGGATAGCCCTGGCCCACCGCCCGGAACTTCCACCCGTCCCCCCGACGGTAGAGCTCACCGCAGATCATCGCGGTCTCCTGCCCGGTCTCCGGCTGTATGTCGAAGACCGCGAGCGCCGGCGCGTCGCCCTCGGCCGGCGCGGCCGCGTCGTACAGCAGAATCCGCAGGTCCCGTACGGCGAGGAACGGCGCGTCATCGGTGGACGCGGCCAGCACCACCTGCTCGACCGAGGGATCGAGGGCCGCCAGATCCGCCTCGACGGTGTCGGTGAGGCCGGTGCCCACCCGCTTCTTGGGCAGCCGCCGGACCAGCCCGGACGGATGACGTGGCTGGTTGTAGAAGACGAAGTCCTCGTCGGAGCGCACCCGGCCGCCGTGTCCCAGCAGCAGCGCGGACGCGTCGATGTCGGGGATGTCGGGGCCCGTCGTCCACCGGAGCACGGCCCGTACCGCCATGGCGTCCAGCGGGACGTTCGAACCCTTCAGCATCGCGTGCGTCATGGCGGTCATCCTGCCTTCCCGGCACGGCGGCGGACAACGCGGGGGCGCTTTCGCCGAGGGAAATGTCGCCGTCGATGGAACTGGCGACATCCGTCTCTACGTACTATTACCGGCCACACTTCATCAGGACCGCATACGTAGCACGGGGGGAACTTTATGCGTCATTTCGGGCATATCCCGTCCGTCGTCCGGGAGAGACTGTTCCACCGGGAGCCGGCCGACTTCAGCGCCGCCTCCCCGGCGAGCACGATCGCCGCCGCACTCGGTGCCACCCTCTACAGTCCGGCCACCCGGCCGGCGCTCGCCGACGACGTGCTGAAACAGGCCGCGCGCGGGGTCGTCTCCATGGTCCTCTGCCTGGAGGATTCCATCGACGACGCGGAGGTCGCCGGCGGCGAGGCCAATCTGGTCCGGCAGTTCGCCGACCTCGATGCCAGGGGCGCCGAGGTGCCCCTGCTCTTCATCCGGGTCCGCGAACCGGAACAGATACCCGACCTGGTCAGCAGGCTGGGCGCCGCCGCCCGGCTGCTGACCGGATTCGTACTGCCGAAGTTCACCGAGGAGCGCGGTACCGCCTTCCTGGAGGCGCTCAGCGCCGCGGAATCCGCCGGCGGCCGCCGGCTCTTCGCCATGCCGGTGCTCGAATCGCCGGAACTGCTGCATCTGGAGACCCGCGGCGAAGCCCTCGCCGGGATCGCCCGCACCGTCGACAAGTACCGCGAGCGGGTGCTCGCCCTACGCCTGGGCGTCACCGACTTCTGCTCCGGGTACGGGCTGCGCAGGGCGCCCGACATGACCGCGTACGACGTCCAGATCGTCGCCGCCGTCATCGGTGACGTGGTGAACGTCCTGGGCCGCTCGGACGGCACCGGCTTCACCATCACCGGGCCGGTCTGGGAGTACTTCCGGGTCCAGGAGCGGATGTTCAAGCCGCAGCTGCGCCGCAGCCCCTTCATGGAGAGCCGCGCCGACCAGCTCCGCACCACCCTGATCGAGCACGACCTGGACGGGCTGCTCCGCGAGATCGAGCTGGACCGGGCCAACGGCCTGCTGGGCAAGACCTGCATCCACCCCTCGCACGTGGTGCCGGTGCACGCGCTGTCGGTGGTCAGCCACGAGGAGTACAGCGACGCCCAGGACATCCTGCGTCCCGAGCGGGGCGGCGGCGGGGTGCTGCGCTCGGTGTACACGAACAAGATGAATGAGGTGAAGCCGCACCGGGCATGGGCCGAACGCACCCTGCTGAGGGCCGATGTCTTCGGCGTGGCCAGGGAAGACATCGGGTTTGTCGAGCTGCTGACCGCCGGACTGCCCGGCTGATGCGGCCTGTGAGAGAAGAGACGGGCAACGTGGTCTGGTCGGGAACATGGGTCGCACGCAGACTCGGCGTGGAACTCGTCGGGGACGACGGGCTGCGGGAGCTGCTGGGCCTCGCGCTGCGGCGCAACCCCAAGCGGGCCCATCTGCTGGTGTCGAACGTGCTGGGCAAACACGTGCCGCAGCGCCCGTCCACGGTGTACGACCACGGCTACCGGCTCGGCCGGAAAGTGCGCGAGCTGCTCGGTGACGAGGCCGCGAGCCGGGCTGTCGTCCTCGGATACGCCGAGACCGCGACGGGACTCGGCCACTCGGTCGCGGACGGCGTGCATCTGGCCCCCTACCTGCACTCCACCCGCCGCCCGGTCGCCGGAGTCGACCAGGCGGGCGGCTTCGAGGAGGCGCACTCCCATGCCACCTCGCATCTGCTGCTCCCCGAGGACCCGGACCTGCTCGCCGGGGACGGACCGCTGATCCTGGTCGACGACGAGTTCTCCACCGGCAACACCGTGCTCAACACCATCCGCGCCCTGCACCGGCGCTACCCGCGCGAGCGGTACGTGATCGTCGCGCTGGTGGACATGCGGTCGGCCGCCGACCTGGGACGGCTGGACGCCTTCACCCAGGAGATCGGCGCCCGGGTGGACCTGGTGACCACCGCCCGCGGCACCGTACGGCTGCCGGAGGGCGTGCTGGAGAAGGGGCAGCGGATCGTCGAGGAGCACGCGGCGGGCGAGACGCAGCTGCCGGCCGGGAAGACCGGTGGCGAGCCCGTACGGGTCGACCTCGGCTGGCCGGCCGGAGTCCCGGACGGGGGCCGGCACGGCTTCACATCCGCGCACCGGGGCGCACTCGACGCCGCGCTGCCCGGGATGGCCGCCCGGCTGGCGGCGGAACTGCCGGGGGACGCCCGGCGGGTCCTGGTCCTCGGCTTCGAGGAGCTGATGTACGCACCGCTGCGGCTCGCCCTCGAACTGGAACGCGCCGGACACGACGTGCGCTTCTCCACCACCACCCGCTCCCCGGTGCTCGCCGTCGACGACCCCGGCTACGCGATACGCACCCGGCTGGTCTTCCCGGCCCACGACGACCCGCACGACAGCCCCGACGGCGGCCCCGGCGAGCGGTACGCGTACAACGTCGCCGACGGTTGCTTCGACGCGGTGGTCGCGGTCGTCGACTCCACCGCCGACACCCCCGCACTGCACGCCCCCGACGGACTCCTCGCCCAGCTCGCCGCGCACGTCCCGCAGGTGCTGCTGGCCGTGGTGCCGTCCTACGTACCCGCGGCGCGGCCCGTACAGCCCGCAACGCCGATGACGCCCACCCGTCCGGAAGAGAAAGCGCCCCCCATGCCCCAGCAGCTGCCCGAGCCGTTGCGCGGCCCCGCCTTCTCGTCGTACGCGGCCGAGGACGTCGGCTGGCTGCTCCAGGATCTGTCCGGGGTGCAGCTCGAAGCGCCCACCGAGGAGCGCGAAGAGGCGATCCAGGCGGGCGGCGCGCACTACGCCGAGTCGCTGCCCGTCGAATACCAGCCGAGCGAGCAGTACCAGCAGCTCTTCCGGGCGGCCCTGGAGACCTCGGCGGCCCGCATCGCCCAGGCGGTCGGCACCGTCACCGACACCGTGCTGGCCCAGGGATCTCCCCGGCCGGTACTGGTCTCGCTGGCCCGGGCCGGCACGCCCGTCGGGGTGCTGATGCGCCGCTGGGCGCAGCACCGCCACGGACTGGACCTGCCGCACTACGCGGTGTCCATCGTGCGCGGCCGCGGCATCGACGCCAACGCACTGCGCTGGCTGGCCGCCCACCACGACCCGGCCGACGTGGTCTTCGTGGACGGCTGGACGGGCAAGGGCGCGATCACCCGCGAACTGGCCGATGCGCTGCGGGAGTTCCCCGGTTTCAGCCCGGAGATCGCGGTCCTCGCCGATCCGGGCGGCTGCGTGCGGACCTACGGCACCCGCGAGGACTTCCTGATTCCCTCGGCCTGCCTCAACTCCACGGTGTCCGGGCTGATATCCCGCACCGTGCTGCGCGCCGACCTGGTCGGCCCGGATGATTTCCACGGCGGGAAGTTCTACCGCGAACTGGCCGCAAACGACGTCTCCAACGACTTCATCGACACCATCGCCGCCCGCTTCGACGAGGTGGCCGGTGCGGTGGACACCGAAGTGAAGGACATGCTCGCTGCCGACCGGGCGCCGACCTGGGAGGGCTGGGCCGCCGTCGAGCGGATCAGCGAGCAGTACGGCATCCATGACGTCAACCTGGTCAAACCGGGTGTCGGGGAGACCACCCGGGTGCTGCTGCGACGGGTGCCCTGGAAGATCCTCGCCGCCAGGGGGGCGGGGACCGACCTCGACCATGTGCGGCTGCTGGCCGAACAGCGCGGCGTGCCCGTCGAGGAGGTCGACGGCCTTCCGTACACCTGCGTGGGCCTCATCCACCCGCGCTTCACCCGGGGCGCCACCGGCGCGGACGGCACCGCGGTGGTGGCCGAGTGACCGCCGCCCCGACCGTCCTCGTCGCCAGCGACCTCGACCGCACCCTCGTCTACTCGGCGGCGGCCCTGGACCTGGCCATGCCGGACGCCGAAGCGCCCAGGCTGCTGTGCGTCGAGGTGTACCGCAGCAAGCCGCTCTCCTACCTGACCGAGACCGCAGCGGGGCTGCTGGCACAGCTCGCCGCCGAAGCCGTCTTCGTACCGACGACCACCCGCACCCGCGAGCAGTACCACCGGATCCGACTGCCCTGCCCGCCCCCGCGGTTCGCCATCTGTGCCAACGGCGGCCACCTGCTGGTCGACGGCGTCTCGGACCCTGACTGGCACGCCACGGTACGGCGCAGGCTGGCGGCCGAATGCGCGTCGCTCGCGGAGGTGCGCGCCCATCTGGTCGCCGCGGCCGACCCGGCCTGGCTGATCAACGAACGGGTCGCCGAGGACCTCTTCGCCTACCTGGTCGTGGAGCGGCCGCTGCTGCCGGAAGGCTGGGTCAAGGAACTCTCCGTATGGGCCAGGGAGCGCGGCTGGTCGGTGTCCCTGCAGGGCCGCAAGCTGTACGCCGTGCCCAACCCGCTCACCAAGAGCGCCGCCGTACGCGAGGTGGCCCGCCGCACCGGCGCGGACCTCACCCTCGCCGCAGGGGACTCGCTGCTGGACGCGGACCTGCTGCTCGCCGCCGACCGGGGCTGGCGACCCGCCCACGGCGAACTGGCCGACACGGGCTGGAGCGCGCCGACGGTTGCCGTAACCTCCGGTCGGGGTGTCGCGGCGGGCGAGGAGATCCTGCGGGAACTCCGACGCGCCGCCGGCGGGCACCCCGGGGGACGACCGGGTGGGCAACCGAGTGGAGAGCCTGCATGACCAAGGGAAACAGCACCAAGATCACCGATGGGCTGGTTCCGCGGATGCGCAGGGGCGGGCTGATCGTCGCGGACAATGTGCTCTTCCACGGCCAGGTCGTCGATCCCCCGGCGGGCGGCGGCGCCGAGGCGATCCGGCGGTTCAACGACCACGTCGCCGCCGACCGGCGGATGGAGAGCGTGCTGCTGGCGATCTCGGACGGACTGACGCTGTCCCGGAAGGTCTGAGCGCCCCTGGGCGGAGAGGCGGCGCGCTTACCCGCAGCACCCTCCACCGCAGCAACCGCCGCCGCCCCCGCCGGCCGGCGCCGGGGCCCCGGCCGCGCCGCCCACGGCCACCGCCGACAGCAGCTTCACGGTGTCCTCATGACCCTCAGGACAGGCGGCAGGCGCCGAGGACTCCGCCATCGGGCGGCTGAGCTCAAAGGTGGCTCCGCAGGTGCGGCAGCGATACTCGTAGCGAGGCATGCGCCCACATTAGCGGCCTGCCGCACGACCGGCGGCTCCACCGCCCGACGGGCTCGGTGCGCTCAGCGCACCACCGTGCCGGAGTCGGCCGCCAGCAGTCCCAGCTCGGCGCGGGTCGGAGCGCCCTCCCAGTCGCCCGGGGTGGCGACCGCGAACGCGCCCGTCGTCACCGCGCGGTCCAGTCGGCTCGCGGTGTCCGCGCCGTCGAGCAGCGCCGAGAGATACCCGGCGACAAAGGCGTCACCCGCGCCGACCGGGTCCAGACTCCGTACCGGCCGCGCCGGGCAGTGCAGCTTCCCGCCCGAGGTGTACGCCGTCGCCCCCGCGGCGCCGAGCTTCACCACCACCTCACCGGCCCCCGCGTCCAGCAGCGCCCGGGCCCGCAGAGCCGTGTCGTCGGGGGAGCCGTCGGGCAGACACAGCGGCAGCTCGTCGTCCGACGCGATCAGTACGTCGGCGCGCGGCGCCCAGGAGCACAGCACCGCCGAGGCCTGCTGCGTACTCCACAGCCGTGACCGGTAGTTGACGTCGATACTGACCAGCGCGCCGTGTTCGCCGGCCAGTTCCAGCGCCCGATCGGCCGCCGCTCGGGCGGCCGGTGAGAGGGCCGGAGTGATACCGGTGAGATGCAGCACCCGCGGCGGTTGCCCGGCCGCATCGAACGCCCGGTCGACGTCATCGGCCGACACGCGCGAACCCGCCGAGCCCGCCCGGTAGTAGTGCACCCGGGTCACCTCCGGCAGCCGCGGTTCGAAGAGGATCAGCCCGGTCGGTGCCTCCCCGGCACGCGCGGCACCGGACACGTCGACGCCCTCGGCGCGCAGCGTCCGCAGCACCAACTCGCCGGCCTCGTCCGCGCCGACCACGCCCGCCCAGTGCACCGGATGACCCAGCCGGGCCAGCCCGATGGCCACATTCGACTCGGCGCCGGCGACCGAGACGGCCATCGTCCCGCCGAGCTTCAGCGGCCCGCTGCCACGCAGCGCGACCATCGTCTCCCCGAAGGTGAACACGCTCAAGACCGCACCGATCCTGCTGCCGCATCGGCCGCGACCCGCACGAACTCCGCGGCCCGCTTGCGCAGTTCGCCGAGGTCACCGCCGTCCGCGGCATCGCCCACCAGCGGCGAGCCGACCCCCACGGCGACGGCGCCCAGCGCCAGATACTCCGCGGCCAATGCCGCGTCCACCCCGCCCACCGGCACGAAGGGCAGTTCGGGGAACGGGCCGCGCAACGCCTTCAGGTACGAAGGGCCGCCCACCGAAGCCGGGAAGAGCTTCAACGCGGTCGCGCCCGCCGCGACACCGGCGATCACCTCGGTCGGTGTGCCGACCCCGGCCAGCACAGGCAGCCCGAGCCGCCTGGCCTCCGTCACCCCGGCCCCGAGCCCGGGTGTGACGATCAGATTGGCCCCCGCCTCCGCGGCCCGGCGGGCATCGTCGGCGGTCAGTACGGTCCCGGCACCCAGCCAGGCCTCGGCGCCGAGTTCGCCCCGGGCCCGCCCGATGACGTCGAGCGCACCGGCGCCGCTGAGCGACACCTCGACCAGCGGCAGTCCGGCCTCGACCAGCGCCAGCACGGTCCTGAAGGCCGCCTCGGGCTCGCTGCCGCGGACGATGGCGACCAGCCGCTCGTCCCGCAGAGCGGTACGGAAATCCATCGTTGCTCCCTTTCTCCGACGCATCCTCACGAATCCCCTGACGCATCGCGGACGTCACCATTCGGCGAACGCCCCGTCCTCGTGACGCCACACCGGGTTGCGCCAGTCATGGCCCTTCTTGTCGGCGGCCCGTACCGCGGCCTCGTCGACCTCCACCCCGAGGCCCGGCCGGTCGGTCCGTACCAGCGAGCCGTTCCGGAACCGGAAGGGGCCCGGGTCGGCGACGTAGTCCAGTAGTTCGGCCGCCTCGTTGTAGTGAATGCCGATGGACTGTTCCTGGATGAGGAAGTTCGGTGTGGTGAAGGCGACCTGGAGGCTCGCGCCGAGCGCGATCGGCCCCAGCGGGCAGTGCGGGGCGATCTGCGCCCCGTACACCTCGGCCAGCGCGGCGATGCGCCGCAGTTCCGAGATGCCACCGGCGTGCGAGATGTCCGGCTGCACGACCGCCACACCGGCCTGCAGTGCGCGCAGGAACTCGTGGCGGGCGAAGAGCCGTTCACCGAGCGCGATCGGGATGTTCGAGGCGTTCACCAGGTCGGGCACGGCTGCCAACTGCTCGGAGAGCACCGGCTCCTCGACGAACAACGGCGCCGCCTCGGTGAGCAGCGGCAGCAGTCGCCGGGCGTTGGCGGGGGAGACCCGGCCGTGGAAGTCGAGCGCGAAGTCCCGGTCGTCGCCCAGGACTTCGCGGGCGGCTTCGGCGCGCAGCAACACCTCCCGTATCTCGCCACGGGTGGCGATCGCGGTCATCCGGCCGCTCGCGTTCATCTTGACCGCGGTGAATCCGGCCGCCACCTGCTCGGCGATCGCCTCGCGGACCTGGGCGGGTTCGTCGCCGCCGACCCAGGCGTACGCCCGGATGCTGTCGCGCACCGGGCCGCCCAGCAGTTGGTGCACGGGCTGCCCGTACACCTTGCCCTTGATGTCCCAGAGCGCCTGGTCCAGGCCCGCGACGGCGCTGGAGAGCACCGGACCGCCCCGGTAGAAGCCGCCCTTGGTCATCACCTGCCAGTGGTCCTCGATCCGCATCGGGTCCGCGCCGATCAGATACTCGGCGAGCACCTGCACGGCGGCCCGCACCGGTTCGGCCCGTCCCTCGACGACCGGCTCACCCCAGCCGACGGTGCCCTCGTCGGTCTCCACCCGGACGAACATCCAGCGCGGCGGGGTCAAGAACGTCTCGATACGGCTGATCTTCACGGTGTGCTTCCCTCGGTGTGGCGGTGGTGGTCGTGCGGGCCCGAGTGGTGCAGGCCGAAGTCGAGCAGCGCCAGCATCGCGAGCGACGCCCCGTCCCCGTCCCCGGCGCGCACCCGGTCCACGACCGAGGCGTGCACGGCCAGCGGATGCTCCGGCTGCCCCGCGTGCACCACGCGGTCCCGCTCGATCAGCGCCGGGATCACGACCCGCTGCATCTGGACGAAGAAGCGGTTGTGCGAGGCCGCCAGCAGCGCGGTGTGGAAGGCGGCATCGGCATCCACCAGCAGAGCGGGGTCGGTGACGCCGGGGCCCATCGCGGCCAGCGCGGCATCCAGCGCCGCCAGATCCTCGTCGGTACGGCGCAGGGCGGCCAGCGCGGCGGCGGCCGGCTCGACGGAGCGGCGCAGCTCGAAGAGCTCGCCGAAGAACCGCTCGTCGCCGGAGCCCGAGGCGAGCCGCCAGCGCAGTACGTCGCTGTCCAGCAGATTCCAGTTCTCCCGGGGCCGGACGAACGTGCCGCGCCGCTGCCGGGCGTCGAGCAGACCCTTGACGGTCAGCACCTTGATCGCCTCACGCAGCACGGTCTGACTCACGTCGAGCTCGGACATCAGCTGCGGCAGATCCAGGGTGTCGCCCTCTGCGTACGTCCCGTCGAAGACCCTCCGCGCAAGGGCCTCCACAGCGACCCGGTGGACGCCACGGCCGATGTAGGAGGCATCGGGGGCTGCTGGTGGTGCCGTCATGACGGGCTCCTGGGCCATGGGGACGCTTACGGAGTCAGCCTCGCACGAGTACTAGTTATTTATCAATTATATAATTTCGGATGGAGGGCCGCCCCTGCCCCGCCGCCCCCCTGTTGCTCGCCTTCCGCCCAGGCGGGGATCAATGTCCGGCGCCGCGCTCCTCGCGGATCTGCTCGACCACCCGGGTCGCGGTCTTCCGGACCTCCTCGGTCTCGGTCAGGAAGTGCCAGTAGTCGGGGTGCCGGCCCTCGAGCCCCGCGATCGCCTGCTCCAGCCGCTCCACGGCCAGGTCCAGCGGTCGCGCATGGCGCGGCTCGGGCGTGTTGCGACCCGCCATCGCCAGCCGCTGGGCGTCCCGGACGGCGAACCGGGTCCGCTGGATCTCCTGCTCCGGATCCTTGGCGACCGCATTGAGCCGGTCCAGTCGCCCGCGCGCCGCCGACACCGCCTCGTCGGTGCTGTTCAGCAACGCCCTGACCGTACTGAGCAGGGACGTCGCATCCGGCCAGCGCTGCTCGGCGCGCGCCTTGGACGCCTCCTTGAGCTTTTCCTCGGCCTGCCCCAGAGACACCGTGGCGTGCTCGGGCACATGCTGCAGATCCTGCCAGCACGGTGCGGTGAACCGCCGCCGCAGCTCGCTCAGTACGGGCTCGACCGTCCCGGTACGGGTGGTGAGCGCCTGCGCGCGGGTCCGCAACGAGACCAGTCGCCGGTCGATCTCGGCCGCCCGCTCCGGCAGCCGGGACGCCTCGGCGCGTACCGCTTCGGCGTCCCGCAGGACCCGGTCGGCGCGCTGCAGCGTCTCCGTCACGCCGTGCCGGCCGGCACCCTGATTGAGCATGGTCAGCTCGGGCCCCAGAGCCGCGAGCCGCGCCGCGAGATCATCCGCCTTCAAACCGGAGTCACGCACCGAATCGAGAGCATTGCTCGCGGAAAGGAGCGCCTGCCGCGCCCGCTCCACCGCCGGAGCCAGCCGGGCCAGCTGCGTCTCGGCCTTGCCGAGCAGCGGCCCCAGCCCCTGGCCGAAGCGGTCGAGCTCGTCCTTCACCCGTACGAGATCGTCCTTGGCCAGCGTCAGCTGCGTACGAGCATGCGCGACCGCCGAGACCTCCAGATCGTCCCGGTCCAGATCATGCGCGTCGACCGCGGTGATATACGCCGAACTGACCTCGTCGATACGCCGCCCCAGGGCGCCGAAATCGGCCAGGGCCTTGCGCGCCTGGGGCGAATCGTCCACCGCGGTGATGGTCTCGATCGAGATCTGCAGATCACGCTGCGCGGTGTCCAATTCGTAGAACGCCGCCGCCGCGGCGTCCTTCGCGGCCTGCGCCTCGGCCCGGTGATTCTCCCCGCGCCCGCCGAACCAGCGCCGCGTACCTCCCCCGGCGAAGGCCCCGGCCAGGCCCACCAGCAGCGGCACCGGAAGGACCATGAGCGTCAGGACGTCCCGGACGGCACTCGCTCGCGCATACGGCTGCCCGTGTCTTGCCGTCACATCCCTCTCCCGTGCTGGTCCGCCCTGCCCGGCCCATTCTCCCACCCGGTCAGGACGAACACACGGGCCGGTCAGTTCGCGCTTCGCACCGTGACTTCCCCGTTCTCGCTGCGAGCACGCACCAGATGGCTGCTCGCGTCGTTCTTGGGCACGCTGACCTTGTCGTTCCCGTGGCTGGTACGGGCATCGACCCGGTAATCGAGACCCGGCTTCGTCGGCAGCGCGATCTCGACCGCCCCGTTGTCACTGATCACCTCCACCCGGTCGGGCGCGACGGCGAGCGTCAGCCGCACCTCCCCGTTGCCGGAGTTCGCGGTCACCTTCCTGGACGACACGTTGTCGGCCACGATCGCCCCGTTGCCGCTGCCCATCTTCAGCGCACCACTGGAGTCCCGGACCACCACCTTGCCGTTGCCGGACCACAGGTCGAGCGGCGTGTCGAACCCGGTCGCGGCAATGCTGCCGTTCCCGTCCTTGACGACCACTTTCACCCCGCGCGGCACCTTGATCTGATGCCGCGCCTCGCAGTCGCTCGAGACCCCGCTGCACTTCAGCCGCAGCGTGAGCTCGTCGTTCTTCATCGACCACGAACTGTCCGGCCCGTTCCCCATGAAGACCCACCCGTCGACCCGCCGGGTGACCTCCACCGACTTCACATCGGCGGGCACCAGCTCCACGGACGAGTTGTCGGAGTCCACGGTCAGCGTCTTCCCGCTCAACGCGAACGATTTGTGCTCCGCCGGCGCATCGGACGGATCAGCCCCACACCCCGCCAGCCCAACAGAGACGACAACGATCCCGCCGACGGCGAGAAGCGTGCGGATACGGAGCGCCACGGTGATCATTTCCCCCAGGTAAGCCTGCCGAATTCCCCTACCGTACGAACCCGCCCCCACCCCCGACGATCCGGCCGCCCACCGGACCGGGGGTGGGGACAGCCCCCGGACCGGTGGGCGGCGGACCCGGTCGGCGCCGGGCCCGTTTCCCCAGCCCCGGCAGCAGATACAGGGGGCACAACTGGGTTCGAGCAGGGGTCCAGCGCCGTGTACCCTGTTCCTTCATCCACGGGTGCGTAGCTCAGGGGTAGAGCGCTGCTCTTACAAAGCAGATGTCGGCGGTTCGAAACCGTCCGCGCCCACCAGCAGGACACACGGAAGAGGCCCAGGTCACCGGCAGTACGCCGAGAGCCTGGGCCTTGTTCGTTCCTCCGCAATTCCGGCGGGAGAGTGACGTCGTGCCACTTATGTGCCAGACGCCTCCTCCGGACCTTCCTCAGCAGGATCGGCTCGGCCGGGCCTTCATGCTCCCATGGTGGGGAGACCCCGCTTTTTGGCCCAGCCGACAGAATTCGAGCCGCTGAGAACATGCCTGCGGCGGGGGCGCTCAGACTCCGGGATGGAGGGGGCGCCGTCGGCGAGTGCCGGCGGATTCGTGGTGAGCGTGGGTGGACTCCTATCCCGACCGCCTTCGACCCGCGCAGAGCCGAGCAGTCGCGGCCCAGGGCGTCAAGGTCGTTCGTACAGTGGCGCGCTCCGCCTTGACGCCCTGACCCACGCCCGCTCCACGGTGTGGGGCCTGGTCGCCGAGCCGTCCCAGCGCTGAACCCGCTATATGCCTGCGGGGCGTGGAACTCGAAGCTCAGGCACGTTCCTCGTCGTGAAGCGACGGGGCGTAGGAGATGCCGACGATCAAGCCATCGTCTGTGAGGAGCCGGGTCACCGTCTGTCCCCACGGCTCGGTACGGGCTGGGTGCAGCAGGTCGAAGCCCGCGCGCTCAAGCTCGCCGCCAGCCACTGCGACGGCGTCTGCGTCCTCGACCTCGAACTCGATCGACGCCTGGGGGACCACCCGGCCGGCGGGCCACGTCGGCGTGCCAAAGCACGCCTCGGCTGCCTGCGAGAGCGGCCACATGCCGAAGTGCTTGCTGCCCGGGATGCTCCCGCTGGAGTAGTAGCCGTCGTCTTCGCCCTCCAGCGGGAGGCCAAGGGTGTCAATCAAGAGTCTGCGGCTTTGCGGCGGGTCAGCGACGACGACTGCCGTACTCGTGATGAAGAGAACGTTCATGTGACGCAGCCTATGGGCCGCAGTTCCCAGGGGGCGGAAAGACCAGCAGCTCGGACGTGTCCTGGTCCTACAGCAGTTTCACTGCCTTTCTGGCCTACAACGGTCATCGTTTTTCCGGTCGGTCCAAGGAGCCGAAGTGGCCGTGGTAAACGAGACGATTTGCCCTCGGTCGGCCAGACGAAACCCCGCACCGGACGGCCACCGTCACGAAACGGCTCCTGCGTCCGCTTCCACGCTGCGACCAGCTCCGCTTAGCGCGGGTCAATGCTCTCGCGCTCGGGCATGCCAGCCTCTTTTCTGACCGACAGGCTACGAGACCGGCGGCTGCGGGTACGGCATAGGCCGAATCCCGCAGTCCGGGGCGTGCTGGCAGGTCTCCCACGGCCCGTACCACTCGGGCAGATTCCGCCACGGTATTCCCGTCCGCGTCCGGAATCGGATATGGAACTGTCCGGGTGCTTTGGCAGCAGCGGAAACCGGAGTGCGCTGAGGTGGCGATCCCGGCAGGATGCGAGCATGGTGGCACCCTTGGACGTCCCGCGCTTGGCTGCCGGCGACGGATTTGTGCTCCGCGCCTGGGAGCTCGGAGATCTGCCTCTCGTCCGAGAGGCTTCGAGCGACGACTACATCCCGTTGATCACGACCGTTCCCTCGACGTACTCGCAGGTGGCGGGCGAAGCCTTCGTCCGGCGGCAGTGGGAGCGGGCGTCTACTGGTAGCGGATATCCGTTCGTCATCGTGCGGATCGAAGACGGGCGCCCGCTGGGGATGGTCGGTCTCTGGCCGAGTGATCGCGGTGAGGGACGGGCGTCGCTGGGGTACTGGCTTGCCGGGTCAGCCCGTGGTCAGGGGGTCGCGGCGGAAGCCCTCCGGGCGGTTGCCCGCTGGGCCCTCGGTGACCTGCAGATTCCCCGTCTTCAGCTGTATGTCGAGCCGTGGAATGTGGCATCACAGCGGACGGCTGAGCGGGTGGGCTTCCATTGTGAAGGTCTGCTCCGCAGTTGGCAGCCGGTGAGGACCGTCGGGACATGATCATGTATTCGATGCTGGCTGTTGATCTGTCCTCACCGGCCGCTGACTGACTTCGGCGGCGCCTGTTCAGCCGAGCAGCGGCGCGACCCTATCTCGCAGCTGGCCGATGTGCTCGTAGTGCAGGCCGGTGAGGCCCGCTGCCCGGGCTGCTGCGACATGGCCGGCGGTGTCATCCACGAACAGGCAGCGCTTCGCGTCGGCTCCCACGCGTTGGGCGGCTATCTCGAAGACGCGCGGGTCTGGCTTGGCCACCCCGATCCGGGCAGCGTTGACCACCGCGTCGAATGCTTCGCCCAGCCCAACAGCGGCGAGATACGTTTCCAGCCGGGTGATGGCATGGGAGACCAGGACCACAGGGACCTTCCTGCGGAGCGCGGCGATCAACTCCACGACCTCGGCATCGACACGGCCGGTGAGCGCGCTCCATGCCTCGATCAGGTCTCGGGCCCTCCGGGATGATCCGCAGAATGGTGCCAGGTCCGCTGCGACTTGGCACCGCCACTCCTCGTCACTGAGCCCCCCCGTGACGGCTGCTTGCAGAAGATCGGCGTCGAACGCTGCCCTGGCCAGGGTCCCCTCGGCCAGTCCCCAGGCCCGGTCCAGCTTGGTCATCCCGTCGGACTCCCACAGGTGCACGACCCCGTCGAAGTCGCACAGCACCGCGTCGAACGGCAACGTATCCATGGGGAGCGATCATGCCCTGGGCGCAAGGTTGTTCGTGCAGCGGCATGCTCCAGTGGGCCCTGAACCACGCTTGCTCCACAGTGTGTGGGCCGAAGGCCGGAGGGGATGGGAGCTCGGCCGAGTGGTGGGTGAGGAGGCGGAGAAGGCGCGGGAAGCCAGACCGTGACTGCTCAGTCCTGCCGCTGCTCAATGGCCGTGCAGATATCCGAGCATCGTCAGTATTGTTCCCACCGCTCCGTTTACGGCGCAGGCCATGAAGAAGCCGCCCCACAGCTTCGGAAAATTGCGCGCAAACGACGAAGGCTTCCTGGGTGAAGGGAGCCGGATCTTCCGGTTGAAGGCCATCCAGCCGAGCGCAAAGAACCCAGCGAAGACAACCACGCCGATGACATTCGGCACCGTGCTCCCCTCGGCAAAAGTTGGTTGCGGTACAGCAGCGAAGCACCGCAACTACAGTGACCCTGCCCACGGAGGCCTCCCCGGCCTCGCTGCCACTCATCACGTCAGTCATCAATTGTCGCTTGCAGCTTGGGAGTTACACCACCCGTACAGACCCCGGTTTGGCGTAGACGGTGCCGCGCTCGATCGCCTGCACCGACGACAGGCTGACGTCGAGCCGCAACGCCACCGGCACCCTCACCCAGCCACCGCTGACGACTCGGACTGCGTCGCCGTCACCTGGGGGACGATCAGCCCGGCCTGACCGCGCGTGTCACCGATTCGTACCGATCTCTGCGAAAAGTAAGTACGCGTCCTGGGATGGTTGTACGTTCACATTCCCCCCACATAAGCATCACGAGAAGTCCGCGAGGGGAATCCCATGTCTCAGAACGACCCGAACCAGCCTCAGCAGCCCGACCAGCACCCGGCGTGGCGCGCCCAGCAGCCCGGCCAGCCACCTCAGTGGGCGCAGCAGCCGACTCAGCCGCAGTGGGGCCAGCCCGGCTACCAGGCCCCGCCGATGCCGCCGAAGAAGCACACCGCCCGGAACGTGGCCATCGGAATCGGTGGGGTCCTCGTCGCCCTGATCGTCATCGGCGTCGCCGTCGGTGGCGGTAGGGGTGACAATAAGTCCGACACCGCGAAGGACGCGGCGCCCGTCGCTTCGAAGTCTGCAGAGAAGGCCCCGGCGAAGAAGGTCGACGCGACTCCCGCGGCCAAGCCGAAGGCCAAGCCCGCCGAGAAGAAGAAGCCCACGAACGTTGCGACGTTCAAAGTCTGGGGCAACGCACCGGCCGGCGCCCTCGGGCCCATCGACATCACCTACGGCAGCGACTCCGAGAACATTCAGGGCCGTGGCGTGCCGATGACGAAGACGCTGAAGGTCAGCAAGGACGCCATGTACTACAACGTCACCGCGCAGTTGCAGGGGAGCGGAGACATTCATTGCTCCGTCACTATCGGCGGGAAGACGAAGACCGGGCACGCGCAGGGTGGCTACAACATCTGCTCCGCTCAGCTGTCCGGTGGGCTGTTCGGCGGCTGGTCCTAACTAACCACCGCGCCCTGAGACGGGCCCTGCTGCGACCCCCCGCGCGCGGCAAGGCCTGTCGTCGGCGACCTGATCCCAAGAAGGCCGCACAGGTTGCCGTTCGGTGCGAGGAGAGGTGCCAAGCCCGGGAGGAGGCCGCCCACCAGCGGTCGATCGAGAGAGGCATCACCAAGGACTGGCAGCGGGCCCACCCGGCCGAGAAGACCATGAACGCGGCGGTGGGGTTCAGATCCTGGCCGACATCCAAGCAGGGCATCACGCCCCTCGGCCCGGTCCTCGGCGGGCAAGCAGAGTTCAGCAACGCCGGCGCCCACAAAGCATGGACCGCCACCAGGATCGTCGCCGGCGCTGCCACCCTCGGCGCGTCAGCAGCGGTCACCGGCCGGAAGAACAAAGGCGCCGCAGTCCTCAACGTGACGTTCGGCAACGGGGCGGCGCAGGCCTATACCGTTAATCACTGCACGACCAAGCCCCGGGCCTCATGGTCCGGGGCTTTCGAGCTGCGGGTGGCCCGGGCGATCCAACGCCGGCCAGCCAACTGTGCGCGCTGCTGCACCACCTGGGCGCCAACAGCAGCGCACCGGCGTGTCCGGCAACCGGCGGAAGGTGCCCGCGGAGCCGGCTCCGCTGTACCGGACGGATCTGTCCCTGTTGCGAAGACGCGTCTTCAGTCGATATGCCATGGTGTGAGCCCATTTACATGCTTTGCCGGGCGGCGGTAGCCGGCGCGGCAGCGGGGTGGCGCTGGTGCTGCCCGGGCCGGGCGATGGGGTGACCGCGGATGCAAGTCGCCCGGTCTGCCGCGCCCCGCGAGGCGAATCACGCCTGTATCGACGTGGCTCGCGGCGACGATTCGCCGCGTACTCGGTGTCGGTAACGCAGTGGCGACTCTCCGACCTCCCGCTTGAACGCGGTGCTGAAAGCGCTCTCGGACGCGTAGCCCAACTCGGAGGCCAACGACCCGATGCGCACGTCCCCGTCGCGGAGCGCGCGCCGGGCCAGCAGCATGCGCCAGTGGTGGAGGTAGGCCAGCGGCGGCCGGCCCGCCACGCTCCGGAAACGTTCGGCGAAGGAGGTTCGCGACATCGCTGCGGCGCGTGCCAATTCCTTTAGGCCCCAGGGTTTTCCGGGTTCGGTATGCATGAGGCCGAGCGCCGGACGCAATCGTTCGTCGGTCACCAGCCGTAGCCATCCCGGGGGCAGTTCGGCCTGGTCGACGTAGGCGCGGACCACTTCGAGCAGCAGGAGTTGGCCGTATTGCCGGATCGCGAACGCCGAGCCGATGCGGTTCCCGGTCACCTCGTCGAACAGCCGGTCGAGACTGCTGCGCAGGTTGGTGGCAGTGGCAGCCGAGGCCCGGACGTGCCCCATGGCTGGCAGCGCCTGCTGCAGCAGGGCTTGACCGGTCGGGTTGAGGTCGACGGCGATCCCGATGACGACGTCGTCGGTGCCGCGTTCGGCGCCGACGAGCCGGGTGAAGTTCATCTCGGGGGTGATCTCCTGGCGCGGTCCGTCGCCGCTGCCGCCCTCCTGCTCGAGCCGTGACCGGTTGTTCAGGATGGCGACATCGCCCGGCTCAAGGCTGATCGGCCCGTCGACCCCGTCAGTGGTCAGCCGGGACCGGCCGTACACCATCGCGATGAACTTCAGCGGGTCCTCGATGGCGGTCCGCGCCACCCAGGGGCCCCGCGTCGCGAACCCGCCCGATACCAGACCGCGGATCTCGACCAGGTCGAACACTTCGGAGAGCTGATCAGCAACCACGCTTGTACTGTCGAGCAAGAAGTCCGAACTGTCAATTATTCAGAGTACGAACGCCTCCACGCAGTCTGGTGGCATGACAAACAAACAGCGCCCCCTCGGATCCTGCTTCACCGCGGCCTCGACGGCTCGCGAAGTCCTCGAGGGTGTCGACGTATCCAGTAAGAACGTCGTCGTGACCGGCGGCCACGTCGGGCTCGGTCTGGAGGCCACTCGTGCGCTGGCCGAGGCGGGCGCCTCGGTCACCGTCGGGTCGCGCCACCCGGACCGCGCAGCGTCGGCCCTGGCCGGAATCGACGGTGTCGAGATCGGTCAACTGGACCTGCTGGACCCGGGCTCGGTCAACGCCTTCGCCGGCCGCTACCGGGACTCGGGTCGACCGCTGCACCTCCTGCTCAACAACGCCGGCATCATGGCTCCCCCCGAGCTGATTCTGGACGCGCGCGGTTACGAGGCCCAGTTCGCGACCAACCACCTCGGCCACTTCCAGCTGACCCTGGGTCTGCTGCCCGCTCTGCGCGCGGCGCACGGCGCCCGCGTAGTCAACACGACGTCCGGTGCGACCCGCATCTCGGACATCCGCTGGGACGACCCGCACTTCGCCACCGGCTATGACGGCCACCTGGCCTACGCACAGTCCAAGACCGCCAATGTGCTGTTCGCCGTCGAACTGGACCGCCGATGGGCCGAGGACGGAATCCGTGGTTACGCCGCGCACCCGGGCATCATCGTCGGCACGCAGCTGGGCGCCTCGATGCCTGCGGACCGGGTGCATGCCATGCACGTGGCCGTGGGGCTGGTCGACGCGTCAGGTCGGCCGATCATCGACCCCGAAAGCGGAAAGAAGACAGCCCAGCAGGGTGCCGCCACCATCGTGTTCGGGGCCACCAGCCCCCTGCTCGCCGACATCGGCGGCGTCTACCTGAGGGACAACGACATCTCGCCGCTGGACGACGCCGCGGATCCCACCGCCCAGGGTGCCGATCTGATCCGGTCGCAGAACGTCGTGCCGCATTCCATCGACCCGCGGTCCGCGCGTCGCCTCTGGAACATGAGCAAGCAACTGATCAAGGCGTAACGGCTGCTGCCCGGCACGTCGCCGGGATCACTGCAGCGGTTCGAAACCGTCCGCGGCTGTCCGCAGAACGCCCTCGCAGCGACCACGCTGCGGGGGCGTCGACGGTGGCGTCGTCGCTCGTCGGACCCGGTGTCAGCTCTCGAGCACGGTCGTGCGGGCCAGCGGCCCCGACCGGTACCTCGTGGTCCTCGGCGTCCATCAGCGCGACCTCCCAACCGGGAAGCGGGCGGCCCATCGAACCTGGCTTGACGGGCACTCCGGGGAAGTTGCCGAGCAGCGGATACGACTCCGTGGACCCGTAGTAGTCCAGCAGGGTGACGCCGAACTGGGCACGGAACCACTCGATGAGATCAGGGGTGAGCGGCTCGTTCGAAGAGCACACCACCCGCAGCGACTGGGGGTGACGACTGCCCGCATCCGGGACATCCTGCATCATCTTACGAAGAAAGGTCGGGTTGACCAGGGCCGTGGTGACCTTCGGTGCTCGCCGGCCGGGGCATTCACCTCAACGAGGCCCCGGCGGCACCGCTCATCAGCGGGCTGGTGTGGCGTCCGTTGGAGGGGGAGACGCTTGCGTGGCTGACGTCGGTCGTCTGGGTGCCGAGCCGGCACAACGAGGCGATCGCCTCGTTCGCCGAAGCGGTATCGGAGAGCCTTGCCGAGGCCGGCCACCACATCGCGGACACGGCTTCGGGCGGATGACGCACAGGCGGGCCCGGAGACGGCGGCCGGCTGCGCCTTCTTCCGGCTCCTGGGTGGATGGGTTGCAGCTGCGGCCCAGCGGTCAGCCCTGCTGCAGGGCGGCAAAACCCTTCTGCAAGTCTTCGATGTTCATCACCGGCTGGAGCTCGATCTTGGCACCGAGCCCCTCGAAGAGCGGCTCCGCGATGCTGGGAAGCTGCGAGCTGTCCTGCATGTCGAAGACGAGGGTGCAGCACCGCTCGCCCTCGCTGGCGGTGAAGTAGGCGGCCTCCGGCTTGAGCCGTTCCGTCATCGATTGCACGATCTTCTGCAGAGTGCCGTTCTTGGCTGCCGCATTCGCGACCTGTGTGTCCATCCGCGCTCTCAACATGACCCGCATGGCATCGCTCCGTCCGCCCACCGCCCGCGACCGGCGGCGCGGACCCGTCCGCGCGCGTGAGACCGGTTACGTCCCGCTCAGCCTGTCCTCGAGTGATCGAGGCGGCAACATCTCGTCCTCCGTTTGTGCCGCCGTGCTACGGGGTCGCGGGCGCCGGGAGGGCTTCGAGCCGGAAGACCGGGTGGCGGACGGACTCGGCGATGACCGCGGAGTCCGGTGAGTCGGCGGTGATGTCGAAGTACGGACGGGTGACGGGTACCTCGCGCAGATACTGGCGCAGGACGGGCACGCACTGCTCGGGCGGGAGCTCGACCGCCCGCAGGCGCTCGGTGCGGCCGCCGCGGCTCAGGGTTACTTCTCCCGCCTCGCGTACGTTGTGCACCCAGCCGCCGACCTTGTAGGCGGCGACCACGAAGCGGCCGCCGTCAGCGCAGGACATGACGTCCACGGGCACCGAGCGGTCGATTCCGCTCCGGCGCCCGCGCACGGTGAGCACGTGGCGGTCGGCGCGGCCGAGACCGCGTCTGGTCATCGCCGAGAACACCGCGTTGACGAGACGGTTCATCGCGCCGACTCGGTACGTCTTCGCCATCGCCGCTTCCCCTCACTCGCAAGTGAGCACCGTACTACGGCAGTCGACGGATAACTTCGCGTCCACCGGGCGTAATGACCACGGGAAGCGCGGGAGCGGTGGTGGCCTCCGCCGGCGTCGCCATGTACCTCACCAAGGAGGCGAACGCGGCCAGGCTGCGCCGACTCGCGTCGCTTGCCCCGGGGCTCCACGCTGGCCATGACGTTCCAGCTGCCTCCGGAGCTGCTCGACGAGGAGAAGCGCGCCGGACTCCGGGCCGCGGAGAAGGGGGCCAGAGCAGCGGGCACCCCGTTCATCAGCTTCTTCGCCAAGGATGCCCGGCACGTGTCGGCAGCCATGCTCGACCAGCGGTACTTCACGGGCCGGACGGATGGCCTCGGGACGTCGAGCGGAGAGGAGTTGCTGGTAGCGACCACCTGACCCCCGGGAGCCGCCGCCCCGTTGTTCGCGACCTTCCGTAGGGGTCAGGCCGGGCTGTTGCGCAGATCCGCCAGGGTGGCCGTGGTGAGCGGACGGGGCGTGTGGTTCGGGTCTATCAGGATGACGGTGCAGGCGGCGCTGTGGGTGAGGGCGGTGGTGAAGCTGCCGTTGGCGAACTGGGTGAGGGGGCCGTGCGGGGAACGTCCGACGGTGATGGTCCGGGCGTGGATGTCGGCGGCGTGCTGGGCCAGGGCGCGGCCGGCGGCGGCGTGGTCGCCGACGCTGGTGAGGACCTGACCGGTGGCGGTGATGCCCTGTGCCGTGAGGCGGTCGAGGTGTGTGGTGACGGCCGCGCGGGCCTGCTCGGCGGTCTCGGTCTCGGCGGCCTGTTCCTCGACGACGGCGGTCTGCTGGACGTGCACAACCTCCAGGGGGCTGCCGGTGTCATGGGCGAGTCGGGCCGCGGTGTCGACGATGGCGGCGGCCCCGTCGTGGGCGCCGACGGCGACGATGACCGGAGGCGCATCGGTCGGGGCGGGGGCGCCCACGGGCGTGAGCGAGGGGGCCACGGGCTTGCCTTCGGCGGGGCGCTCCTCGGCCTGGCGGAGCAGCCGGTGACCGCTGGCCAGGACCGGGATGGCCAACAGGAAGGTGGCGGCGCCCAGGTAGAAGGGGACGCTCAGGTCGGTGGCGTCGGCCAGCTTGCCGGCGACGAAGGGGGCCAGGCCGCCACCGATGAAGCGGAGAAAGCCGTACGCGGAGGACGCCACCGGGCGTTCGACCGGGGAGACGAGCATGACGGCCTGAGTGGTCAGGGTGTTGTTGATGCCGATGAAGGCGCCGCTCACGATGACGGCCACGATGACCACGGTCGGGGTGCTGACACCCGCGGCGATGACGGCCATCACGATGCCGAGGCCGATCAGGTTGGCGTACAGCACGGGGGCGGTGCCGTACCGGGCCTGCAGGCGCGGGGCGAAGAAGACGCTGAAGGCGGCCACCAGGAGGCCCCAGCCGGTGAAGACCAGGCCGAGCTGATGGGCGCTCAGTTCCATGGGGTAGGGGGCGTAGCCGAGCATGGTGAAGAAGCCCCAGTTGTACAGCAGGGCCATCAGGCCCATGGTCAGCAGCCCACGGTGACGCAGCGCCTTGAGCGGGGCGATGGGCGAGGTGGCGCGCTTCGGCTTGGGCAGATCTGGGACGAAAGCGATGGTCGCGGTCAGGGCGATGGCCATGAGGACGGCGACACCGAAGAACGGGCCGCGCCAGCTGATGCCGCCCAACTCCCCGCCGAGCAGCGGGCCGACGGCGATACCGAGGCCGAGGGCGGTCTCGTACAGGATGATCGCTCCGCCGAAGCCGCCGCTGGCCGATGCGACGATGACGGCAAGGGAGGTGGCTATGAACAGCGCGTTTCCCAGCCCCCAGCCGGCGCGGAAGCCGACGATGCCGTTGATGGAGCCGGTGCTGCCTGCCAGGGCGGCGAAGACGACGATGACCGCCAGGCCGATGACGAGGGTGCGCTTGGCGCCGAGGCGGCTGGAGACCCAGCCGACGAAGAGCATGGCGACGGCGGTGACGATCAGGTAGCTGCTGAACAGCAGGGAGACCTGACTGGGCGAGGCATGCAGGCTCTTGCCGAGGGCGGGCAGGATGGGGTCGACCAGGCCGATGCCCATGAACGAGATGACGCAGGCGAACGCGACGGCCCAGACGGCCTTCGGCTGCTTGAACGGGCTGGCGGTCTTCCCGTGCGAAGCACTCATGAGCGGTTCTCTCTCATACGTTGGCGGGGAAGCGGGGAAGCGGGGAAGCGGGGAAGCGGGGAAGCGGGGCCACCACGGGTGTTTCAGGAACGCGCCTGCCGGTCCTGGATCGCACGGGCCAGCGCCGGCAGCGCGAGTGTCACCGCGTGCTGCTCGGATGCCGTCAGCTCCTCGATCAACTGCTGCAGCGCCTGTGTTCGCTCGGTGCGCCGCTGACCGAAGACCTCCAGGCCCAGATCGGTGGCCTCCACCAGAACGCCCCGGCCGTCACGGCTGTCGGCGGTGCGCCGCACCAGGGCCGCGCGTTCCATCCGGGTGACGAGCTGGGTCATGTTCGGTTGCGAGACCCCTTCCGCCCGGGCCAGTTCGGTCAGCCGGGAGGGGCCCTCGCGGCCCAGCCGGCCCAGCGCCGAGGAGGCTGCGGTGCTCAGGCCGCCGGCGGTCGCGCTGTGCCGCACGTAACGAACGATCCGCTCCACGGCGGTCATCAGCTCTTCCGGGGATACCTCGGACGCCTTGAGGGTCCGAGAGTCCATAACCCGCTTATGCATAGGCTCATTGTGCATATAGATGTAGGCAGAATCAATACCCCGGTGGCGAGCGCTACTCCTGCGCGCACCGCCCCAGCAGGTCGGCCACCGCGCCGTCGACGACGCGGTAACGGACCACCCGGCCGTCCTTGTCGCCCGCCACCACGCCCGCAGCCCGGAGGAGGCGCAGGGCCTGCGAGACGGCCGGGTCCTTCATGCCGGTGGCGACCGCGAGGTCGGAAACGGCGATGGGGCCCGCCCGGTGCACTGCGATCAGCAGGGCGAGCCGGCCGGGGTCGGCCAGCAGGGAGAAGCGGTCGGCCCAGGAGCGGACGTGTTCAGGCTCTCCGATGGCGGCGATGGCGTCACAGACCCGGTGGTCGTCGATGATGCGGTGGCCGGCGCGCTCGGCGGGAACGAGGTGCATGCGGTGATCCTTGCACGTCGAGCTCTGTGATCTTCGGCACCTGCGCAACTGTGCAGGCTTGCAAGCGTTGTTGCCGACAACCTAGGGTGGGCCGGGTCGTGGTGTTCGGGAAGACCGGTGACAGGCCCTCAAAAGCCTCAGACCGGAGCGGCCCTCGCCACTGTGATCGGGGAGTTCCCGGCCCATGACACCACTGGCCGCAGAGTGCGGCTGGGAAGGTGGGCCGGGGGCGAGCGTCAGCGAACCCGTAAGCCAGGAGACCGGCCACGGCATCTCACGAAGTGATCCACGAGGTGCTGGAGCGTGACCGTATGACCCTGCCCAACTCAAGCCTGCCTGACTCCGGTGTGTCCCGTGAAGGCGCGCCCCCCACCACCGCGTTCGCCTGGCGGCGCGCTGACACCCTCCGTACGGCCGGACTGCTCGGCGTGATCGCCGCCCTGCATGTGGTGGCCTTCGGCATTCTGTTGCTGCTGGTGGTGCCGCGGCACTACGAGGTCGGCTCCCAGGCGTTCGGCATCGGGCTGGGCATCACCGCCTACACGCTCGGCATGCGGCACGCGTTCGACGCGGACCACATCGCCGCGATCGACAACACCACGCGCAAGCTCATGGCCGACGGCAAGCGGCCGGTGTCCGTGGGCTTCTGGTTCGCGCTGGGGCACTCCAGCGTCGTCGTCGCGATGGCGGCCCTGGTCGCCGGGGGAGCACGCCTCGCGGGCGTGCTGGCCAATCAGGACTCGGGCACCCACCAGGCACTCGGCGCCGTCAGTACCACCATCTCCGGCTCCTTCCTGTATCTCATCGCTGCCCTGAACCTGGTGGCGTTGTTCGGCATCCTGCGGGTGTTCAGGTCGATGCGGGCGGGGCGGTTCGACGAGACGGAGCTCGAAGCGCAGCTGGATTCCCGGGGGTTCATGAACCGCGTCCTGGGCCGCTTCACCAAGTCCGTCAGCCGGCCGGGTCAGATGTATCCGCTCGGTTTCCTCTTCGGTCTCGGCTTCGACACCGCCACCGAGGTCACCCTGATGGTGATGGCCGGCAGCGGCGCCGCCGCCGGGCTGCCCTGGTACGCGATCCTGTGCCTGCCGCTGCTGTTCGCCGCGGGGATGAGCCTCTTCGACACCCTCGACGGCACGTTCATGAACTTCGCGTACCAATGGGCCTTCTCGAACCCGGTACGCAAGGTCTTCTACAACCTCGCCATCACCGGCCTGTCGATCGCCGTCGCCTTCTTCATCGGCACCATCGAGCTGGTTACCGTCCTGCACGACAAACTCGCCCTCAAGGACGCGGTGACCGACTGGATAGCCGGTCTCGACCTGGGCAACGTCGGTTACGTCATCGTGGGACTCTTCGTGGTGGTGTGGGCGGCGGCGCTGGGTTACTGGCGGATAGCCAGGGTCGAAGAACGCTGGACGGCCCGCACCGCGGACGGGGGCTGAGGGAGCGCGTCAGTCGCCACTGGGGAAACCCGCGGTCCGCCAGACGCTGCCGTCGGGCCGGACGGCCAGCGCCTCGTAACCCTCCAGCGACTCCAGCCAGCCGCGCGCGTCCTCGCCCCGGGCGAACGCGGCGGTGGCATAGGCGTCCGTCAGGGTCAGCCGGGGGCCGGTGACGGTGACGGAGGCGAGCCCGGCGGCGGGCCTGCCGCTGTGCGGGTCGAGGATATGAGCGCCGCGTTCCGCGGTGCCCGAGGTGGCGACGGCCAGATCCCGGCCGGTGACGACGGTGGCGAGTTCGCCGGGGGACAGCGGGTGGGCGACACCGATGCGCCAAGGGGTACCGGGGGACGCTTCACCGCGCAACTGGAGGTCGCCGCCGCCGTTGACGCAGGTGTTGTGCGCGCCGGCGTCATGCAGGAGCTGCGCGGCGGCTTCCGTCGCCCAGCCCTTGACGAGCCCCGAGGGGTCGAGGCCGCCGCCCGGGGTGGCGGTGAACCAGCCGTGGCTGGTCTCGGCGGCTGTCGAGCAGAGGGCGAGTACGTCACGGACCTCGGGCGGGCAGTCCCCCAGGGTGGTCTCGCCGCGCCCGAGGCGGCTGATGGCGCTGTCCGGGCGGTAGGTGGAGAACACCGCGTCGACGTGGTGCAGGCCCCGGACGGCTTCGGCCAGCGCGCGGTGGATGGCGGCGGTGGGAGTGTCGCGGATGTCGAAGGAGAAGACCGTCCCCATCACGTGCTCGACATGGCGCAGCCCGCGCCCGGCGTCAGGCACCGGCCTTGTCCAGTGCGCTCTGCAGTGACTGGATGTAGCCCTGGCTGGTGTAACTCGCACCGGATACGGAGTCGATGTGGGCGCTCTGCGCGCCCAGCGCCTCCTGCGTCAGCCGGGGCACGGAGTAGGAGGCGATCTGCTGGTCCCGGCCGCCCCGGTCCGGGACCTGGAGCACCTTGACGGCGGTGAGCTTGCCCTTGGCCATGGTGACCGCGACCTGCACCGGGCCGTACTGGGTGTCGATGGCGTCGCCGGTGAAGGTGCCCGTTCCGCTGCCGGCGCCCGCCTGCGCGCTCCCCGTGGCCTGCGGGGACGCGCTCGCCGTGGCATGCGGGGACGAGCCGGCCGGGGACCTCGGTGACGCGGCGGCGAGGGCGGGCAGCTGGTGCGGTTTGAGCGAGAGCAGCGCGACGACCAGGGCGCTGAACCCGGCGGATGCGATGACGGCACGGCGCATGGCGGTTCTCCTAGAGGGCGAAGGACTCGTGGTGGATACGGCGGCCGGGCACACCCGCATCACGCAGTGCGTCGATCGCGGCCCGGGTCATACCGGGCGGGCCGCAGAGATAGACGTCGTGGGCGGCCAGATCGGGGACCAGAGAGCTCAGACCCCGAGCAGTGAGCGGCGAGGAGAACCGGGCCGGTTCGTCGACCACGTAATGCACCGTCGCGCCACGGTGGGCGGCGATCGCGTCGAGCTCGCCGCGCAGCGCCAGGTCCTCCGGCCGCCGGGCCCGGTAGATGAGCGTCACCTGACCGGGCAGGGTCTCGAACAGGGCCCGCAGCGGAGTGATGCCGACGCCTCCGCCGAGCAACAGCACCTTGGGCACGGTGCGGCGGTCGGCGGTGAAACCGCCGTACGGCCCCTCGGCCCACACCCGGGTGCCCGGAGCCAGCCCGGCGAGCGCTGCACTGTGCCCGCCCGCCGTCTTCACGGTGATCCGCAGGGCGTGCGGGGTCGCGGGCGCGGAGAGCGAGTACGGGTTGGCGGTCCACCACAGCCCGCGGGTCAGGAAGCGCCAGCGGAGGAACTGGCCGGGCTCCGCACGGAACTCGTCCAGATTCCGCCCGGTGAGATGGACCGATACGACACCCGGCGCCTCGGGGTGCACGGCGGCCACCCGCAGACCGTGGCGCAGGCCGCGCCGCAGCGGGACGGCGAACCGGTACCAGGCCAGCAGAGCCGAGACGCCGAGGAAGAGGGTGTACCAGGCGAGCTGGGCGGGACGGTTTCCGACGAAGTCCGCACCGTTGGAGAGCTGGTGGCCGAACGTGAGGAAGACCGCCAGATAGGTGGCGAAGTGCAGGTAGTGCCAGGTCTCGTAGCTCATCCGGCGGCGGGCGGCGCGGGCGGAGAGCACGGCGGTGGCGAGGAACAGCAGGAAGCCGACGGTGCCCTTGAGCAGGTCCGGGTAGTGCAGGACCAGGGTGGCGGTCTGGCCGACCACCGTGGTGTGGGAAGTGACGGAGTAGCCCCAGATGATCAGCAGGGTGTGGGTGAGCGCCAGCGAAATCGTGTACCGGCCGCCCATGGCGTGCCAGCGGGCCAGCCGGTCCGTGCCGAGGCTGTGGTCCAGCAGCGGGACGCGGGCCATCAGCGCCAGCAGCACCGCGCAGCCGTAACCGGCGAGCAGCCCGGAGATGCGTCCCGCACCGGTGAGCCAGCCCGCAGGCCCGATCACCGAGGTGGTGTCGCTCCACCACAGGGCCAGCACCCCGGCGGCGCCCGCCCAGATCAGCAGCGGCGCGAGGAGCGGCGCCAGGCTGCGGCGCGCCCGGCGGTGACGCAGGCCGCGGCTCGCGGGGCTGGTGGGTGTGACGGTGGTGACCATGAGGCTCCTTCCCGAGGGTCCGGCGATCCCGAAGGTCCGGGAATGGGCGGTCAGCCTCACAGCCCAACCTCTGTGTACCTTCTGAAACGCCCCCGCCGGCCGCTGTTCAGCGCAACCTCATAGGGAACTCAGAGGGTGCCCGGGCCCGCGACCGGGCCGCGTCGGGGGATGCTGGACGGACCATGGAAGAGCACCGCGCGAAGAGCCTGCTGCGCCGCCCCGACGGAGCCCCCGTCCGGGTCCTCGTCGTCGACGACGAACCCGACGTCACCGAAGTACTGGAACGGGTCCTGACCGGCGAGGGCTGGGACGTCCGGACCGCCGCCGACGGCCTCTCCGCGCTCGCATCGGCCCGGGACTTCCGGCCCGACGCCGTCGTGCTCGACTGGATGCTGCCCGACCTCGACGGGCTTCAGGTGCTGCGCGAACTGCGACGTGAGGCCGACGACGTCTGCGTGCTCTTCCTGACCGCACGCGACGCGGTCGAGGACCGGATCACCGGCATCACCGCGGGCGGTGACGACTACGTCACCAAGCCGTACAGCCTGGAAGAGGTGCTGGCGCGACTGCGGGGACTGCTGCGCCGGGCCGGGATGGCGGCCGAGCCGGGGGAGAACAGACTCTCGGTCGGAGATCTCACCATGGACGAGGAGGCCAGGGAGGTCCGGCGTGGCGGGGTGAACGTCGATCTCTCCCGGACCGAATTCGAGCTCCTGCGGTTCCTGATGCGCAACCCCCGCCGGGTGCTGTCCAAGGAGCAGATCCTCGACCGGGTGTGGGCCTACGACTTCGGTGGCCGCGCCCACATCGTCGAGCTCTACATCAGCTACCTGCGCAAGAAGATCGACGCGGGACGCCCCCCGATGATCCACACCGTCCGGGGCGTCGGATACGTACTCAAAGGTCCGACGTGAGGCGCCCGCCTCCGCACACGCTGCGCGGTCAGCTCACCGCCGGTCTCGTCCTGCTGCTCGCGATCGCCTCCGCGGCGGTGGGCATCACCACCGTCCTCGCCCTGCAGGGGTTCCTCGTCGGCCGGCTCGACCAGCAGCTGGAGGCGTCCAGTGGCCGCTTCGCGGCCAGCCTGGAACACGAGGCCAGGCCCGACGCGGACAACCGTCCCGACACCCGCGGGCAGGCCGACTCCACCTTCGGAGCACGGCTGCTGAGGGGCACCGTCACCCAGGCCTCCGTGGTCGACGAGGCCGCCGACCGCAAGGTGGCGCTCACTCCGGACGACCGGAGCGCGCTGGCCGGGGTGCCCGCCGACGGCCGTGGCCATGACGTCCGGCTGTCCACCCTCGGCGCCTACCGGGTCACCGCCGTCCAGGGCGATGACCGGGACATCCTCATCACCGGGCTGCCGCTGCACCCGGTGGAGGAGACCCTGCACCGGCTGGAAGCGGTCGAGGCGGTGGTCTTCGGCGCGGCCCTGATCGCCACCGGCGTCGCGGGGGCCCTGTGGGTCCGCACCTCGCTGCGTCCGCTGCAACGCGTCACCGCCCAGGCGGCAGGCGTCGCCCGGCTGCCGCTGGCCAGCGGAGACGTGGACATGCCGGGGCCGCTGCCGGACGCGAATCCGCGCACCGAGGTCGGTCAGGTCGCCACCGCGCTGAACCGGATGCTCGGACATGTCGAGGACGCCCTCACCCGGCGCCAGGCCAGCGAGGAACGGCTGCGGCACTTCGCCGCCGACGCCAGCCACGAACTGCGCACCCCGGTCGCCAACGTCCGGGGCCACGCCGAACTCGCCCTGCGGCACGACGAACCGCTCCCCGCCGAGGTCCAGCACGCGCTGGAACGCATCCACTCGGAGTCGCAGCGCATGACCCGTCTCGTCGACGACCTGCTGCTGCTCGCCCGTCTGGACGCCGGCCGCCCCCTCGAACACGAGGCGGTCGACCTGACGCTGCTGGTGCTCAACGCCACCGCCGACGCCCGCGCCGCCGGGCCCGGCCACCGCTGGCTGCTCGACCTCCCCGAACAGCCGGTGATCGTCCGCGGCGACGCGCACCGCCTCCAGCAGGCCATCGGCAACCTTCTCGCCAACGCCCGCGTCCACACCCCGCCGGGCACCGAGGTGACCGTCGCGCTCGAAGCCGACGCCGCATCGGCCGGGCTGACCGTGTCGGACAGCGGCCCCGGCGTCCTCGCGGAGCTGCAGCCCGAGGTCTTCGGCCGCTTCGTCCGCGCCGACCACAACCGCTCCCGCAGCACCGGAAGCACCGGCCTGGGGCTCGCCATCGTGCACGCGGTGATCACCGCGCACGGCGGGACCGTCGGCCTCACCAGCACGCCCGGGCACACCGTCTTCCGGGTGTCCCTGCCGCGGTGAGGTGCTCCGGCCTTCGCTGAACGGGAGGCCCCGGTCCGCCCGCCGTGGGGGAAGCAGGCGGACCGGGGGACCCCGTTACGCGGACCGGAGCCGGTACGCGTACGTATAGGTGCGGCCCGAGTGCAACAGGTACTGCGCGAGGGGCGGCGCCCCCCACGAGTCGTTGCCGCCGACGCCCATCTGCCGGTGGTTGACGCCCAGGATCGTCTCGTCGCGCCGCTTCACCAACTGCCGTTCAGCGAACGGAAATAGGGCGACCGCTCCAGATGCCCGCGCAGGGCGTCGGAAAGGCTCGCGTACGGCACCAGTTGGGCCCGCGCCGCTTCTCTGTTGACCTGGAAGACGCGTGGCCGTGCGTCCCATACGGGACTCTCCACGGCGGCGGCGTCCGCGGCGAATGCTTGTTTCTGAGCCGAGAAAACGGCCCAGCCCGCGAGGGCTGCGCCGGTCGAAAGTACGGAACGACGGCTCGGACGGTACGCGCTCATGCAGCGTCTCCGAACGGAAGGCAACAAGAACGACCAGCATCGGACGGAATCACGCAACGCACAAGACATCGAACCGTACGGATGGCCGACACGGGGCACCGTCCCACCCCGGCGTGCGGAGCAGTCCCTCGTCCGTGCTGCTATCCCGCCATGCCGGCGGCGCCGACCTGTCCGCCCTCGTCGCGGTAGCGCAGCAGCAGCATGGCCGCGTCGTCCTGCAGCGGCCCGGCGGTGTGTTCCACCAGGTCCCTGCGCAGGGTCTCCAGTGCCATCTCCGGGTCGGGATCCTTCAGCAGCTGGTGCCGCTCGCCGAGCGGATAGAAGGCACCCGCCCGGTCCCGGGCCTCGGTGACCCCGTCGGTGTAGAGCAGCAGTTGGTCGCCGGGGCCGAAATCGACCTGGAAGGGCCGCGGGCTCTCCTTCTCGTGCACCCCCAGGCCGAGCGGCAACGCGTACTGCGGCGGCTCCGGGAAGTGCGCCGAGCCGTCGGTCCGTACCACCAGGGGTGGCGGATGACCGTAGTTGAGGAACACCGCGCCACCGTCGCTGGTGATCTCCGCGATCACCGCGGTCACGAACTTCTCACCCTGCAGCGCCCGGTCCGCGGCCCGCTCGACCCGCGCGCCGACGCCCAGCAGGTCGGCCTCGTCGTGCGCCGCCTCCCGGAAGGCGCCGAGCACCACCGCCGCGGTCTCCACCGCCTCCAGTCCCTTGCCCTGCACGTCGCCGACGATCACCCGTACCCCTTCCGGGGCCGCGACCACCTCGTACAGATCGCCGCCGATGTGTGCCTCGGCGACCGCCGATGTGTACGAGACGGCGGCCCGCAGATGGCCGGCGCTGTGCGGCACGGGCCGCAGCAGCACGCGCTGGGCGACCTCGGCGATGGACCGGACGCTGGCCAGCAGGGCCTCACGGCGCTGCCGCGTGCGGGCCGCCGCGATGCCCGCTGCGGTGACCCCGGCCACCGAAGCCATCGCGGTGATGCCGCGCCGCGCGTGGAACGCCCCGTCGTACCAGCCGAGTACGTAGCAGAGCACCAGGGCGAGGAGACCGATGACCGCGGTGCGGCGCCAGCCGCCGACCAGCCCGGCGAAGGCGGGCCCGAGCGAGATCAGCGGCAGGAATCCCAGGGTCGGACCGGCCGCTACGTCCACCACGGTGACCACGGCCATCACACCGAACGGCAGCACGGACAGCGTGGTGTACGAGGGGCCCTTCTCCTCTGACATGACGCTCTCCGGTGGCGTAGCGGTGGTGCAGCGATGGTGCGGTGGTCGTGCGGCGGTGTTGCGGGGCGGTGGGTGACCCCCGACCTCCATATCTTTCAGATGCGCCAACGAGTGCATCCGTTGCCCGACCGATAGTGCACATGGTTGTTTAGACTATGCAAAAGTTCCCTATGCGAAGCATTGTGGACCGCTGTGCGGTTACGCAATAGAGGCCGCAGGTACACGTGCCGATAGCCAAGCACCACCCAGAATCCAGTACCAGGAGAGGCCGAGCTGTGACATCGCTTCCCGCGGAACCGAACCGCCCCCGGCTGCCCACCGGCTGGAAGCGGCTGGTGGCCAGGCTGCCGGTGCATCTGTACCGGGCGGGCCTGGGGTCGCTCTTCGGCCGGCGGATGATGCTGCTCATCCACACCGGCCGCACCTCGGGCCGACCCCGGCGGGTCGTCATCGAGGTGGTGGCCCGCGGGACCGAGCCGCGGTCCTGGACCGTGGCCTCGGGCTTCGGCCCGAAGGCCCAGTGGTACCGGAACCTGCGCCACACCCCGCAGGCCACCATCCAGGTCGGCCGGCGCTATCACGCCGTCACGGCGCACTTCCTGACCGCCGAGGAGGGCGGCGAGGTGATGGCGCGCTACGCCCCGGTGCATCCGCGCGCCGCGAAGGTCCTCTGCGGCTACATGGGTTTCCGCACCGACGGAAGCCCGGAGAGCTTCCGCGAGGCCGGCCGCCAGATCCCCTTCGTGCGGCTGGACGAGACGGTGCGTACTCCGCGGCGGTGAGCGCCGGTGTGAAACCGAACGACCCCGTACGGCAGTCTGTGCTGCTGTGTATTCACTCCCGCAATCGAGCCCGCCGGGCCAACCGGACGTCGGCGCCGGGCACATGGTGGTCTGCGGCGACGACGGCCTGGCCCACCGGCTGACCGCCGAACTGCGCGACATGTACGGGCAGCAGGTGACGCTCGTCGTACCGCCGGCCGGAAGCACCGGAGCCCCCGCGCGCACCCGGGTCGTGCCGGCCGGCCGCGCCTCGGCGCTCTTCGGGCGGATGACCGCCGTCGTCGCCCGGCCGCAGTCCGGCGACCGGGGAGCGATCGCCCAGCGCCTGATCGAGGCCGCCGACCTCGACGAGGAGGCGCTGAGCGCCGCCGGGGTCGAGCAGGCGTCCGCGCTGGCGCTCGTCCATCAGGACGACGAGGTGAACATCCGGGCCGCACTCGCGGCGCGGCGCCTCAACCCCCGGCTCCGGCTGGTGATCCGGCTCTACAACCGCAAGCTCGGCCTGTATCTGGAACGGCTCCTCGACCAGGCCGCCGCCGTCGCCGCGCCGGACCTGGAACGGGAAACGGTCGACGCCTCCACGACCGTCCTCTCGGACGCGGACACCGCCGCCCCGTCGCTCGCGGCCACCGCAGCGGTCGGAACCAGCAAGGTGGTCCAGGCGGACGGGCTGCTGCTGCGGGCGGTGGAGCGGATGCCCGGGGAGCGGGGCGCGTCCGCCGGTCCGGGGTTGTGCACCCTCGCGCTGCTCTCGGCCAGCGGCGGTGACCCGGCAGGGGCCGACGGTCCGGACGGCCACGGCGGGCGTGGCCCGCAACTGCTCCCCGACGAACAGTCCGTCCGGGAGGCCAACGGGCCGGCCGCCAGTGGTCCGGCGGCCGGTGGGCCGACCACCACCGGGCGCCCGGCCGCCGGGCGGGGCACCATCGAGCTGCAGGCCGTCTCCTACACCGGCCCCGCCGTGTCACCCGGCCGACTGGCCGGCCGCGGCGCCCCACTGGGACAGCTCTTCTCCCGCAGACTGCGCTGGTCCCTCTTCGGCGTCTTCGCCTCGGTGCTCGCCCTGGCCGTCGCCTCCTGGCTGACCACGCGCGACAATCCCCTGCACGCCGCGTACCTGACCCTGCTCGACCTCTTCGCCATCGATGACCCCGCGATCGGCCAGCCGGTCAGCCGGCAGGTGATCCAGATACTGTCCGGGCTGACCGGTCTGCTGTTGCTGCCGGTCCTGGTCGCCGCGGTCCTCGAGGGGCTCGGTACGTTCCGCACCTCCGCCTCGCTGCGCCGGCCGCCCCGCGGCCTCTCCGGCCATGTCGTCCTGCTCGGTCTGGGCAAGATCGGCACCCGGGTCCTGGCCGGTCTGCGCGAACTGGGCATCCCGGTGGTGTGCGTGGAGGCCGATCCGGAGGCCCGCGGCATCGCTCTGGCCCGTCGGCTGCGGGTGCCGATCGTGATCGGTGACGTCGCCACCGAAGGGGTGCTGGAGGCCGCCGGGATCGAGCGTGCGCACGCACTGCTCGCCCTCACCAGTGCGGACATCACCAACCTGGAGGCGGCGCTCTGCGCCCGTACGGTCCAGCCGGAACTCCAGGTGTCGATGCGGCTGTTCGACGACGAATTCGCCTCCGTCGTCTACCGCACCCTGCGCGCCGCCCACCCGCAGGCCGTCACCCGGAGCCGCAGCGTCTCGACCCTCGCCGCGCCGGCCTTCGCCGGTGCGATGATGGGCCGTCAGATCCTCGGCGCCATGCCGGTGGAGCGCACCGTGCTGCTCTTCGCCGCGATCGATGTGGCGGGCCACCCGCTGCTGGAGGGCCTGACCGTCGAGGAGGCGTTCCGTCCCGGTTCCTGGCGGATCCTCGCCCTGGACCTGGCCGCACCGGGAGAGCGGCGCCCGGATCTTTCGGCGCCCCTTCCCGATGCCGGGAAGGATCGCCGAACCGAGCTGGTGTGGAACCTGCCGCAGGGCTACGTGCTGGGCGCCCAGGACCGCGTGGTGCTGGCGGCGACCCGGCAGGGCCTGGCCGAACTCCTGGCCGGAGCGCCCCGGGTGCGGGCCGGAGCGACGCGGTAACCCTGCGCGTGTCAGGCGCTATCCGAACGGGGTCAGCGTCAGCTGGACACCGGTCGGCGCGGTGTCCTGGATGTACGAGGCGAAGTCGGCCACGTCGTCGAAGGCGAAGCCGTAGGCCTTGCCGTCCACGGTCGCCGCGTGGATGGCCTCGGCGTAGTGGTTGGTGACGGCCGTGCCGTAGAAGCCGGCCGGGTCCGTGGTGGGTTGCGCGGCGCTGCCGACCAGGGTGGACCGGTTGAAGCCGGCCCCGAGGACGGCGGCGACCGGACCGGTCGTCCCGTCGTTGGGGGCGGCCAGCTTGCCGTCGCAGAAGAGCACGTCGCGGGTCGACGGCTTGTCGAAGGAGACCGAGGCCGGCCCCGTGAAGGCCAACCGGTCGCCGCTGACCCGGCCGGTGAAGGGGCCGGCGTTGGTGGTGATGGTGAGGTCCCGGCCGGCGTAGGTGCTCCACACCTGGTCGATGTACGGGGCGAAGTAGTCACTGGCGAAGATCCCCGCGTCCAGGCCGTGTCCGGGCGCGATGATGCGCAGATCGTCCACCACCAGCGGCGCGAACTCCGGGACCGCCTTGACGGCGGCGAAGGCCTGGGCGCGCCCGCCGTCCCGCAGCGTGCCGGTGGTCTGGTCCTTGGCGCCGGTCAGTTCGATGCTCAGCGGCACACTGAACATGTCGACCATGGTGGTGTTGCAGAACATCCCGGACGCGTTGTACGTGAACTCGGCGCAGTCGTGCAGCACGGAGTAGCTGGGATCGGACTTCACCCAGCCCGCCGGATACTGCAAGGCCGGATTGCCGTTGCCGTCCGCCACCGCCTTGAACTTGAGTTTGTCGCCCAACGCCACATAGATCCGCCCGGACATGTACGGCAGAGACAGCGTGGTCACGCCGCTGCCGGCGAGGGTGATGGCGTAGTCCGTGAAGCCGTCCGGGCCGTTGTCCGAGAGGGCTATCGGGGCGAGCGCGCCGTCCTGGGTGACCCTGACCTGCTTGCCGTCCTGGTTGCCGACGATGTAGAGGTGCACGGCCGAATTCGCGTACGAACCGGTGTTGTTGACGATCTTCAACGGAAGGGCGCCTGCCGCCTTCGGGGACGCACCGCCGCCCGGGGCCACCGAGGCGAGGGCGTGCGGAGCGACCACGGCGATCGCCGGACCGGCCACGGCGGCGCCGGCCAGCGCGGTCAGCAACTTGCGACGGGTGATCGGGCGGTGATGGCGGGGGGTCATGGGGGTGGTTCCTTCCGTGCGGTGTGTCGCGGTGGGGGGAGAGGATCCGGAGCCGGGGAATGGGCGACGCAGCCTGAGAGCGCTCTCTGGACGCCACTGGCTGCGATCGATGGACTCTGATCGTACGCAGAGTGACGGCCGGGGCCAATGGTTGAGCATGCCGGGAAAATGGCTTCTGACCTGCATATATGTTCTGCAGGGTGGTTGCATAAGGGTGTCTTAAGGCGCCATTAATGCGGCCCGCCCGCCACCCGCCTCGCCTGGCGGCGCCTCACCCGAATGGCCGCTCTCGGGTCGCCCGCCGCAGCCTCCCCGCGCAGAATCGGAACTCTCCGTCCGTCGCCGACAGGAGCCCCGGGATGAGTGACCGCACCGAACTCGCCGCCGAGGCGTATGTCTACGGCTACCCGCTGGTCTTCGATCTCTCCATGGTCCAGGACGCGCTGCGCAACGGCTTCGGCGCACTGCCGCCCGCCTCCTTCAACGAGTTCGCCCACTCCTCCCGACTGGCCACGCCCGCAGCACACTTCGTCTCGGTGAACAACGACACGCTGTACTCGATCGCGCAGCTGGACCTCAGCGGAGGGCCGCTGCGGCTGCACGTACCGGACACTGCCGGGGCGTACTACGTCCTGCAGTTCGTCGACGCCTGGACCAACAACTTCGCCTACCTCGGCCGCCGCGCCACCGGCACCGGCGAGGGCGACTGGCTGATCGCCCCACCCGGCTGGGCGGGGCGGACACCCGAGGACGTGCGGGGGGTGATCGACGCCCCCACCGCCATGGTCACCATCGCCGGGCGCAATGCCTGCGCGGGCCCCGACGACATTCCGCGCGTCCAGGCGCTGCAACGGCAGTTCACCCTCACCCCGCTCGACGAGCACCCGCACCGCGCCGGGCTGCCGGCCCCCGACCCGGACGTACCCGGCGTGCTGCGGTTCTTCGAGCAGCTCAGGGTCTGGATGGCCGGCTTCCCGCCCGCCGCGGCCGACCGTGCATACCAGGACCGCTTCCAGCCGCTGGGGTTGCTGGAGGAGGGCCCTTCGCCGTACGCCACCGCCGAACCGGGGATCGTCAGGGCGCTGGCCGAAGGACTGAAGCGCGGCACCGAACGCGTCGAGAAGGCCTCCCGGCCCGCCCTCGCCGCCGACGACCGGGATCCCGGGGCCTGGCAGCTGGACCCGCACCTCTTCGACTACAACCTGGACTGGTTCGGCATCGGCACCCACGACTCGCCGGAGTGGCGCATCGCGGACCGCGAGGCCTCGTACCTGACCCGGGCGGTGGCCGCGCGGACCGCCCTGTGGGGCAACCACGGTTACGAGGCGGTGTACGCGCACACCTTCCGGGACGCCGAGGGACAGTGGCTCACCGGCGAGCACGCCTACACCCTGCGCTTCGACCGGCCGCCCCCGGTGGAGTCGTTCTGGTCCCTGACCATGTACGAGACCCCGGACTACTACCTCGTCGACAACCCCGCCGACCGCTACTCCATCGGCGACCGGACCTCAGGACTGGTGCACGGCGCGGACGGTTCACTGACCGTGTACATCCAGCGGGAGCGCCCCGAGGACCCCGCCGAGGCCGCCAACTGGCTGCCCGCCCCCGCAGGTGCCTTCCGGCCCCTGCTCCGGCTCTACACACCCCGGCAGGAGGTGTTGGACGGGACCTACCGCATCCCGCCCATCGAGCCCCGCCGACCCAGGTAACTGAGCTGGCGTTCTCCCTCGTCCACAGCATGCTCGGCAGTGTCGCGGACGCGGAGGACGTGCTGCAGGAGACCTGGCTGGCCTGGGCGGCCAGGAGCGGGGCATCCCATGCCGCGGAGATCGAGAGTCCGCGCGCCTGTCCGGTGCGGATCGCCGTGAACAAGGCGCTGGCCAAGCGGCTCGAGATCAGCAAGCGACGGGAAACGTACTGCGGGCCGTGGCTGCCCGAGCCGCTGGTGACCGCCGCGTCATCGGACCCGGACGCCCGCACCGAATCGGTGGACTCGGCCCAGGTCGTCGAGCGGACCGAGGCGGTGTCCATGGCGCTGCTCGTCGTCCTGGAAACGCTCACGCCGCTGGAGTGTGCCGTATTCGTGCTGCACGAGGTGTTCGGTTACGCGCACACCGAGATGGCGGCCATCCTCGGCCGCACCCCCGCCGCCGTACGCCAGCTCGCCCACCGGTCCAGGGAACACGTGCAGGGCCGCCGCCCCCGTTACCGGACCGACCCGCCGGGGCGTCTTCTCCCTCACGAACCCCGACAAGTTCGCCGGGATCGAGTGAGACTGGAGGCATGTGCCGCAGTATCAAAACTCTCCGCCCGCCCGTCCTCCCCGAAGAAGCCACCGAGGAGGAGATCAGGGCCGCCGCGCTCCAGTACGTACGCAAGGTCTCCGGCTTCCGCGCCCCCGCCGCGCACAACCGCGAGGTGTTCGACCGGGCCGTGGACGAGATCGCCTCCGCGACCGGCCGGCTGCTCGATGAGCTGGAGGTGCGGGGCGGCGTCAGGACACCGGAGCCGTCGCGGCCGGGCGGCGCATGAGGAGGGCGGCCAGTGATCCGGCGCCGAAGAGGGCGAGCACGGACACCGCCGTGCCCAGCCAGCCGGCGCCCAGCCACTCGCCGCCGAAGTAGCCGAGCCCCACGCTGTATCCGGCCCAGGCGGCGCCCGCCAGGGCGGACCAGGGCAGGAACTCCTTGGCCTTGCGGTGGGCCGCGCCGGCGCCGAGGGAGACGATCGAGCGGCCGGCCGGGGCGAAGCGGGCTATGACGACGAGCAGGCCGCCGCCCCTGGCGAGAGCCGCGCCGAGGCGTTCCTGTGCGCGGGTCAGCCGTCGGGACCGGGCGATGGCCCGGTCAAGCCGCTCACCGCCGCGCCAGGCCAGCCGGTACGCCACCAGGTCGCCCAGGATCGAGGCGACGGTGGCGCAGGCCATCAGCGCGAGCAGATCGGGGACATCGTGCGGGACTTCGCCGGCCACCGTGGTGGAGCCCGCGGCGGCGGCGGTGGCCGCGGTAATCACCAGGACACCGCTGGGCAGCACCGGGACGAAGACGTCGAGGACGACGGAGAGCGCGACCACGGCATAGATCCATGGACTGTCGGTCAGCGACCGCACACTCTCCAGCACTTGTTCTCCACGGCTCGTCGGCAAGCAAGCCGCGTCTCGCAGGGAAGGTGACGTCCCCTGCTCACGGAGAGACGGGGGAAAGCAGAAGCGGCAGTACAGCCGTACAGCGTACGCCCGGTGCTTGCGCCGTATCGGGCCGGGTCCGGATGCGCCTCACCGATTGCCGGTGAGGTCGGTGTCCAGCACCGTCTCCAGCCGGGCGTCGGCGCTGTCCCCGCGCGCTTGGACGAGGCGCAGCCGGGCCTTACGGCCGCGCAGGTCCAGCGTCATCAGCTGGTTGCCGAACCACGGGCCGCCCTCCTTGCGCCAGCGCACCGGCGGCTCGGCGAGCCGCCCGTGCCGGAGCAGTCCCCGGCCCAGTGCCCGGCCCACCCTGCTCCAGCCGAAGCGGAAGCCGAACTTCATGTACGCCGGGACCTTGTTGTGCACGGGGGAGCAGGTCAGCTGCAGCACCCGGGAGTCCGGTCCGGTGCTCCCCGGGCGAGCCGGCCAGCGCGGTTCGGTGACGTACGCGTGGTGCACATCCCCCGACAGGACACAGATGGTGGCCGGCGCGTCCTCGCCGGTGCCCACCCGGGCGATCAGCCGGGTCAACCGTGCGAAGGACTCCGGGAAGGCGGCCCAGTGCTCCAGGTCCGCCGTCCTGCGCAGCTTCTCGCCCCAGCGCGCCCAGCGATCGCCGCGCACCCCGCCGCACAGCGCCGCGTCCCAGCTCTCCGCGTCATGGATCAGCGGCGGCAGCAGCCAGGGCAGTGAGGTGCCGATCAGCAGATGGTCGAAGGTGCCCGGTCCTTCCAGCGTCTGCTCGCGCAGCCAGTCCGCTTCCACGTCGTCGATCATCGACCGGTCCCGCTCCTCCAGCACCCGGCCCGCGCGCGAGTCGACCATCAGCAGGCGGGTCCGGCCGAAGTCGCGGCGGTAGCTCCAGCGGTGCAGGGACGGTTCCGTATCGGCGGATGCGGCGAACTCGCGCAACAGGCCGGTGCCGTCCGGGGCTTCACGGACCGCTGCGTAGAGCTTGTCGGCCGCCAGTTCTTCGGGGGAGAGATTGCCGAGGTGCTGATGCACCCAGTACGACATCAGCCCGCTGAGGATCCGCCCCTGCCACCACGGCTTCCTGCGCATGTCCGCCACCCAGGCGGCGCTGGTGTTCCAGTCGTCGGTGACATCGTGATCGTCGAAGATCATGCAGCTGGGGACGGTGGACAGCAGCCACCGCACCTCGGGGTCGAGCCAGGACTCGTAGTAGAGGCGGGTGTACTCCTCGTAGTCCGTCACCTGGGCGCCGGGCGCCACTGTCAGGTCGCGGCGGGTGGCCAGCCACTTCCGGGTGTCGGCGGACACCTCGTCCGCGTACACCTGGTCGCCGAGCAGCAGCAGGACGTCCGGGCGCTCGGCTGTGGGCTCGGCGATGAGGCGGACCGCGAGGGTGTCCAGGGCGTCCGGCCCGACCGGGTCGGCCGCCCCGGCGGCCGGGGCCGCCCAGCGGCAGGACCCGAAGGAGATCCGCGCCTCTTCGGTCGCCGCCCCCGGGGTGCGGATGGTGCTGGCCGGGAAGGCCGAGTCGGCGGGCGGCCACACCTGCTCCCTGTCGAGCAGCACTTCGTACGCCGTGGTGGTGTCGGGCGTCAGACCGGTCACCGGCACCAGCGCATAGTGGTGCCCCGCGATCAGGAAGGTGGCGGACTCGCCGCCGGCGCCGTCCGCGCAGCGCACTTCAGCGGTGCACGCACGGTCGGCCTCGACCCAGATGGTCGCGGAGCCACCCCCGGTCCAGTCGACATACCTCAGCAGTGGTCCCAGTCGCAGTTCAGCCACGAATGTCCTCCTCTGTCGTTCCGTACGGTACGGAACGACAGAGGCATCCGGCACGAGCGGTGGCTCAGCAGTTGTTCAGCACGCCCTGCAGCGCGGTCTTCTCGGCCGAGTCGACGGTGAGGCCGTAGTAGTGCTTCACCTGGACCCAGGCCCGCACGTAGGTGCACCGGTACGCGGTACGCGGAGGCAGCCACTCGGCCGGATCCCGGTCGCCCTTGGACTGGTTGACGTTGTCGGTGACGGCGATGAGCTGCGGCCGGGTCAGGTCGTTGGCGTACGACTGCCGCCGCGCGGTGGTCCAGCTGCTGGCGCCGGAGCGCCAGGCCTCGGCGAGCGGGACCATGTGGTCGATGTCCACGTCGCTGGACGCGGTCCAGGTCGCGCCGTCGTACTCGGAGTACCAACTGCCGCTGGTGGCCGCACAGGTGGAGCTCTGTACGACATTGGTGCCGTCGCGCTTGAGCACCACCTCGCGGGTGTCGCAGGAACCGGACTGGATGATCCAGTGCGGGAACTTGTCGCGGCTGTAGCCGTCGGACGAGCCCTCGGCCTGGACCGTGAGGGAGCTGAGATAGCTCCGCGCCGTCGAGGCGCTCACCGGGGTGGGCAGCGCGGCCTGGGCGGCGGGTGCGGTGACGAGGCCGGCGACGGTGAGGCCCGCGGTTGCCGCGAGGACGGCTATTCGACGCGCGTAGACACCTGACATGCGAACTCCCATGGGGTGGGGGGCTGTTACCGATCTGGCTGGATCAGCGTGGCGGCGCGGGGTTTCCCCGGGGCGAGCGCCAGGTAACAGCGTGGCGACATGTGCACGTCATATCAAGACCTGGGACGGTGCCGATGCGGTGCGCAACCGACCCGGGGCAACGCCACCTCACGCGCTCCGCCGTACGGTTGACGGCGTGTTGCTTCCGGTCAACGTCACCCTCGGAGTCGTCCTCGCCGTACTGCTGCTGGTTGCGGCCTCGGTGGCGGCGCTGGCGCGTCTGGACCACGCCCGGCAGATCCTCACCGCCGGGACCAGGGCGGCGATCCAGCTCGCGGCCGTCGCGCTGCTGATCGGCTGGGTGGTGCGGTCCGGATTCTCGTACGGCTTCGTGGTCCTGATGTACGCGGTCGCCGTACGCACCGCCGGGCGCCGCGTCACGCGGAACGGGACCTGGTGGTGGGTCGCGGTGCCCATCGCGGCCGGCGTGTTCCCGGTGGTCGGGGTGCTGTTGCTGACGGGTCTGGTACCGCTGCACGGCATCGCCGTCATCCCGGTCACCGGCATCCTGATCGGCGGAGCGCTCACCGCGACCGTGCTCGGCGGGCGGCGCGCGCTGGACGAGCTGGCGATGCGACGGGGCGAGGTCGAGGCCGGCATGGCGCTCGGGCTGCTGGACCGGGAAGCACGTCTGGAGATCTCCAGGCCCGCCGCTTCCGACGCGCTGCTGCCGGGGCTCGACCAGACCAGGACCGTGGGTCTGGTCACACTTCCCGGCGCCTTCGTCGGCATGCTGCTGGGCGGTGCGTCCCCGGTGCTGGCAGGAGCGGTGCAGCTGTTCGTGCTGGTCGCGCTGTGTGCGGTGCAGGCGGTGGCGGTCGCCGTGGTGCTCGAGCTGGTGGCCAGGGGACGGCTGAACCGGTGATCGGATGCCGTATCCTGGACGGAGCAGAAGGGGAGTAGCTCTTCGCCGGAACGTCGACATACTGCCGAACCTCGGTTCGGCCGGCGCCCGGAGGCGGAACTTCTTGGAGATCCGCCAGCGAGACCTTCGGCCGCAGTGTCCTGTTGACGCTGCCGTGCCGAAGCGACCCCTTTTCTCCGGGTGAATTTCCCGGGTCGGGTCATCTCGGTACGGGCAGCCCCGACCGATTGAGGAAATACAACCCGTGATCAGCTTCACGATCCTGGCGATCACCTTCGGTGTGGTCTTTCTCGCCGAGCTCCCGGACAAGACGGCCCTCGCCGGTCTGATGCTGGGCACCCGCTACCGCGCCTCCTACGTCTTCGTCGGAGTGGCCGCCGCCTTCGCGGTGCACGTCGCGCTCGCCATCGCGGCGGGCAGCGTACTGACCCTGATCCCGCACCGGCTGCTGCAGGCGATCGTCGGCGTACTGTTCCTCGCGGGCGCGGCGATGCTGCTCTTCAAGAAGGACGACGAGGACGAAGAGATCAAGCCCCCCGCGGACCAGTCCTTCTGGAAGGTCGCCGGGGCCGGTTTCACACTGATTCTGGTCGCCGAGTTCGGTGATCTGACGCAGATCATGACGGCCAATCTGGCAGCCCGCTACGACAGTCCGGTCTCCGTCGGTATCGGCGCGGTGCTGGCGCTGTGGGCGGTGGCCGGACTGGGCATCCTCGGTGGCCGGAAGCTGATGAAGCACGTGCCGCTCAAGTTGATCACCAAGGTCGCGGCCGGCCTGATGCTGCTGCTCGCCGGGTTCAGCCTCTATGAGGCGATCGCGGGCTGAGCGGGTGCGGCCCACGCTGTCTGCCGGTGCGGCCCACCCCTGTCTCGGGGGTGGGCCGCCCGCGGTCAGTCCGAGACGCGTACGTCCAGGGTGCCGTCGGCCGCGCGCTCGACGCGTACCTGTGTCAGGTCACGCACCTGCACGGTGGGGGCGTGCGCTGCGGCCCGCGGGCCGACGCCCACCACCCGCATGCCGGCCGCCAGACCGGCCCTGATGCCGGCCTCCGAGTCCTCGAAGACGATGCAGTCCGCCGGGGCGAAGCCCAGCTCCGCCGCTCCCTTGAGGAAGCCCTCCGGGTCCGGCTTGCTGGCTCCGACGTCTTCCGCGGTGACCCGGACGCGCGGCATCGGCAGACCCGATGCGGTCATCCGGGCCTGCGCCAGCGCCTCGTCCGCCGAGGTGACCAGGGCGTGCGGCAGACCGACCAGCGACGCCATGAACTCGGGAGCGCCGGCCACCGGCACCACGCCCTCGGTGTCCGCCGTCTCCAGGGCCAGCAGCTCGCGGTTGTCCGCATAGTTCTGCTCCATCGGGCGCTCCGGGAGCAGCACGGCCATGGTGGCGTACCCCTGCCGACCGTGCACCACCTTGAGGACCTCCTGCGGATGCAGACCGTGCGCCACGGCCCAGCGGTGCCAGATGCGCTCGACGGCGGCGTCGGAGTTCACCAGGGTGCCGTCCATGTCGAGCAGCACGGCCTTGCAGGAACCGACGGCCTGCACGGCTTGGACTTGGTCTGAGGTGGTCAACGGGTTTCCTTACTGCGGCGGCCGTGGTTTGTTTCCCCATGGTACAAAGGCGCCGGCCATCGGCAGGAACAAGGCGGCCCCGCCCGCCGGTCAGGGAGTGCGGGCGGAACCACTTTGTTTCCGTAGGGTACAAAACAAGGAAGGTCCGCGCCAGCGTGCCTGGTCAGTCACCGGTGCTGCCGGGTCGCCGCCTCCAGAGCGCGCCGGGTCGCCGGCCCGTACACCCCCGGCGGATCGTCCCGGATACCCATCCAGGACTGGTACCGGCGCACCGCTTCCTCCACGTCCTGGTCGAACAGGCCGTCGGGGGGGCCGCGGTAGACGTACACCTGATTCATCCGCTGCTGCAGGTCCACGACGCCCGGGCCGCTGTCCCCGCGCCGCAGTACGCCGTCTGTCGGCGCCTGGCTGCCGGGCTCCGACACCTCGGCGGTGGCCCGGGCGGTCGTCGAGTGGGAGGGCGAGGCGACCGCGGAGGCCGTCGCCGTCGCGCTCGGGCGGGGCGCGCTCGGGTGGGCGGACGGCGAGGCGGACCGTGAAGGCCGCGCGGTGGACGGTGCGGCGGAGGGGGTCGCCGAAGCCGAGGGCACGACCGGTGACGGCAACGGCTCGTCCGGTGCGGTGCTGGCCGTGTCCGGCAGCGCCCGGTCCTGCGCCGAGCCGTGGGCGGAGAACAGACCGGCGGCGAACGCCACCGCACCCAGGACCGTCACCACCCCCACGCCACCCGCGAGCACGGCGAACGGTCTTCGCCGCCGTTGCGACGACGGCGCCCGTGCGCCGGGCTCGCCGACCGGCTCAGCGGCCGGTTCCCCGGCCCGTACCGCCGGGAGCGGCATGGTCGTGTACGACGCCCCCACCACGTCGTCCGCCGGGTCCGGCACCGGATCGGGCAGCTGGACGTACGGCCGGACCCGCAGCGGATCACATTCCTCATGGCTCACCTTGGCCACCCCCTTGAACTCGCGGCGATTATGCCGCAGCCCCAGGATGGAGGGCATGGCTCAGCAATCCGCCGCACCACCGACGGCGCCCGCCGAGGCCGACGGCCGGCCGCAGCGGGCCGTCCTCGTCGCCATCGGCGCCCTGCTGCTCGGCATGCTCATCGCCGCACTCGACCAGACGATCGTCTCCACCGCACTTCCCACGATCGTCAGCGACCTCGGCGGGATGAAGCACCTCTCCTGGGTGGTCACGGCCTACATGCTGGCCTCGACGGCGGCCACCCCGCTGTGGGGAAAGCTCGGCGACCAGTACGGCCGCAAGAAACTCTTCCAGACCGCCATCGTCATCTTTCTGATCGGTTCCGCGCTCTGCGGGATCGCACAGAACATGCCGCAGCTCATCGGCTTCCGGGCCCTCCAGGGCCTCGGCGGTGGCGGCCTGATGGTCCTCTCGATGGCGATCGTCGGCGACATCGTGCCCCCACGCGAACGCGGCAAGTACCAGGGGCTGTTCGGCGCGGTCTTCGGCGCGACCAGCGTGCTGGGACCCCTGCTCGGCGGCTTCTTCACCGAGCACCTCAGCTGGCGCTGGGTCTTCTACATCAACATCCCGATCGGCATCATCGCGCTCGCCGTCATCGCCGCGGTGCTGCACATCCCGGTCCGCTCGGCCAAGCACACCATCGACTACCTCGGCACTCTCCTGATCGCCTCGGTGGCCACCTGCCTGGTGCTCGTCGCCTCGCTCGGCGGTACGAGCTGGCCGTGGGCCTCCGCGCAGATCATCGGCCTCGCGGTCCTCGGCGTGCTCCTGCTGGTCGCCTTCCTGTACATCGAACGGCGGGCCGCCGAGCCGGTGCTGCCGCTGAAGCTCTTCCGGATCCGGACCTTTCTGCTCGGTTCGATCATCAGCTTCATCGTCGGCTTCTCGATGTTCGGGGCGATGACCTATCTGCCGACGTTCCTGCAGGTCGTCCAGGGCATCAGCCCCACCATGTCCGGGGTCCACATGCTGCCGATGGTGTTCGGGCTGCTGCTCTCCTCCACCGTGTCGGGCCAGATCGTCAGCCGTACCGGCCGCTGGAAGGTCTTCCCCATCGCCGGCACCGGCATCACCGCACTGGGACTGCTGCTGCTGCACCGGCTGACCGAGACCAGCTCCACCTGGGCCACGAGCGGTTACTTCTTCGTCTTCGGGCTGGGCCTCGGCCTGGTGATGCAGGTGCTGGTGCTCGCGGTGCAGAACGCGGTGAGCTACCAGGACCTGGGCGTCGCCACCTCCGGGGCGACCTTCTTCCGTTCCATCGGGGCCTCGTTCGGAGTGGCGATCTTCGGCACCATCTTCACCAGCCGGCTGGGCGACAAACTCGCCGACGCGCTCGCCGGACAGACCCTGCCGCCCGGGGTGAGCGCACAGCGGCTGGAAGCCGACCCGCGTGCCATCGGGACGCTCCCGCCGCGGCTGCGCCCTTCCGTGCTGCACGCCTACGCGACCTCCATCACCGACGTGTTCCTCTACGCGGTCCCGGTGGTGCTGCTGGCCTTCGTCGTCGCCTGGTTCCTCAAGGAGGATCCGCTGCGCGGCTCGGTCACCACCCCTGAGGTGAGCGAGACCCTGGCGTCCAACCCGGTCCAGCGGTCGTCCCACGACGAGGTGATGCGGGCCCTGTCGGTGCTCGGCAGCCGGGAGGGACGGCGCGAGGTCTACGAGAAAATCACCGCGAAGGCGGGCTACGATCTGCTCCCCGCGGCGAGCTGGCTGCTGCTCCGGATCAAACGCCACGGCCTGGTCGAACCGGGCAGACTCGCCGAGATCTCACCCGTCTCGCTGCGGGCCATCACCGAAGCGTCCCGCCAGCTCGAGGGCCGGGGGCTGGCCGCCCGCGAAGGGGTCAACCTCACCCTGACCGACTCGGGCGTGACCGCATCGGCGCGGCTGGCCAAAGCGCGCGAGGAATCCCTCGCCGAGTTGCTCGGCGACTGGTGGGGGTCCGAACGGCCGACCGACCTGGTCGCCCTGGTCGCGGAGCTGAGCGAGGAGCTGTGCGGCTCCGACGCGGAACGGCCGCGCGGCGCCCCCAACGCCCGGTCCCCGGTCGTCTGACCGGAGACACCGGCCGGATCGGGGCCTTGCGTCAGAGGTCTTTTCCGTACCAGACCTCCATGTACGGACCTGACTTGTACGCCGGTATCTCGCGGTACCCGTGCCGGGTGTACAGCGCCCGTGCCTCCACCAGATCGAGCCGGGTGTCCAGCACCATGCGCCGGGCTCCCAGGCCGCGTGCGGCCTCCTCCAGCGTGCGCAGCAGCACCGCGCCGCCCCCGGTGCCGCGTTGGGCGGGGCGCACGAAAATCCGGGTGAGCTCGGCGGTCTCCGCATCCCTGAGCAGCACCCCGCCGCAGCATGCGGCCTTCCCACCGTGCCGCCCGACCAGGAACTCCCCGGTGGGCGGCACCAGCTGCTCCACCCCGTCGCCGGCGAGCCCCTCGTCGATCTCCTGCTCGGTCGCGGGGCGCCGCCAGTAACGGCTGGCCACCTCGTCGTAGTAGGCGCGGCGCAGCGCGCAGGCATCAGCGGTGTCGAAGGACTCCGGGCTCACGATCCAGTTCACGCCGGACAGTGTGGAGGAGGGCCGCGCCGTTTCGCACGCGGGTTACGGGCAATGCGGTCAGTGCGCGAACCGTACGGCCGAGCCCCTTTCGAGAACATCCGAGAGCGTCCGAGTACAGGGAAGGCACTCATGTCCACAGTCGTGATCCTCATCGTGATCGCGGTGTTCCTCATCGCCGTCGCCGCTGTTCTGGCCCGCCGGCCCGGCAAGCGGGCCGGGCGTGGCAGTCTGAAGCGCCGTTTCGGTCCCGAGTACGACAGGGTGGTCGCCCGGCACGACGGGGACACCAAGGCGGCCGAGGCCGAGCTGGGCGAGCGGGTGAAGCGCCATGGCTCGCTGCAGACGCGTCCGCTCACCGCGGAGCAGCGCGAGCAGTATGTGGCCCGCTGGGCCGGGCTCCAGGAACAGTTCGTCGATTCCCCGCGGGCGGCGGTCGCCGATGCGGAACAGCTGCTGGCCGCGCTCGCAGCGGACCGGGGCTTCCCGGTCGCCGACGACCGCGAGGAGCAGCTCTCCGCGCTTTCCGTGCACCACCCCGACCAGGTCGACGGATACCGCACGCTGCACCGCTCGGTGCAGGGCGACGGCGGTACGGAAGACCTGCGGACAGCGATGCTCGAAGCGCGCGCACTCTTCGGCCGGTTGGTGGCCACCCAGGCACACGATCCGGAGCGTGCGCAGAGCCGTGAGGCGACCGGGCCGAAGACGCTGCTGATGCGGCGGCACGTGAAGGGGAGCGGTGCCTGATGGCGTACGAACCGGAGCAGCCGGACACCGTGAAACACCTGGCGGCGAAGAGCCGGCCGAAGCGGGCCGAACCGGCCGGACACATCGAGCGGACCGCAGCGGTGGAGCCGGCCGGACACCTCGAGCGGACCGCAGCGGCCGAGCCGCTCGGTCATCCGCAACCGGCGGACGCCCCAACCGACGCCGCCACGGCCCTGATGCCGGCCGGTGACCGCGACAGGCTGACCCTGCGCCTTCAGCAGGCGGTCAACGGCTTCGTCGACAGCCCCCAGCAGGCGGTCGAGCAGGCCGATCGGATCTTCGAGGAAACGGTGTCCCGGCTGACCGGCACCCTCACCGAGCGGAGCAGCACCCTCCGTACGGCCTGGGAGGGCGGGGAACGGGAGCCGGTGACGGAGGAGCTGCGGCTCGCGCTCCGTGACTACCGTGCGGTGACCGAGCGGCTGCTGAGGCTGTGATCAGGCGTTACTTCGGGGCCGCCTGCTGGACGACCTCGAACGACCACAGGGTGGAACCGGCGGCGGCGGGCTTGGGCCGGTCGCTGCCTTCGGCGCTGCCGCCGCCGTGCGCACCGCGCATCGACGTGGCCATCCACTTCTCGAAGTCCGCCTCCGTGGCCCACCGGGTGTAGACGAGGTACTGGTCGGTGCCCTCGACGGGACGCAGCAGCTCGAACCACTCGAAACCGTCGGAGTTCTCCACCGACCCGGCGCGGGCGGCGAACCGCTGCTCCAGGACTTCCCGCTGCTCGGCGGGCACGGACAGCACGTTGATCTTCACGACGCTCATGCCCTCCATCCTGCCGCACGGGCCGGTCAGCCCACCACGCGGGCAGACGAGGGGAACGTCAGAAGATCGGCGGCGGCGCGTGCACCGGCCGGGGCAGAACCCCGGGGCGCCGGCCCCCGTGCCTCTTCATCGTGCCTCTTCATCGCGCCCTGCCATGAGCGCGGACGGCAGTAATCCGCCGATGTCAGCGGCGAGTGCTTGAATGGCCGGAAACGTACCGCACAGGTCAGGCGAACGGGGGGTTGCCTGCGTCCCGTTCACCGGGCAGTGCGAGGCTCTAGGCGACAAGGTCGGCGTTTGGGAAGGTCGGCCTTTGAAACGGCCGGTGCTGAAGACGGGTGGAGGTCCGGCGGGGCGTGGCGAATGACGGGCACAGCGGAGCGCGGGATGCGGTCGGTGCGGGAGCGGGAATCGAGCGGACGCGTGCCGTGCTGTGGCTGGTCGTTGCCGCACTGGCCGTGCGACAGGTGGCAGCGCTGTTGCGGCTGCCGCCCAGCGAGCGCCTGACCGACCTGGAGACCTGGACCGGAGCGAACGGAGTCCTGCATCTCGGGGACCCGCTCTACGACACCGGCAAGTTCACCGGAACGCCGTTCGCCGGACTCGTGCTCAAACCGCTGACCCGTTCCGCCGAGGCGAGTTTCGGTGTCGCCTGGACCTTCGGCACGCTGCTGCTCGTGGTCGCGCTGGGCGTGGTGGCCTCCCGCGCGCTGCCCGGTCCGCGGTCCCGGCGTACGTCCCAGCTCGCCGCCCCCGTGGCGATCAGCCTGCTGATGCTGTCGCTGCCGGTCCGTAACGCGCTTCATCTCGGCCAGACCAGCATCATCCCGGTACTGCTCGTCCTACTCGGCTTCTTCGTCGCACGCGACGAACGCGGCGCCGGTCTGCTCGTCGGGATCGGGGCGGCGCTGCAACCGATGGTGCTGCTGTTCGTTCCCCTGCTCTGGCTCACCGGACGCAGACGCGCCGCGCTCTCCACCGTGGCGGCCTTCGCCGTGTGTACGGCGCTCGCCTGGGCGCTGATGGCGCGCGATTCCTGGACCTACTGGGTCCACCACCTGGCGGGCACCGGTCTCGGCTCGCACCCCGACGGACTGGCCAACCAGTCGCTGCACGGTGCGCTGCTGCGCCTCGGCCTGCACGGGCCGCCGGAGATCGCGGTCTTCCTGGCGCTCGCCGTCGCCGTCACGGTGCTCGGGCTTCGCCGCGCGGTGCGGTATGCCGAGGACGGGCAGCCGCTGCTCGCCGTCGCGTTGACCGGCTGCGTCGCGGTGGCCGTCTCGCCGACGGCCTGGCAGCACCAGCTGCTCTGGGTACTGCTCGCGGTCGTCGGCCGGGTGGGCAGGCGCGCGGCGGACCGGATGGTGTGGCCCGCGGTGGTCATCCTGGTGATGACGCTGCCCGGCGCGATGCTGCTGCCGAACATCGCGGCGGTGTACTCGCTGCGGGACAACGTGGTGCTGCTGACCGCGCTGGCCGCGGCCTGCGCGGTGCCGTTCCTCGAGCGCACGTCGCCGCACTGGGAGGCGGCGATCCCGACGGTGTACGCCGAGCCGGTTCCGGCGCGCTGGAGCGCCGTGCCGCTGGCGCCGTTCTGGCGCCGGATGACGACGCGCCCCAATCTGCTGCTGGAACTGCTGGCGATCCGGGTCGGCTACTCGGCGTACTCGCATATCCGCGCCCAGGCCAAGGCCGGCCGGAGCACCGCAGAAGCTCACGGCCACACGGTCGTCTCCATCGAGCGCGCCCTGCACATCGACATCGAGCACTGGGCCAACCACGCCGTGGTGAAGGTCCACTGGCTCGAGTCCTTCTTCGACTTCTACTACGAGACGTTCCACTTCATCGTGCCGCTGGCGATCCTCGCCGTGCTGTACGTGCGCAGGCCCACCGACTACCGCTGGGCCCGTACCTCGCTGTCCTTCGCCACTCTGCTCGGCCTGGTCGGTTTCTTCTTCTTCCCGCTGGCCCCGCCCCGGCTGATGCCGGGTCTCGGCTTCATCGACACCGTCCACGGTGTGCAGGACTTCGCCCATCCCGACTACGGCACGCTGACCGCGATGACCAATCAGTACGCGGCCATGCCCTCGCTGCACTTCGGCTGGGCGCTGTGGTGCGGCATCGTCGTCGCCGTACTGGTGCCGAAGTGGTGGATGAAGGCGATCGCGATGCTGCATCCGCTCTTCACGGTCAGCGCGATCATCACCACCGCCAACCACTGGGTGCTGGACGCGATGGGCGGGGCGACGGTCGTACTGCTCGGCTTCGGCCTCACCTATGCGCTGGCGGGGCAGCGCACGCTGCTCCCGCCGCAACAACGGTCCGACGATGCGGAACCGGACCGGGCCCCGGCCGTCCGGGAGCATGCGCCGAGCGACGCCTAGGTCACCCGCTGACGCTCGGCGGGGGCGAAGGTGACGGCCGTGTCGAAGGCCGCGCGGCGGGTCGCACGGCGGAGGGCTTTGAGGAGCGGGCCGCCGACGACGAGGGTCAGGACGACCGTGACGGTGGCCCGGCCCAGGTCCCAGCCGAATGAGGTCGCCGCGCAGTAGGCGAAGAACCGCGAGAGGTTGGCGCCCACCGGGTCCCCGGGGTGGAAGGAGATGCCGGTGGACAGGCCGCCGATGTAGGTCCAGCCCTGCAGGTTCATGACCGTGCCGTACGCGAAGGCCGCCACGCACCCGTATCCGGCGAGCATCAGCAGTTCCGCCCGCCCGCGCAGTGCGGCCGCCCCCGGCAGCAGGCCCGCGCACATGGTGAACCAGCCCATCGCCAGCATCTGGAACGGCATCCACGGCCCGACCCCGCCGGTCAGCAGCGCGGAGGCGAACATCGTGACCGAGCCGAGTACGAAACCGAACCCCGGCCCGAGCACCCGCCCGCTCAGCACCATCAGGAAGAACATCGGCTCGAGCCCCGCCGTCCCCGCACCGAGCGGGCGCAACGCGGCGCCCACCGCGGCCAGTACGCCGAGCATCGCCACCGCCTTGGCGTCCAGACCGGTGTCGGCGATCGTCGCCACCACCACCGCGACCAGCAGCGGGAGCAGCGCGGCGAACAGCCAGGGAGCGTCCTGGGAATGGGCGAGGCCGGAAGCGGAGTCGGCGAGCAGCGGCCAGCCGAAGGCGAAGACACCCATCACGGTGATCAGCACCAGCGCGACGACCGAGCGCGGGCCGAGTCGGACGGCCCTCACAGCGCTTCCCGTATCTGCGTCACCGTCAGCCACTTCTGCGGCGCAAGGATTTTGGACACCTGCGGGGCGAAGGCCGGTGACGAGACGACGACCTCGGGTGTCGGTCCGTCCGCGACGATCTCGCCGTCGGCCAGTACGACGACCCGGTGGGCCAGTTCGGCGGCCAGTTCGACGTCGTGCGTGGCGAGCACAATGGCGTGCCCGTCCCGGGCGAGCCCGCGCAGCACGCCGACCAGTCGGCTCTTCGCCGCGTAGTCCAGGCCGCGGGTCGGCTCGTCGAGGAGCAGCAGCGGGGGTCGTCCGGTCAGGACGATCGCCAGCGCCAGCGCGAGTCGCTGCCCCTCGGAGAGGTCCCGTGGATGCGTGGTGTCCAGGACACCGGGAAGCAGTTCACCGACCAGCGCCCGGCAGGACCCGGGCTCGGCCCCCGCGTCCGTGTCGGCCGTGGCGCACTCGGCGGCCACCGTGTCCGCGTACAGCAGATCGCGCGGCTCCTGCGGGACGAGGCCGACCCGGCGGATCATGTCGCGGGGCCCGGTCCGGTGGGGGACCTTCCCGCCGACCCGCACAGTGCCCGACGTCGGCTCGTGCATCCCGACCAGGGCGCCGAGCAGGCTGGACTTCCCCGCGCCGTTGCGGCCCATCAGGGCGACCGTCTCCCCGGGGCGGACCGACAGCGATATCTGCCGCAGCGCATCGATCCGCCCGCGCCGCAGCCCGAGCTTGGTGGCGACGGCGACCGGTGCGGCGTTGGGGACGGCATGCGCGTCGGCGTTCGGGGGAGGGGGCTCGGCGTCGGCCAACCGCTCGCGCAGCCCGGCGGCCCGGCGGCGCGCGTCCCGTACGGACAACGGCAGCGGGTCCCAGCCGGCCAGCCGTCCCAGCGCGACGACCGGCGGAAACACCGGGGAGAGCGCCATCACCTCGGCGGGCGCGCCCAGTACCGGGGCCTCGCCGGGGCCGGGCAGCAGGATGACCTGGTCCGCGTACTGCACGACCCGTTCCAGGCGGTGCTCGGCCATCAGCACGGTCGTGCCCAGGTCATGGACGAGCCGCTGCAGCACCGCGAGCACCTCCTCGGCGGCGGCGGGATCCAGCGCGGACGTCGGTTCGTCCAGGACCAGCACCCGGGGGTGCGGGGTCAGCACCGAACCGATGGCGACCCGCTGTTGCTGCCCCCCGGAGAGCGTGGCGATCGGCCGGTCGCGCAGCTCGGTGAGGCCCAGCAGGTCGAGGGTCTCCTCGACCCGGCGGCGCATCACCTCGGGCGCGATGCCGAGGGACTCCATGCCGTAGGCGAGTTCGTCCTCGACGGTGTCCGTGACGAAATGGGCGAGCGGGTCCTGGCCCACCGTTCCGACCAGATCGGCGAGTTCACGCGGTTTGTGGGTGCGGGTGTCGCGGCCGCCGACGGTGACCCGGCCGCTCAGCACACCGCCGGTGAAATGCGGCACAAGGCCGCTGACCGCACCGAGGAGGGTCGACTTCCCCGCCCCCGAAGGGCCGACGAGCAGCACCAACTCGCCCTCCGGGACGGTCAGGTCGACGCCCTGGACGGCGGGGTGCGGCGCATCGGTGTAGCGGACCGACAGCTGATCGAAGCGGATCATTTACGTCGTCTCCTTCGGTACGGGGGCCACGAAGGCGGGCAGCAGTCCGATCAGCACCGAAGCCGCGGGCCACAGCGGCAGGGCCGGCGCCACCAGCGGAACGACCCCAGGGTGCAGCGCACCGGAATCGTCAGCGCCCGCCCCGATCATCAGCGCGGCGACGGCGATCCCCGAGCCGGCGACCAGCCAGGCCCGTACCCCCCAGTGATCCGGTCGGTAGCGGGTGCGCACCGAGCGGCGGCCGCCGAGACGCAGCCCGGCGAGGGCGGCGAGCAGCCCCAGGACGAGCACCGGAAAACCGTACGAGGCACCCTCGGCGGCGAGCAGACCGTACGTCCCGGCACAGACGCCGAGCAGCCCGCCGAGGGTGAGCACGGTGGTGGTGTGCCGTACGGCGGTCGGCACCTGCGCCGTGCGGCCGTAACCCCGGGCGTCCATCGAGGCGGCCACGGCGACCGAACGTTCCAGCGCACCCTCCAGGACCGGCAGCCCGATCTGCAGAACCGCCCTGATCCCGCCGGTCGGCCGGCCGCGCAGCCGGCGGGCGGTGCGCAGCCGCACCACATCGGCCACCATGTTCGGGGCGAAGGTCATCGCGACGACCACCGCCACCCCGACCTCGTAGAGCGCGCCGGGCAGCGACTTGAGCAGCCGGGCCGGATTGGCCAGCGCGTTGGCGGCGCCCACGCAGATCAGCAGGGTGGCCAGTTTCGCCCCGTCGTAGAGTGCGAACACCAGTTGCTCGGCGGTGACCCGGCCGCCGATCCGAACGCCGCGCGCCCAGTGCGGCAGCGGCACATCGGGCAGCGTGAACAGCACATGCGAACCGGGAATCGGTGAGCCGAGCACGACGGAGAAGGCCAGCCGGATGCCGATCACCAGCAGCCCGAGGGTGACGAACGTGCGGTACGAACGGGCCCACGGGGCGTCGGTGCGCCGGGCCGCCACCACGTAACCGGCGACCCCGACCAGCAGACCGAGCAGCAACGGGTTGGTGGTGCGGGAGGCGGCGGTGGCGAGGCCGAGCGCCCACAGCCACCAGGCCCCAGCGTGCAGGGCGTTGCTACGGCCGGCCACCGGGGCGCGGAGCGACACCTTCATCCGCGGAGGCGCCGGCGGCGCGCCTGCCACACCCCGGCGCCGGCCAGCGCGATCACCGCGGCCAGCCCGCCGATGAGGCCGGCCGAAGGGCCGCCGTCCGCGTCGGACGTGCCGTCCGGGCGGGAGGTTCCGGAGGCTTCCGTCCCGTTGTTGCTGTTGCCGCTGTCGGTCCGGTCGGCGCCGGTCGCCGACACCTGCTCGCCGCAGCCGGTCCGCGGATATCCGGCGATCGAGCAGAGCAGTGCCGCGCTGTTGTAGCGCAGTGGTTTCGCCACGGCGGCGAGCGCCTCCGCGCTGGTGGCGTCGGGGGAGACCTGCGCGCACGCGGTGCGTTCCGCCGGGGGCTTCGCCCCGCCGGAGGCGTCCGCGAGCGTACCGAAGTCGATCACCAGGGCGACCCGTTTGGCGCCGTCGACGGCGGGTGTCCCCGCGCAGATGGTGTCGAAGTCCGCGGCGCCGCGCGGCTTGCTCGCGTCCTGCGAGTCGGCGCTGACCGCGAACCGGAAACCCTGCACGTCGCCGTCGGCCGGCCGCGCCGATGAGGGGCCCTGGGTGGCGAACTGCCACGTTCCGTCCGTACGGTCCCAGAACGACCAGTAGCGGTATCCGGCCGCCTGGGCGGGCCCGGCGACGAGCACCGCGAGCACCGCGAGCGCCGCGGCCGGCGCGACGGCCGATACGACGGCCGGTATGAGACGCCGGGCGACAGCCGGTGCGGTCCTGCGCGTACGCATCAGCGCTGCCGCTTCCTGCCGCGCAACATGCTCATCAGGAATCCCACGCCGATCCCGGCCACCAGACCGATGGCGACGATCCACCAGATGTTGATGCTGCTGCCCGACTTGTCCTGCTTCTGCACGCTGCTGCCGTGCAGTGAGGCCGGGGCAGGACCGGTCGCGTTGAGCCCCTTGACCAGGTCGGTGGTGCCGAAGGCGCGCGGGTCGGCCTTGTTGGCGTGCGCCGCGAAGATCAGCTGGGCGTACGCGGCCGGCCCGCCGTCCTTCGCCCAGGATGCGGCATTCTGCTCCAGCCAGGCGAGCGGCTGCCTGGCCTGCGCGGCCAGGCCGTCGGCGCCCAGCGCGGTCACCGCGTCGGCGGTGTTGCCGAAGTCCGGCTGGTCCTCGGCGCCGGGCATTTCCGCCTTCAGATACGACTTCCCGGCTGTCGCCCCCGCCAGGTAGGTGGCGCCGTTGTGCGCGGCCTGCGCGGGCATCGACGCGTTGTTGCAGCCGGTGCCTCCGGCGTCCCGGTCGCCGGGATCCGGCGCCAGCCCCGCGCCGAGCGCACCGAGCACGGCGGCCCCGGTCGCGTCGGCGTTCGGGTACAGCTTCTTGGACTTCTTGTCGGGCTGGTAGGCGAAGGCCCCCGCGCCCGGTCCGGTGTCGCACGGGATGGAGAGCGACACCAGCACCTTTTTCGCGTCGCCGGTCGGGTCACCCGCGGCGGCGAGCGCGCCGATCACCACGGAGGTGGAGTTGGCGTCGCTGGCGCCGCCCGGGTTGTAGCTCCAGCCGCCGTCCTTGTTGGCCACCGACTTCAGCCAGTCGGCGCCCTTCCGGACGGCGGTGTCGTGCCCGCCGAGCGCGTCCAGTGCCTGCACGGCAGCGGCGGTCGCGTTCGTGTCGAGCAGCGTCCTGTCGTCGCACGGCTTGGCCGGGTCGGCGCGGAAGGAGGCGAAACCGCCGTTGGCGCACTGCTGCGCGGTGAGCCAGCCGACGGCCTTCGCGGCGGGCTGGACGTCGACCGTGTGCTGGGCGAGCAGCGCCAGCGACTGCCGCCACACCCCGTCGAACTTCGGGTCCTTCTTCCCGTAGAGCCCCGACGGGATCACCACGGAGGGCGAAGCGGACGGTGCGGCGGACCCCGCGGGAGACGCGTCATCGGCCTGCGCCATCGGAGCAGCGGCCCCGCAGAGTACGGCGGAAGCGACGAGCACGGTTGCTGCGCTGCGGCGAAGGGTCATGGCGGGCGGCGGCCTCTCCTGCGGGGAAGCCGGGCACGGGCGCACACGGGCACCGGGGCTCCGGCTCCGCTTACCTCGACGGTGCCGGTCACCGGAGGTTCCGGTGACACGAGCCGGTCACGTCCGCGGCCAGGGCATTCCGGCTCACCGCCGAAGCGTCGGCGGATGACGGTTGCGGGTAGTCAGCGCCGGATTTCCACCGGCTTCCCCCTGCGCGGGTGTGATGACGACGCAGTCACTCTACCGGCCGGTGGGCGACCGCCCCGACGGCGGTCGCCCACCACCCGTACCGCTGCTACTTGACGTCGATCGGCCCGTTGTCACCCTCGGCGGCGGCTCGGTGCGTACCGAGGTAGCGCTGGATCTCGGCCCCGCGCCCACCCTGCTGTCCTTCCGTGTCGCCGCCCAGGTTCTTGCGTACCGAGTCGAGGATCGTCAGGCCCTGCCCGACCAGGCCGGCCGCGATCTCGCCGAGGCCGTCGGCGCCGTTCAGCACGTTGACGTTGGCGCCGGCCAGACCGCTCGCGGCCTCCTTGACGATCTGCGGCAGCTGGTCGATCAGCATCCGGTCGAGTGCCACCCGGTCGTACGACGCGGCGGCCGCGGCCTGGATCTTCATCCGCTCGGCCTCCGCCACCGCCAGCACCCTGATGCGCTCCGCGTCCGCCTCCGCGGGCTTCACGATCTCCGCGACCAGCTGCTGCTGCCGCAGCTGGGCGGCCCGCTCCGCCAGTTCGGTCTGGGCGGCGAGCACCTCCTGCTGCGCGTGCGCCTGCGCCAGCGGCCCGGCCTGCGCGGCCTGGGCCTGTGCCCGGTCCACCTCGGCGGAGTACTGCGCCTGTACGACGGCGGTCTGCCGCGCGTACTCGGCCTGGTTGCGGGTGGCCTCCTGCTGCGCCTCGACGGACGCCTGGGTGGCCTGCGCCTGGGCGATCTGGGCCTGTCGCTGGATGGCCGCCGTGTGCGGGGCGGACATCGCGGCGATGTATCCGGTCTCGCCGTCGTCGATCGACTGGATCTGGAGCGAGTCCACGATCAGGCCGATCTTCGCCATCTCGGTCTTCGAGGTCTCCAGGACCTCGGTGGCCAGCTTCTGGCGCTCGGTGACGATCTCCTCGACGGTCATCGAGCCGATGATCGAACGCAGGTGACCGGCGAAGATCCGGCCGGTCAGCACCGACATCTGGTCCTGGTCGGAGAGGAACCGCTGGCCGGCGTTGACGATGCTCTCGGTGTCGTTGCCGACCTTGAACGCGATCACGGCCTTCACGGTCAGCACGATGCCCTGACGGGTCACACAGGTCTCGGCGACCTCCGCCTCGCACATCGCGAGCGTGAGGAAGCGGGTCTTGCGGAGGATCGGCAGTACGAACTTTCCGTGGCCGGTCACCACCCTGAACGGTGCGCCCCCCAACCCGCGCCTGCCACCCGAGATCAGCATCGCCTCGTCTGGCGCGGGAACGCGGTAACCGAACATTTTGTTCTCCTTAGTCTGCGTCGCCGGGGTCGAGGGTCAGCGCATCGAGCGGATCCACAGGATCGGTCCACTTGACGACGTCGACCTGGCGAGCACCGCGTGAGTCGATCACGAGAACGGTCACCCCGTACGGAATGGGCTCATCGGACCAGGCGAGAAAGGCCTCCCAGCCACCTCTCACCTGAACCAGGGCCTCACCGGGGCCCGCGGTTCCGCGCGTGGCCAGGACCAGCTTCCCCGTGCAGCCGATCACAGCCTCGTCCGGCGCCATCGGCGGCCGCTCCCCTCGTGATTGCGGTACTGGACCCAGACCTTAACGTTACTGCGACCTGCGGACTATCCTCCCCCGGTGCCGACTTCAGCGGCCGTGGCCGAGCGGCCTGTTGGGTCACCGCGGCGCCCGGTCCCCGCCGGCGGTCCGGGGTCGGTCACCCGGTCAGGTCGATCAGCCGGCAGACCGTCTCGATATCGGTCCTCACCTGGGCGATCGACGACCGCCCGGACGCCCAGGTGATCAGCGCCGAGTGCCAGGTGTGCTCGATGACGCGGACCGCCGAGAGCTGCTCGGGGGTCGGATCCGCCAGGCCCGTCGCGTCGAGAATGATCGCCGTGGTGAGCCGGGAGACGGCGTCCACCTCACGGCTCACGCTCCGGTCGGCGAACGTCAGTGCCCGCACCATCGCGTCCGCCAGCTGCGGCTCGCGCTGCAGGGCCCGGAAGGCACCCATCAGGGTCGACGCCACCCGCTCGGCGGGCGTGTCACCCGCGGGGGGTCTTTCGCGGAGGGTTGTGTGCAGGTGCTGCAGCTGGTCCTGCATGGTCGCGACCAGCAGATGGATCTTGGAGGGAAAGTAGCGATAGAGGGTACCGAGTGCGACGGACGAGGATTCGGCGACTTCCCGCATCTGCACCGCATCGAAGCCGCCCCGGCGGGCCAGCTGGGCGCCTGCGTGCAGGATCCGGCCGCGTCGGGCCTGCTGGCGCTCCGTCAGGGGCGGCGGCCCGGCTTCCACTGCCATGTATGTCCCCTCCACTCCCCTCGTGGCGCGAATCACCTGATCCGGCTGTTACGGCGGTGCTACTTGCCGGTAGATTCGAAGCTCATTGAACGATGGTCATTCAACGGTGCCCGTTGAACGATCAAGTCTGGCGGTGTTCTCCCGGGGCGCACCCTCCGGCCCCGGGACTGCGAGAACTTGTTCTAGATTAGCGTGAGCGGCTACGCTCCGCCGGGACTGCAGTGAGAAGGGGGCCGAGTGTGACCGCTGAGGCCATAGAAGCGGGCCCCCTTGCCGGCGGCCCGAGCGCCGGAGCGGACGGCCCGCTGCGCATCGCGTTCCTCACCTACAAGGGCAACCCCTTCTGCGGAGGCCAGGGCGTCTATGCCCGGCATCTCTCGCGGGAGCTGGCCCGGCTCGGGCACAGCGTCGAAGTGATCGGCGCTCAGCCCTTCCCGGTGCTCGACGAGGGCGTACCGCTCACCGAGCTCTCGAGCCTGGACCTCTATCGCAGCCCCGACCCCTTCCGTACCCCGCGGCGCGACGAGTACCGCGACTGGATCGACGCCGTGGAGGTCGCCACCATGTGGACCGGCGGCTTCCCCGAACCGCTGACCTTCTCGCTGCGGGCCGGGCGCCACCTCAGGTCCAGGCGCGGCCAGTTCGACGTCATCCACGACAACCAGACGCTGGGATACGGACTGCTCGGCGACCTCGGTGCTCCCCTCGTCACCACCATCCACCACCCCATCACCGTCGACCGCAGGCTCGAGCTCGCGGCCGCCGCCGACTGGCGGCGGAAGGCCTCCGTCCGGCGCTGGTACGGCTTCACCCGGATGCAGAAGCGGGTCGCCCGCAGACTTCCCTCGGTGCTGACCGTCTCCGGCTCGTCGCAGCAGGAGATCGTCGAGGACCTCGGGGTGCGCAGGGACCGTATCCACGTGGTGCACATCGGCGCCGACACCGACCTGTGGTCGCCCGACCCGTCGGTGCCGGAGGTCACCGGACGGATCGTGACGACGTCCAGCGCCGATGTGCCGCTGAAGGGCCTGGTCCACCTGATCGAGGCCCTCGCGAAGATCCGCACCGAGAACCCGGCGGCCCATCTGGTCGTCGTCGGCAAGCGGGCCGAGGACGGCCCGGTCGCGCAGGCCATCGAACGGTACGGACTCGACGACGCCGTCCGCTTCGTGAAGGGCGTCAGCGACCAGGAACTCGTCGACCTGGTGCGCGGTGCGCAGATCGCCTGTGTCCCCTCGCTGTACGAGGGGTTCTCGCTGCCCGCGGCCGAGGCGATGGCCACCGGCACCCCGCTGGTCGCGACCACCGGCGGCGCGATCCCCGAGGTCACCGGCGCCGACGGCGAGACCTGCCTGGCGGTGCCCCCCGGAGACGCGGGCGCACTGGCCGTGGCGCTGTCCCGGCTGCTCGCCGACCCCGTGCTCCGTACCCGGCTGGGCGCGGCGGGCCGGGAGCGTGTTCTCGCCCGCTTCACCTGGAAGCAGGCCGCCATCGACACCGCAGAGCGCTACCGCCAGGCGATCGCGGCCCGGCGCCCGAGCGCCTGACCGGCCCCGTCACCACCCCGCCCCACCCACCCCGCGAAGAAGGCAGACCCCCGTGCTCACCGTGGACTTCTCCCGCTTCCCGCTCGCTCCGGGCGACCGTGTCCTGGACCTCGGCTGCGGCGCAGGCCGGCACGCTTTCGAGTGTTACCGGCGCGGCGCGCAGGTCGTTGCGCTCGACCAGAACGGTGCGGAGATCCGCGAGGTCGCCAAGTGGTTCGCCGCCATGAAGGAGGAGGGCGAAGCCCCCGCGGGCGCCACCGCCACCGCCATGGAGGGCGATGCACTCAATCTGCCGTTCCCCGACAACTCCTTCGACGTGGTGATCATCTCCGAGGTGATGGAGCACATCCCCGACGACAAGGGTGTGCTCGCGGAGATGGTGCGGGTGCTGAAGCCCGGCGGCCGGATCGCGATCACCGTGCCCCGGTACGGCCCGGAGAAGGTCTGCTGGGCGCTGTCCGACGCCTACCACGAGGTGGAGGGCGGACACATCCGGATCTACAAGGCTGACGAACTGCTCGGCAAGATCCGCGAGGCGGGCCTGCAGCCCTACGGCTCCCACCACGCGCACGCGCTGCACTCCCCGTACTGGTGGCTCAAGTGCGCCTTCGGCGTGGACAACGACAAGGCGCTGCCGGTGCGCGCCTACCACAAGCTGCTGGTCTGGGACATCATGAAGAAGCCACTGGCCACCCGGATCGCCGAGCGGGCGCTGAACCCGGTCGTCGGCAAGAGCTTCGTGGCGTACGCGACCAAGCCGCACACCCCCGGGATCGGCGCGTGACCTCACCGGGCCGTACCGAACACCTGGTCCTGCCCGGAGTGCTCACCGCGGACCAGGCCGATCTGACGGTCGCCGGAATCCTCGCCGTCCAGCGGGCGGACGGCGCGATCCCGTGGTTCCGTGGGCACCACCTCGACCCGTGGGACCACATCGAGGCGGCCATGGCGCTGGACGCGGGGGGCCGGCACCGGGCGGCCGAACGGGCCTACGACTGGCTCGCCGCCCATCAGAACGACGACGGATCCTGGTATGCCGCCTACCAGGACGGCGACGCCGCACAGGTCACCGACCGCGGCCGGGAGAGCAACTTCTGCGCCTACGTCGCGGTGGGCGTCTGGCACCACTATCTGGCCACCGGCGACGACGGATTCGCCGACCGGATGTGGCCCGTGGTGCACGCCGCGATCGAGTTCGTCCTGCAACTGCAGCAGCCCGGCGGCGAGATCGGCTGGAAGCGGGAGCCCGCCGAGGAGGGCGGCGCCATCGTCACCGACGCACTGCTGACCGGCTCGTCCTCGATCCACCAGGCGCTGCGCTGCGCGCTGGCCCTCGCCGAGGCGCGCGAAGAGCCGCAGCCCGACTGGGAGTTGGCGACGGGCGCCCTGGGGCATGCGATCCGCAGCCACCCCGAGCGCTTTCTGGACAAGAGCCGCTACTCGATGGACTGGTACTACCCGATCCTCGGCGGAGCGATCACCGGGTCCGCGGCCGCCGCACGGATCGAAGCGGACTGGGACCGTTTCGTGGTGCCGGACCTCGGCGTGCGCTGCGTCCTGCCCAACAACTGGGTCACCGGGGGCGAGAGTTGCGAACTGGCCCTGGCGCTCTGGGTGATGGGGGAGTCGGACCGCGCGCTGGAGATCCTCCAGGCCATCCAGCACCTGCGCGCCGACGACGGCATGTACTGGACCGGTTACGTGTTCGACGACCGGGCCCGGTGGCCGGAGGAGCGCACCAGCTGGACGGCCGGCTCACTGCTGCTCGCGGTGGCCGCGCTCGGCGGGCACGAGGCGACCACCGCGGTGTTCAGCGGCGAACGGCTGCCGGCCGGACTGGAACCGGACTGCTGCCGCTGAGGCGTTCGGCGTGCCGGGCGCGCGCAGCCTGTCAGAAGCGGCGCACCCGGCCCGCCAGCGCATGTCCGATGAAGAGATAGACGACCGCCGCCAGACCGTAGCCGGCCACCACCCGCGCCCAGGCCTCGTCGAAGGTGAACAGGTCACGCGACCAGCCGGCCAGCCAGTCGGCCGCGTGGTGGATGAACGTCACCAGGTCGTTGGCCCGGTTCGCGTCCAGCAGATACATCAGAATCCACAGGCCCAGAATGAAGGCCACGACATCGGCGACCACGACGATGACGTTCGCCGCCGGCTTGCTTCCGTTCGAATACCGAGACATGTTCGAGCGTGTTGCCGCTTGTGACCGTGTGAAACCCGTTGGGCGGCTTTGCCGGCTCGACCTATCGTGCTGCCATGACCTGGGAACATGATCGCTACTGTGACGAACTGGTCCGGCAGACCGGCCTCTTGCGGGCCGCGCTGGCGGGCGCCGACCTGTCGGTGAAGGTGCCGACCTGCCCGGAGTGGACCCTGGGCGATCTGGCCCGCCACGTCGGCGGCGCACATCGCTGGGCCGAAACGATCGTCCGGACGCAGGCCACCGAAGAGGTGCCGGACGACCAGGTGCCCGACGCCGCCGGCCCGTCCGACACCGCGCCCGGTGCGCTGGACGCCTGGTTGGCCGAAGGCGCGTCGATGCTGGCGGAGACGCTGCGGGCGGCGGGCCCCGAGGCCGAGGTGTGGACGTGGGCCTGGGACCGGCGCGCCGGGTTCTGGGCCCGGCGGATGGTGCATGAGACGGTCATCCACCGGGCGGACGCCGCGTTGGCGGCCCGGGCGCCCTTCACGGTGGACGACGAGGTCGCCGCCGACGCCATCGAGGAGTGGCTGCAGATCGTCGCCTACGAGGCGGCCTCGGGCGACCCGGATGCGGCGGAACTGCGCGGCGCCGGGCGCTCGATCCGGCTCCGCGCCACGGATGTCCCCCGGGCGCAGTGGCTGATCGAGTTCCGGGAGGACGGGTTCGGGTGGCGGCGCGGCGCGGGGGAGGGGACGGTGGAGCTCCGTGGGCCGTTGGCCGATGTGCTGCTGGCGTTCTACCGGCGGATGCCGCTGGGTGCGGGGCGGGTCGATGTGGTGGGGGACGCGGGGCTGCTGGACTTCTGGCTGAAGCGGGCGTCGTTCGGGTAGGGGGCCGCCTGCGGCGGGCCTTCCGCGGCTCCGCCCCGGAAGGCCCGCTCCTCGAACTCCCCCGGCTACCGCTGGGAGGGGCCTCCAGGAGGGGCTGGTTTTCGCCCGCCGGCGTCGGCCGAAAGCAAGCCCGTCCGGCGCTCGAGGACACACGGGGCGCGGAGCCCGCCCCGTCAGCCGCGCTGAATGCCGGTGATGTCCTGCAGCACACCGCGCCGGCCGTCCTGCGTCTGCGCGATCAGACCATGGCCCCGCTCCTCGACGGCCAGGTACCACGTGCCGGGGGCCAGTTCGGCGATGGGGGCCGGCGAACCGTCCTCCCCGTACAGCGGCCTGGCGACCGGAACCGCGAACCAGAACGGGGCGAAGTCCCCCGCGGGGGCGCCGGCCGCGGGCTGCGGCTGGGCCTGCTGGGGCTGGGCTGCGGCGGGCTGCTGGGCCTGCTGCGGCCGGCCGCCGAACGACTGCGGCTGCGGCTGCGCACCGTAGGGCTGCTGGCCCTGGGCGCCGCCCGGGTAGCCGTAGCCCGCGGCCGGCTGGCCGCCCTGCGCGCCGTACGGCGAAGGCGCGACCGCCGGCTTCGGCGCGCTCATCAGCGGCGCCTTGAGCGCGGGCAGGATCGGGCCGGCGACAGCGCCGACGGCGAGCACCAGAGCGGCGATGAAGCCGAGGATGAGACCGGCGCCACGGCTTCCGGCGTCGATCAGGGTCCAAAAGCCCGTCCACGCCGCGAAGATGGCGAACGCGACGCCGAAGTGCTCCATGTCGAGCCCGGCGATCCTGCGCGGCTGCGGCATCGAGCGGGCCACGATGATCAGGACAGCCCCGATGACGCCGCCGAGGAACATGCTCATCAGCGTGCCGAGCACATCCCACGCGGAGGAGTCGTCGAGGCTGGAGCAGTAGCCACCGCTGCACTGGCGGCCGTAGGAAGTGAGGTCGAGGAACGAGGCGATGAACAGCACCACCGCTGCTCCGATCACCACGCCGTCGCCTCGAGTGAGAGAGCGGATGTTCACTTGACAGTCCTTGTCGGTCGGCTCGTCTGGGCAGCGTGGAGCTCGGGGGCGGCTCCTTCGTAGGGATGAATCTATCGCCTGCGGCGGCAGGTCATGTGTCGGGTCTCGCAACTACCCGTGGAGAAAACCGGTGATGCCGTCCGCGATACCCTGCGCGGCCTTCTGGCGCCAGCTGCCGCTCGTGAGTTGAGCGGCATCCGCAGGATCGCGCATATTGCCGCATTCGATGAACACTTTGGGCACGGTCGAGAGATTCAGTCCGCCGAGATCGCCCCGGGTGTCCAACCCGGTACCGCCGCCGATGTAGTTGGAAGGTGCGCTTCCGGTGTCCCGTCGGAAGGTCCCGGCGATACGGGTGCCCAGGTCACGGGAGGGAGCAACGATCTTCGTGGTGTCCGCGGCGCCCGACTTCACCCGCGCCGGCAGAATCACATGGAAGCCCCGATTGCCGGCCGCCGAGCCGTCCGCGTGCACCGAAATGGCCGCGTCGGCATGCGCTTTGTTCCCGATGGCGGCACGTTCCGTCACGCACGGGCCGTACGGGCGGTTGTTGTCCTGGGTCAATTTGACCGTTGCGCCCTCTTTTTCGAGAAGGGCGCGCAGCCGGTGCGACACATCAAGAGTGAACCGGGCCTCGGCATAACCGGCGTTGGTCGATGTGCCGGTGGTGTCGCATTCCTTGGAGTTGGTGCCGATATCGACCTTGCGATTGATTTCGCTGGGATAGCGGTAATTCGTCGGATTGTGGCCGGGATCGATCACCACGACCTTGCCGGCCAGGGGACCGGCGCCCGCAGGCTTGTCGTCCTGGCCGGTCGAGTGCGAGGGCCCCGGTGCCCGCGAAGCCCCGCGCGCGTGATCACCCGGCTTCCCGCTCGCCGCCGCCGGGTCCTCGGATCCCGCCGTCGCGCTGCGGACGAACCACCCGGCCAGGCAGATCGCCACCAGCGCGGCGACCGTGGTCACCAGGGTGGAGCGGCGGAAGCGGCGAGCGGACCGGGGCTGGTTGTCGTCATCGTCGTACGGCACGGCGCGAGCCTATCCCCGCCGCTCCCGCCGCCTCAGATCCCCGCCCCGGTACGCCGCAGGACCCGCAGCGAGCCGGTCGCCGAGACCTCGGTGAACGCACCGGATTCCAGCGCCCGGAGGTAGACGCGGTACGGGGCCCGGCCGCCGTCAGCGGGGTCCGGGAACACGTCGTGGATGAGCAGCAGGCCGCCCTCGGCCAGGTGCGGGGCCCAGCCCTCGTAGTCGCCGTTGGCGTGTTCGTCGGTGTGACCGCCGTCGATGAAGACCAGCCCGAGGGGCCCGCCCCAGGCCCGCGCCACCTGCGGAGAGCGGCCGACGACGGCGATCACGTGGTCTTCGAGCCCGGCCCTGTGCAGGGTGCGGCGGAAGGTGGGGAGCGTGTCCATCAGACCGACCTCCGGATCCACCACCTCCGGGTCGTGGTACTCCCAGCCCGGCTGCTGCTCCTCGCTGCCCCGGTGGTGGTCGACGGTGATCGCGGTCACCGCGGCTTCCCGGGCGGCGTCCGCGATGAGCAGGGTGGAGCGGCCGCAGTAGGTGCCGACCTCGAGCAGCGGGAGGCCGAGGGCGGCGGCGTCGGCCGCCGCGTCGTAGAGGGCGAGACCCTCGTCCACGGGCATGAAGCCCTTGGCGGCCTGGAATGCGGCCAGTGTGTTCGGCTTGGGGGCGGCCATGAGGGTCCTGTCGTTCTCGGGGCAGAGCAGCGGGCCGACCCATGGTAGAGGTCGGCCCGCCGGACGCCTCGCTAGCGCGGCACGCTCTGCGTGACTGCGGCCGGCCGCAGGTCCACCGTCACCAGTTCGTCCACGGTCATGTACGAGACCGGGGTGACCAGTGGCGGCCGGCCCGCGGCCGTGACGGCCAGGATGTACGTTCCCGCCGCCCGCACGCCCAGCGCGTACGTGCCGTCGTCGGCGGCGACCGTGATGCCTGCCTGGCGGCCGCGGCGGTCGATCAGCGTGACCGTGGCGCGGGGCACCGGGAAGCCGTCCGCGTCGAGGACCTTGCCGCGGAATCCGGTGAAGCCCGCGACCGTGTTGGTGGTCGTCCCGGTGGCGTCCTGGCCGGTCGGCTCGCTGGTGGCGACCGGCTTCGAGAGCGCCGCCGCGGCCGCGGCCGTCCGCTTGCGCGAGGGCAGGAAGACCGCCAGCGCCAGACCGATCAGCACGGCGCCGGTCGCGATCACGAACGACGTACGGAAGCCGCTCATGGTCGGCACGGACACCGGGCCCAGCGCGGTCGACGAGTGCGCCAGCACCATGCCGATCACCGCACTGGACACCGAGGTGCCGATGGAACGCATCAGGGTGTTCAGGCCGTTGGCCGCGCCGGTCTCGGACGCGTCCACCGCGCCGATGATCAGCGCGGGGAGCGAGGAGTAGGCGAGGCCGATACCGGCGCCGACGACGACCGAGACGATGATGGTCTGCCAGGGCGCGCTCATCAGGCCGAGCCCCGCGCCGTAACCGATGGCGATGATCAGCATGCCGATCATCAGGGAGACCTTGGGACCGTACTTCGCGGCGATCCTGGCGTAGAGCGGCGCGGTGAACATCATGGTGAGGCCGAGCGGAGCCACGCAGAGGCCCGCCGTCACCATCGACTGGCCCAGACCGTATCCGGTCGACTTCGGCAGCTGGAGCAGCTGCGGCAGGACCAGGGAGATGGCGTAGAAGGCGACACCGACCATGATCGAGGCCAGGTTGGTGAGCAGAACCTCACGGCGAGCGGTGGTACGCAGGTCCACCAGCGGGGCGGCGACGCGCAGTTCCATCACACCCCACAGCAGCAGGATGGCGAGCGCACCGGCGAAGAATCCGAGCGTGCTGCCCGATCCCCAGCCCCAGTCCGACCCCTTGGTGATCGGGAGCAGCAGGCAGACCAGACCGGCCGACAGCCCGATCGCGCCGAGGTGGTCGAAGGAACCCCGGGCGCGCACCGAGGACTCCGGCACGAAGATCACCGTGAGCACCATCGAGACGACGCCGAGTCCGGCGGCCCCGAAGAACAGGATGTGCCAGTCGGCATGCTGGGCCACCAGCGCCGCGGCCGGCAGGGCGAGCCCGCCGCCCACGCCGATGGAAGAGCTCATCAGCGCCATGGCCGAGCCGAGCTTCTCGCGGGGCAGCTCGTCGCGCATGATGCCGATGCCGAGCGGGATCGCCCCCATGGCGACGCCCTGCAGCGAACGGCCGACGATCATGATCAGCAGGTTGTCGGTGAAGCCGCAGATCAGCGAGCCGACGACCATCACGGCCAGGCTGGCGAGCAGCATCCGCCGCTTGCCGTAGAGGTCACCGAGCCGGCCCATGATGGGAGTGGCGACCGCGCCCGCGAGGAGGGTGGCCGTCACGACCCAGGTGGCGTTGGACGCGGAGGTGTCGAGCAGCGCCGGCAGGTCCTTGATGACCGGGACGAGCAGGGTCTGCATGACCGCGACGACGATGCCTGCGAAGGCGAGGACGGGAACGACCCCGCCCCCGCCGCGGGTGCGCTTTTCCTCTGCGTTGATCTCTGGGGTGATCTCGGGCAGACGTGGAGCGGCCTGTGCCATGCGTGGAGCCTCCGGAGGCGTAAGTGGATGCAGTATGAAACCGTCCGACCACGCTCGGATATTCCGATAAACGCTGGGTAAGAGCGGGTGATCTGCGTCACCTGTCCCGGCCGCGTCGGCCGCTACAGCCACCCCTGTCGGCGGGCGGACCGGACCGCTTCCATCCGGTTGCGGGTCCCCGTCTTGCCGATCGCCGAGGACAGGTAGTTGCGGACCGTCGACTCCGACAGGTGCAGCTTCCCCGCTATGTCGGCGACCGTCGCGCCGTCCACGGAGGCGTTCAGCACATCGCACTCGCGGGCGGTCAGCGGACTGGGGCCCGCGCTCAGCGCGGCCGCGGCGAGCGCCGGATCGATGACCGTCTCCCCGGCCAGCACCCGGCGGATCGCTGCGGCGAGTTCCTCCACCGGGCCGTCCTTGACCAGGAAGCCGGCCGCCCCCGCCTCCATCGCCCGGCGCAGATAGCCCGGCCTGCCGAAGGTGGTGAGGATCAGCACCCGGCAGCCGGGGACCGCCGTGCGCAGATCGGCGGCGGCGTCCAGCCCGCTGCGACCGGGCAGTTCGATGTCCAGCAGTGCCACGTCGGGCGACGCTTCGCGGGCCGCGTCCACGATCCTGTCACCGGTGGCCACCTGGGCGACCACTTCGATGTCCTCCTCCAGCCCGAGAAGCATGGCGAGTGCGCCGCGCATCATTCCCTGGTCTTCGGCGAGGAGGACTCGGATCATTCGCTGGGCTCCAACTCTTCTGATGTGTCCGGCGCTCGGTCCGCGCACCCCGGCCGTCCGGGCACCGGCAGTTCGCTCACCGGCAGTTCGGCCACCAGCCGGAAGCCGCTCCGCTGACCGGGACCGGCGTCCAGCGAGCCGCCCGCCGCCGCGAGGCGCTCGGTGAGGCCCTTCAGTCCGCTGCCGGGTGGTGCTGAGCCTACGCCGCGCCCGTCGTCCTTGATCACCAGCCGTACCCGTTCGCCGGTGCCGCCGTCCACGGTGATCTCACAACGCGTCGCCCCGCTGTGCCGGATCGCGTTGGTGACCGCTTCCCTGACGACCCAGCCGAGCAGCGCGGCGCTCTCCGGTTCCAGCGGCGGCCCCGACTGCCGTACGACGGGTTCGATGCCCGCCGCGGTGAGCGCGGAGCGGGCCCGGTCCAGTTCGTCGGCGAGACTGGCGTCGCGGTAACCGGTGACCGCCTCCCGGATCTCGGTGAGGGCCTGCCGGCCGACCGTCTCGATGTCGGCGACCTGAGCCAGCGCGGCCTCCATGTCGCGGGGAGCGATCCGGCGGGCCGCCTCCGACTTCACCACGATCACCGAGAGCGTGTGGCCGAGCAGGTCGTGCAGATCACGGGAGAACCGCAGCCGCTCCTTCTCCACCGCGGTCCGGGCCAGTTCCTGCCGGGTGGCACGCAGTTCCATCACGGTCTCGGAGAGCGTCATGATCGCGGCCGTCACGGCTCCGGAGATGAACGTGCCGTAGCCGAGGGTCCAGGGGTCCCAGGGGCTGTGCCCCTCCTGCCCCGAGATGTAGCCGGCCGAGCCGCCGAGGACGACCAGCGCCACGCTGAGCCGTCTGTCGCGCAGCGTGGTGCCGACGGCCAGCGAGAGCAGCGGGAAGAAGAGCAGCCAGTTCTTGCCGTATCCGATGGCGAGCGCGTAGGTGACCGCGGCCAGGATGCCGAGCAGCGCAAGCGTCGTCCGGCTCGCCCCCTTCTCCTTGAAGGCGCGGAAAGTCACCGAGACGTAGAGCGAGTTGAAGGTGAGCAGCCCCAGACCGCCGACCCAGGGGTTCGGGGTCTCGCCCTTGATCAGATTCGAGAAGCTGCCGAGGCCGAGCAGCAGCCACGGCAGCAGGGCGAACGCGTTCGGCGGGCCGGGCCGCCCGTGCTCCCGCTGATGCTTCAGCCGCTGCGCGCGCCGCCGCCTCAGTTCGGCCAGCTTGTTCGACATCGCTACTCCTGTCACACGGTCCTCGCGGACCGACGGTACGAGATCACCGCGTACGAACCGAACGCCAGCAGCCAGACCACGAGAACCGCGACGGTGGTGAGCCCCGGCGCGCTGCCCGCGGCGGTGGACCAGCCCAGGTCGGCGAAGCGGTTGGTCGGCGTGTAGCGGGCGACGGACCGCAGCCAGCCGGGGAAGGCATCGACGGGGAACCAGAGGCCGCCCACGATGGCGAGCCCCATCAGCGAGGCCACGTTCACCACACCGGTGGTCTGCGCGGTCAGCCGGTAACCGTTGCCGATGCCGAGCAGCGTGAAGGGCAGCGCGCCGGCCCACAGCAGCAGTGTGAGCGCCGCCCACTGCCAGAGGTCCAGCCGTACGCCGTTGATCAGCGCGCCGGCCGCCAGCACCGCCAGGATGCCGGGGAGCACCGTCACCGAACCGGCGATCGCCCGCCCCAGCACCACCTTCGAGGGTGCCAGCGGGGTGACCCGCAACTGGCGCAGCCAGCCGATGGCCTTGTCCGACGCCACTCCGGTGCCGACCCCCAGCGCCGCGCCCAGCGCGCCGTACGCGGCCATGCCGACCATCGAGGTGATCTTCCAGGCGTCCGAGTCGGCGTCGCCGGTGGCGCCGATGTTGGTGAACAGCAGATACATCATCACCGGCATCCCGATGCCGAAGATGACGAACCCGGCGTCACGCAGCGTGCGCCGCACTTCGAGCGTGATGTACTCCAGCATCAGACAGCCGCCTTCTCGGAAATGGACGCGTGCGAGGTGAGGGACAGGAAGGCGTCCTCGAGGGTCGCCGGGGCGACGGCGAGGCCGCGGATCGCGTTGAGTTCCGCCAGGGCGATCACCGTGGCGTCCGAGTCGTCGGTCCGCAGCGACGCCCGGTCGCCGCGGATCTCCACCGAGCTGACGCCCGGCAGCAGCGAAAGCCCTTCGGTGCTGCGGCCCGCCAGATCGAAGGAGACCAGGCTGCCGCCCCCCGAGCGCTTGATCAGCTCGGAGCTGCCGTCGGCGACGATCCGGCCCCGGTCGATGACCACGATGCGGTCCGCGTTGTCGTCGGCCTCCTCCAGATAGTGAGTGGAGAAGAGCACGGTGTTGCCGCGCCGCGCGTAGGCCCGCATCGAGTCCCAGAAAGCCCGCCTGGCCTCCACATCGAGCGCCGCCGTCGGCTCGTCCAGAACGATCAACTCCGGGTTCCCGGCGAGCGCGACGGCGAAGCGGACCCGCTGCGCCTGGCCGCCGGACAACTTGTCGACCCGGCGCGCACCGTGCTCGCCGAGCCCCGCCATATCCAGCGCCTCGTCCACCGGCAGCGGGTCCGGGTAGGTACTCGCCACGAAGGCGACCAGTTCGCGCACCGTCACCCGGGGGATCGGCCGGCCCTCCTGCAGCATCGCGCCGACCAGCCCGGCCCGTACGGCCTCTTCCGGATCGCGACCGAACAGCCGCACCTCTCCGGCGTCCGGTGCGTCGAGCCCCAGCAGCAGACTGATGGTGGTGGACTTGCCGGCCCCGTTGCGCCCCAGGAGCGCCACCGTCTCGCCGCGGTTGATCTCCAGGTCGGCGCCGTCCACGGCCCGGATCGTGCCGAAGGTCTTGACCGCCCCGGCGAAGCTGACCGCGAGGCCGGTGTCTGATGTCTGCGTCATACCCAGCACGCTACGGAGCGCGCACCGACCGTGGGCAGATGCGCATGTACGGACTCGGCCGGGACAAATGTCACGGGCGTACGGTGTACACCCTGCTTATCCCGGTGCCCCTGCCATCCCGCCCGGACGGTCGCGCCGAGCCCCGTTCGCTGTCGAGCCCGTTCACCGTCGAGGAGTACGCCACCACATGCCCATGGACGCCGCCCGGGCCGTCGCCGCCGAGCCCCGTTCCCGCGAGATCACCTGGGACCACAAGGACATCCAGCTCTACCATCTCGGCATCGGCGCCGGCCTGCCCGCCACCGACCCCGGCGAACTGCGCTACACCCTCGAATCCCGGCTGCAGGTCGTGCCCAGCTTCGCGACCGTCGCCGGTGGCGAAATGGCCCTGGCCACCGGCCTCTCCGCACCCGGCATCGAGGTCGACCTGGCCGCGGTGCTGCACGGAGGCCAGACCATCACCCTGCACCGGCCCATCCCCGTCAGGGGATCGGCGGTCTCCACCTCCCGGGTCCTGGCCGTGTACGACAAGGGCAGCGCGGCGGTCATCGTGCAGCGCTCCGAGGTGGCCGACCACTCGGGCCCGCTGTGGACCAGCGACTCCCAGATCTTCGTACGCGGCGAAGGCGGCTTCGGGGGTGAACGCGGCCCGTCGGTGCGGTCCGCGCTTCCCGACCGGGAGCCCGACCGCACCGAACTACGCCCGATCCGCCCCGACCAGGCGCTGCTCTACCGCCTCTCCGGCGACTGGAACCCGCTGCACGCCGACCCGGAGTTCGCCGAGCGCGCCGGTTTCGACCGGCCGATCCTGCACGGGCTCTGCTCGTACGGCATCACCCTCAAGGCGGTCGTCGACACGTTCCTTCGCGGCGAAGTCGCCCGGGTCGACGCGTACCGCACCCGCTTCGCCGGCGTGGTCTTTCCCGGCGAGACGCTCCGACTGCGGATGTGGCAGTCGCCCGGCCGGGTCGAGGTGGCGGTCTCGGCCGTCGAGCGGGACGATGCGCCGGTCCTCGCCGACACCGTCGTCGAACACCACTGAGCCGGCGAGGGGGCCGGTGACCGTAACCCGGCGGAGGTGGGTGCCCGTAACCCGGCGAGGGCCGGTTCCCGTAACGGGAACCGGCCCTCGCCCGGTCGTACGCGCAGCAGTGTCAGTCAGGCCGCGTTGGAGTGCTGCTCCGCCGAGCGGCGATGGCGACCGTTGGTCTCCGTCGCCGATGCCTCGGTGGGAGCCGCACCCCCTCGATGCTTTCCGGAGCCTCCGGCTTCGCCCCGGTCGGCGGCCGCAGGCTGCGGACGCGTCTGGGCCGTGTCGGTGCGGGCTTCAGACATGTGGGAAATCACCCCGTGTGATCGCTACTTATATGTGCAGGCCCGAAATTCCGGCCGGCTGTCGGACCGCTCCGCAGAGGAGCTTGCTGCAACGGTACGGGCCTGCACACCACAGGAGTCTCCGGGGGGCCGAATGGTTCCTGACCTGCGAAATCCGTTTGTGCAGGTTCTGTGATCGGATGAGTCGGACCATCGGCCGCGTGGTCGTGCGCCGGGTAGAAGGGGGTGTCGACCGGAGCGCCCGCGAACGGCTCGATGTCGACCACTCCACAGGGCACCGTGCCGGTCGCGTACGGCAGCCGGAGCACCCCGTCCCTGCTCCACAATCCGGCGCCGGACAGCCAGCCCGCGGGCCCGGCCAGCTGAAGCAACCGGCGTCCGGCGGGCCGCCACACGCCCAGCCAGCTCGCCGCCCCGCTGTCGATCCGCAGCGCGACACCGCAACTCTCCGGCATCAGCACCTGCCCCGGCTGCACCGCGAACGGTGAGAGCAGCGCGTCCTCCAGATGCAGACACTCGGGGAAGCGCACCGGCCGCCGGCTCCCCAGCACCCCCCAGCCCAGCCGCTCGCACCCCGGTGCGTCCGACCGTACGAGCAGCAGACCGCTGTCCGGGTCGGCCAGCAGCAGCCGGTCGTCGCTGGCCTCGGTGATCTGCAGCAGCGGCGTCACCTCCCCGCCGCGTTCCAGATCGACCGCCACCGCCTTGGTGACCCCGTCGATCTCCCGGTCCAGAGCGAGCATCCGGCCGGCCCGGTCCAGCCACACCCCGCCGGTGCACCGCCCCGGCACATCGGTGACGTACTCGGGCCCGTGGGCACCGCCTGCGACCAGCCACACCGTGGTCGTGTGCTCACCCGGCTGCAGGGCGTAGGCGCAGGCGCCGCCGGGCGCGGGCGGCAGCAGGGTCAGCTGCTCGCACTCGAGGGTGCCCAGCGGCAGTTCGCCGGTGCCGGGGCCGGTCGGGTACAGCAGCGAGAAGGTGTGCCGCCCCTCCGTGAACCGCCGGATCAGCACCCGCCCGTCGGCGAGCGGCAGGACGTCGGAGTCCGGCTCCTCGGGCTGGTTGCCCGGCAGTCGCACCGCGTACGGCTCCGGCCCGTCCAGCGTCCAGCGCTCGGGGAACCAGGCGTCCGTGTCATGACGGGCCAGCCGGGCGGCGTAGGACCCGTCATGGGCGATGGTGAAAGCCATCTGCCGGGCAGCACCGCTCTCTACAGCGGTCTTCGTAGCCGGGGCGGTCATGATGCGGTCACCTCCGGACACCGAAGCTAGTTTTCGTACGCCCTGCCGACCCGACCGCGACGCGCCACTTCACACATACGGGTGGCCGTCGGCGAATTCCCCTGCGCACCGGGCGGCGGCTGTGCTCGGCGCCCGGACTCAGCAGGGGTGCCGCCACCGTTCCCGCGCTGCCCGTGCCGTCCCGGGACCGACCGGCGGCCGGAGCACGTGGCGCGGGTAACCTGTAACCGTGCCCCGTCTGTCTGAAGTCCTCTCCGCGCTCGACGCCCTCTGGCCCCCCGAGCGGGCCGAATCCTGGGATGCCGTGGGCACGGTCTGCGGCGATCCGGACGCGGAGATCAGCCGGGTCCTCTTCGCGGTCGACCCCGTTCAGGACATCGTCGACGAGGCGGTGAAGCTGAGAGCTCAGCTGATCGTCACCCACCACCCGCTCTATCTGCGGGGTACGACGACGGTCGCGGCCTCCACCTTCAAGGGCCGGGTCGTGCACACGCTGATCAAGCAGGACATCGCCCTGCACGTCGCGCACACCAACGCGGACACCGCCGACCCGGGCGTCTCCGACGCACTCGCCGGTGCGCTGGATCTGCGGGTGCTGCGACCGCTGGTGCCCGCTCCGGACGACCCGCACGGCTGCCGGGGCCTCGGCCGGGTGTGCGAGCTCGACCACCCCGTGACTCTCCGCGAATTCGCCGCCCGTGCCGCGGCGCGGCTGCCCGCCACCGCGCAGGGCATCCGGATCGCCGGCGACCCCGACGCCCAGGTCCGCACCGTCGTGGTCAGCGGCGGATCGGGCGACAGCCTCTTCGAGCAGGTGCGGGCAGCGGGCGTCGACGCCTTCCTCACCGCCGACCTGCGCCACCACCCGGCGTCCGAGGCGGTGCAGCACTCGGCCCTCGGCCTGGTCGACGCGGCGCACTGGGCCACCGAGTGGCCCTGGTGCACGCAGGCGGCCGCCCAGCTCGACGAAATTTCCGACCGGAACGGATGGGGTCTGCGCACCCACGTTTCCCGTACGGTCACAGATCCCTGGACCGCCCACGCCGCGGCCACCGACCCCGATACTTCTGGAGCCCCCAACTGAACGCCGCGCACGCCGACCAGATCCGACTTCTCGACGTCCAGTCCCTCGACGTACGGCTGTCGCAGCTCGCGCACAAGCGCAAGTCGCTTCCCGAGCACGCCGAGATCGACTCCCTGACCAAGGACCTCACCCAGCTGCGGGACCTGCTCGTCGCCGTGCAGACCGAGGAGAGCGACACCGCCCGCGAGCAGGTCAAGGCGGAGCAGGACGTCGACCAGGTCCGCCAGCGCTCGCAGCGCGACCAGCAGCGGCTCGACTCCGGTGCGGTCAGCTCGCCCAAGGACCTGGAGAACCTCCAGCGCGAGATCGCCTCGCTCGCCAAGCGCCAGGGTGACCTGGAGGACGTGGTCCTCGAAGTCATGGAGCGCCGCGAGTCCGCGCAGGAGCGGGCCGCCGAACTCACCGAGCGGGTCGCCTCGGTGGAGGGCAAGGTCGAGGACGCCACCGCCCGCCGCGACACGGCGGCCGGCGAGATCGACCGGGAGGCCGCCACGCTCACCAAGGAGCGCGAGGTCGTCGCCGGTTCCGTCCCCGCCGACCTGCTGAAGCTGTACGAGAAGCTGCGGGTGCAGCAGGGCGGCGTCGGTGCCGCCCGGCTCTACCAGCGACGCTGCGAAGGCTGCCGCCTGGAGCTCAACATCACCGAGGTCAACGAGGTCAAGGCGGCGTCCCCGGACACGGTCCTGCGGTGCGAGAACTGCCGCCGGATCCTGGTGCGTACGGCCGACTCGGGCATCTGATGCGGACGTTCGTCGTCGAGGCGGACGGCGGCTCCCGGGGCAACCCGGGGCCCGCCGGGTACGGCGCTGTGGTGCTCGACCCGGACACCGGCGAAACGCTGGCCGAGGCCGCGGAGTACCTCGGCGTCACCACCAACAACGTGGCCGAGTACCGGGGTCTGATCGCCGGGTTGCGGGCCGCCCTTGCGCTGGACCCGACGGCCCGGATCCGGGTCAGGATGGACTCCAAACTCGTCGTCGAGCAGATGTCCGGACGCTGGCAGATCAAGCACCCCGCCATGAAGCCGCTGGCGGCGGAGGCGGCGGCGCTGGTGCCGGCGGACCGGGTGGATTACGAGTGGATCCCGCGCGCCCGGAACAAGCACGCGGACCGGCTGGCCAACGAGGCGATGGACGCGGGCAGTCGGGGCAAGCAGTGGGAACCCTCGGCATCCACCGCGGACCTGGCCGCTCCGGCCGGCACGCCGGCCGCGCCCACCGTGGGCTGGGCGGCCCCGGCGGACCTCGGCACCCCTGCGACGTTCGTCCTGCTGCGACACGGCGAGACCGCACTCACCCCGGAGAAACGCTTCTCCGGCAGTGGCGGCACGGACCCCGAGCTGTCGGCCACCGGCCGCGCCCAGGCGGAAGGGGCCGCCGCCGCTTTCGCCGAAGGCGGCTCCATCCAGGCAGTCGTCTCGTCACCACTACGCCGCTGCCGTGCGACGGCGGACGTGGTGGCCGGCCGCCTCGGGCTCGACGTCACCATCGAGAACGGCCTGCGCGAAACGGATTTCGGCGCCTGGGAGGGTCTGACGTTCGGCGAAGTGCGCGAGCGGTACGCTGACGACCTCAATGCCTGGCTCGCCTCCCCGAAGGCCGCCCCGACCGGCGGCGAGAGCTTCACCGCGGTCGCCCGCAGAGTCGCGGCCGCCCGCGATCGGCTGCTCGCCCGTCACGCGGGCCGCACGGTCCTGCTCGTCACCCACGTCACCCCGATCAAGACCCTGGTCCGCCTCGCACTGGGCGCGCCACCCGAGTCGCTGTTCCGGATGGAACTGTCGGCCGCGTCCGTCTCGGAGGTGGCGTACTACGCGGACGGCAACGCGTCGGTACGGCTGCTGAACGACACGTCGCACCTGCGGTGAGGCTTGCGGCCGGACCCTGGCCGCCTCCTTGCGCCGGCCGCTCTAGGCGCGGCCGGCGCTCGCGGACGGCGCCCCGGCCCGAAGACCCGCCGCGCCCCGCGCCAGTTCCTCCACCCGCTGCCAGTCACGCGCGGCAACCGCGTCGCCAGGCACCATCCACGTGCCCCCGACACATCCCACGTTCGGCAGTGCCAGATACGACGGCGCCGAACTGAGCGAAATCCCGCCGGTGGGGCAGAACCGGACCTGCGGCAGCGGCCCGTTCAAGGACTTGAGGTAGGCCGTGCCACCCGCGGCCTCCGCGGGGAAGAACTTCATCTCGGTGATCCCGCGCTCCAGCAGCGTCACGACCTCCGACGTGGTCGAGACACCCGGCAGGAACGGCACCCCGGAATCCCGCATCGATCCCAGCAGCCGCTCCGACCACCCGGGGCTGACCAGGAACCGCGCACCCGCGGCGACCGAGCCGGTGACCGTCCCGGGGGACAGCACGGTGCCCGCGCCGACCATCGCGTCCGGCACCTCCGCGGCGATCGCCCGGATCGCGTCCAGCGCCGCGGGGGTCCGCAACGTCACCTCGATCGCGGGCAGCCCGCCGGCAACCAGCGCCCGCGCCAGCGGTACGGCGTCGACGGCATCGTCGATCACCACGACAGGGACAACGGGGGCAAGGTCGAGCACGGAAGTCATACCGTCATCCTGCCCCGCCGCGCACGCAGTGCGCAACGCGCGTTGCGCATGATGCAACGACTCAGTGGATCTCCGTCACCAGCACATCCAGCTCCCACGGCTTCCCTCTCTTCTCGGGGGCCGACGCCTCGACCTCGTACCCCAGCTCCCGCAAGGTGGTGACCAGCTCGGCGGGCCCGGCCGGCGCCGCGCCCGCCAGCAGCAGATCGCGGACCATCCGCCCCTTGGTCGCCTTGTTGAAGTGGCTGACCACCTTCCGGGTCGGCGCGTGCAGCACCCGCACGGAAGCCGTACGCTCCGCGACCTCGCCCTTCGGCTTCCAGGCCGCCGCGTAGGCGGCGGACCGCAGATCGAGCACCAGCCCGTTGCCCGCCACCTCCGGCATGACGTCGGCCATCGGCCCGCGCCAGTACGCACCGAGCGCCCCGGTCCCCGGCAGCTTCACGCCCATCGAGCAGCGGTAGGAGGGGATACGGTCACCGATCCGCACCGCGCCCCAGAGCCCCGAGAAGACCATCAGCGACCTGGCGGCACGGCGCTTGGCGGCCGGGTCCAGCGAAGCGAGACTCAGCGCGTCGTACAGCACCCCGGTGTACACCTGCCCGGCAGGCCGCGCCCCGGCCGTCCGGAGCCCGGCGTTCTTGGCGACCTCGCCACGCAGCCCCTCGCTCAGCCCGAGAATCGCCCGCGCCTTCTCCTCGTCCGCCGTGCACAACTCGACCAGCTCGTCCAGCACCGTGGCGCGCGCGGCGGCCAGCCCGGGAAGCGAAAGCGACTCGGGCTTGAGCGGGGCCCCGGAGCCGCTCGCGGCCTTCCCCTCGGACGGCGGCAAGAGCACGAGCACGGCGGTTCTCCTTCGGACGTACAGCAGCTGCGGCAACCGCAAGGGTAAAGGCGCGGATCGTCCCGGTCGTAGTTCCGTCCATCTCCTGCCCGGTGTGCCACGATCGGGGAAGAACCCCCAAGTCACGGACGGTGGATCCGCTGATGTCCCAGTCTGGCGAGCGACCGAGGAAGGGGCGTGACATGACTGCCATGCCGCATGAACCGCTCACGCAGGCGGAGGTCCTGCTGGATGGCTTCCTGGCGCTGGAAACGCCGGAGGGCTTTCGGGCCGAGCTGATCGAGGGGGAGATTGTCGTGACGCCTCCGCCGGACGGGGATCATGAGGACTACATCGGGTTGGTACTGGAACAGGTCATCCGACGCTCCAGTACGCCTATGCAATTCGCGGGGAACAAGGGCCTCAAGCTGAGGAGCGGTGGTGGCTGTCCGAAGAACCACGCGATCCCTGATGGAACCTTCGCCCCCCGGGACCTGCGGCTGTACCGGGGCGCCGATCCCTGGATGCCGTGCGAGGGCGTGGCGCTGGTGGTCGAGGTCACATCGAGCAAGCCGCAGGCGGACCGTGAGGGTAAACGCCGCTGCTATGCCCGCGGTGATATCCCGCTCTACCTCCTCGTCGACCGTGAGGCATCCTCGGTGACGCTCTTCAGCGATCCCGAGAACGATGACTACCGCCAGCACTGCACGATCCCCTTCGGCAAAACCGTCGCGCTGCCCGCCCCCTTCGCCTTCGACCTGGAGACCGCGGACTTCGTCTGAGCGCCCCGCCGGGCCGGGTAGCATGGTCAACACGGCAGACGAGCCGGGCGGACGGCCGCGTGGAGATCCTCCGGATCTTCCCGAGGAACGTCCGGGCTCCACAGGGCAAGGTGGTGGCTAACGGCCACCCGGGGTGACCCGCGGGACAGTGCCACAGAAAACAGACCGCCGGAGACCTCGGTCCCCGGTAAGGGTGAAACGGTGGTGTAAGAGACCACCAGCGCCTGAGGTGACTCAGGCGGCTAGGTAAACCCCACCTGGAGCAAGGTCAAGAGAGGCCGTCGCAAGACGGCCTTGCGCGAACGTTCGAGGGCTGCCCGCCCGAGTTCGCGGGTAGACCGCAGGAGGCCGGCAGCAATGCCGGTCCTAGATGGATGGCCGTCTCCCCGGCCGCCGCGAGGCGACCGGGCGACAGAACCCGGCGTACAGCCCGACTCGTCTGCCGCCCATCCGCGGCTTTGCCCTCGGAAGGGCCTCTGACCTGCGTCAGAGGCCCTTCTTGAGCAGTTACCCGCCCCGGACCCGCGACGTGCGGCGGGTAGGGATGCCCGCCGACCCGGTGCCGGTGACCGGCCGGGTGTGGGTCAGAAGGCGCCGATGCCGTTGGGGCTGCCGAGGCCGGTGGGGCCGTCCCAGCCGGTACGGGCGGTGCACCACTGGGAAGTCGGGCAGGTGCCGTTGCTCCCGGAGGTGACGTCCCACAGCGCGGAGGAGTGGGTGTACGGGTAGTTGTTGTCGACCGTGGCGGTGTTGCCGGCGAGCGCGTACACCGAGGCGATGACGGGGGAGGAGACACTGGTGCCGCCGAAGACCATCCAGCCGGAGTAGCCCTGGTACGCGGTGCTGTCGTAGACGGCCACACCGGTGGACGGGTCGGCGACGGCGGACACGTCGGACTCGGCCCGCTTGGTGCAGCCGGTGTTGAAGGAGGCGGCCGCGCTGAGCGCCGCGTTGTAGGTCGAGCATCCGCTGCCTGCGCCGCTCCACGCGGTCTCGGCCCAGCCCCGGGTGTTCGAGGCGGTGTTGAGCGTCGTGCCGCCGACTGCGGTCACATAGTGCGAAGAAGCGGGATAGCTCGCGCCGTACCCGTTGTCACCCGAGCTGGCCGTGACGGCGATGCCGGGGTGGTTGTAGTACGACCCGTAGTTGGCGTCCGAGGCGTCGGAACCGCCGTAGCTGTTGCTGATCGCCACCACGCCGGGGGTCGCGGCGGCCTGGTTCACCGCTGCGCCCAGGTTGGCGAAGCTGGAGGATTTGGCCTCGACCAGCAGGATGTGGCAGTTCGGGCAGATCGCTGATGCCATGTCGACGTCCAGCGAGATCTCCTGGGCCCAGCCGCCGTCCTTACGCGGGTAGTTGGTGCCACCGCGCTGGTCGATCTTCTTGAAGCAGCCGTTGGCCGTGGTGCAGGCGGGCAAGCCGAACTGGCTGCGGTACACGGCCAGATCGGCTTCGGCGGTCGGGTCGTCGTAGGCGTCGACGATGGCCACCGTACGTCCCGAACCCGCGGTCGCGGAGGGCAGATTGTAGGCGGACTGGAGGCTGGAGGGCCCGTAGCCGGCGGGCGCGGCCTGCGGTGAAACCGATCTCGTGGAGCTGAGGTCGGTGCGGACGATCGCCTTGCAGGAGGCGTGACCGGCCTGGGGGGCGGCGCAGGAGTGCGCGGTCTTCGCCCGGGCGGGCTGGACCGCGGCGTGCGAGGCTTCAGCGGTGCCGAGCGCCGCGAGCGGGATCGCCGCCAACGTCGCCACACCTATGCTGAACAGCCGTGCGCGCATTCGCATATGACTCTCCTCTGATAGTGGTCGAGCGGGTTCTCGACCCCGGCAGGCGATCCGCTCCGGTAGGAGCGGACGTCGCTTCCGCCGTAGCCAGGTACTCCTGTGAGACCTCGACGTCACGGCCCAGGAGGAATGCCGTGTCCGCCGCGCGCCGAGCGAACGACTGGGCCGCGCTAGGGAAGGCTGACGAAACCGGCGAGGAACGCCCGAGCGGCCGGCGAGTCGAGCCGGTAGGCGACATTGGTCGCGTAACAGGGGGAGTCGCCTGTGATGGTCGTCGCGACGAGCACCGATCTGCCGTCCAGGGTGGCGAAGTTCGGACCGCCCGAGTCGCCGTAGCAGGCACCGCCGTTGCCCTGCGGCGCCGTCATAGCCAGTCGGACCCAGGACGGGTTGAGCGCGTCGAAGGTGACCGGTGCCTTCAGCCGGACGCCGCCGCCCGGATGCGTCTGACCGCCCGGTCCGCGGGTGGCCTCCTGGGTGCCGTAGCCGGCCACCAGGAACGAGGTGGCGTTCAGCCGCTGGGGCCCGAGAGCGCCGAGTTCTCCCGCCCGGGGCAGGTTTGCGGGGGTGAACGCCCACCGCGCGGCCACTGCTTCGGCAGACAGCTGTATCACGGCGATGTCGTGCGGGTCGGAGGACGGGCCGGGGTAGGCCGGGTCGGTGTGTGCGGTCCCTTCGACCCCCACCGCCGCCGCGACGGCCGACGGGTCCCCCGGGTGTGCGCCGGCCGCCGCGTCGAGACCGGACTGCACGTCCTGGTCCAGAGACACGTAGAAGCGCACCCCGGCGGGCCAGTCGGTGGTGCAGTGTCCGGCCGTGACGAAGGTGTCGCTGTCGACCATGGTTCCCGAACACACCCAGTCCACGGTGTCGGGTGTCGAAGGGTTCGCGTCGTCGTCCCACTGAGCCAGCAGCACGCCGACCTCGGTCCGCTCCGGAGCGGGGGTCGCGTTGTACGAGTTGACAGCTGATGCGGGAAGTGCCGCGGCAATGACCATGCCCGTGCTCACGGCAAGGGCGACAATGCCGCCGCCCAGACGTGTCGACGCGGTTCCTGCGTTCCAGAACGACATCTCGAGCTCCCTCACGGCAGCCGCCGGCGCCCAGCGGCATCACGGACCACGCGTGCCGACCCCCGTCCGGACAGCAACGGGCAACGACCGTCCGCTCAGCTGGAATGGAAACTCGCTGTCCGGACGCGTGCAGTGTGAGGCTTTGGCGTGTACAGCGCAAGGCGCCGGGCGAATGCGACTATGCGTCACATAGGCCCCGAATCAACGGAGTTCGGGACGAGCCGCGCTCCGCTGGTCAGCAGTTCTTGTAGGCGACCCGGGTCGAGTTGTACGAGCAGGTAAGGGTGAACGGAGCCGGAAGCGGCCTGCGCCTGCGCGGGCAGCAGGAGGACGCCGGCCGCGATGCACTCGAACGCAGCGGTTGGGTACGGTGATTGTTTCGCGGGACGCGCTCCGCGGCCGCCCGGCTCCGACACGCCCGCCGCCACAATCCCACTCGGGGCTGGGGGCGATGGCGGACGGTCGGCTTCCTGGCCGCACCACCCGGCGTACGGGCCCGTCCGGTCTGCCTGGGCGTTGCCGTCGCGACCCACGCGGTGATCTCGCAGATGATCTACGGCGGCTTCAGGACGGGCGACATCGCCGACCTTCTACTGGCCGTGGCTCTCGTCGCCACCTGGCGTCCGGACCGGCACCCGCGCCCGGATGCGGTCCGGTCGGCCGCGCACCGCGCCGCATCCGTGTAGCGAAGGGCGCTTGCCGGGCGCGGGTGTAGTGGGCCGGGTCAGAGGAGGTCGCGGGGCAGGGTCTCGTTCCAGGTGCGGGAGAACACCCGGCGGTCGTGCTCGTACCCGTCGAGTGTGGCGTCCACGAAGAACTCCGTTTCGCTGCACCGCAGCACGGTGCGGGTTTCCACCCGTACGTCCCAGTCGTCCCGGTGGAAGCGCATCGTCCAGGTGGCCTCGCCGCTGACGGAGGTGAAGTCGTCGGCGACGGCGGCGTACCGCTCGTAGGCACGCAGGCCGACGTCGAGGCCGATGTCCTCGTAGCGCACCAGGCCGCGGTCCTTCACGATCTCCAGCGCCGAGTGGTAGTCGATGAGGTCGCGCCTGACCTCCCAGCGCTGCTCCGGTGGTGTCAGCTGGGTGGTCGCGAGGGGTGGTGTGCCCTCGGGCTCGCCGAAGGGGCGCTGGGGCAGGTGGTCGGGTTCACGGGCCGGGCGCACCGGGAGGTTCAGGGTGCTGGAACCCTCGTGGACGCTCAGCAGGACCGGTCGGGGCGGTGGCCAGGCCAGCGGCCAGTACGACGTGGAGAGCGACAGGCGGATGCGGTGGCCCGGCGGGAAGGCCTGCGCGACACCGTTGAGGTGGACCGTCGCCCGGTACCGTTTGCCCGGCTCGAGGGGCCGGGGGTTCCCGGCGGAGTCGCAGTGGGTGAGGTTGAGCAGACCGTAGGTGACACGGGTGGCACTGCCGTCCGGGGCCACGTCGGAGAGCCGGGCGGCCACCATCGCCACCGGTTCGCTGACGGACAGGTCGAGGTCGACGCTGGGAGAGCCCAGGATCTCGACCTGCTCGGCGAGCGCTTCCGTGTCGAAGACGAGGGAGCCGCCGTCCTCCTCGCGCTGGTCGTACGGCAGGTCGGGCGGCGCGTTGTAGGAGGCCCACTTGCCGGCGAACTGACCGACGGACAACGGCGAGCGCACGGTCAGGGCCTCCGTGTCGTCCGCGGTCTCGCCGGGCGCCCCGATGCGGTGCCGGCTCAGCGGGTGGTTCGTCGTCTCGATGTGCGGTGAGGGCCACGCCGGCTCGCCGACCCAACGGCCGGGCCGGTCCTCGTACGAGGTGGAGGGCGGCACGCTGTCCTGCATCCACGCCTGCAGCATGGGCCCGTCCATGGTGCCGTTGTCGACGCCCTTGAGCCAGTGGTCCCACCAGGCGACGACCTCCTGCAGGTAGCCGATGGCGGGCCCCGGCTCGCCCAGGTGCGGGAACTTGTGGGACCAGGGGCCGATCAGTCCCTTGCGCGGCACGTCCAGATGTCCCAGCAGGCGGGTCACGGCGTTGGAGTAGCCGTCCGCCCATCCGCTGGAGGCCAGGACCGGGCAGCGCACGCTCGCGTAGTCCTCGCAGACGGAGGCGTGCTCCCAGTAGGGGTCGCGGCGCTGGTGCCGCAGCCATTCCAGCACCCAGGGACGGCTGTGCTCCATCCGCTCGTGCCACATCTCACGCCAGCGCTCGCCGACCGCTGCGGGGTCCGGCGGGCAGGTCGCGTAGGCGAACATGGTGCCCGCCTCGGCCAGGTTGTCGGACAGCATGGCGCCGCCCATGTAGTGCATGTCGTCGGCATAGCGGTCGTCGGTGAAGGACGAGATGACGATCGCCCGCAAGCTGGGTGGCTGCCTCGCGGCCACCTGCAGCGCGGCGAAGGCCCCCCACGAGATGCCCATCATGCCGGTGCTGCCGTCGCACCAGGTCTGGTCAGCCAGCCAGGCCAGGATCTCTTCGGCATCGGCTTGCTCCCGTTCCAGGTACTCGTCCGTGAGCACCCCCTCCGACTCTCCCGTGCCGCGGAGATCGACGCGGACGCAGGCGTAGCCGTGGCCGGCGATGTACGGGTGGTGCAGGGAGTCGCGTACCGAGGTCAGGTCGCGTTTGCGGTAGGGGATGTACTCCAGGACCGCGGGTACCGGCTCGGCGTCCGAGGACCGCGGCCGCCAGATCCGTGCCGACAGGTGCACGCCGTCCGACATGGGAACGGTGACGTCCTCGTCTATCGTCGCGAAGGGCAGGTTGCTCACGAAACGCATGCGCGTGTCCTCCTTGTGCTCGACGGTTCTCTCGGTGCGGCTCAGTCCTGCTGTTCCTGGTGGTCCGCGGACGGGGCCCCGTCGAAAGCGAGATGCAGCGACGCGACGCAGCGGTCGAACTTCTCCCGCAGCTCCTCCTCGCTGTCACCCCCGGTGAAGATGTGAGCCACCTCGAAGCTGTAGCTGTCCTGCTCGGGCATCCGGGACAGCCGTTGTCCCTCCTCGGGGATCATGTCGACCCGCACGCCCGGCACCTCCCGTTCGATGCGCCGGATGGCCTCCTCGCTCGGGACCCCGTACGCGACACCGTCGGCGAACCACCGGTAGTACCACTTGGCGGCCATCGCGTAGGGGCCCGCGCCTCGCGGCAGGCCGGGATCCTCGTCCAGTGCGAGGCGAAGCATGCTGTGGTGGTTGGGGACGCCGTCCACGTATTCGAACAGTTCCGCGTGCGACTGCGAGTGCCGCGGGTTGATCTCCAACACGTTGAGCGCGTCGGTGCCCGGGTCGTAGAAGTACTCGATGCTGAAGGTGGCGCTGTCCATGCCGATCTGTTCCATCACCCGCCGCGAGACATCGTGCAGCCGCCGGATGACCGGCTCGGGCAGGGCGGACGGGTACTGGTGGCGCAGGAAGGACGAACTGTCCGGGTAGTTGATCGAGTCCAGCACCCCGTAAACAGTGACCTCGCCGCGATGGACATAGCCCTCCACCGCAACCTGGATGCCGGTGAGCGCCTCCTCGGCGAGGCACACCTGACCACCGACGCCCTTCATCTCCGGGGGCAGGTCGAGCTGGTCGAGGATGTACTCGAAGGGACGGCCCACCCGGCTGATGCCTTCCCGGATCTCGGTCACCGCGGCGCGGAAGTCCTCTTCGTTCTTGACCCCGAAGGCCAGCTCGGAGGAGTAGGACAGCGCGGGCTTCAGCCACATCGGGAAGCCGACGCCCTCCGGGGGGCGTGGATCGGCGGCTTCCAGGTCGACCATGCCGAAACGAGGATGCTCATCGACGACCTTCTGTTGCTCCAGCCGGCTCCAGTACTTGTGCTCGCATTTGACGATGGACGCAAGGCTGGTGCTCCGCGTGCCGTAGCGCTCCGAGAGCAGCGGGACGAGGGTGCTGACCGGGAAATCCCAGAAGCCGACGATCGCGTCGATGGTGCCGTCGAACGCGTCGAGTATGCGGTGAGCCTTCTCCAGCAATTCGGGCACGGACACTTCGCCGTGTTGCAGCTCTTCCATGGTCAACAGCTGATGAAAGCGGTACTTTCCCGCGTCCGGCACGGCCTCCAGCGTGCGCAGATTGGTATCACTCAGACCGATGACGAAAATGTTCTGCTCGCTCAACGCTTCTCCTCGGGCTCTGGGAAAATTGCACCGTTCATTCCCGTCCTCGGCGATGGGGCGGGAATGCATCCCGGCTACCCCGCACGTTCCGTGCCATGCCCGCCCGGAATGCGGCAGCCCACGTACCGCACCGGCGGCGTTCTTCGTGCCGGTTCGTGGATTGATCACTCGATGTGGTCTGCGCGCCATGGAGTCCCGGCGGGCTGGACAGACTCTCCCGGACGGCGGCAGGCGGTGCACGCCGGCCGGGAGCGAGGGGGATGCCGTGACGCAAGCGGGCGACGGCGGGCGGGACGGCCGGGAGAGCGATGCCGTGCTGGTGGCTGCCGGGGTGGCCGACCTGATGCTCAGCGGCATTGGTTCGGTGCTGCGAGGAGCGCGGGGCCTGTTACGACGGTCGGACCTGGCCGAACTGGCTCAGGACGGTCAGGAGGAGATGAAGGCGCGGGGGCGGCTCGCACTCGAGCGGAGTGTCTGCCTGGGCGAACCGCACATGGAGCTGCTGGCGCGTCGGTGCGCCGCGGCTCGTCCCGGCCGGCATGATGCCTGAGACGCGTGCGATGCCTGAGAGGCATGCGATGGCCGGGACGCGGGCACTGCGCGAGGAGCAGCAGCAGGACGCGCTCCGTGCCCGAGTGGACGCCGTTCTGCAGGAGTTCACCCAGCGCGAGTCGGCGGAGTTCGTCGCAGTGGACGCCGAGCTGCTCCCGGTGGCCGAGCAGTTGGCCGCGGCGGTGGCCGGAGGCAAGCGGCTGCGGGCGGCGTTCTGCTACTGGGGGTGGCGGGCAGGCGGCCAACCGGACAGCGATGCGCTGGTCAAGGCCGCCGCGGCGATCGAGCTGGTGCATGCGGCAGCCGTCGTCCATGACGACCTGATCGATGAAAGCTCCGTGCGACACGGCAGGCCCACCGCACACATCGCCCTGCGTTCGGCCTGCGCCGGCCGGGCCCGCTCCACCGCGGGCGGCAGGTCGCTGGCCATGCTCGCCGGTGACCTGCTGATGTCGTGGGCCGGGCAGCTGTTCACCTCCTGCGGCCTGCCGGCGGCCTACCTGGCCCGGGCCAGGGGACTGTGGGCGGTCATGGCCAGGGAACTCATCGCCGGCGAGTGCCTGGAGATCCTGCGGACCGGTGGCCGGCCCGATACGGCCAGTTCGCTGCAGGTCATCAGGTACAAGACGGCGAAGTACACGGTCGAACACCCGCTGCACATCGGTGGGGCGCTTGCGGGTGTGCCCGACTCGGTGATGAAGGCCTTCACCGCCTACGGACTGCCTCTGGGGGAGGCGTTCCAACTGCGCGACGATCTGCTCGGGCTGTTCGGCGACCCGGCCCGCACCGGCAAGGCGAATCTGGATGACATCAGCGGAAACCGGCCCACCGCCCTGCTCGCCCGGACCTGGTCGGCCGCGACCGCCGCCGAGCGTGCGGAACTGGATGGCCTGCTCGGGCGGTCCGACCTCGATGACGACGCGCTGCTGCGGATGCGGGCGATCATGCAGCGCACCGGAGCGCCCGCCCGCGTCGAGGAAATGATCAATCGGCGCACCCGGGAGGCGGTCGATGCCATCGGCCGCGCGGATCTGCCGGCGTGCGCTGCCGACGCGCTGCTCCACCTGGTGGCCTCGGCCGCAGCCCGCCAGTCCTGATCCGCCGAAAGGACCCGATGTCCATGCCTCACGCGACCACGCCCTGCCCGCCTTACACGAACGAGTCCATGGACGCCCTGCGGCTGCTGGGCGACGAACTTGCCGACGCGACGGTGAAGACCCTGTTCGAGCGCGGCGAGGTCGGCAAGTTCAACACCCTGATGCGCTACTTCTCCACTGTCGGCCAGGATCTCCCCGACGGGCTCCCCGACGTCGCCCGCGAGTACCTGGAGGCGACCAGCGCCCCACCGGACTGGGTCGACTGGGGCCGGATGGAGCAGGCCCGGCTCTTCTTCATCGACAACAACGTGCACATTTCCACCGCGCTGTCCTTCGCCGCGATGCCTGCCTGCTACGTCGTTCCGCATGTGGCCAGGCTGCTCAGCGCCACGCACTCCCTGGACTACCCCTCACGGCGCATGGCCGAGACCGGACAGTTCGTCGTCCACCTGATGCAGCCCGACGCGTTCGAGGCGGGCAGCCGGTTCATCCCTGCCGCGCAGAAGGTGCGGCTGCTGCACGCCTCCATCCGCTACCACCTCAGCCGCGAGGACCGCTGGGACGTGGCCGGGCTGGGCACGCCGATCTGTCAGGAGGATCTGATCGGCGGCCAGATGATGTTCTCCATCCAGATCCTGGACGCACTGCACCGCCTGGGCATCCACATGTCGGTCGACGGCGCGGAGTCCTACTTCTACGCCTGGCGCGTGGTCGGCGCGATGCTCGGCATCGGCCTCGATCATGCCCCGGCCGACCTCGACAGCGCCCGGCAGTTCTCGGACCTCTACATGACCCGGCACATGGGCCCGTCCGAGGAAGGTGCCAGGCTGACCCGCCAACTCATCGACCTGTACGAAGAGGTCGTCCCCGGAACCCTGCTGGACCCACTGGTCGCCGCTCTCATCCGCTACCTCATGGGCGACACCTGCGCGGACTGGCTCCGCGTCCCGCGGACCGCCTGGGACACAGCCGTCAAAGCCGCCCCCGCGCTGCTCGGAATCCTCGAACGCATCGAGGACAACTCCCCCCTGGGTGCCTGGGCCCTGGACCGGCTCGGTCACTTCACCACCCTCTTCGAGCTCAGCTCGCTCACCCGCGGCCGGGTCATGCACTACGCCATCCCCGAGCACCTCAAGGGCGCGTACGGCGTCACCTCCACCGGCCCGCGGACCAACCGCTGGACCCCGCCGCCCCCGGCCGTGCCGTACGCCTGACAGCCCCGGCGTAACCGGTCACGCTGTCCGGGCGGCCTGACCGGCAATCGTCCGTTGCTGCTCCGGGGCCCGGAGTGCCGAGCGGATCCGGGGACCGAAGACGGCCAGGACGATCGCGCCGACCAGCCAGGTGCCGGCGATGAAGTAGAAGACACTCCGGTAGCCGTGGCTGGTGTAGAGAGCTGCGACGATCAGGGGGCCGGCCGCGTTCGACAGCCGGCCGAGGCCGTAGGAGATGCTGGTCCCCAGCGACCGGCTGCGGGTGTCGAAGAGCTCGGGGGAGTAGGCGTAGGCCAGCGCCGTGTAGCCGCGCTCGAAGAGGTTCACCAGGAAGCCGAACACCACGATGAGCACCGGGTTGAAGGTGAGCCCGTACAACAGCCCGCACAGCGCGATCACCGTGCTGAAGCCGACCAGGCACCACTTGCGCTCGAACCGGTCGGTGACGAGGGACGCCAGGTAGGAACCGAGCGGCGCGCCGACCGTGGTGAGAGCCACGTAGAAGACCGACTTCTCGACACTGAATCCCTGCTTGGTCAGCAAGGTGGGCGCCCAGCTCGAGTAGCCGAAGAAGCCGATGGTCTGCGTCACCCACAACACCGTGAGCAGCAGCGTCGGGAACAGGTACTTCTTCTGCAGCAGCAGGCGCAACGGCGCCTTGGCCGACGGTATTTCCTCGACGGGCGGCGCAGGCTCGGGGAGGGGGCCCTGCTCCGCGGCGACGCGCGCCTCGATCTCCTGCAGCACGGCGTCCGCGCCGCTGTGGTCGCCCCGGCTCTCGTACCAGCGGGGTGATTCCCTCAGGTGCCGGGTGAACAGCACGAGCAGCAGGCCCAGCGAACCCCAGAGGTAGACCAACCGCCACGACCAGTCGGTGAGCGGTACGACGGCGCTGGCTATGAGGTTGGTGGCCGGCGTGCCGCAGATGCCGATGACGATGGCGTACGCCTGGTATTTGCCGCGGACCGCGGACGGGTACATCTCGTTGACGTAGATGACCGCGACGACGGTCATCGCGGACAGGCCCGCCGAGGTGAGGACGCGGAACACGCCGAGGGACACGATGTCCCAGGAGAACACCGACACGAAGGAGAACAGGCCGAAGGACAGCGTCGTCCACAGCAGTGCCCGCTTGCGGCCCCACCGGTCGGCGACGGCCCCGGCGACGATCGACCCGAGGAACATGCCCACGAACGACAGCGAGGTGACGTAGGCGATCTGGTCGACCGTGACGCCCCACAGGTGGATCAGCTTCGGCGCGGTGGTGGCGAAGCTGTTGATGTCCGCGAACTCGAAGAAGTAGGCGCAGGAGACGGCGAGCAGAGTGACCTTGTGGAACCGGGATATCGGAAGTCTGTCCAGCCGGTTCAGCGCGTTGGAGTGTCGCATGGGGTGGCCCTTGTGTCGAAGTAGTCGGTCCGGTTCGGTCGCGGTTCGGTCGCGGGGACCTCAGAGGTCTTCGCCGGGCCAGTAGAGGCTCATCGGGTTGTCGACGAGCAGCTTGCGCTGCTGCGCGGCGGTGGTGGCCACCTGCGGCACGTAGTCGGCCAGCAGGCCGTCGTCGGGCATGTGGTCGTTGAGGTTGGGGTGGGGCCAGTCGGTGCCCCACAGCACCCGGTCCGGGAACTCCGTCACGACATGCCGGCCGAAGGGCACGACATCGGTGTAGGCGTGCTGTTCGCCGTCCAGGGCGGCCGGCCCGGTCGCGCTGAGGCGCTCGGGGCAGGTCACCTTGACCCAGACGTCGTTGTCGTCGACGAAGCGCAGGAACCGGGCGAACTCCGGTCCGTCGACCGGACGGGTCACGTCCGGTCGCCCCAGGTGGTCCACCACCAGCGGAGTGGGCAGTGTGCCGAAGAAGCTTTCCAGGTCGGGCAGGTCGGCACTCTCGAAGTAGAGGACGATGTGCCAGCCCAGCGGTGCGATCTTCTTCGCGATGGTGCTCAGGTCCTCCTTGGGGGAGGTGTCGACCAGGCGCCGTACGAAGTTGAATCGCACTCCGCGCACGCCTGCGGCGTCGAGTGCGCGCAGCTCGTTCTCGCTGACGTCCGGACGGACGGTCGCGATGCCGCGCGCCCTGCCGCCGGCTGCCCGGACGGCGTCGACCATCGCGGTGTTGTCCGCGCCGTGGCAGGTGGCCTGCACGACGACGTTCCGAGTGACCCCCAGGTGGTCGCGGAGCGCGAACAGGTCGGCCTTGCCACCGTCGCAGGGCGTGTACTTCCGCTCCGGCGCGAACGGGAAATCGGCCTGCGGGCCGAAGACGTGGCAGTGGGCGTCGACGGTTCCCGGTGGCAGCCGGAACGCCGGACGCGAGGGGTTCCGGTACCAGTCCAGCCAACCGGGCGTCTTGGGGGAGAGGGCGCTCACGAAGAATTCCTCCGGTCTTTCAGCAGCCAGGACGTGTGGGGGAGGCAGGCGGCCGTGATCGGCCACCTGCCGTGCGGGGAGCCGCGGCTCAGCGGCCCTGGCGCTGCAGCAGGGCGTCAAGGCGGGGGTAGACGGCGCGGGCGTTGTGTTCCTGGATCGCGGCGAGGTCGTCCGCCGGCAGCTTGGCGGCCTCGGCATAGCGACGGGTGTCGTCGAAGTAGTGACCGGTCCGCGGGTCGATGGAGCGGACCGCACCGATCATTTCCGAGGCGAAGAGGATGTTCCTGGCGGGGATGACGTCGAACAGGAGGTCCGAACCGGGCTGGTGGTAGACGCAGGTGTCGAAGAAGACGTTGCCCAGGACGTGCTCTTCCAGCGGCGGCTTTCCGAGTGCCGCCGCCAGACCGCGGAATCGGCCCCAGTGGTAGGGAACCGCTCCGCCTCCGTGCGGGATGATCAGGCGCAGGGTGGGGAAGTCCGCGAACAGGTCGCCCTGGACGAGCTGCATGAACGCCGTGGTGTCGGCGTTGAGGTAGTGCGCCCCGGTGGTGTGGAACGCGGGGTTGACGCTGGTGCTGACATGGACCATCGCCGGGATGTCGTACTCCACCATCTTCTCGTACACGGGATACCACGAGCGGTCGGTCAGCGGCGGCGCGGTCCAGTGACCGCCCGAGGGGTCCGGATTGAGATTCAGTGCGACGGCGCCGTACTCCTCCACACAGCGGGTGAGCTCCGGCAGGCAGGTGGCGGGGTCGACGCCGGGCGACTGGGGGAGCATCGCCGCGGGGACGAAGCGCTCCGGGTAGAGGCTGCTGACCCGGAAGCAGAGCTCGTTGCAGATGGCCGCCCACTCGGCAGAGGTCGTGAAGTCACCGATGTGATGCGCCATGAACGACGCGCGGGGCGAGAAGACCGTCATGTCGATGCCGCGCTCGTTCATCAGCCGCAACTGGTTGGACTCGATGGTCCGGCGCAGTTCGTCGTCGCTGATGCGCAGATCCGCGCGGGCGGGGGCGAGTGACGGGTCGGCGAGTCCGTCGATCTGCTGATTGCGCCATGCCTCCAGCTGCGGCGGGGCGGTCGTGTAGTGACCGTGGCAGTCGATGATCATCGCGGTTCCTCGTGAAGGGGGTGGGCTGATGGCCAAACTAACCGCTGACGAAATTGGTGACAATATCTTCCACGAAAAAGTTTCGCTTTCGTTTGGTGTCGCCGGGCCGCTCGGTCCGTTGCCCCGCCGTTCCCACCCGGCCGCCGGGTTCGTACGATCAGCCAGGTGACCAGCAACGCTTCGCCCTCACGGCGCGCAGTGCTCGGCCTCGCCGCCGCTGCCGTGCCCGCCGCGCTCCTCGCCGGAGGCGCCCCTGCCTCGGCCGCCACCGCGGTGGGGGGTGAACGGCTCGGCCTGGGCGGTGTGCAGGTGAGACGGCTGGGCGGTGCGCCGAAGCTGCCGCGCGCCGAGGCCCAGGCGTGGCTGGTGGCCGACTACGACAGTGGCGAGGTGCTGGCCGCCTACCGTGCGCACCGGCGGCTGCCGCCGGCCTCCACGCTGAAGATGCTGTTCGCGGACACCGTGCTGCCGAAGTTCAGCGGAAGCGAGAAGTACCGGGTCACCGCCGCCGACCTGGCGTCCGTACCGGAGGGCAGCAGCCTGGTGGGGGTCGAGGCCGGGACGACGTACACCGTCGACGAGTTGTGGCGGGGGGTCTTCCTGCGGTCGGGCAACGACGCGGTCCACGTGCTGAGTTCGATGAACGGCGGGCTGGCGGCGACGGTGCGTGAGATGGGCGCGAAGGCCAAGGACCTGCAGGCACTCGACACCCATGTGGTCAGCCCGGACGGCTACGACCACCCCGGGCAGACGTCATCCGCGTACGACCTCTCGCTGTTCGCCCGGCACGGCCTGCGGAGCGAGCAGTTCCGGGGATACTGCGGGATGCGGGTGGCCGAGTTCCCGGGGCGCCGCGGCAAGAGCTTCCAGATCCAGAACACCGACCGCCTGCTCGGCGTCTACCAGGGCATGATCGGCGTCAAGAACGGCTACACCACCCATGCGGGCAACACCTTCACCGGCGCCGCCACCCGGGACGGCCGGACCCTGCTGGTCACCGTGATGCATCCGGCAGTCGGTTACGACGCCGTGTACAAGGACACCCAGGCGCTCCTCGACTGGGGCTTCCGGGCGGCGACGAAGGTCACGCCCATCGGCACGCTCGTGGAGCCGCTCAGCGAAACCGCCTCCCACGCGGCAGCGGCGGCCCCGGCCAACGGGGCGCAGGCGGCGCGGTCCGACGGGTCCGGCGCCGACAGCAGTGCCTGGCCGCTGCTCGGGGCGGGCGGCGGACTGGCGGCCGTGCTGGCGGCGGGCGCGGTGGCGGTGCGCAATCGCCGGCCTCGGCGAGTCCGTAAGCACTGACAAGGCGGAAGGGCGCAGGTCAAACGGCCGGGCCGGCCCCGCCGAGGGAGCGGTCCGCGACGCGTCGCAGATGGGTGGTGAAGACCTCGGCCGCTTCGGGGGTGAGCGTCCGCAGGGCGACCATCGCGGTCACGATCACGTCGCAGAGTTCGTCCTGGACGTCCTGCCAGCCGTGCGTGGTGCCCTTGCGCGGGTTCTGCCCGGTGGCGCCGATGACGGCCTGCGCGACCTCACCCACCTCCTCCGACAGCTTCAGGATGCGGAGCAGAGTCTCCTCGCGGGGCGGGCGGGTGGCGGCTTCGGCAAGCCAGGTGTGGAGCCGGCCGATGGTGTTCCAGGTCGCGTCGTCCATGGCGGCAGCGTTTCACGGCAACAGGGCTTCGCGGCAACGGCGCTTCACGGCAACCGCGCTTCGTGGAGCGGGCTACCCCCGTCCCACGTACGGCATCGCCGTGGCCAGCACCGTCGCGAACTGCACATTCGCCTCCAGCGGCAGCTCCGCCATGTGCAGCACGGTCCGCGCCACGTCCGCTGCCGCCATCACCGGCTCCACCGCCAACTCGCCGTTGGCCTGCGGGATGCCCCGCTGCATCCGTTCCGTCATCTCGGTCGCCGCGTTCCCGATGTCGATCTGTCCGCAGGCGATCCGGTACGGACGGCCGTCCAGCGAAAGAGACTTGGTCAGGCCGGTCAGGGCGTGCTTGGTCGCGGTGTAGGCGATCGAGTTCGGCCGCGGCGTATGGGCCGAGATGGAACCGTTGTTGATGATCCGGCCGCCCTGCGGGTCCTGTTCCTTCATCAGCCGGAAGGCGGCCTGCGCGCACAGGAACGACCCGTTCAGGTTCGTGTCGACGACCTTGCGCCAGGCCGAGTACGGGAGGTCCTCCACCGCCACACCGCCGGGGCCGGCGGTGCCCGCGTTGTTGAAGAGCAGGTCCAGCCGGCCCCACCGGTCGCGCACCGCTGCGAAGAGCGCGGTCACCTCGTCGGGGGAGGAGACGTCGGCCCGGACGCAGAAGGTGTCGCCGTCCGTGAGCGACGCCGTCTCCGCCAGCTTCTCGGTACGACGGCCGGCCAGCGCCACCGACCAGCCGGCCTCCGCCAGGGTGAGTGCGACGCTCCGGCCGATGCCCGAGCCGGCGCCGGTGACGACCGCTGTCTTTTGAGATGCCGCTGTTTTTTGAGATGCGGCTGTCTTTTGAGATGTGTCCATGAACGCGCAGATTACGACAGTCTCAGGCGGGCACGCCGTCCACCGGGTAGCGGACGCCGATGCGCGTCCGCACCGCGTCGAGCGTCCGCATCACCGCCAGCGTGCCGTCCAGCGGCACCAGGGGCGACTCGGTCTCGCCCGCCCGCAGGCAGCGCATGACCTCGGCCGCCTCGTACTGCATGCCGTGCAGGGTGCCCCCGGCCTGCTCGGCGGTGAACTCCTCGGGCTCCCGGCCGGCCCGGTGCAGTACGAATCGCTCCGGTTGGAAGAAGCCGCGCGGGAACTCGATACGGCCCGCCGTGCCGCTCACCGCGGCGGTCTGCGGGGTGTCGGCGGTCACCGAGGCGCTGAGCAGGGCGCTCGCCCCGCTGTCCCAGCCCAGCAGCATCCCGGTGTTCAGGTCCACGCCCTCGGCGGACAGCAGTGCGTCGGCCTGTACCCGGTCCGGCTCGCCCAGCAGCAGGTGCGCGAAGGAGACCGGATACACGCCGAGGTCGAGCAGTGCCCCGCCGCCCTGAGCCGGGTCGCGCAGCCGGTGGCCCGCGTCGAACGGGCCCTCCAGGCCGAAGTCGGCCTGCACGGTGCGGATTTCACCGATCGCCCCGTCGCTCACCAGCTCCACCAGGCGTCGCAGCAGCGGATGGCAGTACATCCACATCGCCTCCATCAGGAAGCTGCCGCGCGAGCGCGCCAGGCCGACCAGCTCGGCCGCCTCCCGGGCGTTCAGCGTGAACGCCTTCTCGCACAGCACCGCACGGCCGGCCTCCAGGCAGAGCCCGGCGGCGGCCCGGTGCGCGGAGTGCGGGGTGGCGACATAGACCACGTCGACCTCGTCGTCGGCGGCGAGTTCGTCCCAGCTGCCGTACGCCCGGGGAATGTCGAAGCGTTCGGCGAATCCCTTCGCCGACGCGAGGGTCCGCGAGGCCACCGCCACCACCTCGGTGTCCGGCATCCCCTGCAGGTCAGCGGTGAATGCCGCGGCTATGCCGCCGGTTGCGAGCACGCCCCAGCGCACGGTTCTGCCCATCCCCACCCCAAAAAATTGTCCCGACCACTGCGTATGAGCTGAGAGCATAGAGGCCATGCCGAAGACCTCCGCACCCGCGCACATACGCGTCGGGCACCCCGCGCCCGCCGCTGTCCGCTCCACCGGGATCCTCGTCACCCTCGTGCTCGGCGGTCTGACCGCGCTCCCGCCGCTCTCCATGGACATGTACCTCCCCGCGCTGCCGGGGGTTGCCGGAGCACTGCACGCTCCCGCCGCCACCGTCCAGCTCACCCTCACCGCCTGCCTGGTGGGGATGGCGCTCGGCCAGCTCGTCGTCGGACCGATGAGTGACAAGTGGGGGCGGCGGCGGCCGCTGCTCATCGGCATGGTCGTGTACGTCGCGGCCACGGCGGTCTGCGCCTTCGCGCCGAGCGCCGGACTCCTCATCGGCTTCCGGCTGTTGCAGGGACTCGCCGGCGCCGCGGGCATCGTGATCGCCCGTGCGGTGGTGCGTGACCTCTACGACGGCATGGACATGGCCCGGTTCTTCTCGACCCTGATGCTGATCTCCGGGGTGGCACCCGTGGTCGCCCCGGTCATCGGCGGGCAGATCCTGCAGATCACCGACTGGCGGGGGGTGTTCGTCCTCCTCACCTTCATCGGCGCCCTGCTGACTCTGGTGGTGTGGAAGTGGCTGCATGAGACGCTGCCGCCGGAGCAGCGCCATCCGGGCGGCGTCGGCCATGCGCTCGGCACGATGCGCGAACTGCTGGCCGACCGGGTCTTCACCGGCTATCTGCTCTCCGGTGGTCTCGCCTTCGGGGCGCTCTTCGCCTACATCTCGGCGTCGCCCTTCGTCGTGCAGGAGATCTACGGCGCGTCGCCGCAGATGTTCAGCCTGCTCTTCGGCATCAACTCGGTCGGTCTCGTCGCGGTCGGCCAGCTCAACGGCAAGGTGCTCGTCGGCCGGGTCAGCCTGGACAAGGCCCTCGGGTTCGGGCTTTCCGTCATCACGCTCGCCGCCGGCGCCCTGCTGCTGATGACGACCGGGGTCTTCGGTCACGTCGGCCTCTTCCCGATCGCCGCAGGGCTCTTCGTGCTGATGTCGGCGATGGGGCTCGCCATGCCGAACACCAACGCCCAGGCGCTGATGCGGACCCCGCATGCCGCGGGCTCGGCATCGGCGCTGCTCGGCACATCGACCTTCCTGCTCGGCGCGGTGACGTCCCCGCTGGTCGGCATCGCGGGCGAGGCGACGGCGGCGCCGATGGCGGTGGTGCAGCTGGTGTGCGCGCTGGGCGCCGGGGGCTGCTTCCTGGCGATGTGCCGTCCCTGGCAGCAGCGCGCGGCCGTGCGGGAGCCTCGCCGGTAGGACCGCTGCGCCGCGGGGAAAGCCCTCCTTGGACCACCGTCTGGCTTGGACCACCGTCTAGACTCTTTCGGTGAACGACTCCCTTCCCGCCGCAGAGGTCCTGCGCAACGCCCTCGCCGGTCTCCTCGACGGGCTGCCGCCCAAACAGGCGGCGCAGGCCGTCGAGCGGCTGATCGCGAACTACCGGGGGACCACACCCACCCACACCCCGGTGCTGCGCGACCGCTCGGACGTGGCGGCGTACGCGGCGTACCGGATGCCCGCGACCTTCGAGGCGGTGCGATCCGCGCTGGACGCCTTCCGGGCCGCGGTGCCCGGCTGGGTGCCCGCCACCCATACGGACATCGGGGGCGGCACCGGGGCGGCGAGCTGGGCGGTCGCCGGGGCCTGGGAGGACGCCGGCGGTGATCATCGCAGCACCGTGCTGGACTGGGCGGAGCCCGCGCTCGACCTCGGCCGGGAACTGGCCGCGGCCGCGGGACCGCCCGCGCTGCGGCACGCCGAGTGGCGGCGGACCCGGATCGGACCGGCGCTCAGCCTGCAGAGCGCCGATCTCGTCACCCTCTCGTACGTCCTGGGCGAGCTGACCGAGGCCGACCGCACCGCCGTGGTGGACACCGCGGCGGCCGCCGCGCAGGCCGTCGTCGTCGTCGAACCGGGCACCCCGGACGGATACCTGCGGATCATGGCGGCGCGCGACCGGCTGATCGCCGCGGGCCTGCGGATCGCCGCACCCTGCCCGCACAGCGAGGCGTGCCCCATCGAACGCGGCAGCGACTGGTGCCACTTCTCGGCCCGGGTGACCAGATCATCGCTGCACCGGCAGATCAAGGGCGGATCCCTGCCGTACGAGGACGAGAAGTTCAGCTACGTCGCCGCCGTTCGCGGCGACGCGGTGGCCGCCGCCGCCCGGGTCGTACGCAAACCGCAGATCCGCAAGGGCCTGGTGCTGCTGGAGCTCTGCACGGACACCGGCGAGCTCACCCGGGAAACGGTCTCCAAGCGGCAGGGCGACCGCTACCGTGCGGCCCGGGACACCGAGTGGGGTGACGCCTGGCCGCCCGGCGAGTGACCCGTGCGGGCCGGTTGACCCACCCCGGACGGCAGGTGTGGTCACCCGGGGCGCAGGATGGTGGCAGCATGGAGGTCCGTGGGGGCTGCGGTGAAGTGAGGGGATAGATGGGAACAGAGTTCGGCCGAAACCGAGTCACGACGAGCAGGATGCCCCAGTGGCTGCGACGCCGCCCCAAGGAGTCACCGGACGGTGAGCTGCGCCGCGAGACGCTGCTGACGGCCGCCGCGGCCGCCGGTCTGCCGCTCTCTCCGGCCGCCCACCCCATCGGTTACCGATGTTCCTGCGACCGGGTGGGCTGTCCCACGCCGGCCCGGCATCCGCTCTCCTTCGCCTGGCAGACCCAGTCGACGACGGACCGCTCCCAGGTCGAGCGGTGGGTCCGCGACCAGCCGGAGGCCAACTTCATCACCGCGACCGGCATGGTCCTCGACGTACTCGACGTCCCGCTCGACGCGGGACGCAGCGCGCTGGAGCGGCTGCTCGCCCAGGGGATCGACGTCGGTCCGGTCGCCCGGTCCGGCGAGGACCGGATGCTCTTCTTCACCGCCACCCGCGGCACCCCGGAGGACGAGGACGAGTGGTGGCCGTGCGAGCTGGACTGCCACCCCGAGACGATGGATGAGCACCCGGGGCTGCGTTGGCACTGCCGCGGCAGCTACGTGCTCGTACCGCCCGCGCGGCTGCCCGGCGGGGCGAGCGTGGACTGGGTCCGCGGTCTGGAACACCAGTTGCCCGACCCGCTGACCCTCCTCGAGACGCTGACCGACGCCTGCGCCCGCTATGCCGGTGACCACGGCCCGGAGGCCGGCGCGGTGGCCTGGCCGCTCGGCCGCTGAGTCGCCCGCCGCTGATGCGACCGGCGCCGAGACGCCCGACAGCGGGACGTCCCGTCGGAGGCGTCACGCGCCCTTGGCGGCCACCAGGCCCTGCTCCCGGTCGAGGACGGTCACCTTTCCCTTCGCGGGCACCCGGGCGGCCTCGCTGGAGATCCGCTCCTTGGTGATGGTGCTCTTGGCGTCGCCGGTCATCAGCGCCTTCACATCCGCGGGGACCGTCAGATGCAGGCCCTTCGCCGCGGTCTGCTGCTCGTAGTGCCGGGTGGCGAAGAAGACCAGCGCCCCGCCACCGCGGGTGGCCAGTCCCAGCGGCCGATAGTCGCCGGTGGTCAGCGGCTGGTCGACGTACTGGGTGGCGAGACCCGGCAGGTTCGCGTTCTTGGCCCGCGACTGCCGCCAGACGCTGGTGTGGGTGCCCGGAGCGAAGTGCCGGGGCGTGCCGTCCTTGAGGTACGACGCGTACTGCCCGCTCAGGTCCTTCGGCGCCACCGCGAGCGACGGGTCGGCCGGCTCCACCGGCTTCGCCCAGCCGTCCTTGTCCGTGGCGAACACCGGGACCTCGGAGGGCGTGAGGACCGACAGATAGGCAGCCTTCCACGGCTGGTCCACGGCATTGCGGACGAAAACCACCAGCCAGCGGGTGTCCAGTTTCCCGCCGTCCTGGTCCCGGTTGGAGTCGGTGTCGGCGACGAACCAGCGCGGCCAGCCGGCCTTCTTCGGGATGGCGAACTTGGCATCCGTCAGCTCGAGTTCGGTGTGCCCGGCATTGCCGCCCGGGCTGATGGAATGCCGTGCCTTCAGCCCCGCCTGGTTGATCGCCCCGAGCGCGCCGGTGACCCGGTCCGCGTCCAGAGCCGGGTCGTAGGCCTTGTCCGCCTTGTTGTACGCCGCGGTGAAGGCGCCGAGTGCCTGCGCCGCCTCAGCTCTCGTCGCCGACGGCACGACCTCCAGCTCGCCGTGCACCGTCATGCACCCGCTCGCCGTCAGCAACATCGCCGCCGCCGTCACGAGCCCCGCCGTCAGCCGCCCCAGCCTGCTCATCAGTTGCCTTCTGCTCCCGCGATCCCGCTGCCGATCCCGCTGCCTTCAAGGACGCTGCGAACCCTACCGGGGTCAGGAACAGCGCGAGCGTGGGGACCAGATAGAGCACCCAGACCGTTGCCTGCAGCACCGTGGGATCGGGCTGGAAGTTGAGCACGCCCTTCAGCAGCGTGCCGTACCAGCTGTCCGGCGGGATCGTCGAGCTGATGTCGAACGCCAGGCTCTGCAGACCGGGGATGAAGTCGGCCTCCTGCAGGTCGTGGAAGCCGTACGCGAGCACACCCGCGGCCACGATCACCAGCATGCCGCCGGTCCAGGTGAAGAACTTCGACAGGTTGATCCGGACCGCACCCCGGTAGAACAGCCAGCCGAGCACCACGGCGGTGGCGATGCCGAGCAGCGCGCCGATCATCGGGCCCTGGGTGCCGTCGGTCGAGGTGTGCACCGAGGACCAGATGAACAGCGCGGTCTCCAGGCCCTCCCGGCCCACCGCCAGGAAGGCGGTCGCGACGAGCGCTCCGGTACCCATCTGCAGAGCGGTGTCCAGCTTGCCGTGCAGCTCGGTCTTCAGATGCCGCGCGGTGCGCCGCATCCAGAAGACCATCCAGGTCACCAGCCCCACGGCGATGATCGACAGCGACCCGCCGAGTCCCTCCTGGGCCTGGAACGTCAGCTCCTGCGAACCGAATTCGAGCGCGAAGCCGAAGGCGAGCGCCACCAGCACGGCGGTCGAGATGCCGATCCAGATCGGCCGCAGCGCGTCACGCCGCTCCGTCTTGACCAGATAGGCGATGAGGATGCAGACGACCAGGCTCGCTTCGAGCCCCTCGCGCAGACCGATCAGATAGTTGCCGAACACGTCGGGTCCTTCCTGGTTGCAGGAACCGGATTGCGGGAGTCACGCGAAGAGTGCACGGCCCCACCAGTCGCTCTTGTCACGGACGCCGGGCGGAACCGCGAAGTGCGCCGAACCCACGTGCTGGATGTACTCGTTGAGCGCGTCGTGCCGGGCCAGGCTGCGCTGCAGCGGGATGAAGCCCTCCCGCGCGTCCTTCTGGTACGCGATGAAGAACAGCCCGGCGTCCAGCCGGCCCAGGCCGTCCGTGCCGTCGGTGAAGGAGTAGCCGCGGCGCAGGATCCGGATCCCGTGGTTGGAGTCCGGGTGGGCCAGCCGCACATGCGAGGTGGGCAGCATGGCTTTCAGGAACGGCTTGTCGCGCTCCTTGGCCTTGCCGACCGGCGCGCCCTCGCCCTTGCTGCGGCCGAAGACGTCCTCCTGCTCCTGGAGCGAGGAGCGGTCCCAGGTCTCGATGTGCATCCGGATCCGGCGCGCCACGAGGTAGGAACCGCCGGTCATCCAGTCCGGTCCCTCCTTGTCGGACACCCACACATGCTTGTCGAGCGTGCCGGTGTCGTTGCTCGCGATGTTGTCGGTGCCGTCCTTGAAGCCCATGAGATTGCGCGGCGTCTGCGCATCCGGCGTGGTCGACGAGGTCTTGCCGAAGCCCAGTTGCGACCAGCGGATGGCGATCTTGCCGAAGCCGATCCTGGCCAGGTTGCGGATCGCGTGCACCGCGACCTGCGGATCGTCGGCGCAGGCCTGGATGCACAGGTCACCGCCGCTGCGCGCCGCCTCCAGGTTGTCGCCGGGGAACTTCGGCAGGTCGACCAGCGCATCCGGCCGCTTGTCCTCGAGACCGAAGCGGCCCTTCGTGAACAGCCCGGGGCCGAATCCCACGGTCAGCGTCAGCCGGGACGGCTTGAGGCCGAGTGCTTCGCCGGTGTCGTCCGGCGGCGCCTCCGGCAGACCGCCGTAGGCACCGTCGCCGACCGGGTGCCCCTGGGTCATCAGTGCCGCCGCCTTCGTCCAGTCCTTGAGCAGCTGGACCAACTCGGCGCGGTCGTCGGTGGTGACGTCGAAGGACGCGAAGTGCAGCCGGTCCTGGACAGCGGTGGCGATGCCCGCCTGGTGCGCTCCGTGGAACGCCACGGCCCCGCCGGTGTCGGCCGCGGGCACGGCGTCCTCGCCGGTACGCAGCGCAGCGACGGTCCCGCCCGCGGCGACGGCGCCCAGCGCGAGCCCGGCACCGCCCCAGCCGATCAGCGCACGGCGGGACGGGGTACGGGAGGTGGGTTCCCCGGCGGCGGATTCCCCGGTGGTGGGTTCGTCAGTCATCACGGACCTGCTTCGCTACTTCGAGACGACGGCGGCGGCAAGCTTGGACAGCGGTTCGGCCAGCGCGTTGACCGCGTCCGAGAGTCCCTTGCGGTCCTTCTCGGAGACCTTGTCGTACGAGACGAAGTCGTACCCGGTCTTGTCCGTGCGGTAGTGGTCGAGCAGCTTGGTCAGCGAACCGAACTGCTGGTCGAGTTCCTCGGTCAGCGCCGGGTCGTTCTTCGATGCGACCGGCTTCAACAGCTCGTACGCCTGCTGCGCGCCTTCGAGGTTCGCCTTGAAGTCGACCAGGTCGGTGTGGCTGTAGCGCTCCTCCTCGCCGGTGACCTTCCCGGTGGCGACCTCGTCGAGGAGCTCCTTGGCCCCGTTGGCCATCGAGGTCGGGGTGATCTCGGCGGTGCCGACCCGCCGCTGCCAGTCGGCGAGGTCCTTGTCCAGCTGGGTCGCCAGCGTCTTCTCGGTGGCGCCGATCTTCTCGTCCTGCCACAGGGCCTTCTCCAGGCGGTGCCACCCCGTCCACTTCTGGCCCTTCTCCAGACCGTCCGCACGGGTGTCGGTCTTCGGGTCGATGTCGCCGAACGATTCGGCGACCGGCTCGGTCCGCTCCCAGCCGATGCGCGAGGGGGCGTACGCCTTCCTGGCTGCCGCCAGGTCGCCCTTGCGGACGGCGTCGGTGAAGACCTTGACCTTCGGCATCGTCGCGTCGGCCTGCGCCTGCACGTACTTGCGGTATGCGGCGACCGCGGCGTCCAGCTTCGGATCCCGCTTGACGGCCTTGCCGCCGGAGACGGTGACCTTCTGGCGGATGCCGCTGCCCTTCATCCCCGGCTTGCAGGCGATCTCGTAGCTGCCGGCCTTCACCTCGGCCGTCAGCGTCGAGCTCAGACCGGGGCCGATGTTCTCGCGCTCGGCGACGATGCGGTCGTCGGGGAAGAGCAGATAGACCTCGGTGACCTTGGAGCCCTTGTTCTGCACGGCGAACTGCACATGACCCGCCGGAAATTCCGTCGTGGACACCTTGCAGGAGGAGTCGGTCGCGGTGACCTGGATGGTGTCGCCGCCCCCTGCCTTCGCGTCACTCTTCTCGGCACAGCCCGTGACGGCGGTCAGGGCCGCCACGGCTGTGGCGGCGGTGACGACGGAGAGACGGACGGGTCGCATACGGGCTCCACGCTGGGTGAAAGGGCGAGTGAGGCGAACCTAACTTAACTGAGGCTTACCTGGCTGAGACACACCTGGGTCGTGATTCGGGTCTCACTTGACCTCGGCTTGGCCGATTCCTGACGGGGCGGTGGCGGGACGGCACGCCATCCGCGGAGGCGGGCCCGAACGCGGAGGCGGGCTCGAACCCCCTGCTCGTTCGAACCCCCCTGCTTGAATGTCGGCGTGAACGAGATCGACGTACTCAGCGTCTTCTGCGCGCCCGACGGCAGCCACGGCAACAAGCTGGGCGTTGTCCGGGACGGCGGCCGCTGTCCCGATGTGGCGTCCCGGCAGGCGCTCGCCGGTGAGCTCGGCTTCAGCGAAACCGTGTTCGTCGACGATCCGGAGCGCGGCCACCTCGACATCTACACCCCCGGCCGGCGCCTCCCCTTCGCCGGACACCCGCTGGTCGGTACCGCCTGGCTGCTGGACATCGACGTGCTGGAACTCGCGGTCGGCGACGTCTTCGCCCGCCAGGACGGCGAGTTCACCTGGATCACCGCCCGCGCGGAATGGGCGCCGCACCGGCAGATCCTGCGGTACGCGTCGGCCGCCGACGTCGACGCGCTGCCGAGCCCTCCGCCCGGCGAGGGATGGCTGTACGCCTGGGCCTGGGAGGACGAGGCCGCGGGACGGGTCAGGGCTCGCGGGTTTCCGCGTCGCGACGACGGGATCGCCGAGGACGAGGCGACCGGCGCGGCGGCTCTGCTGCTCACCGCGGAGCTGGGCCGGGCGCTCAACATCACGCAGGGCCGCGGCTCGCAGCTGCTCACCGCGCCCGCGCCCGACGGCACCATCGAACTGGGCGGCCGGGTGCGGTTCGCCGGCTGAGCGGCACGCCCCCCCGGCCCCCGATCGTCAGGGCAGCGTGAGAATGTCCGCCCCGGTCTCCGTCACCACCAGCGTGTGTTCGAACTGCGCGGTCCGCTTCCGGTCCTTGGTCACCACGGTCCAGCCGTCGTCCCACATGTCGTACTCGTGCGTGCCGATGGTGAGCATCGGCTCGATGGTGAAGGTCATCCCGGGCTGGATCAGCTGGGTCGCGTACGGGCTGTCGTAGTGCGGAACGATCAGGCCGGAGTGGAAGGCGGTGCTGATGCCGTGACCGGTGAAGTCCCGCACGACCCCGTAGCCGAATCGTTTCGCGTACGACTCGATGACCCGGCCGATGATGTTGATCTGACGGCCGGGCCGGACTGCCTTGATCGCCCGGTCGAGCGACTCCCTGGTCCGCTCCACCAGCAGCCTCGACTCCTCGTCCACGTCACCGCAGAGGTAGGTCGCGTTGTTGTCGCCGTGCACGCCGTTGAGGTAGGCGGTGACGTCCAGATTCACGATGTCGCCGTCCCGGAGCACCGTGGAGTCCGGGATCCCGTGGCAGATCACCTCGTTGACCGAGGTGCAGAGCGACTTCTTGAACCCTCGGTAGCCGAGCGTCGACGGGTAGGCCCCGTGGTCGCACATGAACTCATGAGCGACCCGGTCGAGTTCATCCGTCGTCACACCGGGCACGATGTACTTGGCGGCCTCCGCCATCGCCTGCGCGGCGATACGGCCCGCCACGCGCATCCGCTCGATGGTTTCGGCGTTCTGGACTTCCGGCCCGGTGTAGGGCGTCGGCGCGGGCTTGCCCACGTACTCGGGACGCCGGATGTTTCCGGGGACGGAACGGGTGGGAGAGAGCTCCCCTGGTACAAGCAGTGACTGGCCAGACATGTCAGCGAGTGTAGGAGAGAGGAGCGCACCATGGCTCTGTTCAAGAAGCGCGCGGCCCCCAAACCGGGCGAATGGTATTACTGCCTGCAGCACAAGAAGGCCGAAGAGGGCCCCGAGTGCCCGTCGAAGAACCGCTTCGGCCCCTATGCCACCCGCGAGGAGGCGAATCACGCCATGGACCGGGCGGCCGAGCGCAACGAGGACTGGGACAACGACCCGAACTGGAGCGACCGGAGCGGCGGAGCCAACTGAGCGGAGCCTACTGACCGGAGCCGCCGCTCGGAGCGCAGCCGCCGCGCCTCCTGCCGGGCGCGGCGCAGCTCTACCAGCGGCTCGGCGGCGGAGCGGTCAGCTGGTCGGCGAGGCGCGACAGCCGGTCCCGGAAGCGCGGCCGGCCCCGCTGGACGGGCAGACTGTTCTCGCCGGCCGCCGCGCTGACCAGATGCTGCACGGTGTCGAAGTCCACCTCGTCCTCACCGGCCACCGTCAGCGTCTCGTGCGCGAGCCCCCGCACCTCCGGGTCCCCGCCGTCGAGCGACAGTACGGTCGCCCCGGCCCGGCGCGCCCCGTGCACCCGCTCCAGCAGCCCCTCGCCGGGCTGCTGGGGTACCACCAGCAGCAGCGTCTCGCCCCGCCCGGCCGCCTCCAGCCGCCCGAGTCCCACCGACAGATGCGCGGGTTCCCCGGCCCGGACCCGGTGCCGTACCAGCGTCGGTGCCAGCTCGGGCAGCCCCGACCAGGCGGCCTCGTCGATCAGGTGCGCCGCCAGGTGCCACGGCTCGTACTGCTCGGTCCCCACCAGCAGCAGCCCGCCACCGTGCGGCACCACGGACGACCGGAGCGCCCCCGCGAACCTCCGGGTGGCGCGCGGCCACTCGGTCCCGGCAAGCACTTCTCTCAGCAGAGCCACACGGACGGCATCCATGGGGCGGCATCCTGCCGCAGTCCGCGCGCCGCGAAGGCGAGTTGGCGCGGATTCACCCGTGCGGGCAGCTGACCCGAGCCGGCGGTGACGACGGGAGAGGTGGCCCCGGCTGGTCCGCTGCCGGCGGAACGTAAGGTCGCCTCATGACTTCCACCGACAGTGCACAGAAGCCCGCCCCCAAGGACCCCTGGGACCTCCCCGACGTGTCGGGCCTGGTCGTGGGGGTCCTCGGCGGCACCGGGGACCAGGGGCGCGGACTCGCCTACCGGCTGGCCAGGGCGGGCCAGCAGGTGATCATCGGGTCGCGGGCGGCGGAGCGGGCGCAGAGCGCTGCCGACGAGCTGGGGCATGGCGTCGAGGGCGCGGACAACGCGGCGTGCGCACGCCGCAGCGACATCGTCATCGTGGCGGTGCCGTGGGAAGGGCACGCCAAGACGCTGGAGTCGCTGCGGGACGAACTGAGCGGCAAGCTCGTGGTGGACTGCGTCAATCCGCTCGGCTTCGACAAGAAGGGGGCGTACGCGTTGAAGCCGGCGGAGGGCAGCGCCGCCGAACAGGCAGCGGCTCTGCTGCCGGAGGCGCGGGTCGCCGCCGCCTTCCACCACCTGTCGGCCGTACTCCTGCAGGACCCGGAGATCGACGAGATCGACACCGACGTGATGGTGCTGGGCGAGGAGCGCACCGACGTCGAGATCGTGCAGGCGCTGGCCGGCCGCATCCCGGGGATGCGCGGGGTCTTCGCCGGGCGGCTGCGCAACGCCCACCAGGTCGAGTCGCTGGTGGCGAACCTGATCTCGGTCAACCGCCGGTACAAGGCGCATGCGGGGCTGCGCGTCACCGACGTGTGAGGGCGGAGCGGGCATGGGGGACAATGGGCGGGAGAAACGCCGCCCTTCCGGAAGTGGAGCCGACCCCCATGCCCCGCCTTGCTGTGTACGCCCTCGTCGTCTGCGCCCTTGCCGTGGCCGCGGCCGTGGTGTCCTTCGTCCAGGGCAGTCTCATCGGGATCGTCTGGATCCTGCTGGCCGGACTCTCCTCGAACATGGCCTGGTTCTATCTGCGCCGGGGCCGGACCACGCGCGCTTCGGCCACCGCGGCGAAGTAGGCGCCGGCGGGAAGCCGGCGCCCACCGGGGAGCGGGCGTCAGCCGCCGGACGGGCAGAACAGCGCTTCCGGCTTGCCCTCCCAGAACCGGTAGAACGCCTGGCCGCAGTAGGTTTCGACATCGCCGACCCCGAGCCCGCGCAGAATCGCGTCGACCAGGTCGAAGAACACGTGGTTCACCGAGGGGATCCAGAGCAGCGCGAAGACCGCCAGCAGCCCGATCTGCGCGAACGGCTCGACCTGGCGGCGGATCCCGTGCGAGAGCCACGGCTCGACCACGCCGTACCCGTCCAGGCCCGGGACGGGCAGGAAGTTCAGGATCGCGGCGGTGACCTGGAGCAGGGCGAGGAAGCCGAGCGCATAGCGGAAGACCAGCGGCACACCGTCCAGGGCGTGCAGCCAGAACGGCGCCGTGCAGACCACCGCGAACAGGGCGTTCGTCAGCGGCCCCGCCGCGGAGATCAGGCTGTGCTTCCAGCGGCCCCGGATCCGGCCCCGCTCGATGAACACCGCACCACCGGGCAGACCGATGCCGCCCAGGATCACGAAGACGACGGGCAGCACGATGCTGAGCAGAGCGTGCGTGTAGGCGAGGGGGTTGAGCGTCAGGTAGCCCTTCGAGCCGATCGAGATGTCCCCGCTGTGCAGGGCGCTCCGGGCATGGGCGTACTCGTGAAGACAGAGTGAGACCACCCACGCGGCTGTCACGAACAGGAACACGGCGAGGCCGGGCACCGGCGCGAAATCCGTCCACACCGCCCAGCCGGTGACCACCATGACCGCGACGATCCCGAGGAAGACAGGGCTGACCCGCCGGTCGCTGTGGCGGGTGGTGGCGGTGGGCATGGGCAGTGCTCCTGGTCGTGTGGGCGGGCCTCGGGGAGCCCCGACCGTACAGGTGACACGCGCGGGGTTGGATACCAGCTTCTCAACGTCTCGCGTCGGGAGGGGAGTTCCGGGGAAGCTGGGGGGATGACCGTATGGCAGGTGATGTATGCCGGCTGGGCGATGGAGTGCTGCGGCACGCCGTTCTCGGTGGGGGACGAAGTGGTGTGGGAGGTGTCGCCCGGCGCGACTGATGACCCGGAGGACGCCGGAGTGCTGCACGTCGCCACGCACGGTACCGGCGGACCGGGCACCAGGCGGGTGGCCGGGCGATTGCGGTCGATCCGGGTGGTGACCGACGGCTTCGCCGTGCAGCCGGGCACCGGCGAGTACGGGCGGGTGCCGGGGGAGCGGTCGCTGCGAGCGGTGCGGACCTGCCCGAAGTGGTTCCGGCGCGGTCCTGCCGAAGCGGGCCGGCGCAGGGATGAGACCGGTGTTCTCGTCGAGGTGGAGACGTCGGCGGAGGCATCGGTGGAAACGCCGATGGAGACATCGGGCGGCTGACGTGTTCGCGATAACGGACAATGGGCCGGTGCGCTACCGGATCCTCTCCACGACTCAGGCACTCCGCGACGACGGAACCGCCATCGCCATCGGCGGGGCACGACTGCGCGCCCTGCTCACCGTGCTGGCGCTGCGCGTGGGCCGGACCGTCCCGGCCGGCGTCCTCGTCGACGAGGTGTGGGACGGCGAGCCGCCCGCCGACGCCACCGGTGCGCTCCAGGCGCTGGTCGCCCGGCTGCGGCGGGCGCTCGGGCACACCGCCATCGACTCGGTGGACGGCGGCTACCGGCTCCGCGCCGATACCGACGACATCGACCTGTACCGCTTCGAGCGGCTCGCCGGGGAGGGGACCAGGGCACTGGAGGGGGGCGACCCGGAGAAGGCCGCGAGCCTGCTCGAGGACGCGCTGGCCCTGTGGCGGGATCCGGTGCTCGCCGACCTTCCCGACCGTGCCGCCGTCGCCGCCCGCTGGGAGACCCGGCGACTGGACGCCCGCAGGGCCGCGCTGACCGCGGCGCTGGCGCTGGGGCGGGCCGACGAGGCGCTGCCCGAGCTGGCCGCGCTCTGCGACGCCCACCCCATCGACGAACCCCTGCGGGCGCTGCGGATCCGCGCGCTGCGGGACGCCGGGCGGGCGGCGGAGGCGCTGGCCGCGTACGAGGAGGTGCGGCGCGACCTCGTCGAACGGCTCGGCGCCGATCCGGGGCCCGAACTGCGGGCGCTGCACGCGGAGTTGCTCGCGCCCGCAGCCGCCGCACCACTCGCGTCGCCCGCACCCTCCGCACCCTCCGCATCGCCCGCACCGTCCGCGCCGGCGAACGGTGCCGCGCCCGGGCCGCCGTCGGCCGACGACCAGGCCGACGACCACGCCGCGGACCACGCGCCCGGGAACCGGAACCGCACCGCTGGGAACCTCCGCCCCCGGCTCACCAGCTTCGTCGGCCGCGAGAGCGACATCGCGGCGCTCCGTGCCGACCTGGGGCGGGCCCGGCTCGTGACACTCCTGGGGCCCGGCGGCGCCGGCAAGACGCGGCTCTCCCAGGAGGCCGCCGAGGCCGCCGCCGAAGCCTGGCCGGACGGGGTCTGGCTGGCCGAACTGGCCCCCGTGGACGACCCGGCCACCGTGCCCGAAGCGGTACTCACCGCGCTCGGCGGACGTGAGACCGTGCTGCGCGGCGCGGGCGCCGACGAGATACGGGCCGCCGACCGGCACGCGGCGGACCCGCTCACCCGGCTCGCCGAGCACTGTGCCAGACGCCGGATGCTGCTGCTGCTCGACAACTGCGAACACCTCATCGAGGCAGCCGCCGCCCTCACCGACGAACTGCTCGCGCAGTGCCCCGGGCTCACCGTCCTGGCGACCAGCCGCGAGCCGCTCGGGGTGCCCGGCGAAGTGGTGCGCCCACTAAAACCGCTGCCCCAGCCGTCCTCGCTGCGGCTGTTCGCGGAACGCGGGGCCGCCGCCAGGCCCGGCTTCCGGATCGAGGACGACCCGGAAGCCGCCGCCGAGATCTGCCGCCGCCTCGACGGACTGCCGCTCGCCATCGAACTCGCCGCGGCCCGGCTGCGGATGCTCGGCCCGCGCCAGATCGCCGACCGCCTGGACGACCGCTTTCGTCTGCTCACCGGCGGCTTCCGGACCACCCTGCCGCGCCAGCAGACGCTGCGCGCGGTCGTCGACTGGTCCTGGGATCTGCTCGACGAGGGGGAACGCGCGACACTGCGCAGACTCTCGGTCTTCGCCGGAGGATGCGATCTGACGGCCACCGAAGCGGTCTGCGGCCCGGACGCCCTGGACCGGCTGGGCTCGCTGGTCGACAAGTCCCTGGTGGTCGCCGTGGATTCGGAGGCCGGCACGATGCGTTACCGGCTGCTGGAGACCGTGGGCGAGTACGCCGCCGAACGGCTCGACGAGTCCGGCGACCGCGAGGACGCCGAACGACGGCACCTGGTGTACTACCGCGAGTTGGCGCGCCACGCCGACATCGAACTGCGCGGCCCCGGACAGCGGGCCGCGATCGACCTGATCGTGCGCGAGTACGAGAACCTGCGCACCGCACTGCGCCGTGCCGTCGCCGCCCGCGACGAGCAGGAGGTGCTGGTCATGCTGCACGCCCTCGTCTGGTACTGGCAGATGCGCGATCTGCGCAGTGACTCGCGGTACTGGGCGGAGGCCGCCTGTGAGCTCGGGCCCGACCCCTTCGAACCACCGATCACCCCCGCCCCGCCGCTGTACGACAGATGCACCGACGCACCACCCCCGATGCGGCCCGAACTGCTCGAGGAGGCCCGGCGCGGTGCGCGGCTGATCGCGCTCGCCACCGCGGAGTTCGACCAGGGCGGTTGGCTGGCGCCGGAGAACATGGAGCAGATGCACGCGATCGTGCAGACCTACCGCCCGGGGCTGCCCCAGACCTGCCGGATGCCCGGCTCGCTGTGGTTCTTCTCGGTGATGCTGACCAGCGACGAGCGGCTGAACGAGATCCTCGAGAAGACCGTGCAGGGCTGCCGGGACATCGGCTATGACTGGGAACTCGCCGTCGCCCTGCAGTTGCGGGCCAATGTGCTGGCCAACCGGAGCGACTGGGCGGGCGACGCGGCCCGGGACGCCGACGAGGCGCTGGCACTGTTCACCCGGATCGGCGACGCCTGGGGGGCGGCCGAGGCGCTGTCGGCGCGCGGCGAGGCCCACGAGCGGACCGGTGCATACGCGCGCGCCGCCGAGGACTACCGCAGCGCCTTCGGCCACGCCGAGCAACTCGGCGCGCGGTCCCAGGTCCTGGTGTTGCGGGCCCGGTACGCGGGCGTGCTGATGGAGATCGACCGGGGGGACGAGGCCGAGACGATCCTGCGGACGCTGCTCGCCGAGGAAGAGGAGGCACCGGGCCGGGAGAGCTGGCCGATGGCGCGGATGTTTCTCGCCATGTGGCTCGGCCGGACCGGTCGCATCGACGAGGCGAGGACTCATCTCGAGGCGCTGCTCGAGACGTTCACGGTCGGGCCCCTCATGATGTTCCAGGGGTTCGTGCTGGGTCTCATGGCATGGCTGGACAACGAGGAGGGCCGCTACGACGAGGCGGTCGAGCATGCGACGACAGCGCTGGCCCGGACCGGGGACCCGCTCACCCGGATGGTGGCGCCGCAGATGGCCGCCATCCACCTGATGGTGCTCGCCTGGGCGCTGGCCGGTACCGGGGACCTCCGCGGGGCTCGCGATGCGGCCATGGTGCTCGCCGCGGCCGACGCGCAGTTGCCGCCCCATCACCATTTCAGTTCGGTCGAGCTCAGAAGCCGCGACGAGGCTTCCCGCTACGCCCGCGCCATGCTCGGCGACGAGGCGTTCGATGCCGCATACGCCGAGGGCGGCGGCCTCACTCCGGAGGAGGCCGCCGCCCTGGGGGAGCGACGCGATCGTTGTCGGGACTGACGGGCCGCCGGTTCAGGTCTTCTTACGGAATTTCCGGATCGCCAGCGGCGCGGTGACCGCGGTGATCGCCACCGCCCAGGCCAGGGTCATCAACACGGAGTGGGCGACCGGGCCGCCGTTCATCAGGTTGCGAGCGGCGTCCGCGAGGTTGGAGAGCGGGTTGTAGTCGGTGAAGGACTGCAGCCAGCCCGGCATCGTGGTGGGCGGTGCGAAGATCGAGGAGCCGAACTGCAGCGGCATCAGGACCAGCATGGCGAGCCCCTGAACGGCCTGGGCCGTCTTCATGGTGAGTCCGAGCAGGATGAAGATCCACATCAGTGAGGCGCCGAACACCAGCGAAAGGCCGATCGCCGCGAAGAGCGAGAGCACCGAGGTGTGGATGGTGAGGCCGAGGATGAACCCCATGACCAGCAGGATCGCGGTCGCGACCACCATCCGGCCGATCTCCACGACGATCTTCGCGATGAGGACGGAGGACCGGGCGATCGGCATGGAACGGAAGCGGTCCATCACCCCCTTCTTGAAGTCGTCGTTGACGCCGGTGCCGACCGCCATGGCGATGTTCATGCCCATCATCGCCATCAGGCCGGGGACGACGTAGTCGACGTACTCCGTCTGGTTGCCCTTGCCCGCGATCGCACCGCCGAAGACGAAAACGAACAGCAGGGTGAAGACGATCGGCATCAGCAGGACGTCGAACATCGACTCCGGGTCCTGCTTGATCTGCAGGACGTTGCGGCGGGCCAGCGCCCCGATGTGCCGCAGATTGGCCCGCAGGCCGATCCGGCCTTCGGAACCGGACTGCGCCGCGGTCGCGGGCGCCGGCTTCTGGATCGTTGCCGTACTCATACCGCGGCCTCCTGGACCTGGTCGGTGGACTCGTCCTGCGCTTCGGTGGGCTTCTGGCCGGTGATGGCCAGGAACACCTCGTCCAGGCTGGGCAGATGGGTGCCGATGTGGGCGATGCCGAAGCCGCGCGCGGCCACCAGGCCCACCACCGCGGTCAGTTGCTCGTCGCTGAGGATCGGCACGTTGAGGACGCCCTCGTCCGGGACGGCCTGCGATCCCGCGATGCCGTCGAGTCCGGCCTCGCTCAGCGCGCGTGCCATGGCGGGCAACTCGGCGGGATCGCTCGGCCGGATCGCCAGAGTGCGTCCGCCGACCTTGGCCTTGAGCTCGTTGATCTTGCCGTTGGCGATGACCTTGCCCTGGTCGAAGACGGTCAGCTCGTTCGCGAGCTGCTCGGCCTCCTCCATGTACTGGGTGGTGATGAGCACGGTCGCCCCCTCCGCGACCATCCGCTGCACCTCGTCCCAGACCTCGTTACGGGTACGGGGGTCGAGCCCGGTCGTCGGCTCGTCCAGAAAGAGCACCGATGGGCTGCCGATCATGGATGCGGCCAGGTCGAGCCTGCGCCGCATGCCGCCCGAGTAGGTCATCGCCGGCTTCTTGGCCGCGTCGGTCAGCGAGAACCGCTCGAGCAGCTCGTCCGAGCGGAGCCTGGCGTCCTTGCGGGAGAGATCGAGCAGCCGCCCGATCATGTAGAGGTTCTCCCAGCCGGAGAGCTTCTCGTCGACCGAGGCGTACTGCCCGGTGAGGCCGATCACCCGGCGCAGCTGCCGGGGCTGGGTGAGCACGTTGTACCCGGCCACCGAGGCGGTGCCGGAGTCGGGCTGGAGCAGGGTGGACAGCACGCGCACGAGGGTGGTCTTGCCCGCGCCGTTGGGCCCGAGCACACCGAGCACGGTGCCCTCGCGGACGTCCAGGTCCACGCCGTCCAGCGCCTTGGTCGCCCCGTAGTGCTTGACCAGCCCCCGCACCTCTACGGCGTTTCCGCCGGTCCTGGGGTCCTTGTCGTATCGCGTCATGGGAACAGCACACCAGGCGCCACTGACAAGTCGCCGACAGACCGCCGACAGCCCGCCGATGGGGATGTCGGCGGGCTGTCGGTCCGTGCGGCAGTGGATCAGGGACGGCTCATCGGTCCTAGTGGAAGGTGTGCGCTTCCTGCGGGAAGGTCCCGCCGACCACCTCGTCGGCGAACTCCTTCGCCGCATCGCCGAGCGTCCGGCGCAGATTCGCGTACTGCTTGGTGAAGCGCGGCACCTTGCCCCCGGTCAGGCCGACCATGTCGGTGTAGACCAGCACCTGGGCGTCGCACTCCGGACCCGCACCGATGCCCACCGTGGGGATGTGCAGGATGCGGGTGACCTCGGCGGCCAGCTCCGCCGGTACGAGTTCGAGCACCACCGCGAAAGCGCCCGCGTCCTGCACGGCCTTCGCGTCGCGCAGCAGCTGCTGTGCGGCCTCCTCGCCGCGGCCCTGGACGCGGTAGCCCATCGAGTTCACTGACTGGGGGGTGAGGCCGATGTGCCCCATCACGGGGATGCCGGACCGGACCAGCAGCTCGATCTGCTCGTGCGAGCGCTCGCCGCCCTCCAGCTTCACCGCGCCGACACCGGCGTCCTTGACCAGGCGCATGGCGCTGCGCAGCGCCTGCACCGGCCCTTCCTGGTAGCTGCCGAACGGCAGGTCGCCGACGATCAGGGCACGCGAGGTACCCCGTACGACGGCCGCGGAGAGCATGGTCATCTCGTCGAGGGTGACCGGCACGGTGGTGTCGTAGCCGAGGTGACAGTTGCCCATGGAGTCGCCGACCAGCATCACCGGGATGCCTGCCTCGTCGAAGACCGAGGCGGTCATCGCGTCGTACGCGGTGAGCATGGGCCACTTCTCGCCGCGTTCCTTGGCGCCCGCGATGTCGTGGACGGTGATGCGCCGGGTGCTGGTGCCGCCGTACAGCGCCCTGCTGCCGTCGGCGGACTTCTCGGCGGAGGGGCTCTGGGCCCGGGGGTTCAACGCGCGCGTCATCGCAACGCTCCTGTTCGTCATCTCGAGGCGCCCTGACGGCGTCCCCGGATCGCTTCCATGGTGGCATCACATACCGGTTCACGGAAGTTGGGGGGCCTGCGGGCCGGGTCACCCCGGGTAAAATCTTTACGATACGAGACGGTGCCGTATCGAAATTGCCCTAAGCTGCACCCATGGCCAATCCGACGGGGGCACCCGCAGCGCCCCGCATACCCGAGACCGTGCACCGCCGCCGCTGGGCGATTTTGTCCACGCTGATGCTCAGCCTGCTGATCGTGGTGCTGGACAACTCCATCCTGAATGTCGCGGTCAAGACGATCGCCAGTCCCAAGCCCGAGGGACTGGGCGCGACACAGAGCCAGCTCGAATGGGCGATCAACGCGTACACGCTCGTCTTCGCCGGCCTGCTCTTCACCGCGGGCCTGCTCGGGGACCGTGTCGGCCGCAAGAAGGTGCTGCTCTTCGGCCTCGCCGTCTTCGGCGTCGGCTCGGTGCTCGCGGCCTTCTCGTCCTCACCGGCCGAGCTCATCGCCTTCCGCGCGGTGATGGGGCTGGGCGGGGCGTTCGTGATGCCCGCCACCCTCGCCGTGCTGATGAACGTCTTCGAGCGCGAGGAGCAGCCCAAGGCCATCGGCATCTGGGCGGGCGGTGTGGGTTTGGCGATCGCGATCGGCCCGATCACCGGTGGCCTGCTGCTCGAGCACTTCTGGTGGGGCTCGGTCTTCCTGGTCAACGTGCCCGTGGTCGCCGTCGCACTGATAGCGATGGTGCTGCTGGTGCCCGACTCGAAGGACCCCGCGCCCGGGCACGTCGACCCGGTCGGGGTGGGCCTCTCCGTGGTCGGTCTGGTGCTGCTGGTCTACGGGATCATCCGCGGCGGCGAGCTGGCCGACTTCACCGCGCCGTCCGTGTTGCTGACGTCGCTCGGCGGCGTCGCGGTGCTGATCGGCTTCGTGCTCTACGAGAAGCGCAGCGACCATCCGGCCATCGATGTCGGCCACTTCAAGAACCCGGCGTTCTCGGCGGCCGTCGCCGCCATCGCGCTGGTCTTCTTCGCGCTGATGGGCGTCACCTTCTTCTCCGCCTTCTACATGCAGAGCGTCCGCGGCTACACCGCCCTGCAGTCGGGTCTGCTGCTGCTGCCGCTGGCCGCGGCCCAGATGATCTTCTCGCCGCGGGCCAGGCTGGTCGTGGAGCGGTTCGGAGCCCGCGCCGTCTGCACCGTCGGCATGGTCCTGGTGGCCGGCGGGCTGGGGGCGTTCGCCTTCTTCGGCGCCGACACCCCGGTGTGGACCCTGGAAGTGGTGTTCTTCGTGATGGGCACCGGGATGGCGCACATCATGCCGCCGGTCACCGTCTCGATCATGCAGTCGCTGCCGCGGGAGAAGGCCGGTTCGGGCTCCGCGATCAACAACACCTTCCGGCAGGTGGGCGGGGCGCTGGGCGTCGCCGTCCTGGGTTCGGTGCTCTCCGCCGCGTACCGCACCGGCATCCAGGACCACCTCGGCGCGGTGCCGCCGGGCGCCCGGAAGGCAGCGGGGGAGTCCATCGAGGCCACCCTGGGCATCGCGGGCAAGCTCGGCCCGGCCGGTCGTACGCTCGCGGGGCAGGCCGACCACGCCTTCCTGCACGCCATGCACCTGACGGCCATCGGTTCGGCGGGTGTCGCGCTGCTCGGCGCGATCGTCGTGGTGATCTTTCTGCCGGGCAAACCCCCCGCCGGGCGATCCGAGGCGGGGCCGACCGATGCTGTACCCGAGTCGGCCACCGTCGGCACGGACTGATCGGGCGGGAAACCGATCGGCAGGTCCGGGACCAGCAGCGTGATGAAAGGCGGGGCGAGCGTGACCTCGACGCAACGGCAGAACCCACCAGCGGAGCAGCGGCGCGGCAGGCCGCGCTCCGAGGCGGCCGAGCGGTCGATCACCGAAGCCGTGGTGCAGCTGCTGGAGGAGGGCGCCTCGCTCGCCGATCTGTCCATCGAGCGCATTGCCCGGACGGCGGGTGTCGGCAAGGCGACCATCTACCGCCGCTGGAAGGGCAAGGAGGAGCTCTTCCTCGACGTACTCAAGGACGTCGAGCCCACCGATCCGGAACTGCCGGGCACATCGGTACGCGACGATCTGGTCGCCATGCTCGAATCGCTGCGGCAGCGGGGTCTGGCCAAGCGCTCATCGGCCCTGCTGCACAACGTCTTCGCGCAGATGCAGAACTATCCGAAGCTCTGGGCCGCCTACCACGCCAACGTGGTCGAGGGCCGCCGCCGGACGGGCATGGCCATCGTGCGCCGGGGCATCGCCGAGGGGCTGATCCGGTCCGATCTGGACGCCGAGCTGATCAATGACCTCTTCGTCGGGCCGGTGCTGCTGCGCGCGGTGCTGCGCCCGGACGGCGTACTCGACGGCGATCTCGCCGAGCATGTGGTGGACGCCGTACTGACGGGGCTCGGACCGTCCCGGCAGCCGGGGCCCCGCGGCTGACGTCCGCGTTCTGTCACAGCCGGAACCCGCAGCCGCGCAGCTCACGTCCTGGTGACTGTACGGACCGTGTCACCACGGCAGGAAAGATCCCGGCGATCCCCTAGTGTCAAGGGCGGAACGGCGGGGCTCGGTAAGGCAGCGAGGGCAGCGGTATGGCGCAGGCGCACATGACGGACACGGAACACGGCAGCTCGGGGGCCGAGCATTCCGGGTCCGGTGTGCGGCGCCTGTTCGGTGGACGATGGCGGGGCGACCGGGGGATCTGGCGGCGCGGCATCGTGCTCGCCGCGGTGGCCGCGCTGATCGCTCTGACGATGGTGGTCCACGCGCAGATCCCCAACCGGGTCGGCAACCTCGGCAGCCTGATCGAGACCTTCCTGCCCTGGCTGGGCGTGGGCATTCCGGTGCTGCTGGTCCTCGCCCTGCTGCGCCGCTCGGCGACCGCGCTGATCGTCCTGCTGCTGCCGACGGTGGTCTGGCTGAATCTCTTCGGTGGGCTGGTCACCGGCAAAGCGGGCAGCGGCGGGTCCGATCTCATGGTGGCCACCCACAACGTCAACGCGCAGAACCGGGACCCGGTGGGCACCGCCAAGGAGGTGGCCGCGCAGGGCGCCGACGTGCTCGCCCTGGAGGAGTTGGCCCCCGGCCAGGTGTCCACGTACACCAAGGCGCTGGCGTCCACGTACCCGTACCACTCGGTGCAGGGCACCGTCGGGCTCTGGAGCAAGTACCCGCTGAGCGGCACCCAACCGGTCGACATCCGGCTCGGCTGGGTGCGGGCGATGCGGTCCACGGTGACCACGCCGCACGGGAAGATCGCCGTCTACGTCGCCCATCTGCCGTCGGTGCGGGTCAAGCTCAACGCCGGGTTCACCGCGTCCCAGCGGGACGAGAGCGCGGATGCGCTGGGCGAGGCGATCGCCCATGAGCCACTGCCCGACGTGGTGCTGCTCGGGGACCTCAACGGCACGATGAACGACCGTTCGCTCAATGCGGTGACCGCCCAGATGCGCTCCACCCAGGGCGCGGCGGGCGACGGCTTCGGCTTCAGCTGGCCGGCCGCCTTCCCGATGGCGCGCATCGACCAGATCATGGTCAAGGGCGCCGAGCCGGTCTCCTCCTGGACGCTGCCGAGGACCTCCAGCGACCACCTGCCGATCGCGGCCCGTCTGAAGCTCTGAAATTCTCCCGCAGCTCTGAAATTCTCCCGTAAGGACTGAGATCTCTCTCACGCAACAGGGCGTTCACCTGGCGGAACAGTAAGGGCCGGATAATTTGTTCCGCCAGAGAACATACGCTGGTGTCCGCCCTCACCACCCACGTAGGAGAAGTCTCTTCATGCCACTGGCCCTGCTCGCGCTGGCCATCTCCGCCTTCGGCATCGGTACCACCGAGTTCGTGATGATGGGCCTGCTGCCCAACGTCGCCGACGATCTGGGTACGTCGGTGCCCACGGCCGGCTATCTCGTCTCCGCCTATGCGATCGGCGTGGTCATCGGGGCCCCGCTGCTCACCGCCCTGGGCTCGCGCATCCCGCGCAAGCGCATGCTCCTGCTGCTGATGGGCCTCTTCACCATCGGCAATCTGGCTTCCGCCTTCGCCCCCGGCTTCGGCTGGCTGCTGGCGGGCAGGGTGCTCGCCGGGCTGCCGCACGGTGCCTTCTTCGGGGTCGGCGCCGTCGTCGCCTCCCGGCTGGTCGAGGACGGCAGGCGGGCCCGCGCCGTCGCCACCATGTTCCTCGGACTGACCGTCGCCAACATCGTCGGCGTGCCGGCCGCGACGCTGCTCGGCCAGCATCTCGGCTGGCGGGCCACCTTCCTCGTCGTCGGAGCCATCGGGGTGCTCGCCGTGGCCGCGCTGGCCAGGCTCATCCCCGACCTGCCGGTCGACGCACAGCAGGGCGTCGGCCGGGAGCTCCGCGCGCTGGGCAACCGGCAGGTCCTGCTCGGCCTGCTCACCGCCGTGTTCGGCTTCGCCGGCGTCTTCGCCGTGTACAGCTATCTGGCATCGATCACCACCCAGGTGATGGGCTTCTCCGAGTCCTCGGTGACCGTGGTGCTCGCACTCTTCGGTATCGGAATGACCCTGGGCGCGCTGGCCGCCGGACCGCTCACCGACCGTGCGCTGCGGCCCACCCTGTACGGCTCGCTCGGGGCGCTGGCCCTGGTGCTGGTCGCCTTCGACTTCACCGTCCATGTGAAGTGGGCCGCCCTGGTCACCGTGGTGATCCTGGGCGCGGTCGGCTTCATGACCACCACGCCTCTGCAGATGCTGGTGATGAACAAGGCGCGGTCCGCCCCGACCCTGGCCTCCGCGTCCAACCACTCCGCCTTCAACCTGGCCAACGCCGGCGGCGCCTGGCTCGGCGGGGTGGCCATCGCCGCCGGCTGGGGCTGGATGTCCCCCGCGCTGGTCGGCGCGGTGCTCGCGGTGGTGGGCCTGGCCATCGCGGTGACCGCGGGTCTGCTGGACCGAGGTACGCCGAAGGGGGCCTCCCGCGTGGTCGCGGAAGGCCCCCGGGCGGAGCGGGAACTCAGCTCGTCTCGCGCCAGCGGTTCGTGATCGGCAGCCGCCGGTCCTTGCCGAACCCCTTGGCCGAGATCTTGGTGCCCGGCGGGTACTGACGACGCTTGTACTCGGCGGTGTCCACCATCCGCAGCGTCTTCGTCACCAGATCACCGTCGTACCCGGCCGCGACGATGGCGTCCCGGCCCTGGTCCGCGTCCACGTACATCGCCAGGATCGCGTCGAGCACCTCGTAGTCGGGCAGCGAGTCGGTGTCCACCTGGCCGGGACGCAGTTCGGCGCTCGGCGGCTTGGTGATGGAGTTCTCCGGGATGGGCGGGGTCTGTCCCCGCTCCCGGGCGGCCCGGTTGCGCCATTCGGCGAGCCGGAAGATCGCCGTCTTGTACACGTCCTTGATCGGCCCGTAAGCCCCGACCGAGTCGCCGTACAACGTGGAGTAACCCACCGCGAGTTCGGACTTGTTGCCCGGCGCGAGCACGATCTGGCCCTCCTGGTTGGAGAGGGCCATCAGGGTCGTGCCGCGCAGCCGCGACTGCAGGTTCTCCTCGGCGAGGCCGGTGAGCGCCAGCGACCCCATGTACGCGTCGAACATCGGCTCGATCGCCACGGTCCGGTAGTTGAGTCCGGTGCGCCTGGCCAACTCGGCCGCGTCGTCCTTGGAGTGCTCCGAGGAGTACTTGGAGGGCATCGACACGCCGTACACGTTCTTCGCGCCGAGCGCGTCGCACGCGATGGCGGCCACCAGCGCGGAGTCGATGCCGCCGGAGAGCCCGATCAGCACCGAGCCGAAGCCGTTCTTGGCGGCATACGCGCGCAGTCCGACGACCAGCGCGGTGTAGAGCTCCTCGTCGGCCTCCAGCCGGTCGGCGTATCCGCCGGTCACCTCGGCGGGGTAGGCGGGCAGCGGCTCGCCGGAGAGGGTGACGTGCTCGATCCGCAGCCCGTCGTCGACCACCCCGGACGGCACCGGACCCGCGGCGGGCAGCTCCAGGTCGAGCACCACACAGCCCTCGGTGAACTGCGGGGCGCGGGCGATCACTTCGCCGCCCTTGTCGACGACGATCGAGTCACCGTCGAAGACCAGCTCGTCCTGGCCGCCGGTCATCGCCACATACGCGGTGGTGCAGCCGGCCTCCTGGGCCCGCTTGCGGACCAGCTCCAGACGCTGGTCGTCCTTGTTCCGTTCGTACGGCGAGGCGTTGATGGAGATCAGCAGCCCCGCCCCGGCGGAACGGGTGGCCGGCACCCGGCCGCCGTCCTGCCAGAGGTCCTCGCAGATGGCGAGCGCCACATCGACGCCGTGCACCCGGACCATCGGCAGGGTCTCGCCGGGGACGAAGTAGCGGAACTCGTCGAAGACGCCGTAGTTCGGCAGGTGGTGCTTCGAGAAGGTCAGCGCGACCTCCCCGCGGTGCAGCACCGCCCCGGCGTTGCGCGGCGCGCCGGCCGGCTGCCCGTAGCGGGGCTGCGCCTGCTCGGTGCGGTCCAGGTAGCCGACGACGACGGGGACCTCCCCGAACCCCTCGTCGGCCAGCCGCACCGCGAGCGCGCGCAGCGTGGCCCGGGAGGCGTCGACGAAGGACGACCGCAGGGCGAGGTCCTCGACGGGGTAGCCGGTCAGCACCATCTCGGGGAACGCCACCAGATGCGCGCCCTGCTCGATGGAGTGCCGGGTCCAGTGGACGATCGCCTCGGTGTTCCCGGCGAGGTCACCGACGGTCGAGTCGATCTGATTCAGTGCGAGGCGTAGTTGAGGCACGCCGCCCAGTGTAATCGTCTGTCTGACGCGATGTCTTTGCGGACGGTCCCTCGGCCTGTCTCCTGCGACACAGTGCCGCCCCGCCCCCACCGGATGATCCGGCGGGGACGGGGCGGCGGGCCTGATCGGCTCCCGCGGAAGCGGAGGCTTACCGGTGGAACAGGTCGTACGACGCCACGTAGCCCGGGGCCGGCGAGCCGACACCCGTCACCACGTCGTATCCCCTGGTCGCGGCCAGCGAGGAATCGTGGCCGATGCTGCGCAGCGACGTCAGCAGTCCGTCGGACGCGTCGAAGGAGTTCGCGTAGTCGACCCGCACGTTCGCGAGGTCGTGGTGGACGCCCCGCGGCTGGTCGGTGACGTCGTGGAAGAGCCGGCTGCCGGAGCGGGCGTAGATCGACGGGTTGGCGAACCCGATCGGGATGCCGTACCGCCCCTGCTGCGCCAGCGCCTGCACACCTGCGATGACCGGAGCCGCCAGCGAGGTGCCGCCGATGCGGTACTCGCTGTACTGCTGCGAACCGTCGGGGAAGGTCTGGGTCTGTCCGACCAGGAAACCGGTGGTCGGGTCGGCGACCGCGGCGATGTCCGGCACGGTGCGCATGGCCTTGCCGCCGTTGGCCTTCGAGAGCTCCGACGGGACGACATGGCGCTGGTAGAACGGCTGCGCCACGGTCTTGCTGGTGCCGCCGCCCGCGCCGCTGGTGTACGGGCCGGGGTAGCCGGCCCAGCTCTTGCCGTCGGCCGCGAGGCTCGCCTTCAGCGTGCCCCAGCCGGTCTCCCACTGGTAGTCGTCGTGCTTGCCGACAGCCAGCGAGGTGCCGCCGACCGCCGTCACCCAGGCGGAGTTGGCCGGGGTGTCGACCTGCTTCGTACCGGTGTTGGCGACCTCGTCACCGTTGTCGCCGGAGGAGAAGTAGAAGCCGATGCCCTCGATGGCGCCCAGCTGGAAGACCTGGTCGTAAGCGGCGGCGACGGCCGGGGTCTCGTTGGCCTCGATGTCGCCCCAGGAGTTGGAGACGATGTCGGCGAGCCGGTTGTCGACGATCTTGCCGAGCGAGTCGAGCAGCGCGTTGTCGTTGCAGGACGCCGCGCCGACGTAGACGATGTCCGCCTTCGGTGCCACCGCGTGCACCGCCTCGACGTCGAGCGTCTCCTCGCCGTACCAGCCGGCCGCGCCGCACGCCTCGGTGTCGGTGTAGTCGCTGGGAAGGACCTGCGAGAACTGGCCGCCGCCGTAGTGGCCGTCACCGTTCCTGGCGGCGTACCGGCTCGCGTCGTCGGCGATGGTCGGCGAGGCGTAGGCGTCGGTGATGGCGACGGTGACGCCCTTGCCGCTCTTGTTGCCCGCCCCGTAGACCGAACGCAGCTGCTTGCCGGTGTAGCCCTTGATCGCGTACGGGGCCTTGACCCCGTCGACGCTCGGCAGCTTCTGGTTGACGTTGGAGCCGTAGTACGTGGAGAACGGCCCCGCGTTGCGGAAGACCGCGTCCGGCGGCGGCAGCGTGTCGTCGTGCTTGACGTAGTGCGGGGCGTTGTCGAGGCCGACGACCGTCAGCACCGCGTCCTGCAGCGAGCCGGGCGCGGAGGCCGTCGTCGTCGGGGCCCGGTAGGTCCTGCTGCCCTTGCGGTAATTGTGCAGCTGGGTGGAGAAGGCCTTCTCGGCGGCCGACACGGCACCGCTGACCGAGATGTAGTGCTGGTTCGTCCCGGTGACTTCCAGCCCGGAGGCCTTCAGCCAGCTGGTGACCTGCTTGATCTGCCCCGGCGTCGCACCGAAGCGGGCCTGCGCCTGGCGGGCCGTCAGGTACTTCCCGTAGGAAGCGGACTGCGGGTCCGACACCTCCTTGGCGTACGCCGTCAGGCCCTGGGCGTCGCGCCCGGCCAGATAGACGCGCGCGCTGACCTTGCCGGAGCCGGCGGTGGCGCCGCGGTCGGCCCGTGCGGTCGCCCACAGCGGCTTGGTGCCCTGCAGTAGGTGGCGGCCCGAGCCGTTGTCGGCGCTGGCGCTGGGTGTGGACAGGGCCAGCGCGCCGGCCAGCAGAGGCAGTGTTGCTGCCACGCTGAGGCCGGCGCGCAGTGTGGCGCGGCTGGATCTCATGGAACCCCCTGTGGTGCGGTTCGTCGCGAGTACGCGGGTACGCGTGTACGCCACACCTTGCCCCATGAACTGTGCATGCCAGGGGTATTCGATCGTCAAGAAAAGATCAAGGAAGGGTCATGAACCGGCCCCCGGGGCCGCGGTCGACGAAGCCCCTCGCGCCTTCAACATGTCGGACATCAGCCGCACTTCGGACTGCTGGGAGGTCACCATTCCCTGCGCGAATTTCCGCTCCGTGGGGACCTTGCACAGGTGGACGCATCCTTCCGCCATATGGATGCCGCCTTGGTGATGGGCCGTCATCAACTGGAGGTAGCGGACCTCTGCCTGTCGGCCGCTCAGCCGGCGCAGTGCGGCCAGCTGCGCCCGGGTCGCCATGCCCGGCATCAGGGCCCCGTCGGTCGACGGTTCCACGGCCATACCCATCCACTGCATCGGCAGCGTGCCCGCCTCGGTCACCGGCAGCCCCCAGAGATCGAGCCAGCCCATCATCATGCCGCGCTGGTTGGCCTGGGTGTTGGCGATGTCATAGGCCAGGCGGCGGACGTCGGCGTTCTTCGTGCGGTCCCGGACGATGAACGACATCTGCACGGCCTGCTGGTGATGAATCGACATATCGCGGGCGAAACCGGCGTCCGGGGAGTCCGCGGTGGGTGTGCGCGCCGCCGGCCTGCTCCGGCCGTCCATCGTGAAGGCCATGGTCGCGGCCGCCGCACACAGCACCACCAGAACGGCGGCGGTGACGGCGGTCAGCCGGGTGCCGCGGGTCATGAGCCGTCCCGCCCGCCGGTGCACGCCGCACCGGGTTCCGGAGTCTGCGGGCCCTGCACGTACTTGGTGAAGAACTGGTTCACCCGCGGGTCGTCGGCGCCGTCCACCGTCAGCTGTTTGCCCCAGGCGCTCAGCATGATCGCCCCGGCCTGGCCCGGGTACGGACTCATCAGGGAGTAGGGCGTCTTCGCCACCTTCGCGCCGAGTTTCGCCACATCGGACGCGGCGGCCTTGCCGGTGTAGGTCACCCAGACCGAGCCGTGCTCCAGTGAGTGCACGGCGTTCATGTCGGGGATCGCCTTCTTGTAGACGTCCCCGTCGCAGTTCATCCACACCGGGTTGTGATCCCCGCCCACCGGCGGCTTCATCGGATAGCTGACCGGCGTGGTGACATGGTTGCGGGTCAGCTGCTTGACGTCCCAGTCCTTCTCGCCCTTGATCGGACCCGCGGCCGTACCGCCGTCGGCCTTGCTGTCCGAAGCGCCGCCGCCGGACCGATTGCTGACGATGTACGTGCCGAACCCGATCAGGCCGGCCACCGCCACCAGGCTCACGGTGATCGCGATGACGCGGACACGGCGTTCACGCGACTTCTCCGCTCGGCGCAACTCCGCTATGCGGAGCCTGCGATCGTGCTGCGCGTTCGGATCGTTCTTCGCGCTCTTCGGCGAGGCCATCGGTTACGTCCTTCGGGGTACCAGCGAAGCAGGGGCTCAGATCATGCCAGGAGTACGGCACTGTTGCCCGGGTACGGGCGAGCGGAGGTGGAAACGTGACGCACAGGTATGCGCTCGCAGCCGAACTGCTGGGCTGGTGGGCGGCGTTGATGGTGCTGTGGCTGATGTTCATCAGCACTGTCGACCCGCTGGAGGTGCTGGTCGGAGCGGCCGCCGCGCTGTTCGCGGCGGCCGCCGCCTGCGGCGCCCGCAGGGCGGTGAAGCACCGGTGAACGGCTGGCTCGCGGCGGCCGCCGCACTGCTGCTGTGCGGAGTCGGCCCCGCCCTGTGGGGCGTGGCCACCGGCCCGGTGCGCCGCCGGGTCGTCGCCCAGAACCTGGCGACCCTGCTGACCTGCCTCGCGCTGCTGCTGCTCGCCCGGGGATACCACCGCACTGCCTATGTGGACCTCGGGCTCGTCCTCTCGCTGCTCGGCCCGGTGGGCACCCTGGTGTACGCCCGGCTGCTCGCCGACGAGCTGGCGGAAGACCCGCCGCGCAGCAGCCGGACCACCTGGCCGGCCGTGGTGGCCACGCTGCTGGTCGTGCTGCCGCTCTGCGTGGCCACCGGGCCCGGCAGGGGAATGGTGAAGCTGCTGGTGATCGGCGCGCTGCTGATCGCCGGAAACGTCGTCGCCGCCCGCGCCCTGGACGACCCGATCCCGGAGATGGTGCCCGATGAGTGACGCCGTGACCGTCATCGCTCTGCTGCTGGTCGCGGTCGCCGCCACCGCGGCCGTACTGGTGCGCGACCCGGCGCGGCAGGCACTGGTCCTGTCGGTACTCGGTCTCGCGCTCGCCGTCCTGTTCACCGTGTTGCAGGCTCCGGACGTCGCGCTCTCCCAGCTGGCGGTGGGTTCTGCGCTGACCCCGCTGCTGCTGCTCCTCTCGGTACGGAAGACCCGGCGCAAGCGCCGGCCCGGCGAGCCAGAGCAGCCGGGACGGAGCGGACGGCAGGGGCGGGCCGGATGACCCGCCGGACCCGGATGTGGGTGCTGGTCATCGGCGGCGCCGGACTCGCCGTGCTGCTCGCCCTGGCCTGCTTCCGGCTGCCGGACTTCGGCGGCGCCTCCCACCCGTACGGCGAACGCGCCGTCCGGGCCGCACTGGCCCGGCACACCGCCAACGTCGTCTCGTCCGTCAACTTCGACCAGCGGGCCTTCGACACCATGGGGGAGGAGAGCATCCTCTTCGTCGCCGTCCTGGGCACCGTCGTACTGCTGCGGCAGACCCGCGACGAACGGCAGCACCAACCGGAACCCGCCCCAGTGCTGCCGCCGGTCCGCCGCTACGCGCTGATCGCCCTGCCCGTCACGCTGCTCACCGGCCTGTACGTCGTCGCGCACGGCCAGCTCAGTCCAGGCGGTGGCTTCCAGGGCGGCGTGGTCGCCGCGACCGCCCTTCACCTGCTCTACATCGCGGTGGACTACCCGGCGCTGGAGCGCATCCGCCCCACGGACGTGTTCAAGGTGGGGGACGCCGCGGGGGAGGGTGCCTATCTGGTCCTCGGCATCGCGGGGGTGCTCTGGGGGACGTCCTTCCTCGCCGACTTCCTGCCGCGCGGAACGTTCAACATGCTCGCGTCGGGCGGAACCGTCCCGCTGCTGAACGCCGCCGTCGGCATGGAGGTCGCCTGCGCCGTGGTCGTGCTGCTCGCCGGATTCCTGGACCAGGCCCTGGAAATCGAGGAGGCCGACGAGAAATGATGTCCGTACTGCCCTACCTGGTCGCCGCCTGGATCTTCCTCATCGGTGTCTACGGCCTCGCCACCAGCCGCAACCTCATCCACGCGGTCGGCTGCCTCGCCGTCTGCCAGACCGCCACCTATGTACTGCTGCTGGCCGTCGGCTACCGCGACCGTTCCACCGCCCCGGTGTTCTCCGACGTCACGCCGGGCACCCGCACCGTGGTGGATCCCGTCGTGCAGGCACTGACCCTGACCGACGTGGTGGTCGGCGCGACCGTCACCGCGCTGCTGCTCGCGCTGGTCATCCAGGTCGAAAAACGCCACGGCACGGTCGACCCCGACGAACTCTCCGAGCTGCGCGGATGAGCCATCCCCAGCAGCTGCTCCCGCTGATCGTCGCCCTGCCGCTGCTCGGCGCCGCCCTGCTGGTCGCCGCCGGCCGATGGGTGCCGCGGCTCGTCGGCGAGGCGGTGGGGGTCGCCTTCGCGGCGGGCACCGCGGCGCTCGCCGTCCTCCTCCTCGCGCACCCGCACGGCGCCGGCACCGAATGGGTCGGCGGCTGGACCCCGTACCACGGGCGGAGCGTGGGCATCGTCCTGCTCGGCGACCCGCTCGCACTCGGCCTCACCGCGCTCGTCTCCCTGCTGGTGGTGGCGGTACTGGCCTACTCCTGGCGTTACTTCGACGAGCCGCCGGTGCGGCACGCCGGGGCGTTCCCCGCCCTGGTCCTGGTCTTCCAGGCCGGCATGTGCGGATTCGTCCTCACCGGGGACCTCTTCAACGCGTTCGTCTTCTTCGAGCTGATGAGCGTGGTGGCCTACGCACTCACCGGCTACCGGGTGGAGACGGCGAAAGCCGTTCAGGGCGGGCTGACCTTCGGTGTCGTCAACTCCCTCGGGGCCTACGCCACCCTGCTCGGGATCGTGCTGCTCTACGCCCGCACCGGCGAACTCGGCATGCACGCCATCGGCAGGCACCTGGACGCCCAGGGCGGTCCGGACGCACTCGTCCTCGCCGCTTTCGTCCTGATCCTCACCGGCCTGCTGGTCAAAGCGGCCGCCGTACCCTTCCATTTCTGGCTCCCCGACGCCCACGCCGTCGCGCCCACCCCGGTCTGCATGCTGCTCTCCGGCGTGATGGTGGAGCTCGGCGTGTACGGCATCGGGCGGATCTACTGGACCGTCTTCGGCGGCAGCGGCGGCATCCCAGCAGCCGACGCCGAACGCGCCCTGGTCGCGCTGGGCGTGCTGACTGCGCTGACCGGCGCGGTCATGTGCTGGCAACAGCGCCACATCAAGCGGCTGCTCGCCTTCTCGACCGTCGCGCACACCGGCCTCTTCCTCATCGGGCTCGGACTGCTCACCCCCGAGGGCGCCGGCGGCGTCGCGCTGTACGTGATCGGGCACGCGGGGGTGAAGGCGGCGCTCTTCGCCTGCGCCGGCATCCTCCTCGACCGTTACGGCTCCATCGACGAGCACGAACTGCACGGGCGTGGGCGGGAACTGCCCATCGTGGGCGCGCTCTTCACAGTCGGCGGGCTCGCGCTGGCCGGGCTGCCGCCGTTCGGTACGGCGCTGGGCAAGGCGGTGCTGGAGGAATCGGCAGGCGGACCGCTCGCGGTGGTCTGCGTCCTGGTCTCGGCCGTCACCGGCGCCACGGTGCTGCGCGTCGCCGCACGGGTCTTCGGCGGGCTCGGTCCCCGGCTCACCGACAGCCAGCAGTACGAGACCAGCGGCGAGTCCGAGGAACCGGAAACCGGCGGGATGCTCGCCCGGGTCCCGGACACCATGCTCGCCGTCCCCTCCCTGCTGCTGGCCGCAGCGCTCACGGTCGGTCTGGTGCCCGGCTTCGCCCGTTCCGTCGGCCACGCACTGGACGAGGCGCTGCCGGGCAAGGCACCGCACGACCCGGCGTGGACGACGTCCGGTCTGCTGCTCGGACTGCTGTCCACGGCTCTCGCCGCCGCCCTCGCCGGGTACGCCGTGCGAGGCTCCAAGCGCGGCAGCGACCGGGTGGCCGGCCGCGACTGGGCGGCCCCGCTGCGCCGCCTGCACTCCGGTCACATCGGTGACTACGTCGCGTGGCTGGTCGCCGGTGCGGCGCTGCTCGGTGGCCTGACGTGGTGGTAGCGCGGCCCCGTGCGCCCTGCCGCCCCGATGCACAGCACAATGGAGATGTTCGGACGCAGGTTCGCAACATGCCTGAAATCGTGTGGTGGGATGCTCATGAGCCCCGGTGTCTCCGGCGGCGTGGGAGCAGGTGACTGACCGGCAAGGATGGGTAGGACGGTAGACATGGACAAACAGCAGGAATTCGTGCTCCGGACGCTGGAGGAGCGTGACATCCGCTTCGTACGGCTGTGGTTCACCGACGTCCTCGGGTTCCTGAAATCGGTCGCCGTGGCCCCCGCCGAGCTGGAGCAGGCCTTCGACGAAGGCATCGGCTTCGACGGCTCCGCCATCGAGGGCTTCGCCCGTGTGTACGAGTCCGACATGATCGCCAAGCCGGACCCCAGCACCTTCCAGATCCTGCCCTGGCGCGCCGAGGCGCCCGGCTCGGCACGGATGTTCTGCGACATCCTGATGCCGGACGGTTCCCCGTCCTTCGCGGACCCGCGCTACGTACTGAAGCGGATCCTGGCCAAGACGTCGGATCTCGGATTCACCTTCTACACCCACCCCGAGATCGAGTTCTACCTCCTGAAGCACAAGCCGCTCGACGGCACCCGCCCCACCCCCGCGGACAACTCCGGCTACTTCGACCACACCCCGCAGAACGTCGGCATGGACTTCCGCAGGCAGGCGATCACCATGCTCGAATCGATGGGCATCTCGGTCGAGTTCAGCCACCACGAGGGCGCCCCCGGCCAGCAGGAGATCGACCTCAGGTACGCCGACGCTTTGTCGACCGCCGACAACATCATGACCTTCCGCCTGGTCATGAAGCAGGTCGCGCTGGAGCAGGGCGTCCAGGCCACCTTCATGCCGAAGCCGTTCAGCGAATACCCCGGCTCCGGCATGCACACCCACCTCTCCCTCTTCGAGGGCGACCGCAACGCCTTCTACGAGTCGGGCGCCGAGTACCAGCTTTCCAAGGTCGGCCGCTCCTTCATCGCCGGCCTGCTGCAGCACGCCGCCGAGATCTCCGCGGTCACCAACCAGTGGGTCAACTCCTACAAGCGCATCTGGGGCGGTTCGACCCGCAGCGCGGGTGCGGGCGGCGAGGCCCCCTCGTACATCTGCTGGGGCCACAACAACCGCTCGGCGCTGATCCGCGTCCCGATGTACAAGCCCGGCAAGACCGGCTCGGCGCGGGTCGAGGTCCGCTCCATCGACTCCGGCGCCAACCCCTACCTGACGTACGCGCTGCTGCTCGCGGCGGGTCTCAAGGGCATCGAGGAGGGCTACGAGCTCCCGGCCGGCGCCGACGACGACGTCTGGGCCCTGTCCGACGGGGAGCGCCGCGCGATGGGCATCGAGCCGCTGCCGCAGAACCTGGGCGAGGCGATCTCGCTGATGGAGCGCAGCGAGCTGGTCGCCGAGACGCTGGGCGAGCATGTCTTCGACTTCTTTCTGCGCAACAAGAAGCAGGAGTGGGAGGAGTACCGCTCCGAGGTCACCGCCTACGAACTGCGGAAGAGCCTGCCGGTGCTGTAACGGAATCCCTGGGCGCCGCCGTCATGGCGGTAGCCCAGGGCTTACGCAGGCCAGGTTTGCATAATCATGCGTTTGAGTGCATTATCTTCCTATGTCTAAGGTTCTCACCTCCCTGCCCGCCGGCAAGCGCGTCGGCATCGCTTTCTCGGGCGGCCTCGACACCTCCGTCGCGGTCGCGTGGATGCGCGACAAGGGTGCCGTCCCGTGCACCTACACCGCCGACATCGGCCAGTACGACGAGCCCGACATCGCCTCGGTGCCCGGCCGTGCGAAGAACTACGGTGCCGAGATCGCGCGCCTGGTCGACTGCCGGGCGGCACTGGTGGAGGAGGGCCTGGCCGCGCTCGCCTGCGGCGCGTTCCACATCCGCTCGGGCGGCCGTGCCTACTTCAACACCACGCCGCTCGGCCGCGCCGTCACCGGGACCCTGCTGGTCCGGGCGATGCTCGAGGACGACGTGCAGATCTGGGGCGACGGCTCGACGTTCAAGGGCAACGACATCGAGCGGTTCTACCGCTACGGGCTGCTGGCCAACCCGCACCTGCGCATCTACAAGCCGTGGCTCGACGCCGACTTCGTCTCCGAGCTGGGCGGCCGCAAGGAGATGTCGGAGTGGCTGGTCGCGCACGGGCTGCCGTATCGCGACAGCACCGAGAAGGCGTACTCGACGGACGCCAACATCTGGGGCGCCACCCACGAGGCCAAGACGCTGGAGCACCTCGACACCGGCGTGGAGACCGTGGAACCGATCATGGGTGTGCGGTTCTGGGACCCCTCGGTCGAGATCGCCACCGAGGATGTGACGATCGGCTTCGACCAGGGCCGTCCGGTGACGATCAACGGCGAGCAGTTCGCCTCTCCGATCGACCTGGTGATGGCGGCGAACACGATCGGCGGCCGCCACGGCATGGGTATGTCGGACCAGATCGAGAACCGGATCATCGAGGCGAAGAGCCGCGGCATCTACGAGGCGCCCGGCATGGCGCTGCTGCACGCCGCGTACGAGCGCCTCGTCAACGCGATCCACAACGAGGACACCCTCGCGCACTACCACAGCGAGGGCCGGCGCCTCGGCCGGCTGATGTACGAGGGCCGCTGGCTGGACCCGCAGGCGCTGATGGTCCGCGAGTCGCTGCAGCGCTGGGTGGGCTCGGCGGTCACCGGCGAGGTGACCCTGCGGCTGCGGCGCGGTGAGGACTACTCGATCCTCAACACCACAGGACCGGCGTTCAGTTATCACCCGGACAAGCTGTCGATGGAGCGCACCGAGGACTCGGCGTTCGGCCCGGTGGACCGGATCGGCCAGCTCACCATGCGCAACCTCGACATCGCCGACTCGCGTTCCCGGCTCGAGCAGTACGCCGGCCTCGGCATCGTCGGCACGACCCACCCCGTGTTGGTCGGCGCGGCGCAGGCGGCGGCCACCGGTCTGATCGGCACGATGCCGGAAGGCGGCGCCGAGGCCATCGCCTCGCGGGGCGAGGTCTCCGGTGACGAGGAACTGCTGGACCGCGCCGCGATGGAGTCGGGCACGGACTGACGGTACCGCTACCGAGCCCTTCGCCGGAGAGGCTGACGCCCTCGCCGGCGAAGGGCGACATCAGGTGGGCGGCGTCCCCCTCCGGGGGTCAGCGGCGCCGCAGTGCCGGGTCGAGCAGCGCGGGCGGAGTGTCGCGTCGCCGATCGGGACCCCCGTTACGACGTTCGCCGACTGGTTGCGCTCCTCGTCAGGGTCTGCGCCGGCCTTGCTGACGGTTGCCACTGGGGGAGGGGGTCTTCCCGGCGAAGGTCTGAAAAGAGTTGCAGCAATTCGTTGAAAGTTGCTGCAAGTACCTTGACGTGTTCATCGCTGCGGCGGGAGGCTCCTGGGCGCGGCCCTCATGTGGGCTGTGCTCGTCTTCCCGAAGGAGCCGCTCATGACATTCATGAGAAGCAGAGGCATACGCAGCAGCGCCGTACGCGGCGGACTGGCGGTGCTGCTCGCCGCGACCGGTCTGAGCTTCACGGCGCAGCAGTCCGCGCAGGCGACGCCGCCGGGCAGTAAGGACGTCACGGCCACCCTGTTCGAGTGGAAGTACGACTCGGTGGCCAAGGCCTGCACCGACAGCCTCGGCCCGGCCGGCTACGGCTACGTCGAGGTGTCCCCGGCCTCCGAGCACATCCAGGGCGACCAGTGGTGGACCTCGTACCAGCCGGTCAGCTACAAGATCGCGGGACGGCTCGGTGACGAGAGCTCGTTCCGGAACATGGTGAACACCTGTCACAGCGCGGGCGTGAAGGTGGTCGCCGACGCCGTCATCAACCACATGTCGTCGGGCTCCGGGACGGGCACCGGCGGCACCAGCTACAGCAAGTACAACTACCCGGGGTACTACCAGGACCAGGACTTCCACTCCTGCCGCACCGACATCAACAACTACGGCGACCGGAACAACGTCCAGAACTGCGAACTCGTCGGCCTGGCCGACCTGAACACCGGCAGCGACTACGTACGCGGCACGATCGCCGCGTACCTGAACCACCTGATCTCGCTCGGCGTGGACGGTTTCCGCATCGACGCCGCCAAGCACATGGCGGCCTCCGACCTCGCGGCCGTCAAGTCCAAGCTTTCCGACCCGAACATCTACTGGGCCCAGGAAGTCATCTACGGCGCGGGTGAGGCGGTCCAGCCGGGCGAGTACACCGGAACCGGCGACGTTGACGCCTTCCAGGGCGCCTACGACCTCAAGCGGATCTTCGGCAGCGAGAAGCTGTCCTCCCTCAGCAACTGGGGCCAGTCCTGGGGCGCGGGTTACCTGGCCAGTGACAAGAGCCGCACCTTCGTGAACAACTGGGACACCGAACGCAACGGCTCCACCCTCAGCTACAAGGACAACGCCACCTACACCCTGGCCAACGTCTTCATGCTGGCCTGGCCGTACGGCTCGCCCAATGTCTACTCCGGGTACGAGTTCTCCAACAACGACGCGGGCCCGCCCAACGGCGGCACCGTCAACGCCTGTTACAGCGACGGCTGGAAGTGCCAGCACGCCTGGCCGCAGATCGCCAACATGGTCGGCTTCCGCAACGCGGTCTCCGGCACCGGGGTCACCAACTGGTGGTCCGACGGCAGCAACGCCATCGCCTTCGGCCGCGGCAGCAAGGGCTTCGTGGCGATCAACCATGAAGGCAGCTCACTGACCCGCAGCTTCGACACCTCCCTGCCCGGCGGCACCTACTGCGACGTCGAGCACAGCGGCACGACGTACACGGTCGGCTCCGACGGCACGTTCACCGCCAGCATCGGCTCCAACGACGCGGTCGCCCTCTACGCCGCGAGCTCCTGCGCCGGCACGGGGTCCGGAAACGGCGGCGGCACCACCGATCCGGCGAGCGGCGCCTCCTTCGCGGTGAACGCCACCACCGTGATGGGCCAGAACATCTACGTCACCGGCAACAACTCCGCCCTCGGCAACTGGGACACCGGCAAGGCCCTGCTGCTGTCCTCGGCGAGCTACCCGGTCTGGAAGCTGACCGTGCCGATGGCCGCCGGCACCTCCTTCGAGTACAAGTACATCCGCAAGGACGCGAGTGGAAACGTCACCTGGGAATCAGGCGCGAACCGTACGGCCACCGTCTCCTCGGGCGGCACGGTGTCGGTGAGCGACACCTGGCGCAACTAGCTGCTCGGCGGCCACCAACGGGACGCCGCACTCTGGCGGTTGGGTATTACCGACTGGTAATACATCTGTGTGCGCCGACGGCTGTGCGGTCGGCGCACACAGCCCGCACGCTCGCCTCACCCCCAGGAGATCCGGCATGCGCCCCTACAGCAGACGCCAGTTCGTCACCGGTACATCAGCCGTGGCCGCCGCAACGGCACTGACCCTGGCCGACGGCCGGTTCGCGTCCGCCGCGGAGCGGGACCGCGCGGTGGCCGGCACCGCTGCCAGGGCGGTCCGGACCGCGGGCACCACGCTGGAGCAGGCCGCCGCACCGACCGGCACGGGCTCGTACCGCCGGCTGGCCGCCGGGCCGGGCTGGCCCTTGGTCGTACGGACCGAGCTCGCGGCGGGCAGCACCGGTCGGGACGCCCGGCGCACCGGGCTCGCGTCATTCGTCCAGTTCACCGACCTGCATCTGGCCGACACCGAGTCCCCGGTGCGCTTCGAGTACCTGGCCCGCGCCATCGACTCCGCCTACCGGCCGCACGAAGCGCTCACCGTGCGCGGCGCGGCCTCGCTGGTGGAGCGTGTCAACGCCCTGGCGGGCGGCCCGTACACCGGCCGCCCCTTCTCCCTGGTCATGGCGACCGGCGACAACACCGACAACCACGAACTGGTCGAGCTCGACTGGTACCTGTCGGTGATGAGCGGCGGCAGCATCACCCCGAACACCGGCGACCCGGACCGCTACGAGGGCGTCCAGAACTCCGGCTCCACCGGCTACTGGAACCCGGAGTCCGCGTTCCTCGACGACTACAAGAAGGCCGGCTTCCCGCAGGTCCCCGGCTTCCTGTCGGCCTCCGGCCGGCCCTTCACCGCGCCCGGTCTCCGGACACCCTGGTACACCACGGTCGGCAACCACGACGACAGCATCGAGGGCACGCTGCCCGATCTCGGCCTGCTGAACTCCCTGTACACGGGCGACCGCAAGATCGAGGGTGTCGACGACGCCACCGCCGCAAAACTGGCCGACGCCATCCTGCACGACCCGGCGCAGGCCGCCCTGCTGCTCGCCCGACTGCTGGCCGGCGGCCCGGTCCGCCGCGTTACCCCGGACGCCCGCCGCGCGCCCTTCACACCCAAGCAGTTCGCCAAGGCGCACCTGGACCCCGCACACACGGGTCCTGGCCCGGTCGGCCACGGTTTCACCCCGGCCGCCGCCTCCAGCGGCAAGCTGTACTACACCTTCCCCGTCTCCGACGGTGTGCTGGGCATCAGCCTGGACACCACCAACCGGGCCGGCTGGGCGGACGGTTCGATCGGCACGGCGCAACTGCACTGGCTGGAGTCCGTCCTCCAGGCGTACAGCACCCACTGGTACGACGCCGACGGCCACGTCGTACGCCGCGGTTCGCAGGACCAGTTGGTGATCCTGTTCAGCCACCACACCAGCACCACCATGGGCAACACCCTGCCCGACCCGGACAACATCTTCGAAGCCCGCCACACCGGCACCGAACTGGTCGCCCTGCTGCAGCGCTACCCCAACGTCGTCGCGTGGGTGAACGGCCACACCCACGCCAACCTGATCACCCCGCACGGTCACACCGTCCCCGAACGTGCCTTCTGGGAGATCAACACCGCCTCCCACGTCGACTTCCCGCAGCACGCCCGCATCATCGAGGTCGCCGACAACACCGACGGAACGCTTTCCCTGTTCACCACCCTGGTGGAGTCCGCCGCCCCGTACACCACCGACTTCGGCGACACCTCCGAGGCCGGACTGGCAGCCCTCTACCGCGAGCTGTCCTTCAACGACCCGTACGCGACGCCGACCGCGAAGCTGGGCGCGGCGGCGGACCACAACACGGAACTGCTGCTGGCCCGGCCGTTCGGCGGGTAGGCCGGGCCCTGGCGTTGTCAGCCTCGGCCACGACGGCACCGCGCCTGTTGCTACGCGGGCATGCGGCACCGGTAGGCAGGTCAGGAGGCCCAGACGCCCGTGATGTCGGTGGCGTTCGCGGCCTGGCCGGCGTGCGAGGTGCCGTACATGTCCTCGATGGTGCGCAGCAGGTCGTAGTGGTGATAGGTGACCGACGACGAGGACCCGGGGGCCACTTGCTGGCCGTACAGAACGGTCGGGATCTTGTTGCTGCCCGTCCCGTTGTCCTCGTCGAAGGTGATCGCGAGCAGGCTGTTGTGGGTCTTCGCCCACGTCGCGTAGGCGCCGAGATTGTCCTTCAGCCAGGTGTCGCCCGTGCGGACCGAGCAGTCGTGCATGTCGCTGCAGAGGTTCGGGGTGACGAAGGAGACCTGCGGCAGTTTCGAGTAGTCGGAGGGGAACTGGCCGAAGGTGTGTGCCGACGAGGTCGGCACGTTGCTGAAGCCGAACCACGGGTTGTGTTTCTGGGCGTACTCGCCGCTGCTGCATACGGTCGAGCCCTGGCTCGGGAGCGACTCGTTGTAGCTGGCCCAGCTCTTGCCGGCCGCGGTGAGCTCGGAGGCGAGGTTGGGCGCGGAGCTGAAGGCGGGCGTGTAGCACGAGTCGTCCGTGATGCCCTGGGTGGAACCGGAGAAGAGCGCGAAGTAGTTCGGCTGGCTCGGGTGCGTCTCGCCGTGGGAGTCCGTGAGGTTGGCGCCGCCGGACTTCAGCGAGTTGATGTAGGGGGCGTTGGAGCTGCCGATGACCTGGTCGTATCCATGGTTCTCGAAGACCACCACGATCACATGGTCGGGGGTCGGTACGGTGCCTGCGGCGTCCGCGGCCGACGCGCTGCCCGGACCGGCCCAGAGGCCGATGGACGCGGTGGTGAGGCCGAGAGCGGACGCGACCACGGTACGGAATCCGCGTCCCATGGCGGGGCGGGGCAGGATCCTTCTGCGCACGGGATACCTCCGGTGGGGGAGTGACGGGGGCGGTGCACCGTGAGAGTAGGGAGAAGGAGCCGAAGCGGGAAGACCCGCCGGGGTGAAGAACGGGGGAAGGTACGGGGGCTGCCGCCCGTCGACCGGCTCTTCCAGTGTGCGCCGGGGAAGCGGTTCGGGCACCAGATGGCGGCCCCCCGCACGATGACGTCCGTCGTGCTGCGCGTGCCTTGGCGAGGCCGCTCCCAGCTGATCCGGATATTCTCGGAGACCGGACTGAAGAAGGTAGGGCGGCATGACGGTGTCCGGGCGCAGGGGCAGTACGTTCACGCGGTTGCTGCGGCACGGTTTCACCGATCCGGCGGCCGCCGAGCGGCTCCTCGACGTTCCGGAACTCTCGGCCATACGCAATGATCCGGTGCTGTTCGACGCGCTGGGGGCGACCGCGGACCCCGATCTGGCGCTGCTCGGGCTGGTGCGGATGGTCGAGGCACAGCAGCCGGAGGAACGGCACACCCTGCTGGACACGCTGGTGGCGGCCAAGCCGCTGCGGGACCGGCTGCTCGGGGTGCTCGGGGCCTCCGAGGCGCTCGGGGACCACCTGGCGCGGCATCCGCACGACTGGCACGCGCTCGTCACGTACGAGCAGACCGACCTGCATCCCGGCCTGCCCGAGTTCGAGCGCGGGCTCGCGGGCGCCACCGACGCGGTGACCCTGCGGATCGCCTACCGGCGGTGCCTGCTGGCCATCGCGGCCCGCGACGTGTGCGGCACCACCGACGTCAGGCAGACCGCCGCCGAACTCGCCGATCTGGCGACGGCCACGCTGCGCGCCGCCCTGGCGATCGCGTCGGCCGCCGCACCGGAGGACGCCGCGCTGTGCCGGCTCGCGGTGGTGGCGATGGGCAAGTGCGGGGGACACGAGCTGAACTACGTGTCCGACGTGGACGTGATCTTCGTCGCCGAACCCGCCGACGCGGACGCCGAGACCAAGGCGATGCAGGCCGCCACCCGCCTCGCCGCGCACCTGATGCGGATCTGCTCCGAAACGAACATCGAGGGCACCATCTGGCCGGTGGACGCCAACCTCCGACCCGAGGGCCGCAACGGACCGCTGGTGCGTACGCTGTCGAGCCACCTCGCCTACTACGAGCGGTGGGCCAAGACCTGGGAGTTCCAGGCGCTGCTCAAGGCACGGGCCGTGGCCGGCGACGTCGCGCTCGGCAAGGAGTACACGGAGGCGGTCAGGCCGCTGGTCTGGCAGGCGGCCGAGCGGGAGAACTTCGTGGCGGACGCCCAGAAGATGCGCCGCCGGGTCGTCGACAACATCCCCCCGGCCCTCGTCGAGCGCGAGCTGAAGCTCGGACCCGGGGGCCTGCGCGATGTGGAGTTCGCCGTCCAGCTGCTGCAGCTGGTGCACGGCCGCAGCGACGCCACCCTGCGCAGCGGGAACACGCTGGACGCGCTGGACGCCCTGGCGACCGGCGGGTATGTGGGCCGCGCCGACGCCGCCCAACTCGACGAGGCCTACCGCTTCCTGCGCGCCATGGAGCACCGCATCCAGCTCTACAAGCTCCGGCGCACCCACCTCGTACCGGACGACGAGGCGGATCTGCGCCGGCTCGGGCGCTCGATGGGGATGCGTACGGACCCGGTCACCGAGCTCACCAAGGCGTGGAAGCGGCACGGAACCGTGGTGCGGCGACTGCACGAGAAGCTCTTCTACCGGCCGCTGCTCGACGCCGTCGCCCAACTGGCGCCCGGCGAGATCAGGCTCAGCCCCAAGGCGGCGGGACAGCGCCTCGAAGCGCTCGGTTACGCCGATCCGGTTGCCGCACTGCGCCATCTGGAGGCGCTGTCGTCCGGGGTGTCGAGGAAGGCCGCGATCCAGCGCACCCTGCTGCCGGTGCTGCTCGGCTGGTTCGCCGACTCCGCCGACCCGGACGCCGGTCTGCTCGGTTTCCGCAAGGTGTCCGACGCGCTGGGCAAGACCCCCTGGTACCTGCGGTTGCTGCGGGACGAGGGCGCCGCCGCGGAGAACCTCGCCAGGGTGCTGTCGGGTGGCCGGCTCGCCCCCGACCTGCTGCTGCGCGCCCCCGAGGCGGTCGCGCTGCTCGGCGCGAGCGGGGGACTCGTGCCGCGCAGCCGGGAGCATCTGGAGCAGGAGGTGATGTCAGCCGTCGGCCGGGCGGAGACACCCGAGGGGGCGGTCGCCTCGGCGCGCGGGGTGCGCCGCCGGGAACTCTTCCGTACGGCCGCCGCGGACCTCATCGGCTCGTACGGCACCGAGGAGAGCCCCGCCGAGGCGGACCACGGCGCTCTGGTGGACCGGGTCGGCCACGCCGTCACCGACCTGAACGCCGCCACCCTCGCGGGCGCGCTGCGGGCCGCCGTACGCGCCCGGTGGGGCGACAGCCTGCCGACCAGGTTCGCGGTCATCGGCATGGGCCGCTTCGGCGGTCACGAGGTGAGTTACGGCTCGGACGCGGACGTCCTCTTCGTGCACGCACCGAGGGAGGGCGTGGACGACCAGGAGGCGGGCCGAGCGGCGAACGCGGTGGTCGAGGAGATGCGCAGGCTGCTGCAGCTGCCGACCGCCGACCCCCCGCTGCTGATCGACGCCGATCTGCGCCCCGAGGGCAAGACCGGGCCGCTGGTGCGCACCCTCTCCTCCTACGCCGCCTACTACCGGCGCTGGTCACAGGTCTGGGAGAGCCAGGCGCTGCTGCGCGCCGAGCCGATGGCGGGCGACGACGAACTGGGCCGCAGTTTCGTCGAACTGATCGATCCGCTGCGCTATCCGGCCGAGGGGCTCGGTGACGAGGCGGTACGGGAGATCCGCCGGCTCAAGGCCCGCATGGAGTCCGAACGGATGCCGCGCGGCGCGGACCCGACGCTGAACGCCAAGCTGGGGCGCGGCGGGCTGAGCGATGTCGAGTGGACGGTGCAGTTGTTGCAGATGCAGCACGGCTGGGAGGTCCCCGGCCTGCGCACCACCCGCACCCGCACCGCCCTGGCGGCGGCCCACGCGGCCGGCCTGCTCCCCACGGAGGACGCTCAGACGCTGGACGAGGCGTGGGTACTGGCATCCCGGGTACGGAACGCGGTGATGCTGGTGCGGGGACGGCCCAGCGACACGTTTCCGCCGGACGGGCGGGAGCTGGCCGCGGTGGGGCGCTATCTGGGGTACGAGGCGGGGCATCTGGGCGACATGCTCGACGACTACCGGAGGGTGACGCGCAGGGCCCGGGGCGTGATGGAGGAGCGCTTCTACGGGGCAGGGTGAGCGGAGTTCACCGCGGTCCGCCCTGCCCCCGCTCCGCTCAGCCGGACGGCCCCGAAGGGGCCGCTGCCGGCCTCCGGCCGACCCGGTCGCCGGCGGCAGCGACCCGTGGGCCCGGCGATCCCGGCAGCCGTGGCAGGCGATACGGCAGTGCCGCGTACCACCCGTACGAGAGCGCCACCCCGAAGGACAGGCACAGCACCCCGCCCACCGCGTCCAGCCAGAAGTGGTTGGCGGTGGACACGATCACCAGCAGGGTCGTCGCCGGGTACAGGAGGCCGAGGACCTTCACCCACGGCGTGGCCGCCAGGGCGAAGATGATCAGCCCGCACCAGAGTGACCAGCCGATGTGCATGGAGGGCATCGCCGCGTACTGGTTGGACATGTTCTTCAGGTCGCCCGAGGCCATCGAGCCCCAGGTGTGGTGCACCAGGACCGTGTCGACGAAGTGGCCGCCGTTCATCAGCCGGGGCGGGGCCAGCGGGAACAGGTAGTAGCCGACGAGGGCCACCGACGTCGTGGCGAACAGGGCCAGACGGGCCGCCGCATAGCGGCCGGGGTGGGAGCGGAACAGCCAGATCAGGACGCCGATCGTCATGATGAAGTGGAGCGTCGCGTAGTAGTAGTTCATGGTGACGATCAGCCAGGTCACCGAGTTCATCGTGTGATTGATGCTCTGTTCGACCGCGATGCCCAGCGCGTGTTCGGTGCGCCAGACCCAGTCCGCGTTGCGCAGCGCCGCCGCCCTCTGCTCCGGCACGGCGTTGCGGATCAGCGAATACGTCCAGTAGCTCACCGCGGTCAGCAGCACTTCGAGCCAGATGCGCGGCCGTCCGGGAGACCGGAGCCGGTGGATGTAGGACGTACGGGGTCCGTGGGTCATGTTGAGCGGCTTGCCTTTACGAAGTACGCGACACGGCCCCGGAATCGGATCCTGGGCCCGAAGCGGTCGAACCACGGACCACGAGCTCCGTCATGAAGACGAATTCGCTGTGCGGCGCGGGCGTGCCGCCGACCTCTTCGAGGAGGGCGCGGACAGCGGCCTGCCCCATGGCGGTGACCGGCTGCCTGATGGTCGTCATGGGCGGGTCGGTGAACGCTATCAGTGGGGAGTCGTCGAAACCCACCACCGAGATGTCGCGCGGCACGTCGAGTCCCAGCTGCCGGGCGGCCCGTATCGCGCCGAGCGCCATCATGTCGCTGGCACACACCACGGCCGTGCAGCCGGCCGAGATCAGCGCGGACGCGGCGGCCTGGCCGCCCTCCAGGGTGTAGAGGGAATGCTGGATCAGCTTCTCGCTCTCGGCCGGAGCGAGACCGAACCGGTCCTGCATCGCGGCCTGGAAGCCCTCTATCTTGCGCAGTACCGGCACGAACCGCCGGGGGCCGAGTGCGAGACCGATCCTGGTATGACCCAGCGAGGCGAGGTGGGTGACCGCCAGCCGCATCGCGGCCCGGTCGTCGGGAGAGATGAACGGTGCCTGCACCTTCGGCGAGAAACCGTTCACCAGGACGTACGGAACGCCCTGGGCGCGCAGCTTCTCGTACCGCTGCATGTCGGCCGTGGTGTCCGCGTGCAGCCCGGACACGAAGATGATGCCCGAGACCCCGCGGTCCACCAGCATCTCGGTGAGCTCGTCCTCGGTGGAGCCGCCCGGGGTCTGGGTGGCGAGCACCGGGGTGTACCCCTGACGGGTCAGGGCCTGACCGATGACCTGGGCCAGCGCCGGGAAAATGGGGTTCTCCAGCTCCGGGGTGATCAGCCCGACGAGCCCCGCGCTGCGCTGACGCAGCCGCACGGGACGCTCGTAGCCGAGCACGTCGAGTGCCGCGAGTACGGATTCGCGGGTGGCCGCCGCGACCCCCGGTTTGCCGTTGAGCACCCGGCTGACCGTCGCTTCACTGACCCCCGCCTGGGATGCGATGTCGGCAAGCCGTGCGGTCATGGGACTGGACTGTACCGGGCGCATGTCAGATTGCCCACCAGGTGCAGGAATCGCCGGGAATGCGCACCGAATCACCGGCGACGACGGGCGCCGACGTGGCGAGCAGCGGCTTGCCCGGGGTGGGCAGTTCGGCCGCCGTGGCAAGGGTGTTGAGCGTGCAGACCAGGCCCGGACGGCCGAAGGCCAGTACGCCGTCGGGGGCTTCGAGCCACCGCATCGGTCCCGCCGCCAGGCCGGCCAGGCGGCGCCGCAGCGCCAGCGCGCCGCGGTACAGCTCGAGCGTGGAGTCCGGGTCACCGGACTGTGCCGCGACGGAACGGCTGCGCCAGCTCGTCGGCTGCGGCAGCCATCCCGGTCCGGGCCCGAAGCCGTACGAGGGGCCGTCCTCGGTCCACGGGATCGGCACCCGGCAGCCGTCCCTGAGACCCTCCTGCCCGGCGGTCCGGAAGAAGGACGGGTCCTGGCGGAGTTCGTCGGGCAGATCGGTGACCTCGGGCAGCCCCAGTTCGTCGCCCTGGTAGATGTACGTCGATCCGGGCAGCGCCAGCATCAGCAGCGCGGCGGCGCGGGCCCGGCGCAGACCGGTGGCGCCGCCGCCGTACCGCGTCACATGGCGTACGACGTCGTGGTTGGACAGCACCCAGGTGGTGGGCGCGCCGACGGACGCGGTGGCGGCCAGCGATTCGTCGATCACCGCGCGCATCGCGGTCGCGTCCCAGGGACACCGGAGGAACTGGAAGTTGAAGGCCTGGTGCAGTTCGTCGGGGCGCACGTACAGCGCCAGCCGCCCGGCGGACGGGGCCCATGCCTCGGCGACCCCGATGCGTTCCCCCGGGTAGGAGTCGAGCAGGCGACGCCAGGAGCGGTGGATCTCGTGCACACCGTCCTGGTCGAAGAAGGGCAGCGTCTGCGAGCCGATCATCTTCGCCTGCTCGCGGGCGCCGATGTCCGGCAGCCCCGCGGCCTTGACCATGCCGTGCGCGACGTCGACGCGGAAGCCGTCGACGCCGAGGTCCAGCCAGAAGCGCAGCACCGCGTCGAACTCCTCGCGGACCTCGGGGCTGTCCCAGTTGAGGTCGGGCTGCTGGGGGGCGAAGAGGTGGAGGTACCAGTCACCCGCCGTGGTGCGCGTCCAGGCCGGCCCACCGAACACCGACTCCCAGTCATTCGGGGGGAGTTCGCCGTTTTCACCCCTTCCCGGGTGGAAGTGGTAGCGCGCCCGCTCGGGGCCGCCGGCCAGTGCCGCTTCGAACCAGACGTGCCGGTCCGAGGTGTGGTTGGGAACGACATCCACGATCACCCGCAGTCCGAGCTCATGTGCGGTCCGTACCAGCTCCTCCGCATCGGTGAGGTCACCGAAGAGCGGGTCGACGGCCCGGTAGTCCGCGACGTCGTAGCCGCCGTCCGCCTGCGGCGACGCGTAGAAGGGGGTGAGCCAGACCGCGTCCACGCCCAGGCCCGCGAGATACGGCAGCCGGTCCCGGATGCCGCGCAGGTCGCCGATGCCGTCACCGTCGCTGTCCGCGAAGGACCGCACATAGACCTGGTAGATCACGGCGTCCCGCCACCATCCGGCCCGGCCTGCGGGCGCCGGTGCCGGTACGGGTGCGGGCGCGGCAGCTGTGGTGGTGAGCTCCTGCGTCATGGGTGGTCCCCTTCGGAAGGCATGCACGTACGGGATCAACGCTGGCTGACTCCGAAATTACCAGCCTTGCAAGAGCTTGCGGAACTGATTGCCGCCCCGTCGGTGATACTTCCTGGTGTTCGGAGCCCAGGTTGACAAGGGTCGCTACGGCAACCGTGCGGACACGCTGCGATAACGAAGACCGCTTCTTGCAGAAAATCTCCGCAAGGTCTTTCGGTCTTCTTTCATCCTTGTTACGTTCCTCGACAACCCGGCGCCGTGATGGAGCGGCACCTGTTGAAGGAGTTCACATGCGACGTGGCATAGCGGCCACCGCTCTGGTAGCGACCCTGGCGCTCGCGGCGACGGCTTGCGGCGGCGACAGCGGCAGCGGCAAGTCCGACGGACCTGTCACCATCACCTGGTGGGACACCTCGAACGCGACGAACGAAGGCCCGACCTACAAGGCACTCGTCAAGAAGTTCGAGAAGGCCAACCCGGACATCAAGGTCACCTACGTCAACGTCCCGTTCGACACGGCGCAGAACAAGTTCACCACCGCGGCCGGCAGCAAGGGCGCCCCTGACGTCATGCGCTCCGACGTCGGCTGGACGCCGGGCTTCGTGAAGTCGCAGTTCCTGGCCCCGCTGGACGGCACCCCCGCGGTCGCGTCCGCCGGCGGGATCGACCCGACGCTGCTGAAGCAGGCCCAGGTCGACGGCAAGCAGTACGGTGTTCCGCTGGTCACCGACACCCTCGGGCTGCTCTGGAACAAGGACCTGCTGAAGAAGGCCGGTTACGACAAGGCGCCGACGACCCTCGCCGAGGTGAAGGCCGTCGCCAAGGCCGTCGAGTCCAAGACCGACGCCGAGGGCTTCTGGCTGCACGACGACTCGTACTACCTGATGCCGTTCCTGTACGGCGAGGGCACCGACATGGTCGACGCCGGAGCCAAGAAGATCACGGTCAACAGCGCCCCCGCGGTCAAGGCCGTCACCGAGGCCAAGGACCTCCTGCACGCGCCGGGTGTGCACAAGCTCGACGTGACCGCCAACAAGTACGCGAACATGCAGGACGCCTTCGTCAACGGCAAGGTCGCGATGATCGTCCAGGGCCCCTGGGAACTGACGAATATCTACAAGGGCGCGGCCTTCAAGGACCCCGCCAACCTGGGGATCGCCCCGGTCCCGGCCGGCTCCACCGGCACGGCGGGCGCCCCGCTCGGCGGCCACAACCTGGTCGCCTACGCCGGTCAGGACGCCCAGCACCTGAAGGCCTCGGAGAAGTTCATCGGCTTCATGACCTCCGCCGCCACCCAGACGGAGATCACCCTCAAGAACGGCACGCTGCCGACCCGCTCGGACGCCGTCACCCCGGCCGTCCAGAAGGAGCCGGGCGTCTCGGAGTTCCAGGCGCTGCTCAAGAACGGCAAGGCCCGCCCGGCGCTGCCCGAGTACAGCTCGCTCTACGCGGACCTGCTGACCAACTACACGGAGATCCTGCAGGGCAAGTCCAGCGTGCAGAGCGGTCTGGACGCCACCGCCAAGAGCTACAAGAAGCTCCTGCCGGACTTCACCGACTGACCGTCGACCGGCCCGCCCGCCCCGGTTCCGGACCGGGGCGGGCGGGCGTCCGGCTCGGAGTGCCGCCGCCACGCGGCAGCGCAAGCAGAAGCAGCAGAGCAGCAGACTCGAGAAGGTGTCCAAGATGACCGTCGCCGTGCAGGGCGGGTCCGTTCAGGGCGGGGCCGGCCGGGGCCGGTCCGGCCCGATCGGCCGGATCAAGAAGTCGTACAACAAGCATTGGTACGCCTGGGCCATGGTGGCCCCGGTCGTCCTCGTCCTCGTCGCGCTGGTGCTCATCCCGCTGATCCGCGGCATCTACCTCACCTTCACGGACGCCACCAGTGAGAACGTCGGGCGCACCATCGGCGTCAACCACATCCCCGACTCGTTCAAGTGGGTCGGCCTCCAGCACTACCAGGAGATCCTGTCCGGCGCCGACGGCCAGTTCTGGCCGCACTTCGTCTGGACGATCTTCTGGACCGCGGCCTGCGTGACGCTGCACTACGGCATCGGGCTCTCGCTCGCCATGATGCTCAACCGCAAGATGCGCGGCCGCACCGTCTACCGAATTCTGCTCATCCTGCCGTGGGCCGTCCCCACCTTCGTCACCGTCTTCTCCTGGCGGCTGATCCTCGCCGACGACGGCGGCATCCTGAACACCGTGTTGGGCGCCATGCACCTGCCCGAACCGGGCTGGCTGAGCGACACCACCTGGCAGCGCGTCGCCGCCATCGGGGTCAACACCTGGGTCGGGGTGCCCTTCATGATGCTGTCGCTGCTCGGCGGCCTGCAGGCGGTGCCCGCCGAACTGTACGAGGCGGCCGAGATGGACGGCGCCACCCCCTGGCAGCGCTTCCGCCACATCACCCTGCCGGGCCTGCGCCCGGTCAGCGCCACGGTGATCCTGCTCGGCACCATCTGGACGTTCAACCAGTTCAACGTGATCTTCCTGCTGTTCGGTGCCACCGGCGGCGAGGACACCCAGATCCTCATCACCTGGGCCTACCGGCTCGGCTTCGGCCAGACCCCCCGCGACTACGCGGGCGCGGCGACCTACGGCGTACTCGTCCTCTCCATGCTCATCGTGTTCGCCACCTTCTACCGGCGCTGGCAGGCCCGCGGCGAACAGGCAGTCCTCCGGTGAACGCAGCGACCCACGACGAGAAGGCAGGCACCCCGATGAGCGTCACCACCGCCGGCCGCACGGCCGCCCCGGCAACCGCCGCACCGAAGACCCGCACCGGCCGGGTGCCCCTGCAACGCGGAGAGCGCAGCAGGGCCGCATCCGCCCTGCTGCACGGCGGCCTGATCCTCGCCAGCTTCATCGCGGCCTTCCCGGTGATCTGGATCGGCTGGATCTCGCTCGGCCCGGACAAGACCGACTTCCTGCACCCGGGCGCCATCGCGGGCAAGATGAGCCTTTCGAACTACTCGTTCGTTCTCGAACACACCGACTTCCTCAAGTGGTTCGCCAACTCCGTGATCGTCTCGCTCGGTACCACCGTGCTCGGCGTGTTCATCGCGGCCAGCTCCGGCTACGCGGTGTCCCGGATGCGCTTCCCCGGCCACCGCCAGCTGATGTGGACCTTCCTGGTCACCCAGATGTTCCCCATCGCGATCCTGATCGTGCCGCTCTACAACATCCTCGCCAACCTCGGTCTGCTCGACACCTACTGGGCGCTGATCCTGGCCTACTGCACCACCGCCGTGCCGTACTGCGCCTGGCTGCTCAAGGGCTACTTCGACACCATCCCCATGGAGATCGACGAGGCCGGCCGGGTCGACGGGCTCACCCCCTTCGGCACCTTCTACCGGCTGATTCTCCCGCTGGCCAGGCCCGGCCTCGCGGTCGCCGCCTTCTACACCTTCCTGACCGCCTGGGCCGAGGTCGCCTTCGCCTCCACCTTCATGCTCAGCTCGGACAAGTACACGCTGGCCGTCGGCCTGCAGACGTACATCAGCGAGCACGACACCCAGTGGAACCTGATGGCGGCCACCTCGGTGCTCATCGCGCTGCCCGCGGCGGTCTTCTTCTACCTGGTCCAGCGCCACCTGGTCAGCGGACTGGCGGCCGGCGCCGCGAAGTCCTGACCCGCCCTCGACTCGCACGCACCACCACTCATCTGCCCCCACCCCGTACTCCAAGGGATGACATGACCCAGCACCTCGCTGCTCCCACCGGCCACTCCACGCCCGGCACCCACACCGGATGGTGGCGGGACGCGGTGATCTACCAGGTCTATCCGCGCAGCTTCGCCGACGCCAACGGTGACGGCATGGGCGACCTCGAAGGTGTACGCAGCCGGCTCCCGTACCTGCGCGACCTCGGCGTCGACGCCGTCTGGCTCTCCCCCTTCTACGCGTCACCGCAGGCCGACGCCGGTTACGACGTCGCCGACTACCGGGCCATCGACCCGATGTTCGGCACCCTGCTCGACGCCGACGCCCTGATCCGCGACGCCCATGAGCTGGGCCTGCGGGTCATCACCGACGTGGTGCCCAACCACTCGTCGGACCAGTACGAATGGTTCAAGCGGGCCCTCGCCGACGGCCCCGCCTCGCCGCTGCGCGACCGCTACCACTTCCGCGAAGGCAAGGGCGAGAACGGCGAACTCCCGCCCAACGACTGGGAGTCCATCTTCGGCGGGCCTGCCTGGACCCGCACCCCGGACGGGGCCTGGTACCTGCACCTCTTCGCCCCCGAACAGCCCGACCTCAACTGGGAGAACCCGGCCGTCGCCGACGAGTTCCGCTCCATCCTGCGGTTCTGGCTCGACATGGGCGTCGACGGCTTCCGGGTCGACGTGGCACACGGCCTGGTCAAGGCGGCAGGGCTGCCCGACATCGGCGGCACCGAACAGCTCAAGCTCCTCGGCAACGATGTCATGCCCTTCTTCGACCAGGACGGCGTCCACCAGATCTACCGCTCCTGGCGCCGGATCCTCGACGAGTACCCCGGCGAGCGGATAGCCGTCGCCGAAGCCTGGACCCCGACCGTCGAGCGGACCGCGAACTACGTCCGCCCCGACGAACTGCACCAGGCCTTCAACTTCCAGTACCTGGGCACCCCCTGGGACGCCGACCGGCTGCGCGAGGTCATCGACGTCTCGCTGGCCGCGATGCGCCCGGTCGGCGCCCCCGCCACCTGGGTGCTCTCCAACCACGACGTCACCCGGCACGCGACCCGCTTCGCCAACCCGCCCGGCGGCACCCAGATCCGCACCCCGGGCGACCGCGAACTCGGGCTGCGCCGCGCCCGCGCGGCCACCCTGCTGATGCTGGCGCTGCCCGGCTCGGCGTACGTCTACCAGGGCGAGGAACTCGGCCTGCCCGATGTCACCGACCTGCCCGACGAGGTGCGCCAGGACCCGTCGTTCTTCCGCGCCGCCGGCCAGGACGGCTTCCGGGACGGCTGCCGGGTCCCGATCCCCTGGACCACCACCGGATCCTCGTACGGCTTCGGCGCGGGCGGCAGCTGGCTCCCGCAGCCCGACAGCTGGTCGGGTCTCAGCGTCGAGGCGCAGACCGGCGACCCCGACTCCACCCTGGAGCTGTACCGCAGCGCGCTGGCGCTGCGCCGGGAGCTGCCCGGACTGGGCGCGGGAGACCGGGTCGACTGGCAGCCCGGCCTGCCCGCAGGCGTGCTGGCCTTCGCCCGTCCCGGCTTCGTCTGCACGGTCAACACGACGGGCGATGCGGTACGCATCCCGGCGCCCGGCCGGGCCGTGCTCGCCAGCGCCGAAGTGACGGCAGGCGGCGCGGAGTTCGTACTCCCCCCGGACGCCACCGTCTGGTGGGCGGTGTGACGGCGCCTCCCCGGCTGGCGCACATCGCGGCCCAGGCCGCCGTCAGCGAGGCCACGGTCAGCCGGGTGCTCAACGGCAAGCCGGGCGTCGCGGACACCACGCGCCAGCGGGTGCTCGCGGCGCTCGACGTGCTGGGCTACGAGCGCCCGCTCCGGCTGCGGCAGCGCAGCGCCGGCCTGATCGGTCTGGTCACCCCGGAACTCACCAACCCGATCTTCCCGGCCTTCGCGCAGGCCGTCGAGCAGGGTCTGGCCGGGCAGGGCTACACGCCGGTCCTCTGCACCCAGATACCGGGCGGCGCGACCGAGGACGAACTCGTCGAGCAGCTGGTGGAGCGCGGCGTGGGCGGCATCGTGTTCCTCTCCGGGCTGCACGCCGACACCGCGTCGGACCCCGCCAGGTACGCCGGGCTGACGGAACGCGGGGTGCCGTTCGTGCTGATCAACGGCTACAACGAGCGGATCAGCGCCCCCTTCGTGTCGCCCGACGACCATGCGGCGGTCCACATGGCGGTGCGCCACCTCGCCGATCTCGGCCACCGCCGGATCGGCCTGGCGGTCGGCCCGCCGCGCTACGTACCCACCCGCCGCAAACGCGACGGCTTCATCGACGCGGTGGCAGCCCATCTGGGGCAGCCCCGCGAGGAGGCCGAAGTCCTCATCCGGCACACCCTGTTCAACGTCGAGGGCGGCCAGGCGGCGGCCGGCGAGCTCTTCGACCAGGGGTGCACCGGCATCGTCTGCGGCAGCGACCTGATGGCACTCGGCGTGGTGCGGGCGGCCAGGGAACGCGGTCTCGACGTGCCCGACGACATCTCGGTGGTCGGCTTCGACGACTCGCAGCTCATCGCCTTCACCAACCCGCCGCTCACCACCGTGCGTCAGCCGGTGCAGGCGATGGCGGCGGCGGCGGTGGGCGCACTGCTCGAGGAGATCGGCGGAAACCCGGTCCAGCGCACCGAGTTCGTCTTCCAGCCGGAACTGGTGGTGCGGGGCTCCACGGCCCGCCGGGCGGCCTGACCGGCCGGCTCGCGGGAGCGGAACGCAGCAGAAGGCCCCGGGGCCCGCCCAGGTCGGGCCGGCGGGGAGATGGCCCCGGGACCTCTCTGCGTGCGCCGAATCTAGCGTGCCACAGCACCCTTCTGCAATAACTTGCGCAAGCTGTGCCGACCAGGAACCACAGGTCCTGCCGAAAGGGTTGACCGGTGGGTCGGCTGCTCGTACGGTCTGCTGCGCAACGGCCTTGCATTCTTGCAGCAAGGAAATTCAGTCCGGACCCGGCGGCAACTCGGCCGGGACACGGCGCCTTGCCGCCCTACCGAGGAGAGCCCTTCCGTGAGCCCGTCCCTGCGAAGAATCGCAGCCGCCGTGGTGTTCGCGCTCTGCGCGGCGCTCGCGCCGGCCATACCGTCGGCGGCTGCCGCCCAGGCGCCCGCGCCGCCTTCGGACGCCAAGCTTGCCTCCGTACCCGCACGGCACGACGCCACGCGTGAGCAGTTCTACTTCGTCATGCCGGACCGCTTCGCCAACGGAGACACCGCCAACGACCGGGGAGGGCTCACCGGCTCGCGGCTCCAGACCGGTTACGACCCCACCGACAAGGGCTTCTACCAGGGCGGGGACCTCAAGGGGCTCACCAAGAGGCTGGACTACATCAAGGGGCTCGGGACGACCGCCATCTGGATGGCGCCGATCTTCAAGAACCGCCCGGTGCAGGGCACGGGAAAGGACGCCTCGGCCGGCTATCACGGTTACTGGATCACCGACTTCACCCAGGTCGACCCGCACTTCGGCACCAACGCGGACCTGACGAAGCTGATCGCAGTGGCCCACGCCAAGGGCATGAAGGTCTTCTTCGACGTCATCACCAACCACACCGCCGACACCGTCGACTACGCCGAGCAGCAGTACGGCTACCGCTCCAAGGGCGCGTACCCGTATCTGGACACGGACGGACGGCCCTTCGACGACCGCACCGGCATGGGCGAAGTCGACGCGGGCTCGTTCCCGTACACGCCCATGGTGGGGCAGCAGCCCGGCGAGCAGAAGGTGCCCGCCTGGCTCAACGACCCCACGATGTACCACAACCGGGGCGACTCCACCTTCGCCGGCGAGAGCGCCGAGTACGGCGACTTCTCCGGACTCGACGATCTGTGGACCGAGCGGCCCGAAGTGGTCCACGGCATGGAGCAGATCTACGAGAAGTGGGTCCGCGACTTCGACATCGACGGCTTCCGGATCGACACGGTCAAGAACGTCGACCTGGACTTCTGGACCCAGTGGGCCACCGCCCTCGACGCCTACGCGGCCAAGCACGGCCGCCCCCGCTTCTTCCTCTTCGGCGAGACCTACTCCTCGGACACCTCGGTCACCTCGCCCTACGTGACCCGGGGACGGCTCGACGCGACGCTCGACTTCCCGTTCCAGGACGCGGCCCGGCAGTACGCCTCGCAGGGGGCACCCGCATCGAAGCTGGCCTCGGTCTTCGCCGACGACTACAAGTACACGACCGACAAGGCCAACGCCTACGAGCAGGTGACCTTCCTCGGCAACCACGACATGGGGCGCATCGGCTCGTTCATCGCCCAGGACAATCCCAAGGCCGACGACGCCGAGCTGCTGAAGCGCGACGAGCTGGCCAACGACCTGATGTTCTTCTCCCGGGGCAACCCGGTCGTCTACTACGGCGACGAACAGGGCTTCACCGGCGCCGGCGGCGACAAGGACGCCCGGCAGACCATGTTCGCCTCGAAGACCGCCGACTACCTCGACGACGACGAACTGGGCACCGACCGGACCCAGGCCTCCGACGCCTACGACCCGACGCATCCGCTCTACCGGCAGATCGCCGCCCTGTCGAAACTCACCAAGGAGCACCCCGCCCTGCGCGACGGTGTGCAGACCGAGCGGTACGCGGCGGACTCCGTCTACGCCTTCTCGCGGACCGACACCAAGCGGCTCGACGAGGACGTGGTCGCGGTGAACAACGCCACCACCGCCAAGACCGTCGAACTCCCGGTCGGCTCGGCGAGCATGAACTACCGGGTGCTGTACGGCGGTTCCGGCACCGTCCACAGCGGCGCCGACCGGAAGATCACGGTCACCGTGCCCGCCCTCTCCTCGCTCGTGCTCGAAGCGGCCAAGCCCCTCTCCAGGCCCGCCACCAGGCCCTCGCTCACCCTCAGGGCCCCGGCCGCCGGCGCCACCGGCACTGTGGAGATCAGCGCGGACCCGGCCGGCGGACAACTCAACCGGGTCGTCTTCGCCGCTCAGACCGGCACCGGCAGGTGGCAGACGCTCGGCTCCGCCGACCACCCGCCGTACAAGGTCACCCAGTATCTGGACGACAAGGTCACCGCGGGAACCGCCCTGCGCTACAAGGCCGTGGTGATCGACAGCGCGGGCCGCACCGCGAGCGCACGCGCGACCACTACCGCGGGCCAGGCCCCGCCGCCCGCGAAACCGGTGGCCGTCGAGCGCGACTACGCGGTCGTGCACTACCGGCGCACCGACCAGGACTACGACGGGGTACAGCTGAAATCCGGCGACAGCACCGCCGGCTTCACCGGCCGCGACGCCTACGGCGCGTTCGCCTGGGTGAAGGTCCCCGAGGGCGCCGACTCCGTTCCGTACACCGTCGAGAAGAACGGTACGGCGGACGGACCGCAGCGCTCCGTCGACCTGGCGAAGACCGGCGAGGTCTGGATCGCTCAGGGCTCCGACGCACAGAGCGACACGGCCCCGGACGGCGCCTACCCGCCGCAGGACACGACCAAGGCGGTCCTGCACTACTACCGCGCCGACGGCGACTACGACGGCTGGGGCCTGCACACCTGGACCGGCGCCGCCGACCCCACCGACTGGTCCAAGCCGCTGCAGCCGGTGAAGAAGGACGCATCCGGCGTGACCTTCGAGGTACCGCTCGCGGCCGGCGCCACCGCGCTCAGCTACATCATCCACAAGGGCGACGAGAAGGACCTGCCCACCGACCAGTCCCTGGACCTGGCCACCTACGGCCATGAGGTATGGCTGCTCGGCGGGCAGCAGAAGTACCTGTTGCCGCAGACCGGCGCCGTGCCCACCCTGGACCTCACCAAGGCCGAGGCGCAGTGGATCGACCGCGACACCGTGGTCTGGAAGGTGAAGGCGACCGCCGCCACCAGCGAGCAGTTGGTGTACGCACCCGACGGCGGCATCCGGACCGTCGACGGCGCCCTCTCCGACGAGGGCCGGTGGCTGCGGCTCGAACCCTCCGCGCTGACCGACGCGCAGAAGACCAAGTACCCGCACCTCAAGGACTACCCGGCGTTCACCGTCGACCAGCGGGACCGGGACAGGGTCCGCGCATCGCTGAAGGGGCAGCTCATCGCCACCCAGCGCGCGGCCAACGGCGCCCTGCTCTCCGCCACCGGGGTGCAGACCCAGGGCGTGCTCGACGACCTGTACAGCCCGGCCGCCGCCAACGCATCCCTCGGCCCGGTCTTCCACCACGGCCGGCCCACCCTGTCCGTCTGGGCGCCGACCGCCCACTCGGTCTCCCTCGAACTCGACGGCAGGACCGTCCGCATGAAGCGGAACCCCGCCAGCGGGATCTGGTCGGTCACCGGCAGTCGCAGCTGGACCGGGAAGCCGTACCGCTACGTCGTCAAGGTGTGGGCGCCGAGCGTCCAGAAGCTGGTCACCAACAAGGTCACCGACCCCTACTCCACCGCACTGACCACCGACTCGGCCCGCAGCCTGGTCGTCGACCTCAGCGACCCCGCGCTCGCGCCCAAGGGCTGGTCCACCCTGAAGAAGCCCGCCGCGGTGCCGCTCCGCGACGCCGAGATCCAGGAGTTGCAGATCCGCGACTTCTCGATCGCCGACCCCACGTCCAAGCACCCCGGCGAGTACCTGGCCTTCACCGACAAGAACTCCGACGGGATGCGGCACCTGGCGCAGCTCGCCTCGTCCGGCACTTCCTACGTCCACCTGCTGCCGGCCTTCGACATCGGCACGATCCCGGAGAAGAAGTCCGAGCAGTCGGTACCCACCTGCGACCTGAAGGTGTACGCACCCGACTCCGAGTCCCAGCAGGCCTGCGTGGCCGAGGCCGCCGCCAAGGACGCCTTCAACTGGGGCTACGACCCCCTGCACTACACGGTTCCCGAAGGCTCCTACGCCAGCGACCCCAACGGCACCCGCCGCACCGTCGAGTTCCGGCAGATGGTCCAGGGCATCAACGGGGCCGGCCTGCGGACCGTCATGGACGTGGTCTACAACCACACGGTGGCCAGCGGCCAGGCCGACAAGTCCATCCTCGACAAGATCGTCCCGGGCTACTACCAGCGGCTCCTGGACGACGGCACGGTGGCCACCTCCACCTGCTGCGCGAACACCGCGCCCGAGAACACCATGATGGGCAAACTGGTCGTCGACTCGATCGTCACCTGGGCCAAGCAGTACAAGGTCGACGGCTTCCGCTTCGACCTCATGGGCCACCACCCCAAGGCCAACATCCTGGCCGTCCGCAAGGCACTCGACGCCCTGACCCCCGCCAAGGACGGCGTGGACGGAAAGAAGATCATCCTCTACGGCGAGGGCTGGAACTTCGGCGAGGTCGCCAACGACGCCCGGTTCGTCCAGGCCACCCAGCAGAACATGGCCGGCACCGGCATAGCCACTTTCTCCGACCGCTCACGCGACGCGATCCGCGGCGGCAGCCCCTTCGACGAGGACCCCGGCGTCCAGGGCTTCGCCTCCGGCCTCTACACCGACCCCAACGGCTCGACCGCCAACGGCACCCCCGCGGAACAGAAGGCCCGACTGCTGCACTACCAGGACCTGATCAAGGTCGGCCTCACCGGCAACCTCGCCGCCTACACCTTCACCGACTCATCCGGCGCGAAGGTCAAGGGCTCGGACATCGACTACAACGGCGCCCCGGCCGGATACGCGGCAGCTCCCGGCGACGCGCTCTCCTACGCCGACGCCCACGACAACGAATCCCTCTACGACGCACTCACCTTCAAACTCCCCAAGTCGACCGGCGCCGCCGACCGATCCCGTATGCAGGTGCTCGCCATGGCCACGGCGGCACTCGCCCAGGGGCCGTCGCTCTCCCAGGCCGGTACGGATCTGCTGCGCTCCAAGTCCCTGGACCGCAACTCCTTCGACAGCGGCGACTGGTTCAACGCCGTCCACTGGGACTGCCGGGACGGCAACGGCTTCGGCCGCGGGCTGCCCCCGGCCGCCGACAACCAGGCCAAGTGGCCGTACGCCAAGCCGCTGCTCGACACGGTGAAGCCGGCCGGCTGCGCCACCATGCCGGAGACCTCCGCCGCCTACCAGGACCTGCTGAAGATCCGCACCACCGAACCGGCCTTCAGCCTCGCCACGGCAGGCCAGGTCCAGTCGGCCCTCGCCTTCCCGCTCTCCGGCAAGGACGAGACCCCCGGCGTGATCACCATGCGACTCGGCAACCTGGTGGTGGTCTTCAACGCCACCCCGGACAGCCGGTCCCAGACGGTGCCGGACCTGGCGGGCACGGCGTACACCCTGCACCCGGTGCAGGCACACGGCGCGGACCGCACCGTGCGGTCCGCCTCATACGCCCGCCCCACCGGGAAGTTCACCGTCCCGGCGCGCACGGTGGCCGTCTTCAAGGCGGCCCACTGACGAATCAGCCCAGGGATTTCTCCAGCAGGATCACCACGTACTTCCGTCCGTCCCTGGCGACCTTGTCGGGGAACTCGCCCACCACCCGATATCCCGAACCCTCGTAGTACCCGCACAGCCAAGGCGCACAATCCAGCCTTGCCCGCCCACGCCCGGCAGCGGCCATCCGCTGCTCGGCGTGGGCGAGGAGTATCCGGCCGGTGCCGGGCGGTGCGTACCTGCGGTCGACCATCAGCCGGTGCACATACCCCGCGACCGGCGGCTGCACGCCCCAGGCCTCCTCGTCGTCCCACCACAGCTCGTACGCGCCGGCGAGGTGCTCACCCGCCTCGGCGAGCCACACCTCGCCCTCCTTCATCCGGAGCAGAAAGTGCTCGGCGTCCTTCTCTCCCGGCTTCCACTGATCGAGCTCACGGCCCTGCATCCAGCGAGCCGCCCGGTCGTACATCGCGGCCAGGTTCTCGGCGTCTTCGCTGTCCGCCATGCGGAAGGTGAGTTGTGCGGTCATGGTCATCACAGTAAAGGTGGGCACTGACAGTCATCCTCAGGGACCCAGGAGCCAGCCATGCCGCAGATCACCGTCGAGTACTCCGAGTCCCTGCGGGACACCTTCGACCGCCGGGGCTTCGCGCTGGCGCTGCACCCTGTGGTGGTCGAGACGGTCGCCGCCAAGATCCCCGCCTGCAAGACCCGCTTCGTCGCCGCCGAAGACTTCGTCCCCGGGGACGGCGCGGAGCAGGACGCCGCGATCGTCCACGTCGGTGTCGCCCTGCTGCCCGGCCGCACGGACGAGGCGAAGGCCCGGCTCTCCGAGGCGGTGCTCGGGCTCGTGGAGCAGCACCTGAAGCCGGCGGACCGCCCGCTGCACATCTCGGCGGAGGTACGCGACCTGGACGTGTCCTACCGCAAGCGCTGACCGCGCCGCCGGAGTGTTCATGAAGTCCCGGGGGAACCCGGACTTCATGACGCAGACCGATCCGTCGCAGACCGAACCTCCGCTGACGCGAGAGCACACGCGCCCCCGGCAGTCCTTATGGATCAAGGTGCCGGTGGCGCTGGCAGCCGTACTGGCCCTGCTCTTCGCCGGCAGCAGGCTCGACCTGCTGCCGGGTCTCGGTGACGTCTTCGGCGAGAAGACGACGGACCGCTCCGGACCGGCGCTGCTGAAGTCGATCCAGGACATGAGCCGCTATGAGGCCGCATCCGGGAACTTCCAGGTGGTCGTCGACCTGGAGAAGGACACCAAGTTCCTGCCGGACGCGATCCGCGGCTCCCGGGTGCTGTACGTCGGCGCCGGCACCGTCGGCTCGTACGTGGACCTCGGCAAGGTGGCCCAGGGCAACGTCACCGTCAACAAGGACCGGACCACGGCCACCCTCCGGTTGCCGCATGCCGTACTGGGCAAGCCGGCGATCGACCCGGACCGTTCGTACGCCGTCTCCAAGCAGCGCGGCCTGCTCGACCGGCTCGGCGACTTCTTCTCCGACAACCCGAACAACGAACACGCCGTGCAGAAACTCGCCGCGCAACACATCGCCGAGGCGGCCAAGGACAGCGGACTCGCCGGGCGCGCGGAGAAGAACACCACCAGCATGCTCCAGGGCCTGCTGCACTCCCTGGGCTTCAGGCAGGTGTCGGTCGTCTACGGCTGACCCGACCGGCCGTTACGGTCTCAGCCGCCCCGCTGGGCGGGAACCACCGTCGTGGGAATCGTCGGCGCGGGAACCACCGGCGTCGGCGCCAGCGCGAGGAGCCGCCGCGCCAGATCGCCGAACGGCCCGTCCGGCGGCTCCTCGCGCAGCACGCGCCGCACCACATCGGCCATCTCGTCGTCGTACGCCGCACTCACCGCGGCCAGCGCCGCGAAATCGTTCACCAACTGCTTTTCCAGCTCGGCCCGTGGAATGCCGCGCCCGTCCAGCCAGATCAACGCCGTCGACTCGGCCAGCGACACCCACGACCGCACCACCAACCGCAGCCGCTCGGGCGGCTCCTGAACCTCCAGATGAGCCAGGATCTGCACGCAGGCGGCGTTCCTGACCTCCTCGATCATCGCGTTGGTCGCGGTGGACCCCACCGCGGGACCACCCCGCATCAGCGCCGAGAAACCCGCCCCGTGCTCATCGACGAAGTCGAAGTACCGCTTCATCACCCGCAGCAGCCGCGCCCCCAAAGGCCCTTCGCGCGGTTCGACGAACCGCGCGGCCAGCTCATCGGCGGCCCGGCGCAGCGCCGCCTCGTACAGATGCTGCTTGCCGGGGAAGTAGTGATACACCAGCGGCCGCGAAATGCCCGCGGCGGCGGCTATCTCGTCGATCGACACCTCATCGGGGGCCCGGTGCCCGAACAGTTCCAGCGCGACGCCGATCAGTTGCTGCCTGCGCTCCTCGACACCCATCCTGCGGCGCACCCCGGTCGTCATACGAACAGGGTACCGAGTGGGCCTGTTCGTATGCCCGCCGGTGGACGAGCGAGTTGACCCTCCCCTTACGTCAGGCTGGAGGCTGTGGCCGTACGAAAGGCAGGCGCATGGGTTACTCCGTAGGGCGGGCGGCGGCGTTCGCGTGCGATGGGTGCAGTACGCACAGGAAACGTCCCTCTGGTTCCATTGCCGACAGGGTGCTGCCGCAGATGGTTGTCACCATCCAGCGCTGAACCAGCGCCGCTTGACATCCTCATCGGCAAGCCGCCACGCAGGCGGTGTTCCCGGCCTCCTCGGTCGTCTTCCCAACGGACGACGGGCCCCGACACAATGTGGCGATGATGCTGATCAATCGCGACTACCGCAGGTTATGGGCCGGCCAGTTGGTGTCGCAGTCCGGTGACTTCGTCTTCAGTACGACGTTGTCGCTCTGGATCGGCACGGTGTTGCTGAAAGACACGGCCTACGCCCCGGCCGGTGTCTCCGCACTCGTCGTGGTCGTCGCCGTCGGTACGCTGACCGTCGGGCCGCTCGCGGGGGTGTTCGTCGACCGGTGGGACCGCCGGCGCACCATGCTCGTGGCGGACCTCGTACGAGCGGCGCTCATCGCGGTGCTGGCCGTGGTGGCGTTCCTGCCCGACGGGACCGTGCCGAAGACCGGCCTCCTCGTAGCGGCATACTCGACGGTGCTGCTGGCCACGTGTGCCGCTCAGTTCTTCAACCCGGCCCGGTTCGCCCTCATCGGCGATGTGGTGAGCTCGGAGAACCGGGCCAGGGCCGCCGGTATCGGCCAGGCCACCCAGGCCATCGCCACCATCGCCGGGCCGCCACTGGCAGCGCCCCTGCTGTTCACCATCGGTGTGCAGTGGGCGCTGTTGCTCAACTCCCTCTCCTTCCTGGCCTCCTTCGCCGCCGTACGCGCCGTGCGCCCGCCTGCCCGGCCCGTGACGGCCGCCGCCCCTGCGGCCAAGTCCGGGCTTGCCGGTTTCGTTGCGGAGTTGACCGCTGGACTACGGCTCGTGGTGGCCAGCCGCACGGTCACCGCGCTGATCGCGACGGTCGTCCTGGTCACCATCGGCGCCGACGCACTCAACTCGCTCAACGTGTTCTTCGTGTCCGACAACCTCCATGCGGCCTCCCGCTGGTACGGGACGCTGGAGATGGCGCTGGGTTTCGGCCTGATAGCCGGTGCGCTGCTGGCCACCCGGCTGGCGGGCCGGATCGGTGCGCGGCGTGTCTTCTCCCTGGGGCTGCTGCTGACCGGGGCGGGCCTGGTGTTCTACTCAAGGCTTGATGCGCTGGGGCCCGCGCTCGTCACGCTGGCCGTGGTCGGCCTGCCGCTGGCAGCGGTCAACACCGCCCTTACCCCGGTGCTGTTGGCGGAGGTTCCGTCCTCCCACCTCGGCCGGGTCATCGCGGTGATCAACCCATGCCAGCAGATCGGCGCGCTGGTCGGCGTATCGCTGGCCGGCTGGCTCGCCAGCAGCCCCATGCGCGACTTCCACGCGAGCCTCGCGGGGCTGCACTTCGGCCGGATCGACACCATCTTCACGTCGGCCGGGCTACTGGTGATCGCCGGAGGGATGTACGCGGCGGTGGCCCTCCGCACCGGAGGCCGGGCCCCGATTGCAGAGCAACCCGGCCCGGCCGTGAGTCGCGGCGCCCTGTGATCATCGGAAGGCCTGCCCCGCGCTGCCGTCGCCGGGCTGGTGCCGAACCGGTTCGGCGGCCGTCTGGCCTTTCTCCCCTTCGGTAACAACCGACGGGCCGGACCAGGTGATGCCCAGGGCCGGCCCGTCGTCCGATGGTCTCTACAGGTCGAGTTGGTACTGGAGAGTCGTGTGTGTGGGCAGGTAGCCGAGGCTGTCGCTGATGTGCCTCATGTGCGTGTTGCTGTCGGCGGTGTCGGTCAGGAGGCCGCCGAGGTCTTGATAGCGCCCGTGGGCTTGTCGGATCGACTCGGCCTTCATCCATCGGCCGAGGTCGTGTCCGCGGTGCTCGGGCAGCACGCCGGTGCCGTAGTGCTGGCCATCACCCGTGCCGCTGCCGGAGACGACGAGTTCTGTGAATCCGGCGATCGAGTCGTCGGTCGTGTCGATGGCGACGACCGTGTGCAGCTGGTCGCCGCGGTCCTGCACGGCCTTCGCCGCGGCCCGGACCCGGTCCACGTCCCAGGTCACGGTGCCGTAGTCGGTGTCTTCCATGGGCATGTCGTCCATGGCGCGGCGTGAGGCAGCGAACGTCTGGGCGAGGTCGTCGGGGACGGTTCCCCGCCATGACGCCAGGCGGTAGCCGGGGTGCGGACGCTCGATGATCTCGGCGAGGGCGGTGGGGTCCACGTCGGCCAGGGGCAAGCGGGCGTACCTCAGGGTGAGCACCTTGCGGAACCCGCGGGCCGACAGGAAGCGGTCGCCGGGCGATCCGGCCTCGGCCTGCGCGGTGACGCAGGATCGGGCGTTGTCCCGGGCGGCGGCCACGACCGTGTCGAGGAGTCGGGAGCCGACGCCCTCGCGGCGCTCCGTGGGATGGACGTGGAGGGTCAATTCGGCCAGGTGCGCCTGTCCGCCATCGAACAGGCGCAGAAAGGCCGTCCCGACGGGGATGGAATCGGCGTCGGACGCCAGCCATGCAAGGCGTCGGCTGTGCGCCCCGTGAGCAGGGTCGGTCAGTGGGGTGATGCGGAGCGACAAGGTGTCTCCGTCGTGAGGAGGTGGCAAAGGTCAGTACGCGGGCTCAACTGCTGGGCACTCCTGCGCATGTGCTCCACACCTCCTCGTCGACAGCACCGGTCCGGAACGAGCTGGACCGCTGGGGGAACGTAGCCGGCCGATCGGTTCCTCGGCAAAGGGTTAACGGAAGACCGGTGCGACCGTGGGGCCACCACCACTCGTTACCACGGACCTGGGGGGCCGCGGGTGCGTGGACCGGGCAGGCATGGAAACGGGCCGCCGCGACCGGAACGGTGTCCCGGTCGCAGCGGCCCGCGGGTCGGTCGATGAGGGGGCTCAGGCGGTGGCCACCGCGAAGATGTGCAGGATGCCGCCGTCCGTGCTGGACGGCAGGGTCACGCTCGCCAGTTGTTTGCCCACCTGGAGGGTGATCGGCGCGGTGGCGAAGACCTCCGTGCCCACCGGGTCGGCGCCGCCGCCCTGGACGTCGCGGTAGGGGGTGTGGACGGCGATCGTGTTGCCGAACGACGGCTGCTGGGAGCCGCCGCCCAGCGTCCAGTCGCTGAAGCCGATGTCGGCCTGTTGCGTCGTGCCGTCGGTGTAGGTCAGCGTCACGGTGCCGGTTGCGTTTCCTTCGGCCGCGCTGCCCAGGAAGCTGAGCTCGGTGGCGTCAGGGGATGAGGGAACGGTCAGGACCTGGGATGCGGTGCCGGCCACCTCGATGTTGTCCGGGGCGCCCGCGGTCACCTTCGGCCAGGTGAAGTCGAAGCCGTTGGCCGAGACCGTACCGCCCGGGGCGGCGCCGGCCGCGGCCAGGGCCTTGGCGGAGTAACTCCAGCCCTCGCCGTCGAAGTTGCCCTGCGGATTGGTGTCATCGGTGGAGATCCCGGTGCTGTTGCGGTTCCACAGCATGCCGTTCTTCGTGGCGACCGTCACCGCGACGGACGTCTTGGGGAGCGTGCTGCCGGTGGAGGACGACAGGGTGATCGGAACGGTGTAGTAGCCCTCCGGGGAGCCGGCTGCCGCCGAGACGGTGAGCGCGGCGCTCGCCGCGCCGCCGCCCGGCACGGTGAAGTCGCCCTCGGTGGGGGTGACCGTGACACCGGCCGGCGGGGCGGCCTTCCAGTGCACGGTGGTCGCCTCGTCCTCGAGTGTCTGCACCTTGACGGTGGTCTTGGCGCCGGTGGCGCCGGGCTCGACCTTCAGCTGCTCGGGGGTGGCGCCGGTGAAGTACTTCAGGCCGCCGCCCGGGAAGGACGGCGGGGCGTCGGCGGCCGCGCTGCCCCAGGAGGTGTTCGGCTTGTCGCCGAGGGTGTAGTCCAGAGTGCCGCCGTGGGTGACGAAGGAGGCGGGAACCCAGGGCTTGTCGGACTTCTTGCCGTTGGTGCGCAGGCTCTGGATGTACGTGTTGTCCGCCGAGGCGGCCGGGGCGTTGACCTTGATGGTCCGACCGTGTCCGGTGTGGATGACGGCGTGCGGGAAGAGCGGCGCGGAGAGCGTCAGATCGGCGCGGCTCGGGTTCTGCGGGTACATGCCCAGCGCCGAGAAGACGTACCAGGACGACATGGTCCCGGCGTCGTCGTTGCCGGGGATGCCGCCGGGGGTGTCGGTCCACAGCTGGTCCATCTCCGCGCGGACGGTCTGCTGTGTCTTGTACGGGGCGCCCAGGTAGTCGTACAGGTAAGGCGTGTTGATGTCGGGCTCGTTGGTCGGGTCGTAGCGGGTGGCGTCCTTGGCGGAGAAGTCGAACTTCCCGTCCGGCGTACGGAAGAAGGCGTCCAGCCGCTTCACCGCCGCGTCCTTGCCGCCCATCGCGCTGGCGAGTCCGGCCACGTCGGAGTACACCATCCAGGTGTAGCGCGCGCTGGTGCCCTCGACGAAGCCGCTGCCGGTGCCCGGGGTGAAGGTGCCGGCCCAGGTGCCGTCGGACTTGCGGTCGCGGATGTAGCCGCCCTGCGGGGTGGCGTTGGCGTCGAAGACGTTGGTCCAGTTGCCCGAACGGTCCAGGAACGCCTTCTGGTTCTTGTGATCGCCGAGGTGAGCGGAGAGTTCGGAGATGCCGTAGTCGGCCGCCGCGTCCTCCAGCGTCTCGGCGGCGCCGCCCCAGCAGTGGCAGCTGTCCGCCGGTACGTAACCGAGGTCCAGGTACTTGTCGAGCGCCGGCCGCTGGCCCACGCACTCGACGTTGCAGCCGGCGCTGTCGGAGTCGTTCGCGGTCGGCACGGTGGCCGCCTTCACCAGGGACTTCAGTGCGCCCTTGGCGTCGAAGTCATGGCCGCCGAAGGCGTAGATACCGGCGAGTGCGACGTCCGACGGGTCGCCGGACATCACGCTGGTCTTGCCGTTCTCCAGCAGCCAGCGGTCCCACTCGCCGCCGCGCTGGCCGGCGTAGTTGTAGAGGGACTGGGCGTAGTCGCTGCCCGCCCGGGGATTGAGCAGCGTCATCAGCTGCACCTGAGCCCGGTACTGATCCCAGCCGGAGAAGGTGCCGTACTGCGCCTTCTGCCCCTTCGCCAGCTTGTGCGGCTTCCGGTCGGCGCCCAGATAGCGGCCGTCGACGTCGCTGGTCAGGGTGGGCTCCAGCATGGAGTGGTAGAGCGCGGTGTAGAAGGTGGAGCGCTGGGCGTCGGTGCCGCCGCTCACGCCGATCTTCTTCAGCTCGCGGTTCCAGGCCTGCGCGGCCTGCGACTTGACCGAGTCGAAGCTCTTGCCGGGGGCGTTCTCGGCGCGCAGGTTGGCCTCGGCGTTCTGCGGGCTGACGTAGGAGACGGCCACCTTCGCCTGGACCTTGCTGGTGCCGTCGGCGAAGGTCACATAGGCGCCGGAGCCCTTGCCCGCCACCGGATTGCCGGACGAGCTGTACCCCGTACCGCCGGTGGCCGATGTGGAGCCGGGCTGCACGCTGCCGTCGGTCCAGGTGCCGACCTTGGCGAACGGTGTGTCGAAGTGCGCGGTGAAGTAGAGCGTGTACAGGTCCTTGCGGTTGTTCGCGCTCTGCGGGCCGCAGAAGTTGCCGGCACTGACCGAACCGGTGACCGTCCGGGCGGCGGCGTCGACCTTGACGGTGGCGTCGGAGCTGCCGCTCTCCGAGTTCGACGTACGGAAGAGCATGCTGGCCGGTTTGTCGGCGGGGAAGCCGAACTGCCCGGAGCCGGTACGGGCGGTGGTGGTGAGCGCGACGGACGCGCCGCTGTCCAGGCCGACCTTGTAGTAGCCGGGCGAGGCTGTCTCGTTGCTGTGCGAGAAGGTGTCGGCGTACTTGGCGTCGGTGGTGTCCGCGGTGGGCGAGGAGTCGACATTGCCGACATACGGCATGATCGGTATGTCACCGTTGGCACCGGAGCACCCGACACCGTTGAGGTGGGTGAGGCTGAAACCGCGGATCTTCGTCGCGTCGTACTGGTAACCGCCCGGCGCGGGCGTGGAGACCTGCTTGCCACGGGAGTTCTGCGGGCTCCAGGCCAGCATCCCGAACGGCTGCACGGCGCCCGGGTAGGTGTTGCCGGCGTTCGCCGATCCGATCAGCGGGTGGACGTAGGACGCCGGATTCTGCACGGCGCCATGAGGGTTGCCATGGGGGAGCGCGGCCGACGCGGGGACGGCGGTGGCCGCCATCCCCAGGGCGGCCATGGCGGTCACTGCGACGGATCCGAGCGCTCTGAGCCCGGTGCGCGGCCGACGGTTGAGCATGTCTGACACCGTTCCTGCCCTTCGGGTGTGACGGACGGTCAACGCGGCGGGAAGCGGTGGGAACAGGACGACCCGACAACGTTGTCAACGACGTGTGGATGCTCTCCCGTGGGCACGGAAGTGTCAAGGATTACGCGAATCCGCGTCCGTCCACCGGACAGCCGCGCCCACCGGACAGCCGCGCCCACCGGACAGCCTTTAGCGCAGGGCGCCGACCTCGGTGCCGTCCGCGAGCCGTCCGTTCAGCTGCGCCTGCGCGCCCTGCTCGGCGGGTACGGCGAGCAGATGGCCTTCTGCGCTGCCGGTCACCCCGCCCGTGGTGGCCAGCGAGGCGAACTGCGGGCTGCCCGCCGCCAGGACGAACCAGTGCCCGCCACGCGACTTCCACAGCACGCCCGCCAGCACCTGCGGCTCGCGGTCCCCGCAGGCGGCCGTGTTCTCCGCGCGGGCCGCCACCGCGCCCGGCATGGCCGCCTTGGCACCGGGCGGCTGGAACTGTGCGAGCACCCGGCTTCCGGTGCCCCGCCAGGTGTCGGCCCGGGTGCACAGCCAGCGCGCCGTGCCGTTGGACTCGGGCAGCTGCTGGGAGGCGAACTGCCAGGAGTTCACGGTGCGCACGCCGTGCGAGCGCACCGTGGGCAGCAGACAGGCGGTGTGCTGCCAGGATGCCCGGTCGGCGGGGGTGGAGACGTCGTGCGGATCGGCGGGCGGACCCGAGGTCAGCCGGGCCGGGGTCAGTTCGCCCAGGTCGGTCAGCATCCGGGTCGCCGTCGAGTCGCGCAGCTCGACGGTCTCCCAGGAGGTGCAGGTACGGGCCAGCGCGGGACTCGGTACCGGGTCCGTGACACCGTCCGCGCTGCGGTGCAGCGCCACCGTCCCGGCCGCCGGGTCGATCAGGTCGCGTACGGCTGCCTTCTGCACCCAGGGAGCCGTCAGGTAGCGGACGTTGCCGTCGGTGCGTCCCAGCACCACGGCGTCCGAACCGGCCTCGTCCGCGTTGTCCACCCGGGCGAAGTCCAGCGCCGGGTCCCCGTGGCCCTTCTTCGGCTCGGCATACCGCACCACCCGCAAGCCGTCGTAGAGCAGCACCACGGAAGCCTGGTCGACGGTGCCCGCGTACAGCAGTTGGGCGGCGCCCATCGGCGGTCCTGCCGGGGTCCCCGGGGTGGTGGAGACCTGTACGGATTCGCCGGGCCTGGCCCAGACGGCGAGGGCGCGGCGCAGGAGCGCCGAGTCGTGGGCGCGGTTGCCGCGGGCCGGCCATACGGAGAAGTCGGTGCGGGCCGAGGTCTTCCAGTCGGCCGGCGCGACCCGCAGCAGCTTGTCGGGTTTCAGCGCCTGCTCGGCGGCGGCGTTCAGGGTGTACGGCGGTGCGGCGGCCCCGTCGGCGCCCCAGCCGCCGTCCGGCAGGGCCAGCAGCGTGCCGCAGACCAGTGCCGCGACCGTCGCGGCCAGTGCCGCCCGGCCCCGCCAGCGGCGTCGGACCAGGTCGGTGGGCCTGGCCAGCAGCGAGCAGGGGTCGAACTCGGCGGATTCCAGCAGTTCGTACTGGGCGAGCGCGGTGTCCGCCTCGTCGAGCGCCGCTTCGGGGTCGTCGACCCGTGCGTCGTCGAGCACCCGCAGGATCGTCGGATCGTCGAGCTGCTCCAGGCCACGCAGCACATAGGCGGCGCGGGCCGGACCGGAGAGAGCGGCGAGCCGCTGGTCCAGGGCGAGTTCGTCGGCGCCACCGCAGTGCGGGTAGAGCTGCAGCCCCCATACCTGGGGCAGCAGCGGCGGCAGCTGTCCGCGCCGGGGCCGGCCCGCCCACCGGCGCGGCCGCGCGGCCGCCAGGGCCGCCCTGAGCACCCGGCCGCGCACATAGGCGTACCCGTCGTCGCAGCTGTCGCCCCGGCGCGGCGACGGCAGGGTGTCCTCCTCGGCCCGGCGTCCGGTCGGCAGCGAACGCTGCGCCAGCGCGTGCGCGGTCAGCACCCTGCGGTGGCGGCCGAGCGCGGGCGGCAGGACGAGATACGCCAGCCGGACGAACCGGGGGTAGTGCTCGACGAGCGCGGCCTCGGCCTGCTCGGCATCGACGGGGGCGGTTTCCGGCACCGGGCTCGGGGCGACATCCTGTGGCTGCACGCTCAGCAGAACGAGCGAGCCGGTGGATGGTCACCGCCCGGCGGGTACGGGGTCGGGTACGAGGCGGCGAAGCTGCCGCCCCGTACCCCTCTGGCGCGTGCTCAGTTCACCGTCCACCCGCTGAATTCCACCGTGCCGCGCAGGCCGCTGCCGCCGTTGGTCGCGCTCATGAAGATCCCCACGTCCTGGGCGTCCGCGCTGCCCGGCACGGTCACCGTGGCCACCGTCCGCCAGCTCGCACCCCCGTCCGTCGAGCAGGCGCCGGTGCAGGCCCCGCCGGTCCGGGTGAGCCGCAGCAGGACCGGTGCCTTGATCCCGGTGATGCGCTTGTAGGTGTCCAGCGTCCCGTCGCCGTTGGTGTCGTACGACAGCACCACGCCCTGGCCGGGGGTCACCGCCAGATCGAGGAAACCGGGCGCGCCGGGGGCGGCCAGGCTGTTGCGGACGACGAGACCGGCCCTGGCCCAGCTGCCGGTGTTCTCCTGCGAGTCCACCCGCACGGTCACCGTCGTGCCGTCCACCATCGCCCCGGCCCGGAAGGCGGTGCCGAACTCGGTGGTGCCCTTCCAGAGATCCTGGCCGCCGCCGTTGATCGCCAGCCGGTCGCCGAGCTGCCCGAACACCGCCTCGTTTCCGGTGTAGGTGCGCCAGGCGGCGTCCAGCGGGGCCGCCACGTACACCGCGCTCCGCCGGGTGACGCCCACCCGGTCCTCGCCGCGCGGCCCGAACCGGGTGAGCAGCGCGTACGGCATCGGGCGCAGCGGGACGGCGAGCGGTTCGGCGGGTGCGGTGACCTCCCAGGAGACCGAGCCGGTGCGGCCGGGGCCGACGCTGCTGAGGAAGGTGTCACCCTGCGCGGTGGCGTCGAGGCCGGTCAGCGTGAAGTCGACCCGGCCGGTGGAGCGCAGCCCGTTGAGGTTGCGGAAGGTCGCGATGACCTTGCCCTTGCTGCCGGGGGCGAAGGCGACCGGCTCGGCCGAGACGGACGCGGTGCCCTGGTACGGGGCGGTGGCGAGGGTGTCGTACACCTCCTGTGCGGTGCGCTGCGCGTCACCGGTCGGCCGTACCGGATAGGGGTCGGTCCGCCGGGTCCACGCCTCCTCGGACGGGTACCAGTCGAAGGACTTGGCGGCCCGGCCCTCGGCGAGTGCGGCCGTCAATTCGTCCAAATAAGCCCGCCACTGCGGTACGTGCACATCACACATCAGCCCGTGCCAGTCACGGTTGGCGTAGTTGCTGAGGTCGTCGGCGGCCGTGCGGTCCCCCCAGGTGGTGATCAGGGTCCGGGCCGTCCACTCCAGCTGTACCGCCTCGTCGGGGCTGGTCCCGAAGCTCCTGGCCTCCTCGAGCCAGGGGCCGAGCAGAAACGCCCGGTGGCAGCCGGCCATGGCGTCGGTGAGCCGCATCAGTTTCAGCCAGAGCGCGGCCAGCGCCCGGAAGGTGTCCAGGTCCTTGTCGGTGTAGGCGGCGTGCAGCTGCGGAAGCAGCATTCGGGCGCGGTCGGCCAGTGCCTGCCGGGCCAGATCGGTGAGGTCGTAGCGGTAGGCGTCGGAGTCGCGCAGCGGTCGCCGTACGTCGAGCAGGGAGGCGAAGGCCTCGTCGAAGCCGGCCGTGTCGAAGGCGAAGCGGACGGAGGCGGTGAGGCTCGGCCGGCGTGAGAAGGGCGAATCGACCGGTCGGCCGTCGGTGCTGGTCAGCTGGTACGCGGTGGTGGCCAGCGCGGCGAAGGCCGCCTGGGCGGCCGGGTCGTCCTTGCCGTAGCGGACCCCGGCGTACCGGGTGAACCAGGCGGGCCGGTCGATCTTCTCGTCGCGCCAGGCGAGCTCGCTGAACAGCTCGAAGGCCGCGGGGTCGCGCTCGGCGGCCTCCGGCATGTACGCGGTGCCGACCAGGGCGCTGCCCGGCTTGTCGCGCCAGGCGGTGAACTTCTCCGTCCAGCGGTCGGTGTCGGCGCCGATCGTGGTGCGGCCGCCGAAGTTGGGGATCGTGCCGAAGGCGTACGGAGCCCTGCCCCAGTCCTGCTCCCGGTCGGTGACGTTGTCGAGGTCGGAAAGACCGTCGACGATCAGCATCCGCCGGGTGTCGACGGCCTGGAGCAACTCGCGGCGCGGGTTGGCCTGCCAGCCGAGGATCACCCAGGTGGCGCCGGGACGTGCGGTCTGCAGGGACTTCTCCACGGCGCGCGCGGCGTCCGAGACCGGTACGTCACCCGGAGTGCCGCCCTCGTGGAGCAGGTCCATCTTGAAGTGCGCGGCGTCACCGAAGAGTTCCGCCTGGTGCCGGTAGAAGGCGGCGGCGACCTGGCCGAACACCTCGGTCCGCGGGTCGAGCCAGTCGGGGCGCCGCAGTCCGTTCCAGGTGCCCTGCGGGACGACCCGGGCACCCGGATTGCGGTCGGGGAAGCCGTCCGGAACGGTGCCGAAGTAGCCGGGGAGGACCGGGTGCATACCGAGGTCGCGGAGCCGGTCGGCAATCCGGCGGCCGAGTGCCGCACGGCGGTCGATGAGCTCGGGGGAGAGCGGGCCGCCGTAACCGCTCATGTTCTGCAGCAGCCACCACGGCTGGTGGGAGGGCGCGGGCAGCCAGCTGCGGGCCTCCGCGTCGGAGTAGCCGAAGTCCTGCAGCAGCCGGTGGTAGACGGCTTCCTGGCCGGTGGTGATGAGGGCTTCGTTGCAGCCGTGCAGGGCGAGGACGTCGATCGTCCGCTCCCAGTGGTCCCAGTCGGCGTACGGAGCGTTGTACCCGTCGTTGGTGTCGTTGAAGGCGAAGCGGTGCGGCACGGTCGCCGACTGCTGGACGGCCCGGCTCGGTGCGGGCAGCCGGTGCGGCAGGTCCAGCTGTGAGCTGTTCCAGGAGATGTGCGCCTGACAGACGTACTTCAGATACCAGTTCACGCCGGTCAGCGCCGCTGCGGGGCCGGTGGCGGCGACTTCGATGCGGCCGGTCGAACCGGTGACGCGGAACCGTTCGCGGCCGGTGAGCGCGGTGAGCCGGAACTGGTCGGCGTGCTGGGGCAGCAGCCTCCGCAGGGCCGCCCGGGCGGGGCCGGTGTCGAGGTCGGTGCCGGCAGCTCCGGTGGCTCCCCCCGACCCGGCCGGGCCGGCGGTCCCGACGGTTCCGGCGGCGAAGGCGGGAGCGGGGACGCCGAGCGCCGCTCCGCATCCGATCAACCCGGCGGTGCTCAGCAGCGTACGTCTCGACAGCAGCGTACGCCTCGACAGCTCCGACATCTGCGCTCCTAATGTTGCTCGTGATGCTCGTGCGACAACAGGTGCATGCGCAGCGCAGGTTAATGAGGAGGCAGGGCCGGAGCAATGGGGCCTGATCAGTCTGACGGGGTAGGCGGTTCGCCTGCGAAAGCGCTCCGGAGACGGCACGATGGGCGGATGCGTACCCGAGCCGCCGTGGCGGTCGCCGCCCTGAGCCTGGTGGCCGGCTGCTCGACCGCCCACCCCGCCGCACCCTCCCACGGAGCGCCCGCGGCGCCGAAGACGGCGACCGGCAGCCTGGAACAGCTGGCGGCGAAGGCGCGGTGCACACCGGACATCCAGACGGAAGCCCGCGAGCTGCGCCAGGCCAACTGCGCCACCGGACAGGGACGCTACGTCCTGCTGACCTTCGCCACCGACCGTGGCCAGCGCGAATGGCTCAACTCGGCCGAGGACTACGGCGGTACCTATCTGCTCGGCCGCAGGTGGGTCGCGGTCGGCGACACCGGGGTGGTCGCAGCGCTGCGCGGCCGGCTCGGTGGGACGGTGGAAGCCGGCTCGCAGCACCACCAGGGGAGTAGTGGCAGCGGGGGGAGCGAGGGGCATTCCGGTCATCACACGAGCTGACCGCGCAGGTCCGGGGGCCGTTCTTCAGTCGGCCTTTCTCAGGTGCAGGTGCGCCCGTTGTTGATGCAGGACACCACCCGTCGCATCAGCCGGTCGCTGAAGACGTTGATGAAGTCGCCGTGGTCGGTGATCGGCTTGTGCAGTTGCTCGGGGAACGAGTCGACGGCGAAGCCGGGGCCGGGCGGAACGTCGTACACGAGGCGCTCGACGAGTTGCGGGATGGCCTCGAAGCCGTTCGGACAGGCTCCGTTCTCGTCCGCGAGCGCCGTATGGGTGCGGTGATTGGCGCTGTCGATGTCGCGGCCGTCCCAGCAGTTCGGGAAGTGGAAACTCCGTACCACCTTGCTGCCGGCCGGGCAGATGGGGTACTTGTCGCTGAGCTGGCGGTTCTCGAATCCGGTGCAGGACCAGGAAGCGCCGGCATTGGCGTCGCCATTGGTGAACGCCTTGGCGTCGCCGGTGATGATCCGCAGGAAGCGCGGCATCGCGGTGACCTTGCTGACCGGACTTCCCTGCCAGGTGATGTCGACCTCGGCCGGTGTCTGAATCTTCCCGATATTCTGGTCCTTTCCGCCGCCGTCCTCGTTCACGTCCTTCTCGTCCTGACCGTTCTGCAGCCGGAGGACGGGCCAGTAGTAGGTGGATTTGTCGCCCTGGTTCTTGCAGCTGGTCCGGCCATCGGCCAGTATTTCATCGGTCGAAAAGGCATCGGTGGCCTGATTCCCGACATAATCGTGCGTGTGGTGCGCACCATTGCTCACCCCGGGCGCGACAATGACATTGGCCGGATTGAATTTCCCGTTCTGGTTGCGTCCGCAGTCGGAGGTGAAGACTCCGGTGGAGCCGGAGCTGAGCCGGCGTGGCGTGCGGGTGTTGGGCTGTACGGAGGTGATGTCGACGAAGTCCGACGCCTCGGGACCGTTGCCCTGCTGGGCCTGGCCACCGCCTTGATCGCCGCCCTGGCCGTCACCCTGGTCGCCCTGTCCCTGTCCCTGATAGCCGCCCTGGCCGCCGGCCTGGTCACCGCTCGGCGTCCCGTCGCTGCGCATCGTGCACGGGGCCAGCGATTCGAGGCCCTGCGGTTTCGCGGCGTGGCGGCCGATCGCGATGGCTATCCGGTCGATGGCTGCGAAGCGCTTGTCCTTGAGCGGATTCAGAATGGCGTTCTGTGCGAAGTTCGGATCGCGGGCGATCCGGTCCTTCGAGTCCGCAAGTCTTTTGTACGCCTCGGTGATCCGGCTGTCGATCCCGGCCAGTTCGCGGTCCACCTCCTGCCGTGCCGCATTCGGCACGTCCGGCAGCTGGTTCGACACGTCCGGGCAGACGATGGTGGACATCTGCTGAGCGGCGTTCCGGCTCTGCTGCCCCTGCTGCCCGTATGTCTGTTGCGCGTCGGGGCCCCGGTGGCTCTCTCCGGCCGATGCGTAGACGTTGACCGCGAGGAGACCGCCACCGCCCAGTATCAGCGCGGCCGATGCGACCAGCATACGGTTCGTCAGCGTGGAGCGTTTTCTTGATATGCGTCCCATGGAACTCCTCAGGCTTCGTATCCGGGTATGGGGGTTCCCGGCCGGGGAATTGAAGCGCGACGTTCCATACGGGCGCGGCGGGCGGTCCGTTCAGCTCTCCCGCGCATTCGCGTGCGGCAGTGCGGCGGCCCGATCCCACACCGTCAGGAAAGCGAGGCGCAGACAGGCGGCGAGCGCCGGATGCTCGATGAAGAGCGACGTCGTGGCGCCGGTGCCCGCGACCGGGTCCGGCATGTCGCACAGCACCAGCGAAGCGTCGGCTATCACGAGTTTGATCGGCAGCTCATCGGTGAATCGGGCCACCTCGCCGGCCTCGCCGAAGCGTTTGACGTTCTCCAACATCTCCTCGTCGGCCAGTGCGTCATAGGTGTACACGGCCTGGACGGTGCCCCGGGCGCGGCTGATCCGCCGGGCCGCCTTGAGGCCGGAGACGTTGGCTGCCGGTGTGACGAAGGGCGGCGTGCAGAAGCTGAGCAGTTCGCCGGTCGCCTGGTCCTGGATGTCGGCATAGCGCTCGGCGGTCTGCCGGGGGTCGCGCAACACCTCGATGTAGTCGAGCGGGTCGGTGTGTGCGCGGCCGTCGGACCAGAGCGGCAGCAGAGTCGCGGCCAGTCCGGCGGAGACCCGCTCCAACTGCTCGAGAGACTCCCGCCGACGGTTCATCAGCCTGGCCAGCGCGAGCTCGGGCGCCACGGCGGTGAAGGTGGCCACCCGGCCGCGGTGGGCGACGGCCAGTTGGGCGCGGACCAGGGCATCCAGCACGTCGTAGATCCGCTGCCTGGGTACCTCTGCCTCCCGCGCCACCTGCGCCGCGGTGTACGAATCGCGCCGGACCAGGGCGAGGTAGACGCGCGACTCGTAGCGCGACAGGCCGAGTTCGACGAGGGCGCTGACCGACTCTTCCTCCGACTCCATGGCGGCCACCGTATACGCGCTGCCGGAGCGGGGAGCCGGTCGTGATCCAGCCCATTTCCGGGGCAAGCCTTTACCTCCGGTATGCCGCAAGGCAGTTGTCGGTGTGTGAGCGCGTCGCTACCTTCATCTCTGCCACCACTCAACGGGGTGGCATCCTACGAGGCATCTTGTCATGCACTCACCACACCCCTTGGCAAGGCGCCTCCGATCGCCCCGTCCGGGCGAATCGACCCCCCATGGAGGGCAGTTCCTTGTACTCGAAGAGACCCTTCGGCCTGACAAGGCTGACCGGCAGCGCCGGAACCGTGCTGCTGTCGGCCGCGGCGCTGATAACCGGCGGCCTGATAGCCGTCGCTCCGACCGCAGCCGCCCAGTCCGTCGGTGCCACCACCGCGCACGTCGCCACCACGCAGTCCGGCTCCGCGCAGTCCGGCACCGCCGCCGTCAAACGGCTCTGCGCCGAGCCCAGCAAGCCCGGCCGGATGGCCTGCCTCGCGCTGGCGCGTACGGACGTGAAGCAGCACCTCGGAATCACCGCCAACGTCGCTCCTTCCGGCTACGGGCCCACGGATCTGCACAGCGCCTATGCCCTGCCCTCGAACGCCGGTTCCGGTGCGACTGTGGCGATCGTCGACGCCCAGGACGACCCCAACGCCGAATCCGACCTGGCCACCTACCGCTCCCAGTACGGGCTTACCGCCTGCACCACGGCCAACGGCTGTTTCAAGAAGGTCGACCAGAACGGCGGGACCAACTACCCGACCGCCGACTCCGGTTGGGCCGGTGAGATCTCGCTCGACGTCGACATGGTCAGCGCTGTCTGCCCGCAGTGCCACATACTGCTGGTGGAGGCCGACACCGCCAGCATGGACGACCTCGGCACGGCGGTGAACCGCGCCGTCAGCATGGGTGCCAAGTACGTCTCCAACAGCTACGGCGGCAGCGAGGACTCCACCGACACCAGCTCGGACTCCACCTACTTCAACCACCCCGGCGTGGCCATCACCGTCAGCTCCGGTGACAGCGGCTACGGCGTCGAGTACCCCGCAGCCTCCCAGTACGTGACCTCCGTCGGCGGCACCTCGCTCAGCAGCTCGAGCAACGCCCGCGGCTGGACCGAGTCGGTCTGGGGCTCCAGCTCCGGCGGCGACGGCGCGGGCTCCGGCTGCTCCGCCTACGACCCCAAGCCGTCCTGGCAGCACGACACCGGCTGCTCGAAGCGGACCGTCGCCGACGTGTCCGCGGTGGCCGACCCGGCCACCGGGCTTGCCGTGTACGACAGTTACCAGGCCAGCGGCTGGAACGTGTACGGCGGCACCAGCGCCTCGTCACCGATCATCGCCGGCGTGTACGCCCTCGCGGGCACCCCGTCGGCGAACACCGTGCCCGCCTCCTACCCGTACGCCCACACCTCCGCGCTCAACGACGTCACCTCCGGCGCCAACGGCAGCTGCGGCAGCTACCTCTGCAAGGCAGCATCGGGCTACGACGGCCCGACCGGCCTCGGCACCCCGAACGGCACCGCGGCTTTCACCGGCGGCACCAGCACCGGTAACACCGTGTCCGTCACCAACCCCGGCAACCAGAGCACCAAGGTGAACACCTCGGTCTCCCTGCAGATCAAGGCCACCGACTCGGACACCTCCAAGTCGCTGACCTACAGCGCCACCGGTCTCCCGGCCGGCCTGTCGATCAACGCGTCGACCGGCCTCATCACCGGCACCCCGACGGCGACCGGCACCTCCTCGGTCACCGTCACCGCCAAGGACTCCACCAACGCGTCCGGCAGCACGTCCTTCAGCTGGACCGTCTCCACGTCGGGCGGCGGTGGCTGCACCGCGGCCCAACTGCTCGGCAACGCCGGCTTCGAGACCGGCAGCGCCGCTCCCTGGTCCGCCAGCTCCGGCGTGATCGACAACAGCTCCGGTGAGCCCGCGCACTCCGGCAGCTGGAAGGCCTGGCTGGACGGCTACGGCAGCACCCACACCGACACGGTCTCCCAGTCGGTGAGCGTACCGGCCGGCTGCCACGCCACCCTGAGCTACTACCTGCACATCGACACCGACGAGACAACCGGCTCCACCGCCTACGACACGCTGAAGGTGACGGCCGGTTCGACGACCGTGGCCAGCTACTCCAACCTCAACAAGAACAGCGGCTACGCCCTGAAGTCCATCGACCTCTCCTCGTTCGCCGGGCAGACGGTCACCATCAAGTTCACCGGCGCCGAGGACGTGTCCCTCGGGACGTCTTTCGTCATCGACGACACCGCCCTGAACATCAGCTGAGCCGCACGTCAGCTGATCCGCGCCACCGTACGAACGGGGGGCCCGGAGTCCACGACTCCGGGCCCCCCGCGCCCGTTGCCGGCTGTGGTTTCAGCCCCGGTCCAGATAGGCGAGTACGGCGAGCACCCGACGGTTGTCGTCGTCCGAGACCGGCAGGCTCAGCTTGGCGAAGATGTTCGAGGTGTGCTTGGCCACCGCCCGTTCGGTGACGACGAGTTGGCCCGCGATCGCCGCGTTGGAACGGCCCTGCGCCATCAGCTCCATGACCTCCAGCTCACGCGGCGTCAGACTGGCCACCGGCTTGTCCTGCGCGCGCCGCGACAGCAACTGCTGGATCACCTGCGGGTCCATCGCGGTGCCGCCCGCGGCGACCCGGCGTACCGCGTCGATGAACTGGTCCGCGTCGAACACCCGGTCCTTCAGCAGATAGCCGATACCGCCGGTGCCGTCGGCCAGCAACTCGCGCGCGTACAGCTGCTCCACATGCTGGGAGAGCACCAGTACGGGCAGCCCCGGCCTCGCACGGCGGGCGGCCAGAGCGCACTGCAGACCCTCGTCGGTGTGCGACGGCGGAAGCCGGACGTCGACGACGGCGACGTCCGGTGCCGACTCGGCCAGGGCCCTGGTCAGTTCGGGTCCGGTCTCGACGGCGGCGGCGATCTCGAAGTCGTACGCCTCCAGCATCCGGACCAGGCCGTCCCTCAGGAGGAAGAGGTCTTCGGCGAGGACAACGCGCACGGAATCTCCATCGTCACCATGGTCGGACCGCCGACCGGGCTGCTGACGGCCAGTATGCCGTCGAATGTACCCAGCCGGCGTTCGATTCCGCTCAGGCCGGAGCCGGCACCGACCGCCGCACCGCCGCGCCCGTCGTCGGTGACCGACAACCGCAGGGTGGTGTCCGCGTGGTGGATGTCGACCCAGACGCGCCCCGCGCCGGCGTGCTTCACCGCATTGGTGAGGGACTCGCTGACCGCGAAGTACGCGGCCGACTCGACCGGGGCGTCGACCCGGCCGGCCATCTCCACCGACACCTCGCACGGCACCGGCAGCCGCAGCGCCAGCGCACGCACGGCGTCGCCGAGACCGCGTTCCGCCAGGACCGGCGGATGGATGCCGCGCACCAGGTCCCGCAGTTCGGCCAGTGCCTCCGCCGAGGACTCGCGCGCCATCGACAGCATCTTCCTGGCCTGGGCGGGGTCCTTCTCGATCAGCGCCTCGATGGTGGACAGGTTCATCCCCATCGCGACCAGCCTGGCCTGCGCACCGTCGTGCAGATCCCGCTCGATCCGGCGCAGTTCGGCGGCCGAGGTGTCGACGGCGTCGTGCCGGGTGACGGTGAGCCGGTCGATGCGCTCACCCAACTCGGCCTCCCGGGTGGGAGCCAGCGCAGTCGCGGTGAGCCTGAAATGCACCGAGACCAGGGGGCGGCCGAACCGCAGACCGAGCGCGATCAGGACACAACCGAGCAGCGCCGCGAGTCCTGCCGTGAACGAGCTGGTGACATGCACGAATCCGTACCAGAGGCCTCCCCCGCCGGCCTCGTCGATCGGCCGCCACAGGCCCGTCAGCAGCAGAATGCCGAAGAGCCCGTGCAGAAACAGCCCCGGTGGCACCAGGGCGGTGACGGCGCCGGCCGTCATGTCGACCAGCATCCACCGGATGTCCCGCCAGGTCGCCGGGTCCTTGACCATGATCGTGCAGCGCTCGACCTGACCGGTGACGCCTTTCCGCGCGTCCTTGGGGAAGGGCCGGTACGGCACCGGAACAGGCAGGCCGCCCCACCGTGCCGCGAGCGACCTGCGCTGATTGGCGTGCGCCCGCACCAGCGTCAGTACGGCAGGGGTGCTGAAGACACCGACGCCGATCGGGATCAGCGCGATCGAGACCGCGGTCAGTGTGAAGAGCGTGATCGATCCGATGAGGGAGATCAGCGCCAGCGTCAAGCCCTGCACGGCTGCCAGTGCGCCGTCGCGCGCCTTCGTCACATTCATGGTGGGGGTCCCTCTCGTCCTCGCCGGACGGCTGCCGGTCGCCATCAGTCTCGCCGGAGCCGCCCGCCGGGTCATGGGGGCCGGCACCCCAGTGGAGGGTGTAGCCGGCAACACCACGGGGCGCGTGTCAGGGGGCGTACTTGTACCCGACGCGGCGCACCGTCCGGATGGCGTGCCGGTGTTCGGCGCCCAGCTTGCGGCGCAGCCTGGCGACATGGACATCGACGGTCCTGCCGTCGCCCACATGCCCGTAACCCCACACCGTGGTCACCAACTGGTCGCGGCTGTGCACCCGGTGCGGGTGGGCGACCAGATGCGCGAGCAGCTCGAACTCGAGATACGTCAGGTCGAGCGGCCGCCCGTCCACGGTGGCGGTGCGCTGCGCACTGTCGATCCGCACCGGCTCGCCGGCCGGGGCCTCGGCGGCGGGCGGCGCCACCGGCCCGGCGTCGGCCGGTACCAGTACGAGGTAGCCGATCATCGGCGGCCGGCCGGGCAGGCTGGGCACGGTGTGCTGGGGTGCGGGCAGCCAGGTCGCACCGGGCCGCAGCAGATCGGCGACCTGGACCACCTCGTCGGGGTCCACGGCGCGGAGCCCGTGGCGGTGAAGGGGGAGGGGCGCGGTGGTAGCGGCGGAGAGGGAACGAATGTCAGCCATGAGAGGTCAGCTTTCGCGCGGAGGTCGTCGAGGGACGTACGTCGTGCGCGCCGGCCGAAGACCTGCGGAGAGGTGTTAGAGGGCCGGCGCCTGCGTCGCGCGGCAACACACCCGGTCGAAGTCATGGTGCTGACGGGACGGCCAGAACGGCTCGAGGTCGCAGCGACCCGCCGAGGTGTTCCGATAGCTGTCCACGCCCCCATTGAAGCAGATCCGGCCGGGCAGCAGGAGTGGCTTCTCAGCACGTGGGCAACTCATTCCGGGCGCGGTTTCCGCATGCCATGATGGCGGACACTGGCGACCATGACGAACCCACCCGCGAGTACGCCGTCCGCCGCGCCACTCCGTATCGGGCTGCTCGGCACCGGCCCGTGGGCGCGGGCCACGCACGCCCCTGCGCTCGCCGCCCACCCCGGGGTCGAACTCAGCGGAGTGTGGGGCAGACGCCCGGAGGCGGCGGCCGAATTGGCTGCCGCACACGCCACGACCGCGTACGAGGAGGTGGACGCCCTCTTCTCGGCGAGTGACGCGGTCGCGGTCGCCCTGCCACCGGACATTCAGGCCCCGCTCGCGGCCCGGGCGGCCGCCGCGGGATGCCACCTGCTGCTCGACAAGCCGGTCGCCACGACGGTCGACGGCGCTCGCGCGGTCGTCGAAGCGGCCGAGCGGTCCGGTGTCGCCTCGGTGATGTTCTGCACCCTGCGCTTCGCCCCCGACGTGGCCGACTGGATCAGCGAACAGGCCGCGGTGCGGGGCTGGTTCGTCGGGCGTGCGCAATGGCTCGGGGCGCTTTTCTCGACCGGCGCGGACAGCCCGTACGCCGCTTCCCCGTGGCGCAAGGACAAGGGCAGCCTCTGGGATGTCGGTCCGCACGCGCTCTCCGTACTGCTGCCGGTGCTCGGTGACGCCGCCGAAGTGACGGCAGCCGGTGGCCCCCGGCGACACCGTCCACCTCGTGCTGCGGCACGCATCCGGCGCCTCCAGCTCCGTCACGCTCAGTCTGAGCGCGCCGGTCGAGGCCGCAGGCGTCCAGCTGGAGTTGCGCGGCGACCAGGGCGTGGCGACTCTGCCGCCGGGCGGCGGTGGCTCCCTGGTTCCCTTCGCGGCGGCGGTGGATGCCCTGCTCGACGCGGTACGGACCGGGGTGCCGCACCCCTGCGACGCACGGTTCGGGCTGCGGCTCACCGAAATCCTGGCGGCGGCGGAGGGGCAGTTGCACCGCAACTGACGGGTACGGGTCGCGGCGGCCCGGCCATGGCCGCAGGGGGGATCAGCGCCCGATCGCCTCCCGTACGGCTTCCTCCGAGCGGCCCACCACGGCCGTGCCGTCGTCCGCCGTGATGATCGGCCGCTGGATCAACATCGGGTGGCCGGCCAGCGCCTCGATCCACCGGCCGCGCGCCGCGTCGTCGCGCGGCCAGTCCGTCAGCCCGAGTTCCTTCGCCTCCGCCTCCTGTGTCCGGGTGATGTCCCAGGGTTCGAGCCCGAGCCTGCCGAGCACCGCCCGGATCTCGTCCTCACTCGGGACGTCCTCCAGGTAGCGGCGGACGGTGTACGAGGCGCCTTCGGCGTCCAGCAGGTCCACCGCGCTGCGGCACTTGGAACACGCGGGATTGATCCAGATCTCCATGGGTACCAAGGTACGCCAGAGGTCTGCCGGATCCCCTCTGGCCAGGGGCTTTTGTCAGTGCCGGGCAGTAAAATAGGGGTAGTTCGTGAGGGTCCCACCACCAGCGCCTGGAGGTCGCCGATGGCCGTCGCCACGTTCCCGACGGAGCCCCTTCTCAAGAAGCCACTGCCCGCAGGAAAGCCACGCGACTGGTACGTCTCGCACAACCGCAGGCTGAAGGCGATGCGGCTGGCGATCGCCCTGCTCGACTCGGGTGTCTACCAGCCGACGCAGGCACCGAACCGGAAGATACGCACCACTGCGGCCCGTATCGGAATCCACCCGCCGTCCGACGCGACCTGCCGGATGGTCCGCTTCCTGATCCGCTACGGGCGCTGACCGCCGGACACCGGTGCAGCCCCGCCTCGTATCCCTACCGTTCTGCTCGCCCGGTGGTTGCCCGCATCCGCAGCCACCGGGCGACCGGTTCCTCCCGTGCCAGGACATAGCCCAGCGCGATGCCCACCGTGACGCAGGTGAACAGGGCGATCAGCCAGGAGAAGGTCGTGAACACCGCGCCCAGCGGGCCGAATCGATCGACACTCCGCTGCAGCGTGCGCGGTACATAGAGCCGCGAGCCCCAGGTCAGCCCCACCACCGCCACCGCGGTGAGCGCCGCACCCGGCAGCAGGGGCAGCCAGGGCACCCGGCCGCCCAGCAGCAGCCACTGGGTCCACCACCACAGCAACAGGCTGACCACCAGGGACAGCGGCACACCGACCCACGGTCCGGCGACCGGACCGGTATGCAGCGCACCCTGGGCGAGCAGCGCGACCAGCCACACCACCAGCCACACCACCCAGCGCCAGGCGATCAACCGCAGCCCGGCGGCCGGTACATGCCAGGAACGCTCGCAGACCCGCTGCAACGCCCGGCTGCACGCGGTCGCCGAGAGCACCGTCACCAGGGCCCCCACGATCCCCGAGGCGTCCTTCGTGTGCCCGTCATCGGCGCTCAGCACCCGCTGCACCTCGTCGAGCGAGTTGCCGCTGAGCCCCATCACCGCATGCAGCGAGCTGACGAGTTGGTCGCGGACGTACTGCGGTGCGAAGGCGCCGATGACGAAGAGCACCGGAACCGCGGAGAGAAATGCCTGGGCGGCCAGCCGGGTCGCCGAGTCGAAGATGTTGACCGCCGCGAGCTGGCCGACCACCCGGCCGACCAACGGAGTCCGGCGGTGGAAAGCCCGCACAGCGGAGGTGAATGGCTCAGGCATGCCGTCCACCCTGCTGTCCGCTCCGCGGATCGACCGCGCGGACGCGCGCGGCATTGGGCTGATCCGCCCCTCAACCGGCCGGAACCGCGGGCCTGGTGCCGATGACCACCGTGGCGTACCACTCCTCGGACCTGGCGACCCGGGGGACCAGGCCGGCGGCTGCCACGGTGGCGACGGCCGTCCCGGTCTGGCGCTCGCTCGTTTCGAACAGCAGGTGTCCGCCCGGTGCCAGCCATCGCGGCGCCGCCGTGGTCACCCGCCGCACGATGTCGAGGCCGTCCGCACCACCGTCGAGCGCCACCCGCGCCTCGTGCACTCGGGCCTCGGCGGGCAGCAGGCCGATCTCCTCGGTGGGTACGTAGGGCGCGTTGGCCAGCAGGATGTCGATACGGCCGCGCAGGGCGGCCGGCAGTGGGTCGTAGAGGTCGCCCTCGTACACCCGGCCGCCCACGGTGCCGACGTTGCGGCGGGCGCACCGCACGGCGGCCGGGTCGACATCGGCGGCGTGCAACTCCGCCGTCTCGCCCAGGGCGTGGACGAGGGCGGTGCCCAGCGCACCGGAGCCGCAGCACAGGTCGGCCACCACCGCCCGGGGCGGGGCGAGAGCGGCGGCCTGTTCGACGAGGTACTCGGTGCGGCGGCGCGGTACGAAGACCCCGGGGTCCACGGCGATCCGCAGCCCGCGGAACTCCGCCCAGCCCAGGACGTGTTCCAGCGGCAGGCCGAGCACCCGCCGGTCGACCATGGCGGCGAGCTCGGCCGTGTCGCCTGCCGCGGCGAGCAACAACTCGGCCTCGTCCTCGGCGTATACGCAGCCGGCGGCGCGCAGCCTGGTGATGACCGCGGAGCGGGAAAGGGAGGGTACGGGTGAAGGTGAGACCGACATGTGAGCCTTTCGGGATGCCTTGCGGGGCTCCCTCGCTCACCTGGGTCGGACGGACCGTACGGCAGTGAGGGGGAGCACCCGACCTGATGCAGCGGTGATGGGTCTCACCTCCTCGGTAGCGTCCACGGGAGTGGGGTCTGCTTTTCGGACGTCGCCACAGTACAGCAGCCGGCACCGCCCGTCCGGTCCGCTATTTCAGCAGGCGCGACATCCGCCGGTCCGCGAGGGGCTTCCCGCCGGTCTGGCAGGTGGGGCAGTACTGCAGCGCCGAATCGCTGAAGGACACCTCACGGATCGTGTCGCCGCAGACCGGACACGGCTCGCCCTTGCGCCCGTGCACCCGCAGCCCGCTCTTCTTCTCCGCCTTGAGGTTCCGCGCCGGCAGCCCGCGAGCGCGTTCCACGGCTTCGGTGAGCGTCGTACCGATCACCAGGTGGAGCCGGACGATCTCCTCCTCGGAGAGGTTGGCGGCCGGCTTGAACGGTGACATCCGGGCCGCGTGCAGGATCTCGTCCGAGTACGCGTTGCCGATGCCGGCGATCACCGACTGGTCGCGGAGGATGCCCTTGATCTGGCGGCGTTCACCGGCCAGCAGTTCGGTGAAGGCGGCCAGGGTGAAGGACTCGGAGAGCGGATCGGGCCCGAGCCGTGCCACACCGGGCACGTCCCGGGGGTCCCGCACGACGTACACCGCCAGGTGCTTCTGGGTGCCCGCCTCGGTCACGTCGAAGCCCGCGCCTGCCGGCCCGGAGAGCCGGACCCGCAGCGCGAGCGGCCCCTTGCCGGGCCGTGGCGGCACGTCAGGCAGCTTGTCGCTCCAGCGCACCCAGCCCGCCCGGGCGAGGTGCATGACCAGGTGCAGTTCGCCGGCCCGCAGATCGAGGAACTTGCCGTGCCGGGTCACCGCGTCGAACGTCCGGCCTTCCAGCGCGGTGACGGGCGGGTCGTACGTCTTCAGCGCGTGCACCGCGACCGGGTACACCCGGGCGACCTCCCGGCCGACCACCTGATCGGCCAGGAACCCGGTGAGCGACTCGACCTCCGGCAGTTCCGGCATACCGCCAGTGTGCCTCGGAGCGGTCGTCTCAGGCGGCAGGGACGCGGTCCAGGAAGCCGTGCACCGTACGGATGCGGCCGTCGTCGGCCAGGGCGATCACATCGAAGCCGGCGACCGGCGCGGAGCCGTCGGCCGCCGAGACCAGCTCCCAGCCGAAGCGTGCGACGCCGTGGTGGCCGTCGAGCGTACCGGTCTGCCGGAAGGCGAAGCCGGGGAACTGCTCCTTGGCCGCGGCGATCACGGCCGCGATCCCCTCGTGCCCGGAGACATCGGCCAGCGGGTCGGTGTAGCTCCCGTCCTCGCTCCAGGCGGCGGCCACCGCCTTGGCGATGTCCTCGGAGCCCTCGGCGTTCCAAGCGGTGAAGTAACGGGCGACAGCGGTCTCGTGCACGGACATGAGGAATCAGCCTCCTGCGAGGTCGTACGGGCCGGTGGGACCGGAACCCGGAGGAGGTAGGCCCCCGGGTTCCGGATGACTTCAGCCTGCCGTGCGCCCGCGAACGGGTCGATTACGCCGGAGGTAATGGCCCGCCTGCCCCGCCCCCCGATCCGGCGCCGGACCGCCTGGTCCGGTTCAGCCGGCCATCGCCGCCGACATGGTGGCGGCCCACTCCCAGGGCGCCGCCGTGCCGCCCGGGTCCGAATTGAAGTACTCCCACCCGGCGACCCCTCCGAAGTCCGGGTACTCGTCCGAGAGACCGGCGACGGTCGACTTCAGCGTGTCCATCGGGACGTAACCGCTGCCGCAGTTGGCCGCGTTGGTGAGGGTCCCGGCCACCACCTTCGACGGTGGGACGACGCCGTGGTCGATGATGCCCTCATAGCCGCCGGTGTCCTGCAGTGAGCCCCAGCCGCAGTAGAACTGGGCGTTGAACCAGCTGATGGCATCCGCCCGGTCGCGGTAGAGGGCGTCGTAGCCGAAGCCGGACAGATTGCCCCCGCCGTTCAGTGCGGTGGCGACCGGGGCCAGGGTCACCAGGAATCCGGCACCGAAGTCGCTGTGCAGCTGGTCGATGACCCTCTCCACACCGGGGAGCGACATCTGTTCCTCGACGTCGAGGTCGATGCCGTCGAGGTGGTGGGTGGAGATCACGTTCTTCAGCTTCGGGTAGTAGGTGCCGAAGTCGGTGTCGAGCCGCTGGAAGCTGCCGACCGCGGCTCCGCCGACCATGCCCAGGACCCGTACGCCCTGGTCCTGCATGGCGCTCAGGTCGCTCCACATCTGATCGAACTCCGGGTCGTCCGGGGAGGTGTCGTTGAGCGTCACGCTGCCGTCGTCGTTGAGATGGAGGGCACCGGCGATCACATCGGTGACCCCGGTGGCGTGGTCCGTCAGGGCGCGCGGTGAGACATAGCGGCCGTTGTCGAACTGGGTCTGGTAGTAGACGACGACTCGTTTGCCCGTCGCGGCACTGGCCGGTGCGGCGGCAGCCAGCGGCATGGCGAGTCCGACGGCCGAGAGGGTCAGGGCGGTGAGCAGCTTTCGCAGGCGCACGGTGAGCTCCATGTCTGTGGGGGGGACATGGACATGAAAGCGCTCTCGAGCGGGGTCCCACAAGGCGTCCCCACCGACGCCGAACGGAAAAGCGGCGGGCCGCCGGCCGGGCTCCCCGGCGGGGGAGCACACGACCGACGGCCCGTGAGGCGGCCCGGGGGAGCGGATGACCGCTCCCCCGGGCCGGGGATCGCTTACAGGTCGAAGTACAGCTCGAACTCGTGCGGGTGCGGCCGCAGCTGGATCGGGGCGATCTCCTGGGTGCGCTTGAAGTCGACCCAGGTCTCGATCAGGTCGGCGGTGAAGACCCCGCCGGCCTGCAGGTACTCGTTGTCCGACTCGAGCGCGTCGAGCACGGCCGGAAGCGAGGTCGGCACCTGCTGGACGTTGGCGTGCTCCTCGGGAGCCAGCTCGTAGAGGTCCTTGTCGATCGGCTCCGGCGGCTCGATCTTGTTCTTGACGCCGTCCAGGCCCGCCATCAGCAGCGCCGAGAAGGCGAGGTACGGGTTGGAGGACGGGTCGGGGGCGCGGAACTCGACGCGCTTGGCCTTCGGGTTGGAGCCGGTGATCGGGATGCGCATCGCGGCGGAGCGGTTGCGCTGCGAGTACACCATGTTGACCGGCGCCTCGAAGCCCGGGACCAGGCGGTGGTACGAGTTCACCGTCGGGTTGGTGAAGGCGAGCAGCGACGGGGCGTGCTTCAGGATGCCGCCGATGTAGTAGCGGGCCATGTCCGAGAGGCCCGCGTAGCCCTGCTCGTCGTAGAACAGCGGGTCGCCGTCGGCCCACAGGGACTGGTGGACGTGCATGCCGGAGCCGTTGTCACCGAAGATCGGCTTCGGCATGAAGGTCGCGGTCTTGTTGTTGCGCCACGCGACGTTCTTCACGATGTACTTGAAGAGCATCAGGTCGTCGGCCGCGGCGAGCAGCGTGTTGAACTTGTAGTTGATCTCGGCCTGGCCGGCCGTGCCGACCTCGTGGTGCTGGCGCTCGACCTGCAGGCCGTTCTTGTCCAGCTCCATGGAGATCTCGGCACGCAGGTCGGCGAAGTGGTCCACCGGCGGGGTCGGGAAGTAGCCGCCCTTGTAGCGGACCTTGTAGCCGCGGTTGTCCTCGAGCGCACCGGTGTTCCAGGCGCCGGCCTCGGAGTCGATGTGGTAGAAGCTCTCGTTCGCCGACGTCTGGAAGCGGACGTTGTCGAAGACGTAGAACTCGGCCTCGGGGCCGAAGTACGCGGTGTCCGCGAACCCGGTGGAGGAGAGGTAGGCCTCGGCCTTCTTCGCCACGTTGCGCGGGTCACGGCTGTACTGCTCGCCGGTGATCGGGTCGTGGATGAAGAAGTTGATGTTGACGGTCTTGTCGCGGCGGAAGGGATCGACACGGGCGGTCGACAGGTCCGCGCGGAGCGCCATGTCGGACTCGTGGATGGCCTGGAAGCCGCGGATCGACGAGCCGTCGAACGCGAGCTCCTCGGCCGGGTCGAAGACCGCCGCCGGGATGGTGAAGTGCTGCATCACACCGGGCAGGTCACAGAACCGGACATCGATGAACTTGACGTCTTCGTCGGCGATGAACTTCTTCACGTCGTCGGCGTTCTGGAACATCCAACTCCTCCTACTCCCGACCCGGGAGGGGCGGGGTTGCAGCTCATGGTGAGGCCAGTGCGGTGGCGGCGGTGGCACTCGCTGGACCCGACCATAGGGACACCGGATTTCTCAAGCATGACCCATTTGTTTCGTAGAAGTTAACCGGGCCGGGTGTCCGCAGGTCATCGAGACCCCGACCGCAGGGGTAGGAATCCGCTCGCAGTACCGTGGACGGGTGGACAACAGGCAAGCAGTCGGATCGTGGCTTTCCGGGCCGGGCGAGGCCGCCAAGGAGATGGGTGCCGACTTCGGTCACCGGGGCAAGCGGCTCGGTCTGCCGGAGACAGGACCCGGTGCGATCGCACCGCTGGGCCGCCGTTTCGGGGCCGTTTTCATCGACTGGGCACTCTGCATGCTTATCGCATACGGACTCATCGCGCACGGCGACCAGCAGTCCGCCGGGAACTGGGCGCTGCTGGTCTTCTTCGTGCTGAGCGTGCTCACCGTCTCCACCATCGGCTGCACACCGGGCAAGCGGCTGCTGCGCCTGCGGGTCGTCGCCGAGGACGGCGGGCGCCTCGGAGCGGCCCGCGTCGTTGTACGCAGTCTGCTGCTCTGCGTGGCCATCCCGGCGCTCATCTGGGACCGCGACGGACGCGGTCTGCACGACCGTCTCGCCCGCGCCGTGCAGGTGCGGATCTGAGACCGCGGCAAGAACGCGGAAGGCGGCCGGAACCTCTCCGAGGTTCCGGCCGCCTTCCGCGTTACGCGTGTTATCGCTATCGCTGCTTCTGGCCCCTGGTGCCACGCCCGGGCATGGGACCCTTCGGCAGGGGCATGTTCGACATCAGATCGCCCATCGCGCGCAGCCGGTCGTTGGCCGCTGTGACCTGGGCGCCGGTCAGTACGCGCGGCAGCTTCAGCAGCGTGGTGCGCACCTTCTTCAGCGGCACCTGGCCCTCGCCGTCGCCCACGATGATGTCGTGCACCGGTGCGTCCACCACGATGCGCGCCATCTTCTTCTTCTCGGCGGCCAGCAGGGACTTCACCCGGTTCGGGTTGCCCTCCGCGACCAGCACCACACCGGCCTTGCCGACCGCGCGGTGCACGACGTCCTGGCTGCGGTTCATCGCGACCGCCGGGGTCGTGGTCCAGCCGCGGCCCACGTTGTCCAGCACGGCGGCCGCCGCACCCGGCTTTCCTTCCATCTGCCCGAAGGCCGCGCGCTCGGCGCGGCGGCCGAAGACGATCGCCATCGCGAGGAAGGCCAGCAGGAAACCCAGGATGCCCAGGTAGATGGGATGGCCGATCACAAAGCCGACGCCGAGAATGACGCCGAAGACGACGATTCCCAGACCGCCGACGACAAGACCCACCTTGGGATCGGCCTTGCGGGTCATCTTGTAGGTCAGAGCGATCTGCTTCAGCCGCCCGGAATTCTCAGTGTCTGCGTTTGCCTGCCTCGCCATGGACAGAAGTTTACGCGGACTAGGAGGTGCGGGTGGCCACGGCCTCCAGTACGTGCTGTGCCTCGACCCGGTCCTTGGCCCGGCGGCGGTCCTCGAGCACCGACGTCCAGGCGTTGCGGCGAGCGGTGCGCTGGCCGTTGCTCAGCAGCAGCGATTCGACGGCACGCAGCGCACCGGCGACGGACGGAAGGGCATTGGCTCGTACGGTCTGGGGCGCGGCCTGCATGATGGGCTTCCCTCGGGACAGCGGCGATGACGCCGGCGGACAGTGCGGCGGACGGAACAAACGGGAGCGCGCGGGAGTGACGCACCCAGCGGAGCGGTGCGTAACCCCAGGGTCACTGATTGGTGTTACCAAGGCATGTCGAGCCGGTCAAACGGACATGAAGCTTCGGCGTGGCCCCGGAAACGCCTGACGCGGCCCGTACCCACCCCTGACCTGCAGGGATCGTACGAGCCGCGTGATTAGGCCATTACTCCACAGTAGCTGCTTGTGCGCAGATTCACACGGCGGCAGCGCCGCGCCGGTCCATCGCCTGCTGGAAGAGACGGCCCGCACGGTACGAGGACCGGACGAGCGGCCCCGACATGACGCCGGAGTAGCCGATCTCCTCGGCCTCCTCCTTCAGCTCCACGAACTCGGCGGGCTTCACCCAGCGCTCGACGGGGTGATGGCGCGGCGAGGGGCGCAGATACTGCGTGATGGTGATCAGCTCGCAGCCCGCGTCATACAGGTCCTGCAGCGCCTGGCTGATCTCCTCGCGCTCCTCGCCCATGCCCAGGATGAGGTTCGACTTGGTGACCAGACCGGCCTCGCGGGCCTGCGTGATGACGTCCAGCGAGCGCTCGTAGCGGAAGCCGGGACGGATCCGCTTGAAGATCCGCGGCACCGTCTCGACGTTGTGCGCGAGGACCTCGGGGCGGGACGAGAAGACCTCGGCCAGCTGCTCGGGGACCGCGTTGAAGTCGGGGATGAGCAGCTCGACCTTGGTGCGGCCGGCGGCCCGCTCGGCCGTCATCGCGTGGATCCGGCGCACCGTCTCCGCGTACAGCCAGGCGCCGCCGTCCTCCAGGTCGTCGCGTGCGACGCCGGTGATGGTGGCGTAGTTCAGGTCCATCGTGACGACGGACTCGCCGACCCGGCGGGGTTCGTCACGGTCCAGCTCGGCCGGCTTGCCGGTGTCGATCTGGCAGAAGTCGCAGCGCCGGGTGCACTGGTCGCCACCGATGAGGAAGGTCGCCTCGCGGTCCTCCCAGCATTCGTAGATGTTGGGACAGCCCGCCTCCTGGCAGACCGTGTGCAGACCCTCGGACTTCACCAGGGCCTGCATCTTGGTGTACTCGGGGCCCATCTTCGCCCGGGTCTTGATCCACTCGGGCTTGCGCTCGATGGGGGTCTGGCTGTTCCGGACCTCCAGACGCAACATCTTGCGCCCGTCGGGTGCGACAGCGGACACGTCCGGCTCCCTACAGCTTCGATTCTTCGGCGAACACCAGGGTACGCCCGTTGTTTGTATGGCCTACCTCCGGCCAACCTGCGACCGCGGAGGTGCATTCCCGGCCGGTACGGCGGCGGCTCAGGCCGAGGCCTGCTCGACGGCCTGACCGACCGGACGGTCGCCACCGGCCGTGACCGTGCGCGGGGCGAGCGCCGCGTTCTCCAGCACGTCCCGCAGATGCTTCTCCACGACCGGCAGTGCCTCGGCGACCGTGACCTCACGGCCCAGTTCGTACGAGAGCGAAGTCACCCCCGCGTCCCGGATACCGCAGGGCACGATCCGGTCGAACCAGGTGGTGTCCGGGTTGCAGTTGAGGGCGAAGCCGTGCATGGTCACACCCTTCGCGACCCGGATGCCCATGGCGGCGATCTTCCGGTCCTCGCGGCGCTGTCCGGCATTGGACGGCGCGTACTCGGGCCCGTTCATCCGCGGGTCGAACTCCTCGTCCTGCAGCCGGGGGTCGAGATCGAGCGAGAGCCCGCCGATCGACGGACGCTGCTCCACCGGGTCGCCGAGCACCCAGACGCCCGCCCGGCCCTCGACCCTGCTGGTCGCGACACCGAACTCGGCGCAGACCCGGATCAGGGCCTCCTCGAGACGGCGCAGGTGGGCGATGACGTCCACCGGACGCGGCAGCTTCTGGATCGGGTAGCCGATCAGCTGGCCGTACCCGTGCCAGGTGATCTTGCCGCCCCGGTCCACGTCGACCACCGGGGTGCCGTCCAGCGGGCGCTCGTTGTCGGCGGTGCGCCTGCCCGCCGTGTAGACGGGCGGGTGCTCGAGCAGCAGCACGGTGTCCGGCGTCTCGTCGGCGAAGCGTGCGGCGTGCACCTCGCGCTGCTTCTGCCAGGCCTCCCGGTACTCGACGGCTTCCTCGCCGAAGCCCAGTCGGACAAACCGCAGCTCACTCACGGCAGCTCCTCATCGCGTACGGACACCCCACCCTTCGGGTGACACCCCTCAGCCACTGTACGACCGCGTCGAACGGCAGCCTCGCGCGGGCAGAAACGGAACCTCCTCACCCGAACGGATGAATCCGGGGCGTAGCAGGCGGTAACGGCGGCGCAGCCCGCTAAATTCACGCCGTTCCAAGAGGGCTGCTCCCGGCCCGGAAGGCAGGAGACCGCACAGCTGATGACGGAACGATCCCCGCAGCGCACACCCAACCGCCGGCTCGCCGCGCTCATCGCAGAAGCCGGTTTCTCCCATGCGGGCCTGGCCAGAAGGGTGGACCAGCTCGGCCTCGAGCACGGGCTCGATCTGCGCTACGACAAGACCTCGGTGACCCGCTGGCTACGCGGCCAGCAGCCGCGCGGCACTACCCCCGCCCTGATCGCCGAGGTGTTCACTCGGCGACTCGGCCGCCGGCTCGCGGCACAGGACCTCGGCCTCGACGCCTGCGCGCCGGTGTACGCCGGGCTCGAGTTCGCCGGCACCCGGGACGAAGCGGTCGACATCGTCAGCGGCCTCTGGCGCAAGGACTCCGGCAGCCAGGCCGAACTGCGCAAGATCGCATTCACCCCGGCCGGGCTCGTCGTGCCGAGCCGGGACTGGCTGATCGGCCGGGCCGACGACTGGGGCGCCGCCGCGGCCGGAGCGGGGGCATCCGTGGACCGGGGCGCACCGCAGGCGAGAGCCGTACGGATCGCCGCGACGATCCGCCCGACCGTGCCGCGCCAGCGGCAGACCGACCGGGCGCCGGGGCAGCGGGTCGGGGCCGGCGACATCGCGGCGCTGCGGGCGGTGGGCGAGCTCTTCCGCACCCTCGACCACGCCTACGGCGGCGGGCATGCCAGACAGGCACTGGTGCGCTATCTGGAGCACGAGGCGGAGCCGATGCTGCGCGGCTCCTACGGCGAGGCGACCGGTCGGCGGCTCTTCGCGGCCGCCGCCGACCTCACCAGGCTGGCCGGCTGGACGTCGTACGACATCGCGGCGCACGGCCTCGCCCAGCGTTACTTCGTGCAGGCGCTGCGGCTGTCGCAGGCGGCCGGCGACCGGGCGTACGGCTCGTACGTCCTGGTCACCATGAGCCGTCAGGCGGTCTATCTCGGCCACGGCAGGGAGGCCGTGCAGCTGGCGCGGGTCGCTCAGCAGGGGGTCGGCAGCTCAGCGCCCCACGTCGTCCAGGCCCTGCTGCACGCGGTCGAGGCGCGGGGGCACGGGGTGCTCGGCGAAGCACGGGCCTGCACGGCCTCCATGCTGCGGGCGGAGAAGGCGATGGAGGCCGCCCGGCCCGGTGACGAAGTGCCGCACTGGGCGCGCTTCTTCGACGAGGCGCAGCTGGCGGACGAATTCGCCCACAGTCACTGTGACCTCCAGCAGTACCGGCCCGCCGCCCAGTACGCCGAGCGTGCGCTCCAGCTGCGCGCCCCCGGATTCGCCCGCTCCCGGTTGTTCTGCCGGGTGGTGCTCGCCACCGCGCGGCTCGGCCTCGGCGAGCTGGACCAGGCGTGTGCGCTGGGTGCGGAGGCGGCGCAGCAGGCGGGGGAGATGCGGTCGGCGCGGGCCGTGGAGTACGTACGGGACTTCGAGCGGCGGCTCGAGCCCTACCGGGACGCGGCCGCCGTCCGGGGATACCGGGACCGGGTCGCGGCGATCGGCTGACACCCGGTGCGTTCTCGTACGTTCGGTCCCGTGCGTTCGGTCTCGTGCGTTCGCTCACGCCGCCAGGGGGACCGGATCGGCAGGGACGTCCGGTTTGATGCCGAAGTCGCGCATCACCTGATCTGCGGCGCGGCGGCCGGAGTGCAGTGCGCCCTGGACGGTGCTGGTGTCCCGGTGGTCGCCGCAGACGTAGAGACCCGCCAGCAGCCGGACGGCGCGGCGCGCATCGTGCGGGGCGGGCATGGCGGGGACCGCCCGGGGATCGTGGTGGACGGCGAGCAGTTCCCAGTCGTCGGTCGATGAGCCGTAGACGCCGGCCAGTTGGGCGCGGACCGTCGCGTCGAGTCCGGGTGGGGGAGTACGGAGTCCGAGCACGGTGGAGGAGATCAGGGTTCGGCCGCGCGGGGCCCGGGTGGCATCGACCTCGCTGATGACGGCGGTGTGCGAGACGGGGCCGGCGCGGTCGGCGTCCAGCAGCAGGGCGGGTTCGGCGAGCGGGCTGCGGGGGGCGGCGTGGTGCACGACCGTCACCGGGTGGAAGTCCGGCACCCGCAGCCCGGGCAGCAGCCGGGCCGCCTCCCGGGCGTCGGTGGCGATCAGCAGGGCACTGCAGTCCAGTCGGCCCAGCTCCTCCGTGGTGACCGAGGAGATGGAGGCCGAGGTGACGTGTATCCCGGTACGGACCGTGCCCGCCGGCAGGGTCGCGGCCAGCCGCTCGGGAAGCGTGCCGACACCGCCCGCGGGCAGACAGAGCCTGCCCCGGGCGAAGCCGCGCAGCGCGAGGTCCGCGCAGCGGCTGGATGTGCCGAGGTCTGGATCACACAGCAGCGCGGACAGCAGCGGCCGCAGAAAGCCGCTGACGGTGCGGGCCGGGAATCCGTACGAACGGAGCGCGTCCCATGCGGTCTGCTCGGGCCGGGCCAGCAGGCGGTCGACCGGGGTGGCGGCGAGGCGGCTCAGCGCGGTGGAGACACGGGCCTGGCCGAGCGGCCCGCCCATGGGCGAGCGGGGGGAACGCCCGGCGCGCGGGGCGCTCTTGAGGGCGCGCGCCGCGGTCAGTGCGCCCCATGCGCTCCCCGACCCGCCCATCCGATGCAGGCGGCCCTCGCTGCGCACCAGGATTCCCGGCGAGAACAGCCTCAGATCGACCCCGCTGAGGTAGGGGGTGCTGAGCAGCTCCGGATACGAGGTGTTGAGCAGTTGCCCGTTGCGGTCGAGACGGAAGCCGTCGATCTCCTCGGTGGACATCCGGCCGCCCGGTTGCGGGGCGGCCTCCAGAACACTGACGCTGACGCCCGCGCCGGCCAGCCGATGAGCCGCCGTCAAGCCGGCTATCCCGGCACCGACGATCACGACGTCGGCATGAAGTGCGCTGCTGAGCACGGGCCCCTCCCCGGGGTCGGCGCGGCCGGTGCGGTGTCTTGCGGTGTGGGGGTACTTTCCCTCAACTGGCCGCGGGAATGCGGTGGTTCTTTGCGAGGGTAGGGAGGGGGACGGCGGCGGACAGGTGCGCGGGGCGGGGGCACGGTGGCGCGGGGTCGCACGGCGGGGTCCGGGGCGGAGCCCCGGTTCGGGAAGGGGCGGAGCCCCGGTCCGGGAAGGGGCGCGGCGGGGGAAAGCCCCCAGCGTCAGGAGCTCGCGGCGCCGATCGCCCCATCGACCCCCGGAAAGGCGAACGTGAACCCCGACTCCAGCAACCGCGACGGCACCACCCGCTGACTCATCAGCACATCCCCCGCGAACTCCCCCAGCACCACCCGCAACACCGGCGCCGGCACCGCGAACGGGGTCGGGCGGTGCAGGGCGCGGCCCATCGCGGCGGTGACCTCGCGGTTGGTGACGGGCTCGGGGGCGGTGAGGTTCACCGGGCCGGACAGAGACTCGGTGTCCAGGATGTGGCGCAGGGCGGCGACCTGGTCGTGCAGGGCGATGAAACTCCAGTACTGGTGACCGTTACCGAGCCGGCCGCCCAGCCCTGCCCGGAAGAGCGGGAAGAGCTTGCCCCAGGCGCCGCCCTCCCGGGCGACCACCAGGCCGGTGCGGGCGAACGCGGTGCGGATGCCGGCTTCTTCGGCGGGGCGCGCGGCCTCTTCCCACTCGACGCAGAGCGCGGCAAGGAATCCTTCACCGGGCGGCGCGCTCTCGTCGGTCACCCGGTCGCCCGTGTCACCGTAGAACCCCAGCGCGCTGCCGCACAGCAGCACCCGAGGCGGCACGTCGAGCGAGGCCACCGCCTCGGCCAGGGTGGCGGTGCCGAGGACCCTGCTGTCCCTGAGCTCCTTCTTGTAGGCGGCGGTCCAGCGGTGGTCGCCCACCCCGGCTCCGGCCAGGTTGACCACCGCGTCGCTGCCGGCCAGGCCCGCGGTGTTCACGTACTCACGTTTCGGGTCCCACTCGACCTCGTCCGCGGCCCGGGCGGTGCGGCGGACCAGCCGTACCACCTCGTGGCCGTCGGCCCGCAGGGACGTGCCCAGGGCCGAACCGATGAGTCCTGACGCTCCGGCGATCGCGATACGCATGGACCCCATCCTCACCCATCGGGGCCCGGCCCGGAGGAGCACCGCCCGCGTGGCAGAGTGACGGGCATGTCAGAGCCGAACATACGGGTCGCGGTACGCGCCGACGGTGAAGCGCTCGCCGCACTCGACCGTGCGACCTGGTCCACGCTGCACGCCGTCCAGCCCCGGCCGCAGCCGCCGTACGCCCCGTTCTTCGACGGCAACCACCTGCCCGGCGACTACCTGGTGGCCGAGGTGGCCGGTGAGATCGCGGGATACATACGGCTGGTTCCGGCCACTCCGCTGGTCTGCAACGCCCATGTGCGGCAGATCCAGGGACTCGCGGTCTCGGCATCGGCCCGGGGGAAAGGGGTCGGCCGGGCCTTGCTCAGGAGCGCGTGCGCCGAATCCCGACGCCAGGGCGCGACCCGGATCACCCTGCGGGTGCTGGGGCACAACGCCCCGGCGCGCAAGCTGTACGCCTCCGAGGGGTTCGCGGTGGAGGGTGTGCTGCCCGGCGAGTTCTATCTGGCGGGCCGTTACGTCGACGACGTACTGATGGGCCGAAGCCTCACCGACTGGTGAGGCCGTCGCCGGGGGCCTGCCTCACGACCCGAAGCGTTCCCAGAGCCGCGGGTACCGCTCGGCGAGTGCCTCGTCGTCGAAGTCCACCGGCGTGCCCTCCGGCTCGGCGGGCTGCGGTGGGATCCCCAGGTCCGGCGTCTCGGACCCGGTGAGCTGTTCGTACGCCTCGTCGGCCGCGAAGCCGAGATCCTCGCCGTCGCCGTCGACCTCCTCGTCGAAGTCGTCGAGCAGGTCGGTCAGGGCGTCCGGGTCGTGCAGCGCGCCCTCGAAGATCTCCCGGCCCTGGCCGATCAGCCAGCAGCGGAAGTAGTCGAAGGCATCGCTGTCCGCCTCACCGAGCAGCACGGCGGCGGCGCCCCACAGGTCCCAGCGGTAGGCGCGGTTGTAGCGGCTCTCGAAGTACCTGGCGAACTCCAGCACGGCGTCGGGATCGAACTGCAGCAGCCGCTCGGTGAGCAGGTCGGCATGATCCTCGGGGTCGCCGTCGGCGGCCGCACGGGTGCTGTCGATGGTCTCCCAGAACTCCGTCTCGTCCCTCACGCGTCCAGCATCGTGCTTGGCGGGGCCCGGCGCACGCGGAGCGCGCAGGTAGCAGCTCTCTCGTTATCAGGGGGTTGCCGGCCGGCGGTGGGACAGTCCGATGATGCGCAGGGAAGCACCGGAAATCCGGACGGTACCTGTCGGATATCGATGCGACGGTGGACCGCATGACGACAGCGAAGCCATTGACCGGACGCATCGCCCTGGTCGCGGGTGCCACCCGTGGTGCGGGCCGGGCCATCGCCGTGCAGCTGGGAGCGGCCGGCGCCACGGTCTACGGGACGGGGCGCACCACCCGCGGGAAACGCAGCGAGCTGGGGCGTGCGGAGACCATCGAGGAGACCGCCGAACTGGTCACGGCAGCCGGTGGGCAGGGGATCGCTGTGCCCACCGACCATCTGGAGCAGGACCAGGTGACGGAGCTGGTCGAACGCATCGACCGGGAGCAGGGACGGCTCGACATCCTGGTCAACGACATCTGGGGCGGTGACCATCTGGCCGAGATCGGCAACAGCGTGAAGATGTGGGAGATGGAACTGGCACAGGGATTGCGGATGCTGGACCTCGGCGTCAGGAGTCACATCATCACCAGCAGTTGTGCGCTGCCGCTGCTGGTGCGGCGACCCGGCGGTCTGGTCGTCGAGGTGACGGACGGTACGGCGGAGTTCAACCGCGCCTACCGGGAGAACTTCTACTTCGACCTCGCCAAGAACGCGCCGATCAGAATGGCCTTCAACCTGTCCCACGACCTCGGGGCCTCGGGCAGCACGGCGGTCTGCGTCACCCCGGGCTTTCTGCGCTCCGAAGCGATGCTCGACCACTTCGGTGTGACGGAGCAGAACTGGCGCGACGCGATCGCGAAGGTCCCGGAATTCGTCATCGCGGAATCCCCCGTGTTCGTGGGCCGGGCCGTGGCGGCGATCGCGGCGGACGAGGGGCGGGCGCGCTGGAACGGGCAGTCGCTGTCGAGCGGACAGCTGGCGAAGGAATACGGCTTCACCGATGCGGACGGGAGCCGGCCTGACGGGTGGGGGTACATCACGGATGTCGTGCTCGGCGGGAAGGACGCGCCGGCCGCCGACTACCGCTGACCGCCGGATGACAGCGGTACGGGGGTGGCAGCGGTACGGGGGTGGCAGCGGTACGGGCAGCCCGGGCGGGGCAGTCGGCCCGGGTCGCTCAGCGGTACAGCCCGGCGGCTCTCGCCGTCGCATCGGCGAAGCGGTCCCGCAGTGCCGGCGGCCCCAGCACCTCCACCTCCGGCCCCAGCGCGAGCAGCTGCCCGTACGCCACGTCCAGCGACTCGACGGGCAGCGTGACCGTCACCCGGCCCCGCGCGTCCGCCGGGGCGGCCGCCGCCAGGGCGGCGGAGGCGGCCGCGCGGTCCACCGCGTGCGGGAGGGCGGCGGCGCCGGCCGATGAAAGCCGGACCTCGACCTCCGTACGCAGGATCGAGCGGGCGAACGCGGCGGCCTGATGCTCCCAGAAGGCGGCGAGGTCGAAGCCCGGGTCACGGACGAACCGCCCGCCGTCGCGCCCGTCACCGTGCGGCACGGCATCATCGGGCCGTGCCACCGCGGTGAAGCGGTCGATGCGGTACACCCGGAAGTCGCCGTCCGTGCGCGCGCAGAGGTACCAGACGCCTGCCTTGAGGACCAGGCCGTACGGCTCCAGCTCGCGCGTGACCTCGGAGCCGTCCGGGCGCCGGTAGCGGACGCGGGCCCGCCGGTCCGACCGGACGGCATCGGCGAGCGGGGGCAGCAGTTCGGGGGTGACCGGCTCCTGGTACCAGCCGGGGGCGTCCAGGTGGAAGCGCTGGGCCGCGCACGTCGATGCGTCACGCAGTGCGGGGAGCAGAGCCGCCGAGACCTTGAGCCGGGCCGCGGACGCGGCATCGGCGAGGCCCATCTGCCGCAGCGCACCCGGGACTCCGGAGAGGAACAGCGCTTCGGCCTCGGTGCGGGCGAGGCCGGTGAGCCTGGTGTGATACCCGCCTATCAGCCGATAACCGCCGGTCCGGCCGCGCTCCGCATACACCGGAACGCCCGCCTCCGAAAGGGCGAGCGCATCGCGGGCGATGGTGCGCTCGGACACCTCGAGCCGCCGCGCCAGCTCGGCGGCCGTCATCATCGGCCGGGACTGGAGCAGCAGCACCAACTTGATCAGGCGGGCAGCGCGCATGGGAACAGCATGCACGCCGCCACTGACAACGACGGTCCGGCGCCGGAGGCCCGCATCAGAGGCCTCCGGCGCCGGACCCCGGGATCACAGACCGTAGCGCTCGCGGGCTTCCTTCACCGCCGAGACCGGGACCTCGCCGCGCTTGGCCAGCGAGGCCAGCGCCGCGACCACGATCGACTGCGCGTCGACACCGAAGTGCCTGCGGGCCGCCTCCCGGGTGTCCGAGATGCCGAAGCCGTCGGTGCCGAGCGAGGAGTAGTCCTGCTCGACCCACTGGCTGATCTGGTCCGGCACCTGACGCATCCAGTCGCTCACCGCGAGCACCGGGCCGGGGGCACCGGCCAGCGCCTGGGTGACGTACGGGGTGCGCTGTTCGCCGTTGAGCAGGGCCTCGTCGGCCGCCATGGCGTCGCGGCGCAGCTCGCCCCACGAGGTCGCGGACCATACGTCACCGGTGACGCCCCAGTCGGCGGCGAGCAGGTCCTGGGCCTCGAGGGCCCAGTGGATCGCCGTACCGGAGGCGAGCAGCTGGATACGCGGGGAACCGGCGGCGGCCGCGCCCTCTTTGAAGCGGTACAGACCGCGGACGATGCCCTGCTCGACGCCCTCGGGCATCGCGGGCTGCGGCTTCGGCTCGTTGTAGACCGTCAGGTAGTAGAAGACGTTCTCCGCGTCCGGGCCGTACATCCGGCGCAGACCGTCCTTGACGATCACCGCGATCTCGAAGGCGAACGCCGGGTCGTAGTTGAGCGACGCCGGGTTGGTGGAGGCGATCAGCTGCGAGTGGCCGTCCGCGTGCTGCAGTCCCTCACCGGTGAGCGTGGTGCGTCCGGCGGTCGCCCCGACGATGAAGCCGCGGCCGAGCTGGTCGCCGAGCTGCCACATCTGGTCGGCGGTCCGCTGCCAGCCGAACATCGAGTAGAAGATGTAGAAGGGGATCATCGGCTCGCCGTGCGTCGCGTACGACGATGCGGCGGCGATGAAGTCGGCCATCGCGCCGGCCTCGGTGATGCCCTCGTTGAGGACCTGGCCGTTCGTGGCTTCCTTGTAGTACATCAACTGGTCGCGGTCGACCGGGTCGTACGTCTGGCCGAGCGGCGAGTAGATGCCGGCCGAAGGGAACAACGACTCCATGCCGAAGGTGCGGGCCTCGTCGGGGACGATCGGCACCCAGCGTTTGCCGGTCTCCTTGTCCCGCATCAGGTCCTTCATCAGCCGGACGAAGGCCATCGTGGTGGCCATCTCCTGCTTGCCGGAACCCTTGATGAGCGCCTTGAACGCGCGCTCCTCGGGCTCCGGCAGCACCACCTGGTGCACCCGGCGGGCCGGCGCGGGGCCACCGAGCTCGGCGCGGCGCTCCTGGAGGTAGCGGATCTCGGGGGAGTCGGCACCGGGGTGGCCATAGGGCACCAGGGCCTCGTCCAGCTTGGCGTCCGGGATCGGCAGGTCCAGCAGGTCGCGCATGGCGCGGAACTGCTTGCCGTCCAGCTTCTTCATCTGGTGGTTGGCGTTCCGCGACTCGAAGCCCTCACCGAGGGTGTAGCCCTTCACGGTCTGCGCCAGGATCACCGTCGGCGCGCCCTTGAACTCCAGGGCCGCCCGGTAGGCCGCATACACCTTGCGGGCCTCGTGGCCGCCGCGCGAGGAGTGGAAACACTCGGCGATCTTCGCGTCGGTGAGCAGCTTCGCCAGCTCGGTGAGGGCGGGTTCGGCGCCGAAGAAGTGCTGGCGGATGTAGGCCACGTCGCGGGTGGCGTACGTCTGGAACTGCGCGTCCGGCACCTCGCGGAGACGGCGGACGAGCGCGCCGGTGGTGTCGAGCTGGAACAGCTCGTCCCAGGCGGTGCCCCAGAGCGTCTTGATGACGTTCCACCCGGCCCCGCGGAACTGTGCCTCCAGCTCCTGCACCACGCGGAAGTTGGCACGGACCGGTCCGTCGAGGCGCTGCAGGTTGCAGTTGATGACGAAGGTCAGATTGTCCAGCTGCTCGCGGGCGGCGAGGGTGAGCGCGGTGGTCGACTCCGGCTCGTCCATCTCGCCGTCGCCCAGGAACGCCCAGACGTGCGACTTCGAGGTGTCCTTGATGCCACGGCCGGCCAGATAGCGGTTGAAGCGGGCCTGATAGATCGAGGAGATGGGGCCGAGACCCATCGAGACGGTGGGGAACTCCCACAGCCAGGGCAGCCGGCGCGGGTGCGGGTACGACGGCAGGCCGTCACCGCCGGCCTCCTGGCGGAAGTTGTCGAGCTGCTGCTCGCTCAGGCGTCCGTCGAGGAAGGCGCGGGCATAGATGCCGGGCGACGCGTGGCCCTGGATGTAGAGCTGATCGCCCGAGCCGTCGCCCTCCTTGCCGTGGAAGAAGTGGTTGAAGCCGGTCTCGTACAGCCAGGCGGCCGAGGCGAAGGTGGCGATGTGGCCACCGACCCCGTACCGGGAGCCGCGGGTGACCATCGCGGCCGCGTTCCAGCGGTTCCAGGCGGTGATCCGGCTCTCCATCGCCTCGTCGCCGTCGAAGGCGGGCTCGGCGGAGGTGGGAATGGTGTTGACGTAGTCGGTCTCCAGCAGCTTGGGCAGCGCGAGACCCGCGCCGTCGGCCCGCTCCAGCGTGCGGCGCATCAGGTACGCGGCACGGTGGGGGCCTGCGGCCTTGGTGACGGCGTCCAGGGAGGCCGCCCATTCGGCGGTCTCCTCCGGGTCGCGATCCGGGAGCTGGTCGAGCTCGCTCGGGTGCTTGCCTACGGGGTCGGTCATGATCGCCGCCTTCCGGACAGAACAGGGTGTTGAAAAGGGCCCGGTCTGGCAGGACAGGGCGAGGGGCTGGGTGAAGCCCGTCGTCGACTGTATGTCGCTGATCGATGATCGATCAAAGGGTTCGGGGGAAAATCTTTCCGCAAAGTAAAAAGTCGGCATGGCGTGCCACGAAAAGGGGCACGCGGTGCCTATGCTGCGCGCGCAAACTAGGCGCGGGGTGCACATCCGAGCACGTGTTCCTTCACCAGCGGCCCGATCTGCGGGTCCTTCCGGCGGAACGCCTCGACCAGCGCCTGGTGTTCCTCCGCATAGGACTGCTGCACGGTACCCAGCCAGCGGATCGACAGCGCGGTGAACACCTCGATGCCCAGCGACTCCCAGGTGTGCAGCAGTACGCCGTTGCCGGCCGCCCGCACCAGCTCGCGGTGGAAGGCCACGGTGTACCTGACCTGCGCGGCACTGTCGGCTGTCCGGTCCGCCGCGTAGAGGGCCGCGACCGAGGGCTCGAGCACCGAGACGTCGGCGGCCAGCCGGTCGGCGGCCAGTTCGGCCGCGATCTGCTCGAGACCGGCCCGCACCGGATAGCTCTCCTCCAGGTCGGCCGCGGTCAGATTCCGTACGCGTACGCCCTTGTTGGGGGCCGACTCGATGAGCCGCAGGGTCTCCAGCTCCCGCAGCGCTTCGCGTACCGGTGTCTGGCTGACCTCCAGTTCCACCGCGATCCGGCGTTCCACGATCCGCTCACCCGGCTGCCAGCGCCCACTGACTATGCCCTCCACGATGTGCTCGCGAATCTGCTCGCGCAGGGAGTGGATGACGGGCGGCGTCATGATGTGCTCCTTAGGACCGTGTCGGCCTCGGCTGACCGGCGAGTCTGGCCAGTTCCCCCATGACAATACGGCGACGCCCCCGCCCGGAGGGGTTCCGGAAGGGGGCGCCGCAGGTGAGGCTGGTTACAGGCCGAGCTCGACCTCGAACTCGCCGGCCTCCAGGATCGCCTTGACCGTCGACAGGTAACGGGCGGCGTCGGCGCCGTCCACCAGGCGGTGGTCGTAGGAGAGAGCCAGGTACGTCATGTCGCGGACGCCGATGACGGTGCCCTCGGCGGTCTCGATGACGGCCGGACGCTTGACGGTCGCACCGATACCCAGAATGGCTGCCTGGTTCGGCGGCACGATGACCGTGTCGAACAGCGCACCGCGGGAACCGGTGTTGCTGATCGTGAAGCTCGCACCGGACAGCTCGTCCGGGCTGATCTTGCTGGACCGGACCTTGCCGGCCAGCTCCGCGGTCTTCTTCGAGATGCCGGCGAGGTTGAGGTCGCCCGCATCCTTGATGACCGGGGTCATCAGACCCTTCTCGGAGTCCACCGCGATACCGATGTTCTCGGTGTCGAAGTAGGTGATCGTGCCCTCGTCGTCGTTGATCCGGGCGTTGACGACCGGGTGGGCCTTCAGCGCCTGGGCGGCGGCCTTGACGAAGAACGGCATCGGGGACAGCTTGACGCCCTCGCGGGCGGCGAAGCTTTCCTTGGCCTGGTTGCGCAGCTTCATCAGCTTGGTGATGTCCACCTCGACCACGGTGGTCAGCTGAGCCTGGCTGTGCAGGGCCTTCATCATGTTGTCGCCGATGACCTTGCGCATCCGGGTCATCTTGACGGTCTGACCGCGCAGCGGCGAGGCCTCCAGCTTCGGCGCCCTGGCGGCGGGGGCCGGAGCAGCGGCAGCCGGGGCCGGGGCCGCCTTGGCGGCCTCGGCGGCGGCGATGACGTCCTGCTTGCGGATCCGGCCACCGACGCCGGTGCCCTTGACGGAGCCCAGGTCGACGCTGTTCTCGGCGGCGAGCTTACGGACCAGCGGGGTCACGTAGGCACCGTCGTCACCGGCGGTCGCAGCCGGAGCCGCAGCGGGCGCCGGGGTAGCGGGGGTGGTGACGGCGGCCTGCGCCGGGGCCGGCGCGGGGACCGCGGCCTGGGCGGGGGCCGGCGCGGGCGCCTGCTGGGGAGCCGGCGCCTCCTGCTTGGGTGCCTCCTGCTGCGGGGCCTCCTGCTTGGGGGCTTCCTGCTTCGGGGCCTCCGGGGCGGGCGCAGGCGCGGCCGGCGCCGGAGCGGCGGCCGGAGCCGCGCCCTTCGCACCGATCACGGCGAGCTTGGCGCCGACCTCGGCGGTCTCGTCCTCGCCGACCAGGATCTCCAGCAGGGTGCCCGCGGTGGGGGAGGGGATCTCGGTGTCGACCTTGTCGGTCGAGACCTCGAGCAGCGGCTCGTCCTCCGCCACCTCGTCCCCGACCTCCTTGAGCCAGCGGGTGACGGTGCCCTCGGTGACGCTCTCGCCGAGCGCGGGAAGGACCACGTCGGTGCCCTCGGCGGAGCCGGCGCCCGACGCGGCGTCGGCCGTGGGGGCCGGGGCCGGGGCGGAGGCCTCGGCGGACGGGGCGGCAGGGGCCTCGGCAGCGGGGGCCGGGGCCTCGGCGGCGGGGGCCTCGGCGGCGGCCGGAGCGGACTCGGCGGCCGGCGCACCGGTGCCGTCGTCGATGACGGCCAGCTCGGCGCCGACCTCGACGGTCTCGTCCTCGGCGACCTTGATGGACGACAGAACGCCGGCGGCGGGAGCCGGGATCTCGGTGTCGACCTTGTCGGTCGAGACCTCGAGCAGCGGCTCGTCGGCCTCGACGCGCTCGCCCTCGGCCTTCAGCCAGCGGGTGACGGTGCCCTCGGTGACGCTCTCGCCGAGCGCCGGCAGGGTTACGGAAACCGACATGGTTCCAGTTGCTCCTATCGAAAGTGCGGAAGTGGTCGTCGTGCCCGTAACTGATCAGTCGTGGGAGTGCAGCGGCTTGCCGGCCAGGGCCAGGTGGGCCTCGCCGAGCGCCTCGCTCTGCGTCGGGTGCGCGTGGATGAGCTGCGCGACCTCGGCCGGCAGAGCCTCCCAGTTGTAGATCAGCTGGGCTTCGCCGACCTGCTCGCCCATCCGGTCGCCCACCATGTGGACGCCGACGACAGCGCCGTCCTTGACCTGGACGAGCTTGACCTCACCCGAGGTCTTGAGGATCTTGCTGCGGCCGTTGCCCGCCAGGCTGTACTTCAGCGCGACGACCTTGTCCGCACCGTAGATCTCCTTGGCCTTCGCCTCGGAGAGGCCCACGGAGGCGACCTCGGGGTGGCAGTACGTCACCTTCGGCACACCGTCGTAGTCGATCGGCACGGTCTTGAGGCCCGCGAGACGCTCCGCCACCAGAATGCCCTCGGCGAAGCCGACGTGCGCGAGCTGGAGGGTCGGGGCCAGGTCGCCGACGGCCGAGATGGTCTCGACGTTCGTCCGCATGTACTCGTCGACCAGGACGTAACCGCGGTCCAGCGCGACGCCCGCCTCCTCGTAGCCGAGGCCCTGCGAGACCGGTCCGCGGCCGATGGCCACCAGCAGCACCTCGGCCTCGAACTCCTTGCCGTCGGCCAGGGTGACCTTGACGCCGTTCTGGGTGTACTCGGCCTTCTGGAAGAAGGTGCCCAGGTTGAACTTGATGCCGCGCTTGCGGAATGCGCGCTCAAGAAGCTTCGAGCTGTTCTCGTCCTCGACCGGCACCAGGTGCTTCAGGCCCTCGACGATGGTCACGTCGGTGCCGAAGGACTTCCACGCCGAGGCGAACTCGACGCCGATGACGCCGCCGCCCAGGATGATCGCCGACTCCGGGACCCGGTCCAGGGTCAGCGCGTGGTCCGAGGAGATGATGCGGTTGCCGTCGATCTCCAGACCCGGCAGGGACTTCGGCACGGAGCCGGTCGCGAGCAGGACGTGATGGCCCTCGACGCGCTGGCCGTTCACGTCCACCGAGGTCGGGGAGGAGAGCCGGCCCGCACCCTCGATGTAGGTCACCTTGCGGGAGGCGACCAGACCCTGCAGGCCCTTGTACAGGCCCGAGATCACGTCGTCCTTGTACTTGTGAACGCCTGCGATGTCGATGCCCTCGAAGGAGGTCTTGACACCGAACTGCTCGCTCTCGCGCGCCTGGTCGGCGATCTCGCCGGCGTGCAGCAGGGCCTTCGTGGGGATGCAGCCGTTGTGCAGGCAGGTGCCGCCGAGCTTGTTCTTCTCGATCAGGGCGACGTCAAGACCGAGCTGGGCCCCGCGCAGCGCCGCGGCGTAACCGCCGCTACCGCCGCCGAGAATCACTAGGTCGAAAACGGTGCTGGCGTCGTTCGCCACGTCACGTCCTCCATGCATGTGCGCCGGTGCCGGTCTTCCGTGACCGGTCGGCGGCGGGTGTACGGCCGTTTTTTTCGGCCCTGTGGTGGGGGCCCTGTCCTGCCGAGAACCCATCTTTGCACTTGTCGGGCGCGGACGAGACGCCGGGCCAGCGTGCGGTACGTCCCATTCATCGTCCCGTTCGGCATGCGTCCGCAGTCCCGGCCACCGTGGCGGAGGGTTACTCGTGCGTACGGATGTACGGATTTCGTCCAGGGCGAACGGGAGCAAAGCACCGGCAAAGACGTACGGCCCCGGAAGCCCGGGGCCGTACGGATCACACAGGATCGAGCAACCGCCCGGCTGTCAGCCGAGGTCGCCGTCGGCGGTGCGCTCGGCGAGGCGCACCAGGGTGCGGATCGCCGAGCCGGTGCCGCCCTTGGGGGTGTAGCCGAAGGGGCCGGCCTCGTTGAAGGCCGGCCCGGCGATGTCCAGGTGGGCCCAGGTGATGCCCTCGCCCACGAACTCCTTCAGGAAGAGCCCGGCAACCAGTCCGCCGCCCATCCGCTCGCCCATGTTGGCGATGTCGGCGGTCGGGGAGTCCATACCCTTGCGCAGGTCCGAGGGGAGCGGCATCGGCCAGGACGGCTCGCCGACCTCCTCCGCGATCTCGTGCAGCGACGTACGGAAGGCATCGTCGTTGGCCATGATGCCGAACGTCCGGTGGCCCAGCGCCAGCACCATCGCACCGGTCAGCGTCGCCACGTCGACGATCGCGTCCGGGGTCTCCTCGGAGGCCTTGGCCAGCGCGTCGGCGAGCACCAGGCGGCCCTCGGCGTCGGTGTTGAGCACCTCGACGGTCTTGCCGCTGTACATCCGCAGCACATCGCCCGGACGGGTGGCGGAGCCGGACGGCATGTTCTCCGCGAGCGCCAGCCAGCCGGTGACGTTCACCCGCAGGCCGAGCCGGGCGGCGGAGACGACGGCTGCGAACACCGCGGCAGCGCCGGCCATGTCGCACTTCATCGTCTCGTTGTGTCCGGCCGGCTTGAGCGAGATGCCGCCCGAGTCGTAGGTGATGCCCTTGCCGACGAAGGCCAGCGACTTCTCCGCATCGGCGTGCGTGTAGCTGAGCTTCACCAGCCGGGGCGGGGCGTCCGAGCCGACACCGACACCGATGATGCCGCCGTAACCGCCCTTGGTGAGCGCTTTCTCGTCGAGCACCTGCACCTTGATGCCGTGCTCCTTGCCCGCCGCCGTCGCGACCGCGGCGAAGGCCGCCGGGTTCAGCTCGTTCGGCGGGGTGTTGACCAGGTCGCGGGCCCGGTTGATCTCCTCGGCCACGGCGACGGCGCGCTCGGCGGCGGCCTTGTGGGCCTTGTCGCGCGGCTTGGCACCGAGCACGGCCACCTCGCCCAGCGGGCCCTTGGCGTCCTTGCCCCGCTCCTGGAACGCGGTGAAGGCGTAAGAACCGAGCAGCGCGCCCTCGCCGACGGCCTGGACGTCTTCGGCGGCCTCGACGGGCAGCGCGAACGCGGCCTTCTTCGCGCCGGCCAGCGTGCGGGCCGCGACACCGGCGGCCCGGCGCAGCGCCTCTTCGGCGTAGGCATCGCCCTCGTCCGGGACGGCGCCCAGACCGACGGCGAGTACCAGCGGGGCCTTGAGACCGGCGGGGGAGGGAATCTTGGTCGCCTCGCCCTCACCGCCGGTGGCGCCCAGAGTGGCCAGGACGTCGGCGAGCTTTCCGTCGAAGGCCTTCTCCACGGCCTCGGCGCCGGGTGCGACCACGGGACCCTTGGCGCCCTTCGCCACGCCTACGACGACGGCGTCGGCGCGCAGCGTCGCGGCGCCCGCCGTACTGAGAGTGAGAGCAGTCACGGTGGTGAATTCTCGCTTTCGTTGAGTTTGTCGGTGGCCGGTGGATGGGGCCGCCCCGCGGAGAGCCTACGCTCGGTGACGGAAGACCGGCAGGCGGGCCGTCTCTCTCCCGCTGCGGCACCTCGTCCCGGCGCCCTGTTAACTGAACGCCAGCACCACCAGCGCGGCCGTCGCCGCCGTTTCGGCGAGGCAGCCGAACACGTCGCCGGTGACGCCGCCGAAACGGCGCACGCAGTGCCGCAGCAGGAAGTGGGCCGCCAGCAGTGCGACCACCACCGCGAGGCCGTGCTGCCAGGCGCCGTACCGGCCGAAGGCCGCACCGGCTCCCGCACAGGCGGCGATCACCAGCACGGCCGCGGCCAGCGCCGCGGGCAGCGGTACGACGCCGGCCACCGCCGCACCCAGGCCGTCGGGGCGGGCCGCCGGAACTCCCGTACGGCAGGCCAGCGTCAGCGCGGCTCTGGCCGCCAGCGCACCGACCACGGCGGCGACCGCGCCGTGCGCCCAGCCCGCTGCGTACAGCCGGTCGAGGACCGCGACCTGAGCGAGCAGCACGAAGAGCAGAGTGACGACGCCGAACGGGCCGATGTCCGACTGCTTCATGACGCGCAGCGCGTCCTCGGCCGGCTTCCCGCTGCCCAGACCGTCGGCGACGTCCGCCAGTCCGTCCAGATGCAGTCCACGGGTCAGCACAGCCGGTACGGCGGTGCTCGCCACCGCCGCGAGCAGCGGACCCGCGCCGGCCAGCAGCAGAACGGCGCCGAGCGCGGCGGCGCTCACCCCGACGACCAGGCCGGCCAGCGGGGCGCAGAGCAGACCGGCGCGCGCCGCCGTACGGTCCCAGCGGGTCACCCGGACCGGCAGGACCGTGAGCGTGCCGAAGGCGAAACGTATGCCGTGCATGCCGCGCAGGCTATCGGGCCGCGTGCACCGCGCCGTACGGGCGTGACCTGGGGCGGGTCACTACCGTCCGGCTTCGGTGGTCTCCGCAGCTTCCGCGGAATCCGCGTCCGCCGTATCCCCGTCCGCCGGAGCCTCCTCCGCACGCTCCGGCAGCTCCGCTGCCAGCGCGGCCGCGGCCTGGACGAGCGGAAGTGCGAGCAGCGCTCCGCTTCCCTCGCCGACCGTCACGCCGAGTTCGAGCAGCGGGGTGAGCGCCATCCGGTCCAGCGCCTTCGCCTGGGCCGGCTCGCCACTGAGCTGGCCGGCCAGCCAGGAGTCGGGGGCGCGGAAGGCGGCCCGCTGGCCCACCAGCGCACAGGCCGAAGCGACCACACCGTCGAGGATCACCGGCATCCGGCGCACCGCGGCCTGCAGCAGGAAGCCGGTCATCGCCGCCAGATCCGCGCCGCCGACCGTGGCGAGCAGCTCCAACTGGTCACCGAGGACCGGGCGGGCCCGGCGCAGCGCGTCCCGGACGGCCGTGCACTTGCGCATCCAGGTGAGGTCGTCGATGAGCGCGCCGCCGCGGCCGGTGACCACCGAGGCGTCGGTGCCGCAGAGCGCGGCGATCAGCGTGGCGGCGGCCGTGGTGCCGCCGACGCTCAGATCGCCCAGCACCACCACGTCGGTACCGGAGTCGGCCTCCTCGTCCGCGATCCGCACCCCCAGGCGTACGGCCTGCTCGGCCTCCTCCGCCGTCAGGGCGTCCTCGATGTCGATCCGCCCGGTGGAGCGGCGCACCCGATGGCGTACCACCTCCTCGGGCAGCAGCGCGGGATCGCAGTCGAGTCCGGCGTCGATGATCCGCACCGGCACCCCCAGCCTGCGCGCCAGTACGGCGGAGGCGCTGCCACCGTCGAGCACGGCGCGCACGAGCTGATGCGCGCTGCCGGCCGACCGGGCCGAGACGCCCAGTTCGGCCACTCCGTGATCGCCGGCGAACAGCACCATGCGGACGTTGTCGACCGGCTTGACCGGCACCGCGGACTGCGCCGCGGAGAGCCACTCGCCCAGTTCGTCGAGTCGGCCGAGAGAGCCGGGCGGCACGGTCAGCCGCTCCCGGCGTTCCTCGGCGTCGCGCCGCACGCCGCTGTCGGGGCGTTCGATCAGGTCGGAGAAGTCGTCGAGATTCAGCGAGCTCATTCGCCGAACAGTACCGGCAGAACTCCGCGAAGCGTGCGCCGCATTGGCGTCCGGTTCAGCGGCTCGCCGCGTCAGCCGCGCAGCACGACCGCCTGCCCGGCCACGACCAGCAGCACCTGCTCGCACTCGGCGCCGAACGCCGCGTTGAGGCGCCCCAGTTCATCCCGGAAGCGCCGCCCCGACGGGGTCGCGGGCACCACACCGGACCCGACCTCGTTGCTCACGGCGACGACGGTGCGCGCAGTGGCCCGTACGGCGGCGACGAGCTCTGTCACTCGGGCGCGCAGCGCGCGCTCCGCGTCGGCCGCCCACCGGGCGTCGTCCCAGGCGCCCACCCGGTCCATCGCATCGGTCAGCCACAGCGACAGACAGTCGATCAGCAACGGGGGTCCGTCCGCCGCGAGCAGGGGCAACAGCTCGCAGGTCTCCTCGGTGCGCCAGGAGCCGGGCCGGCGCTCCCGGTGCAGCCCCACCCGGGCCGCCCACTCGGGGTCCCCGTCGCGGACACCGCCGGTCGCCACGTACAGCACCCCGGGGAAGGCCTCCAGACGCCGCTCCGCCTCCACCGACTTCCCGGAACGCGCGCCGCCGAGCACCAGAGTGCGGCGCGGCAGGTCGGGGACCGCGTGGTACTCGCCGACGATCAGCGTCGTCCCGTCCGGTACGGCCCGCGCACCCGCAGCCGCAAGCCGCCGGTCGAGTTCGCCGCCCGGCGGCGCGTCGTGGCCGAGGTGGGCGGCGATCACGTCCGTGGTGGGGCCGACGGCGCCCACCGCCCGCAGCGCGGCCAGCGCGTCGGGCCGTCCGCTGACATCGGCCACCACCATCTCGTACGGCGGTGAGCCGTTCGCCGAGAGTCCGGCGGGGGACCCGCCCGGGGGCAGGTAGAGCAGCCGCTCGCCCTCCGGCGAGGTCACCTCGTACCCGGTGCCGGGGGAGTCCATCGGCACCGCCCTCACCCGGTGCCCGCTCATCAGCGTCAGCACCCGCCCGTCGGGCACCCGCCCCGCCGACGGCAGCCCGGCCGGCAGCTCCACGGCGGGCCCGTCGTGCGGATGGGTGAGCAGGACCTGCCGCACGCCGACCAGCGAGTGCCCGGCGCGGGCGGCGGCCAGCGCCGCCCCCGGGGTCAGGTCGAGCAGCAGTGCGCCGTCGATGAGCAGGGCGGTCGCCGCACGCGCCCGGTCGCCACGGGCCGAGGCACAGGCGGCGCAGGGGCACTCGGGACGGGGCAGCCCGTCAGGAGCGCCGGTGCCGAGAAGAGTGAGTTCCACGGGAAGATCCTCCCGCGCCGGTGCGCTCGGTGCTCACCCGGCTACGCTGCCAGGCAGCAGTAACGGCAGGATCGGCTTGGCATCCAGGAGGCGGACATGGCGTGGACGTGGCGGTTCGAGAAGTCGGACGGTACGGAGACACAGCCGGCGGTGACGCCCGAGGAGTTCACCACGCAGGGGGACGCGGAGTCCTGGGTCGGCGAGGTGTGGAAAGAGCTGCTCGAAGGGGGTGCCGATCAGGTGACGCTCTTCGAGGACACCACGAAGATCTACGGACCGATGAGTCTGCACGCGGAGCAGGCGGACCAGGCCTGACCCGCTGTCGATCCGGGGGCGCCGCCCCCGGATCCTCCCGGCGCCGGCGGATGCCCGTCGGCGCCGCTGCGCGTCAGCCTCGTACCCCGCACAGATGCAGCAGCGCGGCGACCGACTTGTACGGCTCGGTGCGGCCTGCCCGGTCCTCCGCCGCCAGCAGCAGATCCAGCTCCTGCGCGGAGGGCAGCTCCTCGTCATTGCCCACGTTGTCGGTGAAGACCCGGACGCCGTACCAGGCGTGCAAGGGGGCCGCGATCCCGGCCAGCGTGTCGGTGACCGCGCCGAGGCGGTCGGCGCGCACCGACAGGCCGAGGCGGTTGGTGTACGTGTCGGTCTCGAAGGCGGCCAGCGTCGACGGCCAGTCACCCACCAGGCCGGGCCGCATCGCGAGCGCGTCCGCGTTCCGTACCAGCAGCGAGAGCAGCCCGCCGGGCGCGAGCATGCGCGCCAGGCCCGCAAGCATCGCGTCCGGCTCCTCCACGTACATCAGCACCCCGTGGCAGAGCACCACGTCGAAGCTGCCGGGCAGGAAGTGCGCGCCGGTCTCCCGGCCGTCGCCGTCCAGCAGCCGCACCCGCTCCCGAATGCCCTCCGGTTCGGTGGCCAGCGCGTCCCGGGCCACCTTGAGCATCTCCGGGTCCGATTCGAGACCGGTCACCGTGTGTCCGGCCCGGGCCAGGCGTAGCGCCTGGGTGCCCTGGCCGGTGCCGACGTCGAGTATCCGCAGCCGCTGCCCGACCGGGAACCGGGCGGCCAGCTGTTCGTCGAGCTGACGGGCGACGAGCTCCTGGCGGACGGTGTTGCGCAGCCCGCCCAACCCCTTCAGCCAGGCGGACGACGCGCCCGCGAACCCGGAAGCGCCGTGGAACCCCGAGACGCCCGTGCTCAGGGCCGTTCTCCCCGCTTGACCTGCGGCTTCGGCAGCCGCATCCGGCGCATCTGGAGCGTCCGCATCAGGCCGTACGCGACGACGCCGCGCTTCGGCTCGTTCGGGAAGCGCTCGTTCAGCTGCTTCTTCAGCCGGAACCAGATCCCCGCCGAGTCGATGACGATCAGCACGATCACGATGAGCCAGAGCAGCAGTGCGATGCTCTGGACGCCCGGAATCCGGACGATGCTGAGCACCAGGATGATCACCGCGAGCGGCAGGAAGAACTCGGCCAGACACCAGCGGGAGTCGACGAAGTCCCGGGCGAAGCGGCGTGCCTTCCCCTTGTCCCGGGCCGGCAGGTACCGCTCGTCGCCACTGGCGAGAGCCTCCCGCTGCTTCGCCATGTCCACACGGCGAACCTCGCGCTGACGCTTGGCGGCCTCCTTGCGGTCGGTGGTCGGAGTGACCGCGCGGCGTCGCTGGGACTGCGCCTCACTCCGCTTGGGGGTGGGGCGACCTTTGGGAGCCTGCGGGTCGCGGGTCTGCTGGGAGGGGCCCGACGTCACCTTGGAGGTGGTGGCCTTCTCTTCATTGGCGCGGCTACGGAACACAAAACCCAAGGGTAAGGGGTCCCGCGCAGGGGTCCAGGCCCGAGGGGGAACGATCCCGCAACGACCGCCCGACCCCGGCGCCCCTGAGAGGGATCTACACCCTGCGCCGGAGTGGATTCCGCCGCAGGTCGTCCTGGAGGAGGAGCACATCCGGCCCGGAACAGTGCGGTAATGGATGCAGGGCCCGTAGTGTGGGTTCAAGTGCTGGAGCTGAAGTCCGTCAGAAGGGGGCGCGCGAAGCCCATGAGCGGTGTCATGAAGCGTATGGGAATGATCTTCCGCGCGAAGGCCAACAAGGCCCTGGACCGGGCCGAGGATCCGCGCGAGACCCTCGATTACTCGTACCAGAAGCAGCTCGAGCTGCTTCAGAAGGTGCGCCGCGGGGTCGCCGACGTCGCGACCTCGCGCAAGCGTCTCGAACTGCAGCTCAACCAGCTGCAGGGGCAGACCTCCAAGCTGGAGGACCAGGGCCGCAAGGCCCTCGCGCTGGGCCGCGAGGACCTGGCGCGCGAGGCGCTGTCCCGGCGCGCCGCGCTGCAGCAGCAGGTCACGGACCTGGAGACGCAGCACCAGACGCTGCAGGGCGAGGAGGAGAAACTCACCCTCGCCGCCCAGCGCCTGCAGGCCAAGGTCGACGCCTTCCGTACGAAGAAGGAGACCATCAAGGCCACCTACACGGCAGCCCAGGCGCAGACCCGGATTGCCGAATCCTTCTCCGGCATCTCCGAGGAGATGGGCGACGTCGGGCAGGCGATCGCGCGGGCCGAGGACAAGACCGCCCAGCTGCAGGCCAGGGCCGGAGCGATCGACGAACTGCTCGCTTCGGGCGCCCTGGACGACCAGTCCGGGATGGGCAAGGACGACATCTCCGCCGAGCTGGACCGCATCTCCGGTGGTACGGATGTGGAGCTGGAACTGCAGCGGATGAAGGCCGAGCTGGCCGGCGGATCGTCGTCGCAGCAGGCCATCGAAGGCGGTCAGACCCAGGACCAGGCGCAGCCACAGGACCGGACCCACCCGAAGTTCGACAAGCAGTAGGGGAAGCGTCATGATCGTACGGATCATGGGTGAAGGCCAGGTGGAGCTGGCCGACAGCCACCTCACGGAGCTGAACAAGCTCGACGACGAGCTTCTCGCCGTGGTGCAGAGCGGTGACGAGGACGGCTTCCGCCGCACTCTGCGCGCGCTGCTCGACAAGGTGCGGGAGCTCGGCGGACCCGTGCCGGACGACTCCCTGGAGCCCTCGGAGCTGATCCTGCCTCCGGCGGACGCCACCCTGGAAGAAGTCAGGGCGATGCTCAACGACGACGGTCTCATCCCGGGCTGAGCCGGCTTCCCGGCCTGCTCGGGCGGACCCTCCAGCCGCTCCGGCGCCCCGTATCCGTAAGGATGCGGGGCGCCGTGCCGTCCCGGTAGGACCAGTGCGCGACACGCCGTACCGTTGCTTGACGTGACCACCCCGTCGAAGGCCGGAACCGGCTATGTCCGTGCCGCCGCCTGGCCGCGCGCCCATCCGCTGGCGTTCGACGCCTGCCTGGCCGTGGGCGTGCTGATCTGTATGGTCGCCGGTTCGTTCGCCGACACCAGTGGCCACCACGCGCCGACCTTCGGCACCAGGACCCCCGAGTTCCGCAGCTTCGTCCTGATGCTGATCGGCGCGGCCGCGTTGGTCCTCCGGCGCCGCAGGCCCCGCCAGGTGCTGGCCGTCACCGGCGTGGTCACCGTCATCGAGCTGGTGTTCGGCGCACCCCCGGCGCCGGTGGCGATGAGCGCGGTCATCGCGCTCTTCACGATCGCGGCCAGCACCGACCGCCCCACCACCTGGCGGGTCGGCCTGCTGACCATGGGCGTGCTGACAGCCTCCGCGATGTGCTTCAGCGAAACCCCCTGGTACTCCCAGGAGAACCTGGGCATCTTCGCCTGGACCGGCATGGCCGCGGCCGCGGGAGACGCGGTACGCAGTCGCCGGGCCTTCGTCGACGCCATCCGGGAGCGGGCCGAGCGCGCGGAGCGCAGCCGCGACGAGGAGGCCAGGCGCCGGGTCGCCGAGGAACGGCTGCGGATCGCCCGCGACCTGCACGACGTGGTCGCCCATCACATCGCCCTGGTCAACGTCCAGGCCGGGGTGGCGGCGCACGTCATGGACAAGCGCCCCGACCAGGCCAAGGAGGCGCTCGGGCACGTACGCGAGGCCAGTCGCTCGGCGCTGAACGAACTGCGCGCCACCGTGGGCCTGCTGCGGCAGTCGGGCGACCCGGAGGCACCCACCGAACCGGCCCCCGGCCTGGCGGTGCTCAACGATCTGGTCGAGACGTTCCGCAACGCGGGGCTCCCGGTGCGGGTCGCCTGCAACAACGAGGGCGCCGGCCTGCCGGCCGCCGTCGACCTGGCCGCCTACCGGATCATCCAGGAGGCGCTGACCAACGTCCGTAAACACGCCGGGCCCGGCGCGAAGGCCGAGGTCAGCGTGGTCCGCGTCGGCCCGGCCGTCGAGGTCACCGTCCTCGACGACGGTGCCGGTCAAGCCGGCGGCGGCGAGGCGTCGCCGCCGCACGACAGCCCGGCCGGCGCCGGCGGCCCACCCGGTGGCGGTACACCCCCGTACGGCGGTAAGCCCGCGGACGGCAGCGAACCGCCGGACCGCGGCAACGGCCACGGGCTGATCGGCATGCGCGAGCGTGCCGCCGCGCTGCGCGGCTCGTGCTCCGCGGGCCCCCGCTACGGCGGCGGCTTCCGCGTACAGGCGATACTGCCGGTCAAGGCCGGCGCCGGGGAGGACGCATGACGATCAGGGTGTTGCTCGCCGACGACCAGACGCTGCTGCGCAGCGCGTTCCGGGTCCTGGTGGATTCCGAGGCGGACATGGAGGTCGTGGGGGAGGCCGCGGACGGCGCCCAGGCCGTGGCCCTCGCCAGGTCCGAGGCCGCCGACGTGGTTTTGATGGACATCAGAATGCCCGGCACAGACGGTCTGGCAGCTACCCGGATGATCAGCGCCGACCCGGAACTCGCGGGCGTGCGGGTGGTGATGCTCACCACGTTCGAGGTGGACGAGTACGTGGTGCAGTCGCTGCGTGCCGGTGCCTCCGGCTTCCTGGGCAAAGGCGCGGAACCGGACGAACTACTCAACGCGATCCGTATTGCGGCGGCCGGCGAGGCCCTGCTCTCCCCGGTGGCCACCAAGGGGCTCATCGCGAGGTTCCTGGCCCAGGGCGGCAGTTCGGACCTGGCGGCCGATCCCCAGCTGTACGCGGAGCGGCTCGCCGCGCTGACCGTACGGGAGCGCGAAGTGCTGGTGCAGGTCGGCGGGGGACATTCCAACGACGAGATCGCCGAGCGGCTGACGGTCAGCCCACTGACCGTCAAGACCCACGTGAACCGGGCGATGGCCAAGCTCGGGGCCCGCGACCGGGCTCAATTGGTGGTAATCGCCTACGAATCGGGTCTGGTCCACCCAAGGGCTTAGGGACGGCGTACTCCTCCTGCGGTATGCGGCGCATAAGGAAGGCACCTGGGAGCGAGGAATGAGGCCTCGTGCATGGCTGAAGGTATAGGTGGGCCACTACTGCCCACCTTTCTCGTCCCGCACACCTGCCTCGCACGCCACAGAAGAGAGACCCCATGTCCTGGCTGTCCAGATTCAGCCTCGCGCAACGGGCCCTGATCGGGCTGATATCGATCGTCGCCGTCGTCTTCGGTGCGATTGCCATCCCGCAGCTCAAGCAGCAGCTGCTGCCCACCATCGAACTGCCGATGGTGTCGGTGCTCGCCCCGTACCAGGGCGCGTCCCCCGATGTGGTGGAGAAGCAGGTCGTCGAACCGCTCGAAGACACCATCAAGGCTGTCGACGGCATCAAGGGCGTGACCTCTACGGCGAGTGAGGGCAACGCCGTGATCATGGCCCAGTTCGACTACGGCAACGGCACCAAGCAGTTGGTCGCCGACGTGCAGCAGGCCGTGAACCGGGCCCGGGCCAAGCTCCCGAGCGACGTGGATCCGCAGGTCGTGGCCGGTTCGACGGACGACATCCCGACCGTCGTCCTCGCCGTCACGTCCGACAAGGACCAGCAGGCGCTGGCCGACCAGCTCGACCGCTCGGTCGTGCCGGTCCTCCAGGACATCGACGGCGTCGGCCAGGTCAGCGTCGACGGTGTGCAGGACCTCCAGGTCACCGTCACCCCCGACGACGGCAAGCTGGCGGCGGCCGGACTGAACGCCGCCTCCCTCAGCCAGGCCCTGCAGGCGGGCGGCGCCACCCTGCCGGCCGGTTCGTTCTCCGAGGACGGCAAGAGCCGTACGGTGCAGGTCGGCGGCGGCTACACCTCGCTCCAGCAGATCGAGGACCTGCGCGTCACCGGCCAGGCGATGCCCGGCAAGCCGGCCCCGAAGCCGGTCCGCCTGGGCGACATCGCCAAGGTCGCCGAGCAGCCCTCCAGCGCCGTCTCCATCACCCGTACCGACGGCAGGCCCAGCCTCTCCGTCGCGCTCACCATGGACCAGGACGGCAGCGCCGTCGCCGTCTCGAACGCGGTCAAGGACAAGCTCCCCGACCTGCGCAAGACGCTCGGCTCGGGCAGTGACCTCAAGGTCATCTTCGACCAGGGCCCCTCGGTCTCGAAGTCGATTTCCGGCCTCACCACCGAAGGCGCACTCGGCCTGCTCTTCGCCGTCATCGTCATCCTGGTCTTCCTGGCCTCACTGCGCTCCACCCTGGTCACCGCGCTCTCCATCCCGCTGTCGGTGCTGCTCGCGCTGATCGTGCTCTGGACCCGTGACCTGTCGCTCAACGTCCTGACGCTCGGCGCGCTGACCATCGCGATCGGCCGGGTCGTCGACGACTCGATCGTGGTGCTGGAGAACATCAAGCGACACATCGGCTACGGCGAGGAACGCCGGGCGGCGATCCTCACCGCGGTGAAGGAGGTCGCCGGAGCAGTCACCTCGTCGACCCTCACCACCGTCGCCGTCTTCCTGCCGATCGGACTGGTCGGCGGCATGGTGGGCCAGCTCTTCGGCTCGTTCTCCATCACGGTCACCGCGGCCCTGCTCGCCTCGCTGCTGGTGTCGCTCACCGTGGTGCCGGTCTTCTCGTACTGGTTCCTGCGGGCCCCCAAGGGCTCGGCGGGCATCGATCCGGCGGACCTGCGCCGCAGGGCCGAGGAGAAGGAGGAGCGCAGCCGCCTCCAGCGTTTCTACGTGCCGGTGCTCCGCTTCGCGACCCGCCGTCGTATCACCAGCCTGGTCATCGCGGCCGCGGTCCTCATCGGCACCTTCGCCATGGCGCCGCTGCTCAAGACCAACTTCTTCGACCAGGGCGAGCAGGACACCCTGTCGCTGACCCAGAAGCTGACCCCGGGCACCAGCCTGCAGGCAGCGGACGCCGCGGCCAAGAAGGTCGAGACGCTGCTCGACGGCATCGACACGATCAAGGACTACCAGGTCACGGTCGGCTCCTCCGGCTTCGCCGCTGCCTTCGGTGGCGGCACCGGCGCCAACCAGGCCTCGTACCAGGTGACTCTGAAGGACGCGTCGGACTACGACGCGACCCAGGACCGTATCGAGAAGGGGCTGGCCCGGCTCGACGGCATCGGCGAGGCCTCCATCGGCAGCGGTGGCGGCTTCGGCAGCCAGGACCTGAGCGTGGTGGTGAAGGCCGGCGACGGCGACACCCTGAAGAAGGCCGCCGAGCAGGTACGGACCGCGGTGGCCGGTCTCGACCACGTCAAGGACGTGCAGAGCGACCTGTCGCAGAGCGTTCCACGGATCTCGGTGAAGGCCACCGCCAAGGCGGCCGGCGCGGGCTTCAACGAGACCACGCTGGGCGCCGCCGTGGGCCAGGCGGTACGCGGCAGCACCTCGGGCAAGGCCATCCTCGACGACACCGAGCGCGATGTCGTGGTCAAGTCGGCACACCCCGCCGTCACGCTGGCCGAGCTGAAGAACCTGAACCTGGGTGCGGCCAAGCTCGGTGACATCGCCACGGTGAAGCTGGTCCCCGGGCCGGTCTCGATGACCCGGATCGACGGCGCCCGCGCCGCGACCATCACGGCCACCCCGACCGGCGACAACACGGGTGCGGTCAGCACCGCCCTGCAGACCAGGATCAATGAGGTGAAGAAGACGCTTCCGCAGGGTGCCACCGTCGAGATCGGCGGTGTCTCGTCGGACCAGAGCTCGGCGTTCAAGAACCTGGCCCTCGCCATGCTGGCGGCCGTCGCGATCGTCTTCATGCTGCTGGTCGGCACCTTCCGCTCGCTCGTCCAGCCGCTGATTCTGCTGGTCTCGATCCCGTTCGCGGCCACCGGGGCGATCGGCCTGCTGCTCGTCACCGGGACGCCGATGGGCGTTCCCGCGATGATCGGCATGCTGATGCTCATCGGCATCGTGGTCACCAACGCGATCGTGCTGATCGACCTGATCAACCAGTACCGGGCCCAGGGCCTGGGCGTCGTCGAAGCGGTCGTCGAGGGCGGCAGGCACCGTCTCCGTCCCATCCTGATGACCGCCCTGGCGACGATCTTCGCGCTGCTGCCGATGGCACTCGGCGTCACCGGCGAGGGCGGCTTCATCTCGCAGCCGCTCGCGGTGGTGGTGATCGGCGGCCTGATCACCTCGACCCTGCTGACGCTGCTGCTGGTGCCGACCCTCTACGCCCTGGTCGAGCTGCGCAAGGAGCGCCGGGCGAAGAAGAAGGCAACCAAGCACGCCGAAAAGTCCGGCGCCCCGGCCCCGGCCGGTTCGGACTCCTCGGACGCGGGCGAGACCCGCGCTCCGGAGCCGTCCGGGGTGTAGTCGCACTGATGAACGGCCTCGGGCCTGTCCACCGCGTGAGCGGGGGACAGGCCCGAGGCCGTTCCAGGTGCAGGAAAGCGTGCTCTTACGGCAGCGCGAGCATCTGCTCGAGGGCCATCCTGGCGTACTTCTCCGTCTCCGGGTCGACCTGGATGCGGTTGACCAGGTTTCCCTCGGCCAGCGACTCCAGGGTCCAGACCAGGTGCGGCAGATCGATCCGGTTCATCGTCGAGCAGAAGCACACCGTCTTGTCGAGGAAGACGATCTCCTTGTCCGGGTGCGCGTCGGCCAGCCGGCGCACCAGGTTCAGCTCGGTGCCGATCGCCCACTTCGAGCCGGCCGGAGCGGCGTCGAGCGCCTTGATGATGTACTCCGTGGAGCCGACCTCATCGGCCGCCGTCACGACCTCGTGCTTGCACTCGGGGTGGACCAGCACGCGCACCCCCGGTATCCGCTCCCGTACGTCATTGACGGAGTCCAGCGAGAAGCGGCCGTGCACCGAGCAGTGGCCGCGCCAAAGGATCATCTTCGCTTCGCGCAGCTGCTCGACGGTCAGCCCGCCGTTCGGCTTGTGCGGGTTGTAGAGGACGCAGTCGTCGAGCGACAGCCCCAGATCGCGGACGGCGGTGTTGCGGCCCAGGTGCTGATCGGGCAGGAAGAGGACCTTCTCGCCCTGCTCGAAGGCCCAGTTCAGGGCACGCTCGGCGTTGGACGAGGTGCAGATCGTGCCGCCGTGGCGACCGGTGAAGGCCTTGATGTCGGCAGAGGAGTTCATGTACGAGACGGGGACGACCTGCTGGGCGACGCCCGCGTCGGTCAGCACGTCCCAGCACTCGGCGACCTGCTCGGCCGTCGCCATGTCGGCCATCGAGCAGCCGGCCGCCAGGTCGGGCAGCACGACCTTCTGGTCGTCGGAGGTCAGGATGTCCGCGGACTCGGCCATGAAGTGCACGCCGCAGAAGACGATGTACTCGGCCTCCGGCCTGGCGGCCGCGTCCTTGGCCAGCTTGAAGGAGTCGCCGGTGACATCGGCGAACCGGATGACCTCGTCGCGCTGGTAGTGGTGACCGAGCACGAAGACCTTGTCGCCGAGCTTCTCCTTTGCGACGCGGGCGCGCTCCACCAGGCCGGGGTCCGAGGGGGACGGCAGATCACCGGGGCACTCGACGCCACGCTCGCTCTTCGGATCGGCCTCGCGGCCGAGCAGCAGCAGGGCCAGGGGGGACGGCTGGACATCAAGAGGCTGGGCGGTGGTCACGACACGCACCCTTTCTTTTCGGCTTCTTCGGCAGAACGACTTCTCGTCGAAATGACGCTATCTATCATAGCTGCTTCGCGTCACCTTGACGATGCCCGGCCGTGTTGATGTGACATATCCCCCGACCCCGGCTCCGGGCCGCCGCGAATCGGGTGTGCGAGCATGAAGGGAAGAAGAAAAGGCCAGGCCCGGAATGAATCCGGGGCCCCGCCGGTTGCACACGTCGGCAAGCAGTCCGTACATCCCCTGTCCATGGCAGGGAAACCCCATCCCGGGAGTGAAGCAGATGTCCGTATCGGACGAGAAGACCACTGTGAGCGACGGCATCCTCCTGTCCGAGGCCGCCGCGTCCAAGGTCAAGGCCCTGCTCGACCAGGAAGGCCGGGACGACCTCGCGCTGCGCGTTGCCGTCCAGCCCGGTGGCTGCTCCGGCCTCCGGTATCAGCTTTTCTTCGATGAGCGCTCGCTCGACGGCGATGTGGTCAAGGACTTCGGTGGTGTCAAGGTCGTCACCGACCGGATGAGTGCCCCGTACCTGGGCGGCGCCTCCGTCGACTTCGTCGACACCATCGAGAAGCAGGGCTTCACCATCGACAACCCGAACGCCACCGGCTCCTGCGCCTGCGGCGACTCGTTCAGCTGAGCGGTACAGCGGTACGCAAGAAGGCGGCGGCCCCCGGATCACCGGGGGCCGCCGCCTTCGTCGTGCATACCGCCGCTGCTACTTCTGCGGGACGGTCTCACCGCTCGCCGCGTCCACGACCTTGCGGTCCCCCAGCGGCTTGTCCAGCGTCACGGTCTTCGTGAGGTCCTTGGCCAGGGCGATGCAGATCTTCTTCCCGGGCTTCTTGACCGGCCCGTCGATGGTCACCCGTACGGTGCCTGCGTCCTCACTCGCCTTCGCCGTGTAGGTGCCGCACGCTCCGCCGTAGAAATGCACCGTCAGATTGCGGCCCGCCGTGCTGTACGACTGCACCTTCCGGTCGTCCGGCTTGCCGGGGTGGTTGCGGTCCGCCGGCGGGGCCGGCCGGACCAGGTACTCCGGCTCCACCGCGGTCGCGGTGACCGTGGCGGGCTGGATGACATGACCGGTGGTCTTCACGTGGAAGATCCAGGACGGCACGAGCGTCTGCCGCCCGCCGACGAGCTGCATCGCCAGACCCAGCGCGGCGTGATCGACGATCACCGTCCGGGGCTTCGGGGTCTTGGCCGAGGGGACGCAGGCGTCGGACGGCTTCTTCGCGCTCGTGCCGTCCGGGGTGAGCGGCTCGGTGGTTGCGCAGCCACCGGTGCCGCCGCGGCGCGGTGCACCCTCCGCCGGTGCGTTCAGCCCCTTCAGCGCCTGAGCCGCGCTGACCAGCGGATATACGGCGCCTTTGACCGGAGCCTTCAGCTCTCCGCTGCCACCGGCGAGTTTCCCGTCCGGACCGACCCGCAGTCCGGTCGTCCAGCCCTCGGTCGGCAGACCACCGATCTTCGGGTCGGCATTGACCAACCGCGCCGACCCCACCACCCGGTGCGCGTCGATCTTGGCGTCATCCTGCCCCAGCGCCTTCAGTACCGGGGCTGCGGCCGCCTTCGCGGCTTTCTCGCTCACCACGGGGCCAGCACCCCCCGGCGTGGTCCCGGGCGAACACGGCTTGTTCCGAGGGCAGTTGTCCGTGCCGCCGGCGCCGAACCGGGTGAGGGTCCAGGTGCCGGGCGCCTGCTCGGTGACCTGCAGCAGCGGCCCGGAACCGTCGTGGTCGGCGCCGACCTTCCAGGACGTGCCGTCCAGCCGCGGGGTCCCGGCCACGCCCACCGCCGCGGCCAGCTTCGCCACTTCGGCCGCGGTGACCGAACCTTCGGCGCGGTACACCGGCGCCTGGTCAGGACCTTCGGGAAGCGGGCCTTCGGCGCGGTAGATCATGCCGCTCGGGTCCGGCTCGCCCGGGGCGATGCCCTGGGAGCCGCCGCCACCCGACGCGGCGCTGTCCAGCGCCAGCGGGGGAGGGGTGTGGCCTTTTCCGTCCGCAGCGCCGGTACCGGTCCCCCCGTCCCGGTCGGCGGCCGTCGCGGCCCAGTACGCACCGCCGCCCCCGGCCAGCAGCACCGCTGCCGCCACCGAGGCGACGACGACGGGGGACCGCCGTCGAGGGGGAATCGCCGTGTCGTGCTCGGGTCGCTCGCCGCTCACCGGATGCTCCTTCGACTCCGTTGTCGTATGACACCGGTGTGACGGAGCGGGACAGCGAGCGGTTCCCTACCGGTCGTGCGCGCTGCTCGACCGCCGTGCCCGGATCAGTCGCCGTACTCGGACATCTGGTCGATGAGCCGGGCGGAGGCAGGCGGGACCGTGACCCCGTGGATCAGCGACGGAGGGACGGGCGCGGGCGCCGGACCGGCGGGCACCACCCAGTGGGGTGCCATACGGGCGCAGTCGCCCCGGAGGTCGGTGAGGCCGGCTTCGGACTCGGGCTGGGGGACGGAGTTCGGCATGTCCGAACCGTACGCACGAGTGACACCGCGAAGAAAGATCTACTATTGGGTAGTTTCGTCGCTTAGGGACCGGGGCCGCGACCCGATAGCGTGAGGTGTCAGCCTTCCTCCTCCGCAGGAGCGTCCTCGCCGTGCGCATCGCAGTCACCGGCTCCATCGCCACTGACCACCTCATGACCTTCCCCGGCCGCTTCGCCGACCAACTGGTCGCCGATCAGCTCCACACGGTCTCCCTCTCCTTCCTCGTCGACAACCTCGACGTGCGGCGTGGCGGGGTCGGCCCCAACATCTGCTTCGGCATGGGGCAACTCGGTATCCGCCCCATCCTGGTCGGCGCGGCCGGCGCGGACTTCGACGAATACCGAGCCTGGCTGGACCGCCACGGGGTGGACACCGGCTCGGTCCGGATCTCGGAAGTCCTGCACACCGCACGATTCGTCTGCACCACGGACGCCGACCACAACCAGATCGGCTCCTTCTACACCGGCGCGATGAGCGAAGCACGGCTGATCGAACTGCAGCGGGTCGCCGAACGGGTGGGTGGCCTGGACCTGGTGCTGATCGGTGCGGACGACCCCGAGGCGATGCTCCGCCATACGGAGGAATGCCGTACCCGGTCGATTCCGTTCGCCGCGGACTTCTCCCAGCAGATCGCCCGGATGAGCGGCGACGACATCCGCACCCTGCTCGACGGTGCGACGTACCTCTTCTCGAACGAGTACGAGAAGGGGCTCATCGAGTCCAAGACCGGCTGGAGCGAAGAGGAGATCCTGGGCAGGGTCGGGCACCGGATCACCACGCTGGGTGCACGAGGCGTCCGTATCGAGCGCGCCGGTGACGACCCGATCGAGGTCGGCTGCGCCGAGGAGGAGGCCAAGGTCGACCCCACGGGCGTCGGCGACGCGTTCCGCGCGGGGTTCCTGTCGGGGCTGACCTGGGGTGTGGGCCTCGAGCGGGCGGCGCAGGTCGGCTGCATGCTGGCGACGCTGGTGATCGAGACGCTGGGGACACAGGAGTACACGTTGCGGCGGGCCAACTTCATGGCGCGCTTCACCAAGGCGTACGGCGATGAGGCGGCGTCGGAGGTACAGGGCCACCTGCGGTAGGGCTCTCGCCCGGGATCAGGACACCCGGCGCACCCGGTAGGCGGTGCCCCGGGGCGCCGGGTCGGCGCCCAGGTACTCCTGCGCGCGCATCTGGCACCAGGCGGGAATGTCCAGCCGGGCTGCCTCGTCGTCCGAGAGCACCGTCACCACGGCGCCGACCGGCACGTCCCCGATCACCTTGGCGAGCTCGATGACAGGGATCGGACACCGCTTGCCGAGCGAGTCCACCACGAGCTCCGGTGCTTCGCCGGCCACCGCGGGGACGTCGGGCGAAGCGGTCGGCGACTCCGGCGCCGCCCCGAGCCGTTGCCGTACGCCCGCCACCACCTCGGGCAGCACCGCGAGGAACCGGCGGACGTCCGCCTCGTCCACCCCCACCGGCAGCGACACCCGGACGTTGCCCTCCGACAGCACGCCCATCGCCCGCAGTACGTGACTGGGCGTCAGCGTGCTGCTGGTGCAGGAGGAACCGGACGACACGGAGAAACCGGCCGTGTCCAGCTCGTGCAGCAGCACCTCTCCGTCGACATAGAGGCAGGAGAAGGTCACCAGGTGCGGCAGCCGCCGCACCGGATCGCCGACCACTTCGACATCCGGCACCAGTTCGGGCACCGCGTTGCGGATTTGGTCGACCAGCGCACGCAGCCGTACCGCTTCGCTGTCCGCCTCGGCCCGCACCGCCCGGAGCGAGGCTGCCGCGGCGACGATCGCCGGGATGTTCTCGAAACCGGCCGCCCGCCCGGACTCCCGTTCGCCGACGGGGCCTTGGGGGGCATACCGGACCCCTTTGCGCACCGCGAGCAGCCCGACCCCCGCCGGCCCGCCCCACTTGTGCGCGCTCGCGGTGAGCAACGACCAGGCGCCGGTGACCGGGGCCCACCCCAGTGACTGGGCCGCGTCCACCAGCAGGGGCACCCCTGCTGCCCGGCAGATCTCTGCGACCTCGTCCACCGGCTGTTCGGTGCCCACTTCGTGGTTGGCGGACTGCAGACAGGCCAACGCGGTGTCCGGGCGCAGCGCGTCGGCGTACCCGGAAGCGGACACCGCGCCGGTCCTGCCGACCGGCACCTCGGTGACCGATCCGCCGTCCGCCTGGTGGGACGCGGCGGAGTGGAGTACGGAGGAGTGTTCGACCGCGGACACCATCAGATGACCGCCGACACGCCGACGACCGGAAAGCGCTCCGGCGATTCCGGCGTGCACCGCGTGGGTCCCCGAAGAGGTGAACGCCAGTTCGTCGGGGCGGCATCCGACGGCCTCCGCCGCAGCCTCGCGTGCCGCGTCGAGGAGCAGCCTGGCCCGCCGGCCCTCCCGGTAGAGGCGCGCCGGATCGGCCCAGCCCTCGTCCAGCGAGGCTTGCAGGGCCTGCCGTGCGACGGGGTGCAGGGGGGCGGACGAAGCGGTATCGAAGTAGGCCACCCGGCCACGCTAGCCGGAGCCGGGGCGCGGAGGCGGCCCGGCACTGGGGGAGGGGGCGTCAGATGACCCCCGGAAGCCCTTGTTCCGCCGTCTGTTCCCCTTCCGACTCCCTTCGCGTCCACCCCTTCGGAGTGTCGGTCGGCGCGTTGGGCACCCTCCCCGCACGACGCCAAATGGCCTCCAGTAGGGTTTGGTCCGCATAAACATCCAAACCCCTGCCCGAGCAGGACCGGCGACCGACCTCGATGCGGCCGCAGCCGGGCCGCACGGGCGAGACTCTCGGGAAGGCGCTACGTGAGTCCCAACGGCTCCGACCTCCCCCATCGCCCGAAGGGCGTGGGCGGTACCCCCATGTCGCGGCGCCCGATGCGGCGGAAGCTGCCGCAGGTGCTGACGGCGGGCCTGGTCCTGGTAACCGCTACCGGTTGCTCGTACAAGGATTTCCCCCGCCTTGGTATGCCCACCCCGGTAACGGAAGAGGCCCCTCGGGTCCTCTCCCTCTGGCAGGGTTCGTGGGCGGCAGCGCTCGCCACGGGCGTGCTGGTGTGGGGGCTGATCATCTGGAGTGTGATCTTCCACCGGCGCAGCCGCACCAAGGTGGAGGTACCTCCGCAGACCCGGTACAACATGCCCATCGAGGCGTTGTACACCGTGGTCCCCCTCATCATCGTCTCGGTGCTCTTCTACTTCACCGCACGTGATGAATCGAAGTTGCTCAAACTCTCCGACAAGCCCGCGCACACGGTCAACGTGGTCGCGTTCCAGTGGAGCTGGGGCTTCAACTACGTCGAGGACGTGGACGGAAACCCCACCACCGGCAACGCCGCGAAGTCGTCGGAGCTGTCCGACATCCCGGACCGCTTCACCAAGCAGTTCCCCAAGGGAGCCGAAGGCGTCTACGACGTCGGCACCGCGGGAACCCGCAACCCGCAGACCGGTAACCCCGGACCGACCCTCTGGCTCCCCAAGGGGCAGAAGGTCCGCTTCGTCCTCACATCGCGCGACGTCATCCATGACTTCTGGGTGATTCCGTTCCTGATGAAGCAGGACGTCGTCCCGGGGCACACCAACTCCTTCGAGGTCACCCCGACCCAGGAGGGCACCTTCAGGGGTAAGTGCGCCGAGCTCTGCGGCGTCGACCACTCCCGGATGCTCTTCAACGTGAAGGTCGTTTCCCCGGAGCGCTATCAGCAGCACCTGAAGGATCTGGTGCACAAGGGCCAGAAGGGCTACATCCCTGCCGGGATCGCGCAGACTGGCCACGCCAAGAACGCGGAGACGAACAACCTGTGAGCATCCTCAATGAACCCAAGGGTGCCGCAACGGCAGCAGAAGGCTTTTACGCCAGCGAGCTGCCGGTACGGCGCAAAGAGCCGGGAAACGTCCTCGTCAAGTGGCTGACGACCACTGACCACAAGACGATCGGCACGATGTATCTGGTCACGTCGTTCGCCTTCTTCTGCATCGGCGGCGTGCTGGCGCTGGTGATGCGGGCCGAGCTGGCCCGTCCCGGCCTCCAGATCGTGTCGAACGAGCAGTTCAATCAGGCGTTCACCATGCATGGCACGATCATGCTGCTGATGTTCGCGACCCCGTTGTTCGCCGGATTCACGAACTGGATCATGCCGCTGCAGATCGGCGCGCCCGATGTGGCGTTCCCGCGGCTGAACATGTTCGCGTACTGGCTGTACCTCTTCGGCTCGATCATCGCGGTCGGTGGCTTCATCACCCCGCAGGGCGCTGCCGACTTCGGCTGGTTCGCCTACTCCCCGCTGTCGGACGCCGTCCGTTCGCCGGGTGTCGGCGCCGATATGTGGATCATGGGTCTGGCCTTCTCCGGCTTCGGCACGATCCTCGGCTCGGTCAACTTCATCACCACGATCATCTGCATGCGTGCCCCCGGCATGACGATGTTCCGGATGCCGATCTTCGTGTGGAACGTCCTGCTGACCGCCGTGCTGGTCCTGCTGGCCTTCCCGGTCCTCGCCGCGGCGCTCTTCGCGCTGGAGGCGGATCGAAAATTCGGGGCTCATGTATTCGATTCGGCAAATGGCGGCGCACTACTCTGGCAACACCTCTTCTGGTTCTTCGGCCATCCAGAGGTGTACATCATCGCTTTGCCATTCTTCGGAATTATTTCCGAAGTGATTCCAGTGTTCTCCCGAAAGCCGATGTTCGGCTACATCGGCCTGATCGCCGCGACGATCTCGATCGCCGGCCTGTCGGTGACCGTGTGGGCGCACCACATGTACGTCACCGGGGGAGTACTGCTGCCGTTCTTCTCCTTCATGACCTTCCTGATCGCGGTGCCGACCGGGGTGAAGTTCTTCAACTGGATCGGCACGATGTGGAAGGGGTCACTGAGTTTCGAGACCCCGATGCTCTGGGCCGTCGGCTTCCTGATCACCTTCACCTTCGGTGGTCTGACCGGCGTCATCCTGGCCTCGCCCCCGATGGACTTCCACGTCTCGGACTCGTACTTCGTGGTGGCGCACTTCCACTACGTCGTCTTCGGCACCGTGGTCTTCGCGATGTTCTCCGGCTTCCACTTCTGGTGGCCCAAGTTCACCGGGAAGATGCTGGACGAGCGGCTCGGCAAGATCACCTTCTGGACGCTGTTCGTCGGCTTCCACGGCACCTTCCTGGTGCAGCACTGGCTGGGCGTCGAGGGCATGCCGCGCCGTTACGCGGACTACCTCGCGGCCGACGGCTTCACCGCTCTGAACACCGTCTCGACCATCAGCTCCTTCCTGCTCGGACTGTCGATCCTGCCGTTCCTCTACAACGTCTGGAAGACCGCCAAGTACGGCAAGAAGATCGAGGTCGACGACCCCTGGGGCTACGGACGTTCACTCGAATGGGCGACCTCCTGCCCGCCGCCGCGGCACAACTTCACCACCCTGCCGCGGATCCGTTCCGAATCGCCGGCCTTCGACCTGCACCACCCGGAGATCGCGGCTCTCGAGCAGCTCGAGAACCACGGTGCCGGTGACAAGGTCCTCGCCGGTGGCAAGGAGACAGGCAAGTGAAGATCCAGGGAAAGATGTTCCTCTGGCTGAGCCTCTTCATCCTCGCCGTGGCGATCGTCTACGGCGTGTGGTCGAAGGAAGCGGCCGGAACGACGGCGCTCTTCATGGCCTTCGGGCTGAGCGTGATGATCGGCTTCTACCTGGCCTTCACGGCCCGGCGGATGGACGCGATCGCGCAGGACGACAAGGAGGCCGAGGTCGCCGACGAGGCGGGCGAGGTGGGCTTCTTCGCCCCGCACAGCTGGCAGCCGCTCTCGCTGGGCGTCGGTGCCGCGCTGGCCTTCCTGGCGGTGGCCATGGGCTGGTGGCTGCTGTACTTCTCGGCGCCGCTGATCGTGGTGGGGCTGTACGGCTGGGTCTTCGAGTTCTACCGCGGTGAGAACCAGAACCAGTAACGCGCATTTCGCACGTCGAACGAGGGGCCCGGACGCCATTCAGGTGTCCGGGCCCCTCGTTTGCAGTCATCCGGCGTGCCGCTGCCGGGCCCTCTTCATACCGTGTGCTCATGAGCCAAGTACCCCGATTCCGTACGGTCCTGAGCTGCTCGCTGCTGGTCGTCTCGCTGGGAACAGCGGCAGCCGCCTGCAGCGGATCCGACAGCAATCCGCTCGCCTCGACGCCGTTCGACGCGGGAGGCCAGATATCCTTCAGCGGCTCCAAGGGCCACGGCAAGGCCGACCCGAACAAGCCGCTGGAAATCACCACCAAGAACGGATCCGGCCGGATAACCGACGTGACGGCCACGGACGCCTCAGGGCGCCGACTGGCGGGCGAACTCTCCGCCGACGGCACCCGGTGGCACAGCACGGCTCCGCTGGCGGCAGGCGCGCACTACACGTTGCGGGTCGCCATCGAGAACGGCCGCGGCCGGCCGGGCAACCGCAAATTCACCTTCGACACCAAGTCGTCGTCCCATCGGCTCAACGCCACCTTCGGCCCCGAGGCCGGTGCCTACGGCGTCGGCCAGCCCATCACGGCGAAGCTCTCCGCCCCGGTCAAGGCCAAGGCGGACCGCGCCAAGGTGGAACGTGCCCTGAAGGTCGACTCGGTGCCGGCGGTGGTGGGGTCCTGGTACTGGGTGGACAGCAAGACGCTGCACTACCGCCCCAAGGAGTACTGGCCCGCGCACTCGAAGATCAACGTGCACAGCAACCTCAACGGGATAAAGATCACCGACAAGCTTTACGGCGGCGCCGCCAAACCCCTGAAGATAACCACCGGGGACCGCCTCGAGGCCCTCACCGACGCCGGCTCCGACGTGATGACGGTCAAGCGCAACGGAAAGGTGATCAACACCATTCCGGTCACCCTGGGCAAGCCGGGCTTCTCCACCCGAAACGGCGTCAAGGTCGTGCTCGGCAAGGAGTACTACGTCCAGATGAAGAGCACGAGCATCGGGATAGCCGCCGGCAGCTCGGACTCGTACGACCTGCCGGTGTACTACGCGACCCGCGTCACCTGGAGCGGTGAGTACGTCCACGCGGCGCCCTGGTCCGTGGGATCCCAGGGGGTCGCCAACACCAGCCACGGCTGCACCGGTATGAGCACCGCCAACGCCACCTGGTTCTTCAACACCTTCCACAAGGGCGACCTCGTCAGTGTCGTCGGAAGCGCCGGCGACACGATGACGCCGTTCGACAACGGCTTCGGCGACTGGAACCTGTCCTGGGACAAGTGGCGCAAGGGCAGCGCGCTGGTGGCCGGCAAGCAGGCGGAAAGCAGCCCGACCGACACGGCCCGGCTGCGGCCCGTCGCCTTCTGACCGTCAGGCCCGGGTGGAACCGGAGGCCGACGCCAGCCGGCTGCGCAGCAGGGCGGCCAGCGCGTCGGCGAACTCCACCGGCTCGACCGGCAGCGTCACCGCGGTCTCCGCGCGGCTCCAGGTGGCCAGCCAGGCGTCCTGCGGCCGACCGATCAGCAGCAGGACGGGCGGACACCGGAAGATCTCGTCCTTGATCTGCCGGCAGACGCCCATGCCGCCCGCGGGGACCGCCTCGCCGTCGAGCACGCAGACATCGACGCCGCCGTTGTCCAGGGCCCTGAGCACGGCGTCCAGGGTCGCGCACTCCAGGTACTGCACCGGCGGCACGTCCGCGGCGGGCCTGCGGCCCGCCGCGAGCCGTACCTGCTCCCGGGTGTTCGCGTCGTCGCTGTAGACCAGGACCGTGGCGCTCGGCTGCATTGTTCCTCCGTGACGACTGTGTCTTCGGGGTCTGAGGTGGCTTGCACCCTGGCGCGGATGCTACTCCGTCCGACACCACGTCAACACCGTTGAGCGACCCCCGGCGATGGGCTGTTCGGGCAGGACACGGGGTGCTGACACACCGAACGGCACCCCCCGAGGTGAGGGCCGGATAAGCGACCGACATAATGTCGGTCGTGGCGACAGCAACGACAGTAGAAACCGGGCACGCGCACCCGTCGGTCAATCGGCCGAACCTCACCAGCGTCGGAACCATCATTTGGTTGAGTTCCGAGCTGATGTTCTTCGCGGCCCTCTTCGCGATGTACTTCACCCTGCGATCGGTGACGGGTCCCGACCACTGGAAGGGTATGGCCGACGCGCTGAACGTTCCGTTCGCGGCGTCGAACACCACCATCCTTGTGCTCTCTTCTCTCACGTGCCAGCTCGGCGTCTTTGCCGCCGAGCGAGGCGATGTGAAGAAGTTGCGCTCGTGGTTCTCGATCACGTTCGTGATGGGTGCGATCTTCATCGGAGGCCAGATCTTCGAGTACACCAACCTGGTGAAGGAAGACGGCATCTCGCTGTCCTCCGACCCCTACGGTTCGGTGTTCTACCTGACGACCGGCTTCCACGGCTTGCACGTGACAGGCGGCCTGATCGCCTTCCTGTTCGTTCTGGGCAGGACGTACGCAGCCAAGAGATTCACCCACCACCAGGCAACCGCCGCCATCGTCGTGTCCTATTACTGGCACTTCGTCGATGTCGTCTGGATCGGCCTCTTCGCGACGATTTACCTGATCCAGTAAGCGGGCCCGAAGCCCCACTCATCCAGCAAGCACCGACGCAGAAGATCCTGACACCGGGGTAATCCGTGAAAAAGCTCTCCGCACGACGACGCCACCCGTTGGCGGCGGTCGTCGTCCTACTCCTCGCGCTGGCGGCCACCGGGGGGCTGTACGCCGCGTTCGCACCCGCGGGCAAGGCACAGGCCGACGACACCGCCCAGTCCCTCTCCATCACGGAGGGCAAGAAGCTGTTCTCCGTGGGCTGCGCAAGCTGCCACGGCATGGGTGGCCAGGGCACGACCGACGGGCCGAGCCTGGTGGGCGTCGGCGCGGCCGCCGTCGACTTCCAGGTCGGCACCGGCCGGATGCCCGCTCAGCAGCCCGGCCCGCAGGTGCCGAAGAAGAAGGTCATCTACACGCAGGCCGAGATCGACAAGCTCGCCGCGTACGTAGCCTCCCTCGGCGCCGGCCCCTCCGTGCCGACCGCGGAGCAGTACAGCGTCGACGGTGCCAACATCGCCAAGGGCGGCGAACTGTTCCGCACCAACTGCGCGCAGTGCCACAACTTCTCGGGTGAGGGCGGCGCGCTGACGCACGGCAAGTTCGCCCCGAGCCTGGAAGGCGTTGACCCGAAGCACGTCTATGAGGCCATGCTGACCGGCCCGCAGAACATGCCGTCCTTCCCCGACACGACGATGAACCAGCAGAACAAGCAGGACATCATCGCTTACGTCAAGACCGTCAATGGCGACAAATCCGCAAACCCCGGCGGCTTCAAGCTGGGCGGCCTCGGTCCGGTCAGTGAGGGCCTCTTCGGCTGGGTCTTCGGACTCGGTGCGCTGATCGCAGTTGCCATCTGGGTCGCGGCCCACACCGCTAAGGCCAAGAAGTCATGAGTAGCAATAAGAATTCCGAAGAGACCCTGCCCAGTGAGCAGGCCGCCGACCAGGCGGGTGCCGGTGCGGTGGAACACGCGGACGATCCGTTCGCCGATCCGGGCCTGCCGACCCACCGGCCACGCGTCCAGGACATCGATGAACGGGCAGCCAAGCGCTCCGAGCGGATGGTCGCTCTCCTGTTCACGATCTCGATGCTGGCCACGATCGCCTTCATCGCGTCCTATGTGATCTTCCCGATCGACAAGCTCATCTACATCTTCCCGTTCGGCCATGTGAGCGTGCTGAACTTCTCCCTGGGGCTGACCCTGGGTATCGCGCTCTTCTCGATCGGCGCGGGCGCGGTCCACTGGGCCCGCACGCTGATGTCGGACGTCGAGGTGGCGGACGACCGTCACGCGATCGAGGCCCCGCCCGAGGTCAAGGCGAAGGTGCTGGCCGACTTCGCGGCCGGTGCCGCCGAGTCCGGCTTCGGCCGCCGCAAGCTGCTCCGCAACACGCTGTTCGGTGCGATGGCCATGGTGCCGCTGGCCGGCGTGGTGCTGCTCCGTGACCTCGGCCCGCTGCCGGAGCAGAAGCTCCGCAAGACCCTGTGGGCCAAGGGCAAGGTCCTCGTCAACATGAACACCAACCAGCCGCTGCGTCCCGAGGACGTCGCTGTGGGTTCGCTGACGTTCGCCATGCCCGAGGGCCTGGACGAAAGCCAGGAGGACTTCCAGAAGCAGATCGCCAAGGCCGCCCTGATGATCGTCCGCATTCAGCCGGAGGAGATCAAGGACAAGCAGGAGCGCGAGTGGGCCCACGAGGGCATCGTCGCGTACTCGAAGATCTGCACCCATGTCGGCTGCCCGATCAGCCTGTACGAGCAGCAGACGCACCACGTGCTCTGCCCGTGCCACCAGTCCACCTTCGACCTGTCCGACGGCGCACGCGTCATCTTCGGCCCGGCCGGCCACCCCCTTCCGCAGCTGCGGATCGGTGTGAACGGCGAGGGTAACCTCGAAGCGCTCGGCGACTTTGCCAAGCCCGTCGGTCCTGCATTCTGGGAGCGCGGATGAGCACCGTGACGGATCCACAGCGCAAAGCGCCCGCCGGCGAGCGGGTGGCCGACTGGGCGGACGGCCGCCTGGGCATCTACGGCCTGGCCAAGACCAACATGCGGAAGATCTTCCCGGACCACTGGTCCTTCATGCTGGGTGAGATCTGCCTCTACAGCTTCATCATCATCATCCTCACGGGTGTGTACCTGACGCTGTTCTTCCACCCCAGCATGAACGAGGTCGTCTACGACGGTCCGTACGTGCCGCTGCAGGGTGTGCGGGTGTCCGAGGCGTACGCCTCGACGCTGCACATCAGCTTCGAGGTCCGCGGCGGTCTGCTCATCCGGCAGATCCACCACTGGGCCGCGCTGATCTTCCTGGCCGGCATGCTCGTGCACATGATGCGGGTGTTCTTCACGGGCGCCTTCCGCAAGCCGCGCGAGATCAATTGGCTGTTCGGCTTCCTGCTGCTGGTGCTGGGCATGTTCACCGGCTTCACCGGCTACTCGCTCCCGGACGACCTGCTCTCCGGTACCGGTGTGCGGTTCATGGAGGGCGTGATGCTCTCCATCCCGGTGGTCGGCTCGTACGCCTCGATGTTCCTGTACGGCGGTGAGTTCCCCGGCGGTGACTTCGTCGCCCGGTTCTACTCGGTCCATATTCTGCTGCTGCCCGGCATCATGCTGGGTCTGCTGGTCGGCCACCTGATCCTGGTCTTCTTCCACAAGCACACGCAGTTCGCGGGCCCCGGCAGGACGAACAAGAACGTCGTCGGTATGCCACTGCTGCCGATCTACATGGCCAAGGCCGGAGGCTTCTTCTTCCTGGTCTTCGGTGTCATCGCCGCCGTCTCCGCCATCGCCTCGATCAACCCGATCTGGGAGATCGGCCCCTACCGTCCGGACCAGGTGTCGACCGGCGCCCAGCCCGACTGGTACATGGGCTTCTCCGAGGGCCTGGTCCGCATCATGCCGGGCTGGGAGATCAGCGCCTGGGGTCACACCCTGGTACTGGGCGTTTTCGTGCCCATCGTGATCTTCCCGCTGGTCCTGGTCATGATCGGGGTCTATCCGTTCATCGAGTCCTGGATCACCGGTGACAAGCGCGAGCACCACATCCTGGACCGCCCGCGCAACGCCCCGACCCGTACCGGCCTCGGCGTCGCCTGGATCACGCTCTACGCGATCCTGCTGGTCGGTGGCGGTAACGACATCTGGGCCACGCACTTCCACCTGTCGATCAACGCGATCACCTGGTTCGTGCGGATCGGTATGTTCGTCGGACCGGTCATCGCCTTCATCATCACCAAGCGGTGGTGCATCGGTCTGCAGCGCCGCGACCGGGAGAAGGTGCTGCACGGCCGCGAGTCCGGTGTCATCAAGCGCCTGCCGCACGGTGAGTTCGTCGAGATCCACGAGCCGCTCAACCACCGTCAGCTGCACTCGCTCACCGCGCACGAGCAGTACAAGCCGTTCGAGATCGGCCCGTTGGTCGACGAGAACGGTGTCGAGCGCAAGGTGTCCCGTCTGACCAAGCTGCGCGCCAAGCTGAGCAAGGGCTACTACGGCGAGCACAACCAGATCGAGAAGCCCAGCGCGGAGGAGTACAAGGAGATCACCAGCGGCCACGGCCACCACTGATGCCTTGGCTCGGAACAGCCTGACCTGAACGGGTCGCCACGGCGGGAGCCCCGTCCATCTCCTCTGATGGACGGGGCTCCTTGCCGTCCGGGGGGATGGATAAGGTGGAGGCATCCCTATTGGCTGTGGACCCAGGAGCGGACCATGAACGTTGTGACCCCGGTTGGCGGCGACAGCGTGGCGGCCTACTCCTGGCCGGTCGTCCTCGACTCCCTGCTCGGCGGAACCGACCAGAGCGCGGAGGCCACCGCCTGGGCGATGGACCGCATCATGCGCGGCGAGGCGACCGACGCGCAGATCGCGGGTTTCGCGGTGGCGCTGCGGGCCAAGGGCGAGACGGTCGCGGAGATCACGGGTCTGGTGCGGAGCATGTACGAGCACGCCCGTCTGATCGAGGTGCCCGGGGACACCGTGGACATCGTCGGCACAGGCGGTGACGGCGCCAAGACGGTGAACATCTCCACCATGTCGGCGATCGTGGTGGCCGGCGCGGGGGCGAAGGTCGTCAAGCACGGGAACCGGGCGGCCTCGTCGGCGAGCGGTGCGTCCGATGTGCTGGAGAAGCTCGGCGTCAATCTGGAGCTGACCCCGCGACGGGTGGTCGAGGTCGCCGACGAGGCCGGCATCACCATGTGTTTCGCGGTGAAGTTCCATCCCGCCCTGCGGTATGTGGCGGCGGCCCGGCGCGAGTTGGGCATCCGCACCACGTTCAACGTGCTGGGCCCGCTCACCAACCCGGCGAGGGTGAGGGCGCAGGCGACCGGGGTCGCAGACGCCCGGATGGCACCCATCATGGCCGGCGTGCTGGCCGAGCGCGGCTCGTCCGCGCTGGTGTTCCGGGGAGACGACGGGCTCGACGAACTGACCACCACGGCCACCTCACGGGTGTGGATCGTGGCCGACGGTGCGGTCCGCGAAGAGGCCTTCGATCCCCGCGACGTGGGCATCCGGCTGGTGCCGGTGGAGGCACTGCGCGGCGCCGACGCCTCGTACAACGCCGACGTCGCCCGTCGGCTGCTGGCCGGTGAAACCGGACCGGTGCGCGATGCGGTGCTGCTCAACTCCGCGGCGGCGCTGGTCGCGCTGCGGCCGGGCACCGGCTCGCTGACCGAGCAGATCGCGGCCGGTATCGAGCGCGCCGCGGAGTCCGTGGACTCCGGAGCGGCGCGCGGCGCGCTGGACAGATGGGTCGCGGCGAGCAACGCCTGATGCACCCCGCGCCACCCGGTGTGACGTACGGCGCGGTCCGGAATCCGGACCGCGCCTTGCGCATCCCGCATCTTGTGGCAAGCTACTTGCCAGGTCATGAGTGACAGCGACTACGGCCCCAGCCCGCTGTCCGGCAACCCTCCGTCCGTGGCGGGGTGCCCTGGGTGAAGACCGGGCCGCAGACAGCACAGTCCGCGGCAAGCGCGGATCCCTCGCCAGGGATCCTGGTCATCGAGGGAGTTCTTCCATGGTTCAGCGAATGCGATAGGGCAGTAGCCCCCCTCTCCGCACACCCCTTTCCGCACTGTCCGGTGCTGCCCCGATGCGCGGCGCCCCCAGTGAATTCGCCTGCCCTTTCCGGGAGTTCGCCATGTCTGTTGCCACCGCTGCCTTCACCTCCGCCGCTGCTACGGACGCCTGTACGGGTGCCCCGCTGCCGGTCCTCGGGCGGGATGTCTCGGTGCCGCTCGTCACCGGCGGCGAGGTCGGCTACGCCGCGCTCGACTACGCGGCCAGCGCCCCCGCCCTGCAGCGGGTCTGGGACGACGTGGCCGCCTATGCGCCGTACTACGGCAGCGTGCACCGCGGTGCCGGCTACCTGTCGCAGCTCTCCACCGACCTTTTCGAGAACAGCCGGTCCACCATCGCCGCGTTTCTCGGCTGCCGCGAGGATCATCAGGTCGTTTTCACCCGGTCGACCACCGACTCCCTCAACCTGCTGGCCGCTGCGCTGCCGGCCGGCTGTGAGGTCTTCGTCTTCGAGACCGAGCATCACGCCTCGCTGCTGCCCTGGCGCGACGCCACCGTCACCTACCTGGACGCACCGCGCACCCCGCAGCAGGCCGTCGAGACCCTGGAGCGCGCCCTCGCGGCCCGTGCCGCCGCCGGTCCTGCTCTGGTGTGCGTGACCGGGGCATCGAACGTCACCGGTGAGCTGTGGCCGGTGGCGGAGCTGGCTGCCGCCGCCCACGCGCACGGCGCGCGGATCGTGCTGGACGCCGCGCAGCTCGCCCCGCACCACCCGGTGGACATCGTGGCTCTCGACGTCGACTGGGTCGCTTTCTCCGGGCACAAGCTGTACGCACCCTTCGGCTCCGGCGTCCTCGCGGGCCGCTCCGACTGGCTGCAGGACGCGGAGCCGTATCTGGCCGGCGGCGGTGCCTCCCGCCAGGTGAGCAGGCGCGCCGACGGCGGTGTGGACGTCGAGTGGCACAGCACGGCCGCCCGGCACGAGGCCGGCTCGCCCAACGTCATCGGGGCCTACTCCATCGCTGCCGCCTGCAAGGCGCTCACCGAGGCCGGTTTCGACTCGCTGGTCGAGCGGGAGCAGGCACTGATCGCCAAGGTCCGCGAAGGCCTCGCCGAGGTGGACGCGGTGCGAGTGCTCTCGCTCTTCGGTGACGAGGCCCCACGCGTCGGCGTCATCTCGTTCGTGGTGGAGGGCTGGAACAGCTCGCACTTCGCCGCCGCGCTCTCGGCCGAATACGGCATCGGGGTGCGGGACGGCCTCTTCTGCGCCCACCCGCTGGTGCGCACCCTGCTCGGTGGCGACCCGCAGGACCAGGGGGAGTGCGGCGCGCCCGAGGGCGCGCCCGGCGCCTCGCTCAACGCCATCCGGGTGAGTTTCGGCGCCGGTACACCGGACGAGCACGTGGAGCGTTTCGTCTCCGCGGTCAAGGAGCTGGTGCGGGACGGCGCCCGCTGGAACTACCGCACCGAGAACGGCCGTTGCGTGCCGGCCGTGTGAGACCGGTGCCACCCCGCCCTCGGCCGGCCGCGCGGCCGGGGGCGCCGGCCGCGCGGACGGGGATGCCGCCCTACGCGTCGAGCCCGATGGCGAAAGCCGCTTCCAGATCGTGCTGCGAGTACGTCCGGAACGCCACGTGGGTGTCGGTGGCCTCGACGCCGGGGATCTTGCTGATCCGGCCGGGGATGATGTCCGCGAGATCGTCGTGCCGGGCCACCCGGACCAGCGCGATCAGGTCGTACGTTCCGGTGACGGAGTAGACCTCGCTGACGTTCTCCAGCGAAGCGAGTGATTCGGCGATCTCGGGGATCCGGTCCACGCTGGTCTTGATGAGCACGATCGCGGTGATCACGGCTTGCGTTCTCCCTCGGTGGCCGTCGCTGGGGTCCTCACTCTAGTCGCATGCCAGTACCGCGCCGTGGCGTAGAGGAAGCCGAGCGAGAACCCCGCCAGATGTGCCGTGTAGGCGACCCCCGGGCCGGTCCCGTGCTGCTGCCGGGCGGCCAGCCACTGCAGGGCGAACCAGAAGACCAGCACGATCCAGGCGGGGAAGCGCAGTGGCAGGAACAGCAGGAACGGGAAGATGCTGGTGACCCGGGCCTTCGGGAAGAGGCTCAGGAAGGCACCGAGCACCGCCGAGATCGCGCCCGACGCACCGACCAGGGACTGGTCGGACGAGGGGTGCGTCAGCGCGTAGGCGAACAGGGCGGCATAGCCGCCGACGAGATAGAAGACCGCGAAGTGCAGCCGGCCCATCCGCTCCTCGGCCATCGCACCGAAGACGTACAGAAACAGCATGTTGCCGAGCAGATGCACCCAGCCGGCATGGACGAACAGCGCGGTGAGCGGGGTGAGCAGGGCCGGCCCGGTGCCGCTCATCAGTTCGGTGGGAACGACCCCCCAGCGTTCGAAATAGGCGCTCTGGGCGGCGAGGAGATCGTCGCCCGTGCCGTAGCCGGTGTTGAACCCCGAGGCCGGGCTGATCAGGAAGATCAGGCAGCAGAGGCCGATCAGGCCGTAGGTCACCACCGGGCCGTCGAACGCTTCCCACCGCTTGCGCATGGACCGAGCATGGCCCAACAGGGGCGAATGGGGCAGAGTGCCTCGCCGGAGCCCCGGGGGGCCGACCGGTCGCCTCCGGCGGTGAGTGCGAGGCCGTAGGGTTGCGGGGAGGACATCCGCAGTTCGATGACGCACCGCGACCCAGGTACACGAACGTAGAGGACGGCATTATGACGACGGTTCCCATGCCGACCGCCGGCACCCGGTGGCGCTGCACGCTCTGTGGCAATCTCACCCGCTTCGATGTGACCCGCTCGTCGAAGGTTGTCGAGTACATGCATCTCGACCTGGCCGGTGAGCCCAAGGTCGAAGAACGCGAGGTGGTCAGTGAGAGCATCGAGTCGGTGCGCTGCCGCTGGTGCAATGCGGTGGACCAGATCGAGCTGGTGGACAGGCCGGGCAGCGGCTCCTGAGGGAGCCCGCCGAAGAGCGACAGTGGGGTGACGGATCGTGGAGCCTGAAAGCGGCACGGAGCCGGCCGGTGGGGCCGGCGACGCCGCCGAGGCACTCGACCGTCCGCTGCCGGAAGGGGTGCGGCGCCGGGTCGTCGCGCTGGTGTCCGACGCGTTCGGGGGTCTGACGGTCGCCGAGCTCCCCGCGCAGCTCCGGCAGTACGCCCGGTTCACCCCGACCCGGCGGGCCAAGTTCGCGGGCACCGCGATGGCGGCCGCGCTGGAGAGCGATCCGCTGTTCCGCCAGCGCATCGGGGAGCGGCTGAAGGAGTCCCAGGCCGAGCTGGCCGGGGCGCTGGAAGCCGGTTCGCCGCCCGCCGCCGCGGATCCCGTGGATGTGGCCGCCGCCGCCTATGTGCTGCGTCCGGTGGGCTGGGTGAAGCTGGTCGCCGCCGCGGGCGAGGAGGCCCAGCGGGTCGACGCCGAGCGGGCGGGCGATGCCGCCAGGCGGGACATGGAGCGGCTGCGCGAGGAACTCGCCGAGGCGCGGGCGCATACGAAGACCGAGAACGAGCGGCTGCGTACGGAGCTGGACGCGGCCCGCAAGGAAGCGGAGTCGCTGCACCGCAAGCTGCGCAGCGCGCAGAGCGACGTCAAGCGCGGTGAGGCCGCACTGCGCCGGACGCGCTCCGAGATCGATGTCATCAAGTCCGAAGCGGCGGCCAGGGTGGCGGCCGCGGAGAGCGAGTCGCGCCGGCTGAAGGCGCGGCTCGGCGAGGCCGAGGCGGCGGCCGAGGCCGGTCGCCGCGCGGTACGCGAAGGGCGCTCGGTCGAGGACATGCGGCTGCGGCTGCTGCTCGACACGGTGCTCGAGGCCGCCCAGGGACTGCGCCGCGAACTCGCCCTGCCCCCCGCGTCACTTCGGCCCGCCGACTCCGTCGACGCGGTGGAACCCGGCCGGATGTCTCCCAAGGACGTGGCGGCCAGGGCGCTTTCGGACACCGACCCGGCGCTGCTCGACCAGTTGCTCTCGCTGCCGCAGGCGCATCTGGTGGTGGACGGATACAACGTCACCAAGACCGGCTATCCGCAGATGCCGCTGGAGAAGCAGCGGCTGCGCCTGCTCGGTGGTCTCTCGATGCTCGCCGCCCAGACCGGCGCCGAGATGACCTGTGTCTTCGACGGTGCGGAGCTGGCGGCGCCGGTGCTGCTCGCGCCACCGCGCGGGGTGCGGGTGCTGTTCAGCAAGCCGGGCGTCACCGCGGACGAGCTGATCCGTCAGCTGGTGCGCGCGGAGCCCTCGGGGCGTCCGGTGGTGGTGGTCTCCACCGACCGCGAGGTGGCGGACGGGGTGGCCAGGTCCGGAGCGAGACCGGTCGCGTCCGTCTTGTTGCTGAAGCGGCTTTCGCGCGTCTAGTAACTGCTGTGCACCTTGCCCGACTTCGGGAGATGCGAGGGCGAGCAGAGGGTCAAGTCCCCATCACTGCGCGTGTTATATATGTGAAGAAACCACTGGCGACCGTAATTTTTGCCATTCAGAATTTGAACTGATCACAAGAAGGTCACTAAGGTTTGGCCTCGAACCTTCGCGCGGTTGATCACTCATCCGGGGTGTCAGCGGAGGAACCGCCGAGGACCACGTGGCCCGCCATGTGGTCGGCGGCTCGAGGAAGAAGGAGCTCGCCTTCGTGGCGTCCCACCGTCGTCCCAAACAGCCGAGCCGCACTCGCGTGACCGTGCTCACCGCAACCGCCGCCGCAGCCGTGGTCCTGTCCTCCCAGGCCGCGCACGCCGATCCGAAGCCGACCAAGAGCGAGGTCAAGGCCAAGGTCGACAAGCTCAATCAGGACGCGGAGAAGGCCACCGAGCATTACGACGGGGCCAAGGAACAGCAGCAGAAGCTCAAGAAGGAGGTCGACGACCTCCAGGACAACGTCGCCCGGGGTCAGCAGGACCTCAACAAGCTGCGGGACCAGCTCGGTTCGCTGGCGAGCGCCCAGTACCGCTCGGGCGGTATCGACCCGTCCGTACAGCTCTTCCTCTCGTCGGACCCCGACAACTTCCTTGACAAGGCCACCGCGCAGGACCAGCTGAGCAGTCAGCAGGCCGACGCGATCAAGAAGATCCAGGCCAAGCAGCGGTCACTCGCGCAGCAGCGTCTGGAGGCCCAGGACAAGCTCAAGGACCTGTCCGCGACCCGTAAGAAGCTCGGCGAGAACAAGAAGCAGGTCCAGAGCAAGCTGGCGGCCGCCAACAAGCTGCTCAACAGCCTCACCGCCGCCGAGCGCGCCGCGCTGCAGGCCGACGACGCTCGCGCCAACCGCGCCAGCGACCGTGCGAACCTCGGCAACGCGCTTCCCGCCTCGGCCCGCGGCGGCGCCGCCCTCGCGGCGGCGAAGACGCAGCTCGGCAAGCCGTATGTCTACGGCGCCACCGGCCCCAACTCCTTCGACTGCTCCGGCCTGACCTCCTGGGCCTACGCGCAGGCCGGCGTCACTCTCCCGCGCACCTCGCAGGCCCAGGCCAACGCGGGCACCCGGATCTACTCGTCGAGTGCGCTCAAGCCCGGCGACCTGGTCATCTTCTACGGCGACATGCACCATGTCGCTCTCTACGCGGGCAACGGCATGGTGCTGCACGCCCCGCGCACCGGCACGAACGTGCGGTACGAATCGATGGGCAACATGCCCTTCCAGTTCGGCGTCCGTATCTGATCCGGTCCGGCCCGCACCGTGGTGTGCCGCCCATTCGGGCGAATTACCGCGCCGCATACTGACACTCCGCCCCGTCGGTGACCTTGTGGTCTCCGGCGGGGCGTCACTTTGTGCGGCTGCCGGGGCTTTTGGCCGGTGCGTGGTCGCCCGGCTACCCTCCGTCGACGCAGTTCCCGGCAAGGGTCCGCCATCGGGGCGGGGCAGGGGCTGCGCGCAGCGGAAGGAGCGCGGCTGCTGTGGCGTCCCATCGCCGTCCCACCCAGCCCGGCCCCACCCGGAGTGCCCGGGTCACTGTTCTGTCCGCCGCACTGGCCACAGCGGCGGCAGCCCTGGGGGCTGCCCCGGCGGATGCCGAGCCGGGGGCCACGGTCACCCCCAGGGCCGCACGGAGCACGGTGGACGGGTTGTTCGACCAGGCGGAGCAGGCCACCGAGTTGTACGACAGGGCCACCGAGCGCGCGGACCTGCTGCGCGCCCGGCTCGCGCGCACCCAGGACGGCATCGCCCGCGGCCAGCAGCGTCTCAACCTGCTGCGCGGTGCACTGGGCGCGCTGGCCGGTGCGCAGTACCGTGCCGGAGCCATCGACCCGTCGCTCGCCCTGCTGCTCTCCTCGGACCCCGACACGTACCTCGACAGGGCGGCGACGCTGGAGCAGGCAGGTGTTCTGCAAGCCGGTGATCTGCGCCAGGTCCGGCAAGCCCAGCGCGCGCTGGCGCAGCAGCGCGCCGACGCCCACCACGACCTCGACGAGCTGCGCCGCAGCCGCACCCAAGTCGCCCGCCACAAGCGGGCCGTCCAGGAGAAGCTCGACCGGGCGCGCAAGCTGCTGAAGACGCTGCCCACGGCGCAGCGCGCCGTCTACGACCGGGCCTCGCGCTCGGGCGGAGGCGGGCTGCCTCCGCTGGGCGCCCTGCCGGTCTCCGGCCGGGCCGCCGCCGCTGTGCTGGCGGCCCGCGGCGCCGTCGGCCGGCCGTACGTCTGGGGCGCCAACGGGCCGCACGGCTTCGACTGTTCGGGGCTGATGCAGTGGGCATACGCGCAGGCGGGCGTCGCGCTGCCCCGCACCTCGCAGGAACAGCGGTACGCCGGCCGGCAGATCCCGCTGTCCCAGGCCAGGCCCGGCGACCTGGTGGTGTACCGAAGTGATGCCGGCCATGTCGGGATGTACATGGGCAACGGCCAGGTGGTGCACGCTCCGTATCCGGGCGCGCGAGTGCGCTACGACCCGGTCGACATGATGCCGATCTCCTCGGTGACACGCGTCTGAGAGCGGTGCACCCGGGCCACGTACGATCGGCGGCGTGGCAGGCCGGCGGTGTGCGAGGGGACGAAGGCGGGTGGCGGGATGCGGCCTGGCCGTGCTGCTGCTTGCGTCCGGGTGCGCGGCGCCCGCGACGACCGGCATCACGGACCGCGGCATCCAGCAGACCCTCGACCGCCGGGCCGCCGCCGTCCTCGGCCATGACGAGAGCGGATACCTGTCGGCGACCGACCCCGGGGCGACGGGACTGCGGGTCGCGCAGCGCAAGGAGTTCGAGAACCTCGCCGCGGTGCCGCTGCGTTCCTGGACGTACCGGCTCGGCCAGGTACGCCGCCGGGGCGCGGTGGCCACGGCCGAGGTCGAACTCCGGTACCGGATCGCCGGTTACGACAGCGTCCCGGTGATCGCGGCCCGCAGGATGGAACTGGCCGAGCACGGCCGCCGCTGGTACCTCACCGCCGACGGCCCGGGCCGGGGCGCCGGGCAGCAGCTGTGGCAGCAGGGCAAGGTCCAGGTCGTCAAGGGCGAGCACAGCCTGGTACTGGGCGTGCACCGGCCCACCCCGCTGCTGCGGCAGGTGGCGTCCGTGGCCGACCGCGCCGTCCCCGAGGTCCAGTCGGTCTGGCACGGCCCGTGGGCGGGGCGGGTGGTGGTGCTCGTACCGTCGTCGGTGAACTCGATGGCAGCGCTCCTCGGCTCGCCGCCCGCCTCCTATCGGGGTATCGCGGCGGTCACCACCGGGGAGGCGGGTGGCTCGGACACGGCCCCGGCGGACCGGGTGATCATCAACCCGGCCGCCTACGCGATCCTCGGCGACCTGGGAAAGCGAGTGGTCATCACGCACGAGACCACCCACGTCGCCACCCGCGCCCAGACCTCACCGGGCACCCCGCTGTGGCTGTCGGAGGGTTTCGCGGACTGGCTGGGATACCGCGGCACCGGCACCGGCGTGCCGGAGGCGGCCCCGGAGCTCCAGCAGGCGGTGCACAGCGGCGACCTGCCCGGCACGCTGCCCACCGACGCGGACTTCGGCTTCGGCGGGAACGCCGACACCCTCGCGCGGGCCTACGAGGGCGGCTGGCTGGCCTGCCGGATGATCGCGGAGAAGTGGGGCGAGCGGAAGCTCACGGACTTCTACCGCGCGGTCGGCACACACGGCCGACGCGACGGCGCAGTCGAGGCGGCCATGAACGACGTGCTCGCCACGACACCGGAGGACTTCACCGCGCAGTGGCGCGCGTACCTCAGGGCACAACTGGGCTGACCGGCCGGACGGGCACCGGGCCACCGCCGTTCGGTACTGTCGGCGGCGATGCACAAGACCCTGATCGTGACCAATGACTTCCCGCCGCGCCCCGGCGGGATCCAGGCGTTCCTGCACAACATGGCGCTGCGGCTGGATCCCGGACAACTCGTCGTCTATGCCTCCACCTGGAAGCGCGGCAGCGAGGGCGCCGAGGCGACCGCGGCGTTCGACGCGGAGCAGCCCTTCACGGTGGTACGCGACCGGACCACGATGCTGCTGCCGACCCCGCGGGTCACCGCGACCGCGACCCGGCTGCTGCGCGAACACGGCTGCGGCTCCGTGTGGTTCGGGGCGGCCGCTCCGCTCGGTCTGATGGGGCCGGCGCTGCGCAGGGCCGGCGCCGAGCGGCTGGTGGCGACCACCCACGGCCACGAGGCCGGCTGGGCTCAGTTGCCCGCTTCGCGGCAGTTGCTGCGCCGGATCGGCGAGGGCACGGACACCCTGACGTATCTGGGCGAGTACACCCGGTCGCGCATCGCGGCCGCGCTGACCCCGGCCGCCGCGGCGCGCATGGTGCAGTTGCCGCCGGGCGTCGACGAGAAGACCTTCCACCCCGCATCGGGCGGCGACGCGGTGCGCGCGAGGCTCGGGCTCACCGAGCGGCCGGTGGTGGTCTGTGTCTCCCGCCTGGTGCCGCGCAAGGGCCAGGACACCCTGATCCGTGCGATGCCCCGGATCCTGCGGCGGCTGCCCGACGCGGTGCTGCTGATCGTCGGCGGCGGACCGTACGCCGGTGCACTGAGAGAACTGGCAGCCGAGACCGGTGTAGCTGACTCGGTGCGCTTCACCGGGCCTGTCCCGTGGGCGGAACTGCCCGCCCACTACGGCGCGGGTGACGTCTTCGCCATGCCGTGCCGTACTCGCAGGGGTGGGCTCGACGTCGAGGGTCTCGGCATCGTCTACCTGGAGGCGTCGGCGACCGGACTGCCCGTCGTCGCGGGGGACTCGGGCGGCGCGCCCGACGCGGTGCTCGACGGCGAGACCGGCTGGGTGGTCCGGGGCGGCTCCGCCGAGGACACCGCGGACCGGATCGTGACGCTGCTCCAGGACCCGGAGCTGCGGCGGCGGATGGGGGAGCGGGGCCGGGCCTGGGTCGAGGAGAAATGGCGCTGGGACCTGCTCGCGGAAGAACTCAGGACGCTGCTCTGATGATCGGTCCTCGCCCACGGGCGAACGAGTGAGGGGCCCGCGCCTGGGCGCGGGCCCCTCACCGGTACGGCGCGGACTCAGCCGCGGTAGATCGCCTCGATGTCGTCCGCGAAGTCCTTGGCCACCACACTGCGCTTCAGCTTCAGCGACGGTGTGATGTGCCCCGCCTCCTCGGTGAACTGCGCCGGCAGCACCCGGAACTTGCGGACCGACTCGGCCTTGGAGACCGCGGCGTTCCCGTCGTCCACCGCCCGCTGGATCTCGGCGATCAGTTCGGCGTCGTCGCGCAGGCTCGCCGCGTCGGCGCCCGCCGGTTTGCCGTGCTCGGCGGCCCAGCGCGCCAGGAATTCGTCGTCCAGGGTGACCAGCGCACCGACGAACGGCCGTCCGTCACCGACCACCATGCACTCCGCGACCAGGGCGTGCGCCCGGATCCGGTCCTCGATCACCGCGGGGGCGACGTTCTTGCCGCCGGCAGTGACGATGATCTCCTTCTTGCGGCCGGTGATCGCCAGATAGCCGTCCTCGTCGAGGGTGCCGATGTCGCCGGTGTGGAACCAGCCGTCGGCCAGCGCCTCCGCGGTCGCGCCGGGGTTGTTCCAGTACCCGCTGAACAGGTGCTCACCGTGCAGCAGCACCTCGCCGTCGTCCGCGATCCGCACCACCGAACCGGGTAGCGGCTGGCCGACCGTGCCGATCTTCTGGCGGTCCCACGGGTTGAAGGCGGTCGCCGCACACGACTCGGTGAGGCCGTAGCCCTCCAGCACCGTGAAGCCGATGCCCCGGTAGAAGTGGCCGAGGCGCTCGCCCAGCGGAGCGCCACCGGAGATGGCGTACTCACCGCGGCCGCCGAGCACCGCCCGCAGCTTGCTGTAGACCAGCCGGTCGAAGACCTTGTGCTTGAACTTCAGCCCGACGGACGGGCCCTGCGGGGTGCCCAGCGCCCGACTGTAGGCGATCGCGGTGTCCGCGGCCTTGTCGAAGACCTTGCCCTTGCCATCGGCCTGCGCCTTGGCGCGCGCCGAGTTGTAGACCTTCTCGAAGACGCGCGGCACTCCGAGGATCAACGTCGGCCTGAACGCGGCCAGTTCATCGGTGAGGTTCTTGATGTCCGGTACGCAGCCGATCTTGATCGGCGCCATCACGGAGGCCACCTCGACCAGTCGGCCGAAGACGTGCGCGGCGGGCAGGAAGAGCAGCACGGAGCACTCACCGGTGCGGAACAGCGGCCTCAGCCGCTCGACGATGTTTCCGCACTCGGCGAAGAAGCTGCGGTGGGTCAGCACGCAACCCTTGGGGCGGCCGGTGGTTCCCGAGGTGTAGACGATGGTGGCCGGGTCGTCGGCCGTCGCGCGGGAGCTGAGCTCGTCCACGGTGGCGTCCGGGACCCCGGAACCGCCGGTCCGCAGGTCGACGACGGCTCCCCGGTCGATCTGCCAGACGTGCTTCAGCGTGGGCAGCGCGTGCCGTACGTCCTCGATGGCGGCGCTGTGCGCGTCGTTCTCCACGATCACCGCGACCGCGCCGGAGTCGCCGAGGATCCACTGCACCTGCTCGGCCGAGCTGGTCTCGTAGACCGGCACGGTGATCGCACCGGCGCTCCAGATCGCGAAGTCCAGCTGGATCCACTCGTAGCGGGTCCGGGACATCAGGGCGACGCGGTCGCCGGGCTGGACGCCCGCGGCGATCAGTCCCTTGGCCGCGTCGCGCACCTCGGCGAGGAACTGCGTGGCGGTGACGTCGGTCCAGACTCCCGCCACTTTGCGGCCCATGACCGCGACATCGGGATGCTGAGCGGCGTTGCGGCGGATGAGATCCGTCAGATTGCCGTCCGAAGGGACCTCGTACAGAGCCGGAAGGCTGAACTCGCGCAAGACTGCTGCTCCTCTGGTCGACATCGCTGCCGCCACGACTTGACCTGACTGCCCGGACGTTACCCATGAGTAAGCCGTTCCCGATAGGGGGGTCCGGTCAGATGTTCCATGCGTCACACGACACGGGCGTACTTCGCGCAGACTAGTCCACGGATGTCGGGACCCGACGGAAATCGCTGGTCCGGCCGCCCCTATCCAGTCCGGCATCCGGCGTCCTAGGGTGATCGTTATGCGTGTGCATGTGATCAGCGACGTTCATGGCAACACCGAGGGTCTCGCGCGAGCGGGCGAGGGCGCCGATGCGCTGGTCTGCCTCGGCGACCTCGTGCTGTTCCTCGACTACGCCGATCACTCGCGCGGCATCTTCCCCGAGCTCTTCGGCGTCGAGAACGCCGACCGCATCGTGGCGCTGCGCACCGCCCGGCGCTTCGAGGAGGCGCGTGAACTGGGACGCGGGCTCTGGGCGGGGATGGACCGGGACGCCGCGATCCTGTCCGCGGTGCGCAAGCAGTACGCCGCGATGTTCGCGGCTTTCCCCACCCCCACCTACGCCACCTACGGCAATGTGGACGTTCCGCCGCTCTGGGCGGAGTACGCCGAACCGGGCACCACCGTCCTCGACGGGGAGCGGGTGGAGATCGGCGGCCGGGTCTTCGGCTTCGTCGGCGGCGGCCTGCGGACTCCGATGAGGACCCCTTACGAGATCAGCGACGAGGAATACGCCGCCAAGATCGAGGCGCTGGGCGAGGTCGACGTGCTCTGCTCGCACATCCCGCCCGAGGTTCCCGAGCTGGTGTACGACACGGTGGCCCGTCGGTTCGAGCGCGGCAGCCGCGCCCTGCTCGCCGCGATCCGGCGCACCCGGCCCCGGTACTCCCTCTTCGGCCATGTCCACCAGCCGCTGTCCCAACGGGTCCGGATCGGTTCGACGGAGTGCGTCAACGTCGGGCACTTCGCATCCACCTCGCAGCCCTTCGTCCTGGAGTGGTAGTGGCGGTCGGCGCCCCGGTGTACACGCGATAACCTTCACAGCGCATGCACACCGGATCCCGCACTGGAGGAGCCACGGCGATGGCTGAACACACCAGCTCGAGCATCACGATCGAGGCCGCACCGGCCGACGTCATGGGCGTGATCGCCGACTTCGCCCGCTACCCGGAGTGGACCGGCGAGGTGAAGGAGGCCGAGGTGCTCTCCACCGACGCCGAGAACCGCGCCGAACAGGTCCGCCTGGTCCTGGACGCCGGAGCGATCAAGGACGATCACACCCTCGCGTACACCTGGACCGGCGAGAACCAGGTCAGCTGGACGCTGGTGAAGTCCCAGATGCTGCGCGACCTGGACGGCTCGTACACCCTCGTCCCGGCCGGCGCCGGTACCGAGGTCACCTACCGGCTGACCGTCGACGTGAAGATCCCGATGCTCGGGATGATCAAGCGCAAGGCGGAGAAGGTCATCATCGACCGCGCCCTGGCCGGCCTGAAGAAGCGCGTCGAGTCCGGCGCCGCGGCGTCCGACGCCGCCTCGCTGTCCAAGGACTGACGCCGCGATGCATACGGTCCTCGTCACCGGCCTCGGCGGCGCGGGCCGCACCACCGTCGCGGCGGCGACCGCACTCGCGCGCGCCCGCGACGGCGAGCGCGTACTGCTGCTCACCGCCGACCGGGACCCCGGAGAGATCCTGTCTGCCCTCGGGGATGACGGACCGGGGGGCGGGAGCGGCCGGCGCGGTGAGAACGGCCTGCGGGCCGAGCGGATCGACTCGGCGGCCCACTTCCGCAACGAGCTGCTGGCCTTCCAGGAACGCAGCACCGCCGCCCTGGACCTGCTCGGCGCTGCCCGACTCGACGAGGAAGAGCTGACGGAGCTGCCGGGCGCCGAGCAGTTCGCCCTGCTGCACGCGCTGCGCGGCATCGACAGCGCCGCGTGGGACCTCGTCGTCGTCGACCTGCCGCCCGTCCAGGAGGCACTGGCGCTCCTCGCCCTGCCGCAGCAGTTGCGCCGCTACCTGCGGCGGCTGCTGCCGCCCGAACGGCAGGCCGCCCGCGCACTGCGACCGGTGCTCGCCCAGCTCGCCGGCGTACCGATGCCCGCGCCGTGGCTGTACGCGACCGCTGCCCGCTGGGAGGGTGAACTCGCCGCCGTTCAGGACAGGATCGAGGATCCGTCCACCACATTGCGGCTGGTCGTGGAACCGGGGCCCGCCGCGACCCGTGCCCTGTGTACCGCTCGGACCGGAATCGCCCTGCACGGCCACCGCCTCGACCTGGTGGTGGCCAACCGGATGCTGCCCACCGGTTCGCCGGACCCCTGGCTCGGCTCGCTGGCGGCCGAGCAGCAGGACCACGTCAAGGAACTCTCCGAGGCGTTCGAGGCGGTGCTGGAAGTGCCTCATCTCGGCCGCGCCCCGCGCACCGCCGACGACCTGGCACCGCTGGTACCGCTGCCGGCCTGCTCCGGTGAGCCGTCCGCGGCCGCCCCGGCCTGGCGTGTCGAGGACCGGCTGGCCGAGAGCAATGTGCTGGTCTGGCATCTGCCGCTGCCCGGCGCGGTCAAGGAGGACCTCGGATTGGTCCGCCGGGGCGACGAACTCCTGCTCACCGTGGGCCCGTTCCGCAGAACCGTCACCCTGCCGTCGGTGCTGCGCCGTTGCACGGTGGACGGGGCCGGACTGGCCGACGGGGTCCTGAGCGTCCGGTTCACGCCGGATCCCGGTCTGTGGCCGCGGACCAGGTGAACGTGGTATGCCCGTTCGGGTAACGTCGTGAGTACGCATCGCAGCCCTCACCGGCCGCCCCGCCCGCCCGTCCCGTCGCAGGAGTCCGTCATGAGCGAAGCCACCGAGCAGCCCGCAACCGACTCGGACGCCTGGGCGAAGGCGTGCGCCGAGGATCTGGCGGCGGAGAAGGCCCGCCGCCGCGCGGAGTACGGGACACCCCCGGGCTCCGCGGCCGACGAGCTGCGCAAGCTGGTCGACGCGGTCTCCGAGAAGGTCTCCGAGTTCCAGTCCTCACTGCCCGGGATGGCAGCGCAGGGGGCGGTCCAGCAGTTCCTGAGCCAGGCCAGGGCCGCCGTCGGACCGGTCGTCGAACGCAATCCCGACGTCTTCGATCACCTGGCCGCGGCGGGCGGCGAACTCCTGGCCGCCTACCGCTCCGCGGTGCAGAACCACGAGCAGCGCTGGACCGGAGCCGGTGACACCCGGCGGACCGGCGACGCGAAGCGGACCGGCAACAACCGGCCCGGGGACCCGGACGCGAAGAAGGACAACGGCGACGAAGGTCCCGGACCTGCCGAGCACATCGACCTGGACTGACAGGGCACTGCCAGCCCTCGGGTACGGTTGGCCGTAGCGGGGCTCGACCGAAAACTGAGGGACTCATGGGACTCACCATCGGCGTCGACATCGGCGGCACAAAGATCGCGGCTGGAGTGGTCGACGAAGAGGGCGCCATTCTCGATGTGCACAAGGTGCCCACCCCGCCGACCGCCGAAGGCATCGTCGACGCGATCTGCTCGGCAGTCTCCGAGGCCGGCAAGGGACACGACATCGAGGCCGTCGGCATCGGCGCGGCCGGCTATGTGGACGACAAGCGGGCGACCGTTCTCTTCGCGCCGAACATCAACTGGCGGCACGAGCCGTTGAAGGACAAGGTCGAGCAGCGGGTCGGCATGCCGGTCGTCGTCGAGAACGACGCCAACGCGGCGGCCTGGGGCGAATACAGGTTCGGCGCGGGCCAGGGACACGACGACGTCATCTGCATCACCCTGGGCACCGGCCTCGGCGGCGGCATCATCATCGGCAACAAGCTGCGCCGTGGCCGCTTCGGGGTGGCCGCCGAGTTCGGCCACATCCGGGTCGTGCCGGACGGACTGCTGTGCGGCTGCGGCAGCCAGGGCTGCTGGGAGCAGTACGCATCCGGGCGGGCGCTCGTCAGGTACGCGCGGCAGCGGGCCAACGCCACCCCCGAGAACGCGGGGGTCCTGCTCGGTCTCGGCGACGGCACGCCCGAGGGCATCCAGGGCAAGCACATCAGTGCCGCGGCCCGTCAGGGCTGCCCGGTGGCGATCGACTCGTTCCGCGAGCTGGCCCGCTGGGCCGGTGCCGGTCTTGCCGACCTGGCCTCGCTCTTCGACCCGTCGGCGTTCATCGTCGGCGGCGGCGTCTCGGACGAGGGCGAGCTGGTACTCGACCCGATCCGGAAGTCCTTCCGCCGCTGGCTGATCGGCGGCGCCTGGCGACCGCACGCCCAGGTGCTCGCGGCCCAACTGGGCGGTGAGGCCGGCCTGGTGGGCGCGGCGGACCTGGCCCGCCAGGGCTGACTCGTACGACGCGGGCGCCCGCTGTTCCCTCCGGGAGCGGCGGGCGCAGCCGTGTGCCGGGCCGGGGCAACAGCGTCGTAGGGTGGCGGCCATGGCGATCACTACGCTGCCCGAATCCCGTACGGAGAGCGGCTCGGCCGTGATTCGGGTGCTCAGCTACAACATCCGCTCGATGCGCGACGACCGTGCGGCGCTGGCCCGGGTGATCCGCGCCTGCGCCCCCGACCTGGTGCTCGTCCAGGAGGCCCCGCGCTTCTTCCGCTGGCGCAAGGCCGCGGCCTGGCTGGCCTCGCACACCGACCTGGTGGTGCTGAGCGGCGGGGCCACCGCGGCGGGGCCGCTGCTGCTCTGCTCGCTGCGTGCCACGGTGGAACGCACCCAGGACGTCCTGCTGCCGCGCACCCCGGGTCTGCACCGGCGGGGCCTCGCCACCGCGGTGGTCCGGATCGGCGGCGCCAGGCTCGGGGTGCTCAGCTGTCACCTGAGCCTTCAGCCCGACGAGCGGGAGACGCAGGCCGGCCTGCTGCTGGACCGTCTCGACGCGCTGGACGTCCCGCACGCGATCGTGGCCGGCGATCTCAACGACCGCCCCGGCGGCCGAACCTTCCGCCGCCTGGCCGGGGCACTGCAGGACTGCTGGGCGGTGAAACCGTGGGGCGGCGAACACACGTTCCCGGCCGGCCGCCCGCAGCAGCGCATCGACGCCGTCTTCGCCACGGCCGGGGTGGAGGTGTTGGGCTGCGGGGTGCCGCTGACGGTGCCTTCGGCCGATCTCTTCGCCGCCTCGGACCACTTGCCCGTACTGGCCGCGCTGCGGGTACCGGCGTCCGGTAGCCCTCAGGACGGCACCGGGCGCTCGGCGGAAAACGGCTCGAGCCCCGCGTGACACCGTTCCCGGTGCTAGACCACCGCGCCCCGCCCGGGATCATCCTCGCCGTCGTCGTCCGAGCCCATCCGCGCCACCAGTGTCGCGAACCCGCCCACGAACCCGCCGATGCCCAGCGTCGTCAGCCACCACGTCATGTCCCAGCCGAGCAGCACCGCGACCAGTAGCAGCACGGGGCCGCCCACCGCGGCGAGCCAGGCGAACTTGGCCGTGACATCGGCCTCCGGGAGGTCCGGGTCCGGGGGCACGAAGTGGCCCTCGTCCGCCTCGCCCAGGTCGTCGTCCTTCGGTTCGTCGACGCTGTAGTCGCGCGGTCCGCCGACGCCCGGGGCGAAGACGACCGAACTGCCCAGCGGCTTGCCGGTCCCGGTATCCGCTTCCGGATCCTGCTCGGCCGACTCGGACGCCCCGGCGTTGACCTCGTCCTCGAGCAGCGCCAGGTCCTCGACCGACTTGAACGGCTTTGCGCCGACCGGGTCCGCGGGCTGCTCGCCGTAGGCCGCGACGATCGCCGCCCAGGCCGCTTCTTCGTCGATCGGCTGCGGTTCGCGCTCCGCCTCGTTCTCAGCCACCGGTGGTGCTCCCCTTCATCCCGACGCTCGGAGCGAGGCGGCCGATGAACGCGTGGCTCATGTCGAAGATCCGCTCCGCATCGTGGTCCAACGTCGCCACGTGGTAGCTCTGTTCCAGCAGGATCTCCTCGATATCCGTCGACGAGACACGGCTGAGGATGCGCGCCGAGTCGGCCGGCGGGACCACATGGTCCTGCGGGCTGTGCAGCAGCAGCATCGGCTGGGTGACCTGAGGCAGATCGTGGTCGACGAGCCGGAAGAAGGTGCGCAGCGAATGGGCGGAGTGCAGCGGCACCCGGTCGTATCCGATCTCCGCCGAGCCCTCCTTGGCGATGTCGCTGGCGATCCCCTTGGTCGTCCGCACCAGATGGCGGACCACGGGCAGGGCGTGCGCCGCGACGCCGTGCACCTTGTTCCCCGGATTGACCAGAACCAGGCCGGTGACCGCGTCACCGTGCTTGGCGGCCAGCCGCAGCGCGAGTGCACCACCCATCGAGAGGCCGAAGACGAAGACCCGGTGGCACCGGTCGAGCAGCACCCGCAGCTCCTTGTCGACCTCTGCATACCAGTCCTGCCAGCCGGTGACCTGCATGTCCTGCCAGCGGGTGCCGTGACCCGGCAGCAGCGGCAGCGACACCGTCAGCCCGCGTTCCGCCAGGTACTCGGCCCAGGGTCGCAGCGACTGCGGCGATCCGGTGAAGCCATGGCAGAGGAGGACGCCGACATCCCCGCCCTCATGGCGGTACGGCTCGGCTCCAGGAAGCACCGGCACCGGGGACTCCTGTTCGTGAGGTCTCGAATGCGTCAGGTCTCGAATGCGTCAGGTCTCGAAAGGTGTACTTCACCGTACGCGACCGGACCGACACCGACCAGGGCCGTCACCGACGCCGGCCAGGGATGAGAACGATAAGCTCGTACGACAGTCACAGGAAGGCACCCGAGTTGATCTACGGCGCAATGAAGTTCGCCATCGGGGGATCGCTGAAGGTCGCCTTCAGGCCCTGGGTGGAGGGCCTCGAGAACATCCCCGCCGACGGTCCCGCGATCCTGGCCAGCAACCATCTCTCCTTCTCGGACTCCTTCTTTCTGCCCGCGGTGCTGGACCGCAAGGTCACCTTCATCGCCAAAGCCGAGTACTTCACATCGCCGGGGGTGAAGGGCAAGCTGACCGCGGCCTTCTTCAAGGGCGTGGGTCAGCTGCCGGTGGACCGCTCGGGCAGCCGCGGGGCGGGTGAGGCAGCCGTCAAGAGCGGCGTGGACGTGCTCGCGCGCGGTGAGCTGTTCGGTATCTATCCGGAGGGCACTCGCTCACCCGACGGCCGTCTCTACCGGGGCAAGCCCGGCGGACTGGCCCGGGTGGCGCTCGCCTCAGGGGCGCCGGTCATCCCGGTCGCGATGATCGACACCGAGAAGATCCAGCCCCCCGGTCAGGTGATGCCCAAGCTCATGCGCCCGGGCATCAGGATCGGTCAGCCGCTCGACTTCAGCCGGTACCACGGTATGGAGGGCGATCGCTTCATCCTGCGGTCGGTGACCGACGAGGTCATGTACGAGATCATGAAGCTCTCCGGCCAGGAGTACGTGGACATCTACGCGACCGCCGCCAAGCGACAGATCGCCGAACGGGACAAGGCCGAGAAGGCGACGAAGGCGGCGGCAGAGGAGGCGGAAGGTCCCGGCAACTAGCCGGGCCGTCCGTTCGGGTGGGACAGCGGGGGGAAGCATGGCGAAGGAGCGGCGCGAGCGCGCCGTACGGATGTCGGTGGAGCAGCCGCTGTGGCGCGCCCTGACCGGGTACCGCCTGCTGACCATGGTGTACGCGCTCCTGCTCTTCGGTTTCGCCTACCAGAAGTTCCACCGCCCCTGGGTGGCCATCGGCTATCTCGTGGTGCTGTCCGGCTGGACACTGGCCACGATTCCCCGGGTGGCCAACGCCGCCAGTTGCACCAAGCGCTTCCTCTGCGCCGACCTCACCGTCGCCCTCGCCGGCATCCTGCTCACCCCGGTCGCGGACTCGCACAGCCGGGTCATGCACGGTGCGACGACACTGCCGTCCATCTGGACAGCGGGCTCCGTGATCGCCTTCGCCATCAAGGGCGGCTGGCGGTGGGCGGCGTTCGCGTCCTCCCTGGTGGCCGTCGCCGATCTCGTCGAGCGTGGCTCACCGACCCGGGACACCGTGCACAATGTGCTGCTGGTCTGGATCGCCTCCATCGCCATCGGCTACATCGTGGAGGTGGCCCGCGCCTCCGAGCGCACCCTCGCGCGTGCCCTGGAGATCGAGGCGGCGACCCGGGAACGCGAGCGGCTGGCCCGCGGCATCCACGACAGCGTGCTGCAGGTCCTCGCCATGGTGCAGCGGCGCGGCGCCGAACTGGGCGGCGAATCGGCCGAGCTGGGCCGGCTGGCGGGGGAGCAGGAGATCGCCCTGCGCACCCTGGTCACCAGCGGCCTCGTGCCCGCCCAGCGGGGACGCACCGAGGACCAGCCACTGCCGGCCGGTCCTTGTGATCTGCGTACGCTGCTCGCCCCCTTCGCCGGGTCGAGGGTCAGCTTCGCGGAACCCGGGGCGCCGGTGCTGCTGGCAGCCGCGGTGGCGAACGAGCTGACGGCCGCTGTCAGTGCCGCCCTGGAGAATGTGCGCAGACACGCGGGGGAGAATGCTCAGGCCTGGATCCTGGTGGAGGACGAGCCCGCCGAGGTGACGGTGACCGTGCGGGACGACGGCCCGGGCATCCCGGCGGGGCGGCTCGCGGTGGCCGAGGGGGAGGGCCGCCTCGGCGTTGCCCAGTCGATCCGCGGCCGGCTGCGGGATCTGGGCGGCCGCGCCGAGCTGATCTCGGTGCCCGGCCAGGGCACGGAAGTAGAACTGACGGTTCCCCGGGGGAAGGCAGTACGGACATGAAGGCAGTACGGACATGAAGGCAGTACGGACATGAACGAGCAGCCGACGGTCAAGGTGATGGTGGTCGACGACCATCCGATGTGGCGGGACGCGGTCGCCCGGGATCTGGCCGCCGCCGGCTTCGATGTGGTCGCTACCGCGGGGGACGGCCCGCAGGCGGTGCGCCGTGCCCGTGCCGTCACACCCGATGTGCTGGTCCTCGATCTCAACCTGCCCGGGATACCGGGCGTTCAGGTCTGCAAGGAGCTCGTCGGGGCGGACCCGAAGCTGCGGGTGCTGGTGCTCTCCGCGAGCGGCGAGCACGCCGACGTACTCGAAGCGGTGAAGTCCGGCGCCACCGGCTACCTGCTGAAGTCGGCCAGTACCCAGGAGCTGACCGATGCGGTGCGCAGCACCGCGGTCGGTGACCCGGTCTTCACCCCCGGCCTGGCCGGACTGGTGCTCGGTGAGTACCGCAGGCTCGCCTCCGACCCCGCGCCGGCCGCCTCCGACGAACCCGGGGCCCCGCAGCTCACCGAGCGCGAGACCGAGGTGCTTCGGCTGGTCGCCAAGGGGCTGAGCTACAAGCAGATCGCCGAACGCCTGGTCATCTCGCACCGGACCGTCCAGAACCACGTACAGAACACCCTCGGCAAGCTCCAGCTGCACAACCGGGTCGAGCTGGTCCGGTACGCCATAGAGCGTGGCCTGGACGACGCCTGACGGACTCAACGCACCGTTCCCGGACGGGAATTGACCGTACGCACTATCCCTTGGTGACCTGGGTCACCGTAGCGTGGTCGGCAGGGCTTCTTCCACTGCGAAGGGACGTGCTTCCATGCGGGTCGGAGTACTGACCGGGGGCGGCGACTGCCCCGGTCTCAACGCGGTCATCAGGGCTGTCGTCCGCAAGGGCGTGCAGGAGTACGGCTACGAGTTCACCGGATTCAAGGACGGCTGGCGCGGCCCCCTGGAGGGCGACACCGTCCGGCTCGACATCCCGGCGGTACGCGGCATCCTGCCCCGGGGCGGCACCGTCCTCGGGTCGTCGCGGACCAACCCCTTCCAGGTCGAGCACGGCGTCCGCCGGGTCAAGGAGAACCTCGCCGCCTACGAGGTCGACGCACTGATCGTGATCGGCGGTGAGGACACACTGGGCGTGGCCGGCCGGCTCTGGGACGAGTACGGAGTCCCCTGTGTCGGCGTGCCGAAGACCATCGACAACGACCTCTCGGCCACCGATTACACCTTCGGCTTCGACACCGCCGTCGGCATCGCCACCGAAGCCATCGACCGCCTGCACACCACCGCGGAATCGCACATGCGGGTCCTGGTCGTCGAGGTGATGGGCCGGCACGCCGGCTGGATAGCCCTGCACTCCGGACTGGCGGGCGGGGCCAACGTCATCCTCATCCCCGAGCAGCGCTTCGACGTCGACCAGGTCTGCTCCTGGGTCACCTCCCGTTTCAAGGCGTCCTACGCCCCCATCGTGGTCGTCGCGGAGGGCGCGATGCCGAAGGACGGCGAAGCGGTACTGAAGGACGGCACCCTGGACTCGTTCGGGCACGCGCGCCTCTCCGGGGTGGGCGAATGGCTCGCCACACAAATCGAGAAACGCACCGGCAAGGAGGCCCGCACGACGGTCCTCGGCCACGTCCAGCGGGGCGGCACCCCCAGCGCGTTCGACCGCTGGCTGGCCACCAGGTTCGGGCTGCACGCGATCGATGCGGTACGGGAGGGGGACTTCGGGGCGATGGTGGCGTTGCGGGGGACGGACATCGTGCGGGTGCCGATCGCGGTCGCGACCGCGGAACTGAAGACGGTGGACCCGGGCCTGTACAAGGAGGTCGGCGTCTTCTTCGGCTGACCCGGAGGGTGGCCTCGAGCGCCGGCCGGGCTGTATGGGCCCCCGCGGCAGCGGCGACCCCCCGCTGCCTACACCCGCACCGCGGCGAGCACCCCCTCCAGAACCCCCGCACCGTCCAGCGTCAGCACCGACTCCGGGTGGAACTGAACCCCGGCGAACCCCGGCCCCCGCACCGCGTGCACCTCGCCGCTCACCGCATCGCGGCTCACCTCGATGCGGTGCATCGCCAGCTCCGCCGCCGCCCGGTCGTCGCACCGGGCGGTGTACGAGTTGTAGAAGCCGACGGTCTCCGGCCGGCCGAAGAAGTCGATCCGCTCCTGGGCGCCCTGGTAGGGGACCTCCTTGCGGACGATGTCCAGGCCCAGTTCGGCCGCGATCAGCTCGTGGCCCAGGCAGACCCCGAGCAGCCCGTGCCGGTGCTCGCGGAGCAGCTCCGCGGTGAGGCCGCGCAGAAAGCTCATCTTGGGGTCGGCCGCGTCCCGGGGATCGCCCGGCCCGGGCCCGAGTACCACCGGGCCCCGGTGGGCGCTGACCGCGGACCGCAGACCGGGTTCGTCGTAACGCCGTACCGTCACGTCCAGGCCGGAGGCCCGCAGCAGATGGGCGAGCATCGAGGTGAAGGTGTCCTCCGCGTCCACCACCAGCGCGCTTCCGGTCAGCACGGCACCCTGTGCGGCGGGCGCACCGTCCCGCATCCGCAGCCAGAACGGCGCCAGATCGCCGCGCCGGGACTCCAGCGCGGCCTGCACCCGCGGGTCGTCGCCGAGGCGTGCGGCCGCGGCGGCAGGCCGGGGACGGCCGGACCGTACGCCGAGTGCCGCGAGCACTCCGGCCGCCTTGGCATGGGTCTCGGCGACCTCGCTCGCCGGGTCCGAGTGGCGTACCAGCGTCGCGCCGACCGGCACCCGCAGCCCGCCGTCGGCCGCGATGTCGGCGGTACGGATCAGAATCGGCGAATCCAGCGTCCGGGCGCCGCCGGCGTCCCGCCCGATCAGCGCCAGCGCGCCCGCGTAGTAACCCCGCCCTCCCACCTCGTGCCGTTCGATCACCCGGCAGGCGTTCTGCACCGGCGACCCGGTGACGGTCGCCGCGAACATCGTCTCCTTCAGCACCTCGCGCACATCCAGCGAACTGCGCCCCCGCAACTCGTACTCGGTGTGGGCGAGATGGGCCATCTCCTTGAGCCGCGGCCCGACGACGACCCCGCCCATATCACCTACGGTGCACATCATTTTGAGCTCCTCGTCGACCACCATGGAGAGCTCCTCGGTCTCCTTGCGGTCGCCGAGGAAGCCCAGCAGCGCCTCGGCCGTCGGTCCCTCGGGCGGATAGCGGAAGGTGCCGCTGATGGGGTTCATCACCACCGTTCCGCCGGACATCCGGACATGCACCTCCGGACTGGCACCGACCAGGGTGCGTTCCCCGGTGTGCACCACGAAGGTCCAGTACGCGCCCCGCTCACCGGCGAGCAGCCGACGGAAGAGGGCCAGCGCGTCCGCCCGGCCGAAGCCAGGCACCGAGCCGGTGTAGGTGCGGCGGATGACGAAGTTGGCCCCTTCGCCCTGCCCGATCTCGTCCTCGACGACCCGCCGCACGATGTCCTCGTAGGCGTCGTCGGTGACGTCGAACCCGCCGTCCTCGACCCGTACGGCGTGGTCCGGCAGGGTGGCGAGCGCCTCGGCGAGCGGCAGCTCGTACGTTTCGTCCGCGACCAGCACCGCCAGCGGAGTGCCGTCGTCGCGGACGTCGAAGCCGCGCTCCCTGATCTGCCGGAAGGGCACCAGAGCGAGAACCGGCCGGTCGCCGTCGGCCGGGATGTCGGCGAGCCGCTCGACCTCCCGCACCTCACCGATCAGCAGCTCGACGATGGCGTGGTCGTGACCGGGGGTGCGCCGGCGCAGCAGCGCGAAGGGGCGGTGGTCGTTCAGCAGTCCGCTGACAAGCATCGATGGTGTTCCTTCCGAGTTCCCCGGGGGCCCGGGGCGGGTGGGGAGGAACGGCCGGTGAAAACACGGAAGGCCGCCCCTCGGGCGGCCTTCGCTTCGTCTGTGCGCGCGATGTCAGTGGGCCGCCGGATGAGCGGTCCACCACCAGTTTCGAGTCGTCGTCGCGAACATGTGCAGGACTCTAGCCGATCGACCGGGCTCCGGGGAGGTGTCTCAATGGATGGGCGGAGGGCCGCACGCACCGGGCAAGGCCGTAATGTTGTGCGGGTGACCGTGAACGTGAACACCTGGCGAGACCTTCCCGCGGCGCAGCAGCCCCAGTACCCGGATGCCGAGGCCCTGCGCGACGCCATCGGGGACCTCCGCACCTATCCGCCGCTCGTCTTCGCGGGCGAGTGCGACCAGCTGCGCGACCGGCTGGGCGCCGTGGCCAGGGGCGAGGCGTTCCTCCTCCAGGGCGGCGACTGCGCCGAGGCCTTCGACGCGGTGTCCGCCGAGCACATCAGGGCGAAGCTGAAGACGCTTCTCCAGATGAGCGCCGTGCTCACCTATGCCGCCTCCGTCCCGGTCGTCAAGGTCGGCCGGATCGCCGGTCAGTACTCCAAGCCGCGCTCCAAGGACACCGAGACCCGCGACGGCGTGACCCTGCCCACCTACCGTGGCGACTCGGTCAACGGCTTCGACTTCGACGAGAAGTCCCGGGTCCCCGACCCGGAGCGGCTGAAGCGGATGTACCACGCCTCCGCGTCGACGCTGAACCTGGTCCGTGCCTTCACCACCGGTGGCTACGCCGACCTGCGTCAGGTGCACGCCTGGAACCAGGACTTCGTGAAGTCGTCGCCCTCGGGTCAGCGTTACGAACAGCTCGCCCGCGAGATCGACAGCGCCCTCAACTTCATGAAGGCCTGCGGTACCGATCCCGCGGAGTTCCGCGCGGTCGAGTTCTACGCCTCCCACGAGGCGCTGCTCCTCGACTACGAGTCCGCGCTGACCCGTACCGACTCGCGCACCGGCAAGCTCTACGACACCTCCGGCCACATGGTCTGGATCGGCGAGCGCACCCGGCAGCTCGACCACGCGCACATCGAGTTCGCCGCGCAGGTCCGCAACCCGGTCGGTGTGAAGCTCGGCCCGACGACCACCCCGGAGGAGGCGCTCAGCTACATCGAGCGGCTCGACCCGGACCGCGAGCCCGGACGGCTGACGTTCATCGTCCGGATGGGCGCCGACAAGGTCCGCGACAGGCTGCCGAACCTCGTGGAGAAGGTCACCGCGTCCGGCGCCCAGGTCGTCTGGGTGACCGACCCGATGCACGGCAACACCTTCGAGGCCGCCTCGGGCCACAAGACGCGCCGCTTCGACGACGTGCTCGACGAGGTCAAGGGGTTCTTCGAGGTCCACAAGAGCCTCGGTACGCACCCCGGCGGCATCCACGTCGAGCTGACCGGTGACGACGTCACCGAGTGCGTCGGCGGCGGCGACGAGATCTTCGTCGACGATCTGCACCAGCGCTACGAGACGGCCTGCGACCCGCGGCTCAACCGCAGCCAGTCGCTCGACCTGGCGTTCCTGGTGGCGGAGATGTACCGCGACCAGTAGGCCGGCCGGATTGCGACGAGCGGAGCGAAGCACGGGCCGTGGGGCGCGGATCACATCGATCCGGACTCCACGGCCCTTTTGCGACACTCGACCGGGCGGGTAAGGTTAGGTTAGCCTCACCGAGAGACATCGGGATGGCGGCCGCCAGCGATCCCGCCCGGGAGGTGAATCCACGTGTTTGTCTGCTCATGCTTCGGAGTGACCGAGCAGCAGGTCAAGGAACACGCGGACGCGGGCGCGTGCACACCGCGCCAGATTGCGTCGGCCAGCAAGGCCGGTACGGACTGCGGCGGTTGCGTACGCAGCATCCAGGCGCTGCTCGGCCGGGGCAACTGCCCCCGCCGCGAGTTGCTCGACCAGGGGATGCCCGCCCTGGCGTCGCCCGTCCCGGCACCGGCGGCCACCGGAGCTCCGCCGCCGCTCCCCGAAGCGGCGTGAGCGGCGTCATCCGCCGCCCGTCGGCCGCCGGTCAGCTGTCCGGCTGCTCGATCAGCTGGGCGATGTAGAGCGGCTCGCCGAGCTTCTCCACCAGCTCCAGCTGGGTGTCGAGGTAGTCGATGTGGTGCTCCTCGTCGGCCAGGATCGACTCGAAGATGTTCGCGGACGTGATGTCGCCCTTGTTCCGCATGACCTCGATGCCGCGCTTGAGGCGATCGACGGCCTCCGCCTCGACCTGCCGGTCCGCCTGGAACATCTCGGTGACGGTCTGGCCGACCCGGACATGGAAGAGCCGCTGGTAGTTCGGCAGGCCCTCCAGGAACAGGATCCGGTCGGTGAGGATCTCCGCGTGCTTCATCTCGTCGAACGACTCGGACCGGGTGTACTTCGCCAGCTTGGTCCAGCCGAAGTTCTCCTGCATCTTCGCGTGCAGGAAGTACTGGTTGATCGCCGTGAGCTCGGCGGTCAACTGTTCGTTGAGAAACTCGATGACCTCGGGGTCGCCCTGCATCGCAGAGACTCCTTCCAGGCGTGGGTCCGGGCTGGTCCCGGGCATCCTCGCACCGCCTCGGAAGAGCGTCCAGTAAGTGGAGGCTTAGTATGAGTTGCCCGAATCGGCGCCTGCCTGGTCATGACCACCCTGCGCGGTCTGTCACCATGGAGTCATGGGTCAGCCGGAAAGCCGGGAGCAGCAGGGGGCGGCACAGTCGGAGCTTCCACCGGGGCAGCGGCTGCAGCGCGGCTGGCCGGTCACCCACTACGGGCCGGTCCCCAAGTTCAAGCCCGACCGCTGGGAGTTCCGGGTCTTCGGCGCCACCGCGGACGGGGACAAGCACTGCTGGAACCACGAGGAGTTCTCGGCGCTGCCGTTCTCCACCGTGACCGCCGACCTGCACTGTGTCACAAAATTCTCCATGCTCGGGGCTGAATGGGGTGGGGTGCAGGCCCGTACGGTCGTCGAGCTCGCGCCGCCGGCGCCCCAGGTCACCCATGTCATGGTCTGGGCGGAGTACGGCTACAGCGCCAATCTGCGGCTCGCCGACTTCACCGACGAGCGGGCGCTCTTCGCCACCCACAAGGCCGGTGAACTGCTCACCGCCGAGCACGGCTTCCCGCTGCGCCTCATCGTGCCGCATCTGTACGCCTGGAAGGGCCCCAAGTGGGTTCGCGGCATCGAGTACATGACCGCGGACCGGCGCGGCTTCTGGGAGGAGCGCGGCTACCACAACCTCGGTGACCCCTGGCGGGAGCAGCGCTATTCGTACCAGGAGGAGCCGGGCGACGGCCCGGAGCTCTGACCTGCGTCCGTGCCGGCCGACCGGATCAGCGGCGGAGCGACTTCAGCCGCTTGACGTCCGCGATGTGCCCTTCCTTGGCGCCCGGCGTCTCGATCACCAGCGGTACGCCTTCGGCCGCCGGATGCGTGAGCAGCTCCCGGAAGGGCTCCTCCCCGATGTAACCGGAACCGATGTTCGCGTGGCGGTCCCGGTGCGCGCCGGCCGCTTCCTTGGAGTCGTTGGCATGGATCAGCTTCAACCGGCCTTCGCCGACCGTGCCCACCAGCAGATCCAGCGTCTGTTTCATCCCGCCGGGTCCGGCGAGATCATGGCCCGCCGCGAAGATGTGACAGGTGTCGAGGCAGACGCCCAGCCGGGGGTGCGCATCGAGCGCATCGAAGTACGGGCCGAAGTCCCAGGTGCGCGAGCACAGTGAGGCGCCCTGGCCCGCCGTCGACTCCAGGAGCAGAAACGGGTCGTCGTCATGGGTGAGCTCGTCGAGCAGCGGCAGCATCCGCTCACGGACCTGAGCCAGCGCCTCCGCCCGCGGACGGCCGCCGGTCGCCGAGCCGGTGTGCACCACCACGCCCAGCGCGCCTATGTCCCGGCCGCGGCGCAGCGAATGCCGCAGCGAGTCCACCGACTGCTGCACGGTCGCCTCGGTGTGCGAGCCGAAGTTGATCAGATACGGGGCGTGCACATAGGCCACGATCGACTCGGCCGCGCATTCCTCGCGGAACCGCTCGTCCTGCGCCGCGTTGCCGGCCGGTAGCGCCCAGCCGCGCGGATTGGCCACAAAGACCTGCACGGCTTCCGCGCCGAGCTCACGGGCATAGGCGAGCCCGGTCCTGGCCAGGCCGCCGGCGACCGGGACATGCCCGCCGATGGGGTTGCGCACGTCCTTCAGAGCCCCTTGGTCGTGATGGTGATGGTGCCGCCCTCGGGAGCTCGGTCGCCGCCTTCTACGGACTGGCTCTCGACCGTGTCGCTGAAGGAGAGGAACGGACGTTTGACATGGACCTTGAAGCCCTTGTCGGTCAGCGTCTTCTTCGCGTCGTCCACGTTGTCGCCCGTCACATCGGGCACGTCGATCATCCGGGGTCCCTTGGACACCGTCAGCGTGACCGTGTCGCCCTCGGCCGCCTGCGCGCCCTCCGCCGGCGACTGCTTGGCGACATCGCCCGCGTCCTGCTCGGAGTTGATCTGCTCCGTCGCGACCCTGACCTTCAGACGCAGCTTCTGCAGGTCCGCGGTGGCCTCGTCCACGGACTCCCCGGTCACATCCGGCACGTCCACCGGGGCACCCTTGGAGACGACCAGGGCGACCGCGGAATCCGCATGGCGCTCCGTGCCGGAGACCGGGTCCGTCCGGATGACCTCACCGCGGTCGATTTCTTCGCTGAACTCCCTGGTCGCCATGCCGGCGCCCAGCCCCGCCTTCGCCAGATCACGCTTCGCTTCGGCCAGTGGCTCGCCCGCGACGTCCGGAATCTTCACCATCTCGGGGCCGCGGGACACCACGAGCGTCACCGCGTCGTGGTCGCGGATCCGGGCGCCCGATGCGGGATCGCTGTCCATGACCGTGCCGCGCTCGAAGGCGTCGCTGTATGCCCGCTTGGTCTTCTTCACGTCGAGGCCGGCCGCCGTGAGCCGTGACTTCGCCGTCTTCTCCGTCTGCCCGAGCAGCGAAGGCACCCGGGTGAACTGCCCCGAGTTGATGTACCAGACCCCGGCCCCCACTCCCAGCACCAGCAGCACGGCGACGACCGAGGCGATCAGCCCGCGGCCGGCCCGCCGGTTGCGCCGCCCGGGCGGCCGCTGCGGCTCCGGCGGCGCGGGCATCTCCAGCCTGCTCGTACGGTTGACGCCCGCGGCGGGCAGGGCACGCGGGATCACGTTCGTACGGTCCTCGGAGCCGCTCGCCGGACGCTGCCCGGCCTCGCTGTCCAGTGCCTGCGGCGGCACCGTGTCGAGCTGCTGGTCGCTGAGCGCCGCCCGGCTCTCCCGGACCTGGCGGAGCAGCGCCACCGCGTCGTGCGGCCGCGCGTCGGGGGTGCGGGCGGTGGCGCTCGCCACCAGCTCGTCCAGCGCGGCGGCCAGCCCGGGCACGACCTCGGACGGCGCGGGCACACCGTCATTGAGGTGCTGGTAGAGGACCTGCGCCGGGGTCTCGCCGGAGTGCGGCTTGGCGCCCGTCAGCATCTCGTACAGCACCACGCCGCAGGCATAGACGTCGGAACGGGTGTCGGTCGTGCCGTGCTCGATCTGCTCCGGGGCGAGGTAGGAGACGGTGCCCAGAATCGTCCCGGTGCTGCTGGTCTCGGTGCCGACGGCCCGCACCAGGCCGAAGTCGGCGACCTTGACCCGGCCGTCGTCCCCGATCAGTACGTTCTCCGGCTTCATGTCGCGGTGCACGAACCCGGCCCGGTGCGCGGCGCCGAGCGCGGCCAGCACCGGCTCCAGGATGTCCAGAGCCGCCCGGGGGCGAAGTGCGCCGCGCTCACGCAGCACGTCACGGAGGGTGCACCCGGCGACGTACTCCATCGCGAGATACACATACGCGCCGTCCGCGCCCTGATCGAACATGCCGACCACATTGGGATGGTCGAGCCGCGCGACGGACTTGGCCTCACGGATGAAACGCTCCACGAACGTGGCGTCCACGGCCAGTGCGGGGTGCATCACCTTGAGTGCGAGCACCCGGTCCAGCCGGGTGTCGACGGCCCGGTAGACCGTGGCCATGCCACCGACGGCGATACGCGCCTCCACGCGGTAGCGGCCGTCGAGCAGCTGCCCGACGAGGGGGTCCTTGAGGGTCGTGTCCACGAAGCGAGTGTACGAGCTGGGGCTGACAGGGTCCGGACGGTCGGAAGGCTGGTGCGGGACTGAAGCCGAGCTGTGACAGCGCGGCTCCCGGCGCACCCGCCTCAGAACGCCGGCCGCTCCGGATCCAGCACCGCCCGCCCCTCACCCGGCGAGGAAGCGCGGGCGAAGTGCCGCCGAGGAATCCGCCCGGCCCGATACGCCAGCCTTCCGGCCTCCACCCCGCGGCGCATCGCCTCGGCCATCAGTTCCGGCTCCTGAGCCCGGGTCACCGCGGAGGCCAGCATCACCGCATCGCAGCCCAGCTCCATCGCCAGAGCCGCGTCCGAGGCCGTGCCGGCGCCCGCGTCGAGGATGACCGGTACGCGTGCCTGCTCCACGATCAGCTGGAAGTTGTGCGGATTGCGGATACCGAGACCGGAGCCGATGGGGGAGCCGAGCGGCATGACCGCCGCGCAGCCGACGTCCTCCAGCTTGCGGGCGAGCACCGGATCGTCGTTGGTGTACGGGAGGACCGTGAAGCCGTCGTCCACCAACGTCTCGGCGGCGTCGAGCAGTTCGACCGGATCCGGCAGCAGGGTGTGCTCGTCCGCGATCACCTCCAGCTTGATCCAGTTGGTGGACAGCGCCTCACGGGCGAGCCGCGCGGTCAGCACCGCCTCACCCGCCGTGAAGCAGCCCGCCGTGTTCGGCAGCACCCGGACGGAGAGCTTTTCCAGCACCGAGAGGACCGAGCCCTGGACGGTGGGGTCGAGGCGGCGCATCGCGACCGTGGTCAGTTCGGTGCCCGACGCGATCAGCGAGCGCTCCAGTACCTCGAGACTCGGCGCACCACCGGTGCCCATGATCAGGCGGGACGAGAACGTGCAGTCGGCGATGGACAGAAGATCGTCTGCCATGGCGGGGTCAGCCTCCTTGGACTGCGGTGAGGATTTCGACGCGGTCGCCGTCGCCGAGCGGGGTGCTGGGCCACTGGCCACGCGGCACCACCGCCTCGTTGAGCGCGGCGGCCACTCCGGCCGGTGCCCGGGTCACGGTGGCGACCAGCAGATCGAGGGTGGTGCCCGGTGCGACGCGTTGCGCGGCACCGTTCACGGAGACCGAGACGGAAGCGTTCGGAGCGGTCATACGGGCTGCTCCTGCCGTGCGGATGAGAAACGCCGCGGCGTGAAGGGACCGGCCTCGGCGGGGAGTTCGCCGGTGGTGAGGAACTCGGCCATCACATCGCCTGTCACCGGAGTCAGCAGCACGCCGTTGCGGTAGTGGCCGGTGGCCAGGTGGAGTCCGGGCAGCGCCGTCGGGCCGAGCAACGGGGCGTTGTCGGGCGACGCCGGACGCAGACCCGCCCGGGTCTCGGTGAGCGGTAGCTCGGTGATGCCGGGAACCAGTTCATGCGCGTCGCGCAGCAGTTCGTACACGCCGCCCGCGGTGACCGTGGTGTCCCAGCCGAGCTCCTCGCTGGTGGCGCCGACGACGAGTTCGCCGTTCTCCCGGGGCACGAGATAGAGGTGGCTGCCGCGTACCACCGCGCGGACCGTACGGCTGAGGAAGGGCGCGAAAGCCTCCGGCACAGTGAGCCGCAGCACCTGGCCCTTGACCGGGCGGACGGGCGGCAGCACGTCGTCCGGTACCCCGGCGAGCTTCCCGCTGAGGCTGCCCGCCGCCAGCACCACCTGGCCGGCGCCGAGCGCACCGCCGGCCGCCAGCACCACACCGGTGGCCCGGCCCCCGCGCACGGTCAGTTCGGCCACGTGGTCGCGCCGGAAATCCACCCCGGCCCGCTCGCACGCCGTGACCAGAGCTGCCGCGAGCCGCCGCGGGTCGATCTGGTGGTCGCCGTCGACCCGCAGACCGCCGCGTACACCCGGCGCCAGCATCGGCTCCAGACGCCGGCATTCGCGCCCGGTGAGCCACTCGGAGGTCAGCCCCGAGCGCTGCTGCAGGGCGTGCAGTTCACGCAGGTGCGCCCGGTCGTCGGCATCGAGCGCGACGGCGAGGGTACCGCAGGTGCGATAGCCCAGATCCTGACCGGACGCCTCCGCCAACTCGGCGGCGAACGCCGGATAACGGCGGGCGGACTCCAGATTGAGGCCGAGCAGCACCTGCTCGCCGTAGTGCAGTTCGGTGACGGCGGCCAGCATGCCGGCGGCGACCTGCGCCGCTCCGCCGCCCGGTGCCGGATCGACGACAGTGGTGCGCAGTCCGCGCTGCGCCGAGCGCCAGGCGGTGACGAGACCGATGATCCCGCCCCCGACGATCAGCACGTCCGGCAGTACGTCCGGAACCGTGTCTGCAAAAGCTCTGTCCGCGTGCATGGGCGTCCAGCCCCTCCCTTCGCCGGCATGACCCGGATCAGGTTCGTACGGTCGGAGGCCGTCGCAGCCTCCCTCTCAGCCCGGTGCGCCCGGACTCCCGCGAGTGGTTTAGCTTGGCCAGCCTAACCCCAGGTTTCCGTCGGCCGTAAGACCGGCCGCCCCCCACGTGCCGGCCGGTCCAGGGGAGCAGGCGCTGGGCCCGCGGTTCTGACGGTATTCGGCTGATTGAGGTAACGGGTGAGTGAGCAGAGGCACGTCGTCATCGTCGGCGCCGGCATGGCCGGCGTGCAGACCGCGGTCGCGCTGCGGGACCAGGGCTTCACCGGCGCTGTCACGCTGGTCGGCGACGAACCGCACCAGCCGTACGACAGGCCGCCGCTGTCCAAGGCCGTGCTGCTCGGCAAGGCCGACGGATCCGCCTTCGACGTGGACTTCGACGCACTCGGTGTGACCCTGCTGCTGGAGCGCGAGGTGACCGGGCTGCGGGCATCGGACCACCAACTGGACACCACGCAGGGCCCGGTGGCGTACGACGTCCTGGTCGTCGCCACCGGCGCCCGCCCGGTCACGCTGCCCGGCAGCGAGCACCTCCCCGATGTCCATCTGCTGCGCACCCTCGACGACGCGACCCGGCTGCGGGCGGTCCTCGCCGCCCAGCACGACGTGGTGGTCGTCGGTGCTGGCTGGATCGGCGCGGAGTTCGCGACGGCCGCCCGCGAGGCCGGCTGCGCCGTGACCGTCGTCGAGGCGACCGGGCAGCCCCTGGCCGGAGCACTGCCCGCCGGGATCGCGGCGCCCATGGCCGACTGGTACGCGGACAGCGGCGCCGAACTGCTCACGCACGCCCGGGTGTCCCGGGTCGAGCCCGGTGCCGTGGTGCTGGAGTCCGGACGCAGGCTGACCGCCGGGGCCGTGCTCGTCGGCATCGGCGCACGGCCGGCCACCGGCTGGCTCGCCGGCTCCGGAATCGAACTCGGCGCCGACGGCTCGGTCACCGCCGACGCGTGGCTGCGCAGCTCACTCCCGGGGGTGTACGCGGTGGGAGACTGCGCCTCCTTCCCGTCCCGCCGATACGGTGAGCGACTGCTGATCCACCACTGGGACAACGCGCTTCAGGGCCCCCGTACGGTGGCCGCCGATATCGTCGGCGAGGCGCCGCCGGCCTACGACCCGGTGCCGTACTTCTGGTCGGAGCAGTTCGGCCGCTTCGTCCAGTACGCGGGTCACCATCCGGCCGCCGACACCCTGATCCGGCGCGGCGACCCGTCCCCGGACCCCGGCCCCGGCACGACCGACGGTGCTTCCGCGGCTCCCGCCTGGTCCGTCTGCTGGCTGCGGGAAGGACGGCTGGTCGCGCTGCTCGCCGTGGGGCGGCCCAGGGACCTGGCCCAGGGACGCAAGCTGATCGAGTCGGGTGCACCGCTGGATCCGGTGCGGGCGGCTGACCCGGGCATTCCGCTGAAGGCGTCGGTACTGCCGGCCGGGGGCTGAACGCCGTAGTCCGGGGTGCTGATTGTCGGTGCGGGATGGCAGGCTGGGTGCCGTGACCGAGATTGACGCAAACATCGATGCTCTCGTCCCCGCCTGGCTGCACCTGCCCGACATCGCCGAAATGCTCGGTGTCGAGGTGACGCGTGTCCGTCAGCTGGTCAAGGAGGGGCAGCTGATCGCCGTGCGCCGGGGTGAGAACCGCGTGCTCCAGGTGCCTGCCGCCTTCATCGACGGCAACAAGGTGGTCAAGGGCCTGTCCGGCACTCTGACCCTGCTGCGGGACGACGGCTACAGCGACGAAGAGATGCTGGAGTGGCTCTTCACTCCGGACGAGACCCTGCCGGGCACCCCCGCGCAGGCACTGAGTGAGAATCGCGGGACGGAGGTGAAGCGCCGGGCTCAGGCGCTCGCCCTCTGAGCACAGTCCGAACACCTCGCGGTGCACGACGCCGGCACTCCGGCGCCGTGCACCGCACGCACCGAGCAGCACCCACCACCGCACCACCGCACGCACCAACGACCGGGGGGAACGTCCGATGTCCACCGCACCAGCACCGCTGTCCGATGCCCGGCTGTATCTCTGCACGGACGCCCGTAAGCGCCAGGGCGATCTTCCGGAGTTCCTGGACGCCGTCCTGGCACACGGCGTGGACATCGTCCAGTTGCGCGACAAGGGCATGGAAGCCGCCGAGGAACTGGAACACCTCGAGGTCTTCGCCGACGCCTGCCGCAAGCACGGTGCGCTGCTCGCGGTGAACGACCGCGCCGACGTCGCGCACGCGATCGGCTCCGACGTACTCCACCTCGGCCAGGGTGACCTCCCGGTCCCGGCGGCCCGCCGGTTGCTGGGCAAGGACGTGCTGATCGGCCGCTCCACGCATGCCCGGTCCGAGGTGGACGCGGCAGCCGCCGAGGTGGGCGTGGACTACTTCTGTACCGGTCCCTGCTGGCCCACCCCGACCAAGCCGGGCCGGCACGCCCCCGGACTCGACCTGGTGCGGTACGCGGCAGCGCTCACCACCGAGCGCCCCTGGTTCGCGATCGGCGGGATCGACGCGGGCAACCTCGACGAGGTGCTGGACGCGGGCGCGCGCAGGGTGGTGGTCGTCCGGGCGATAACCGAGGCCGACGACCCCGCGGCAGCCTCCGCGGCTCTCGCCGAGCGGATCCGCGAGCGGAGTGACGCGGGACCGTCCGAGAGTGTCCGAGGGGTGGACAAGTAACCGGCAATTCGGCCAAATAACCCCGGCTTGGTTGGGGGAGTGGCAAGCCCTGACTAACCTGCCCGTATGGCCCTCGGCACTTCCTCCACCAGAACCGATCACGCACGGACCGTGCGCGACATGCTTGCGACCGGCAAGACGTCGTACTCCTTCGAGTTCTGGGCGCCCAAAACCGAGAAGGGCGAGCGGAACCTATGGAACGCGCTGCGCCGAGTCGAGGCGGTGGCGCCGAGCTTCGTCTCGGTGACCTACGGCGCCGGCGGTTCGTCGCGGGCAGGCACGGTGCGGGCCACCGAGCAGATCACCTCCAACACCACCCTCACCCCGGTCGCGCATCTCACCGCGGTGGACCATTCCGTCGCCGAACTGCGCAACATCATCGGCCAGTACGCCGACGCCGGAATCCGTAACATCCTCGCCGTCCGAGGAGATCCGCCCGGCGACCCGATGGGTGAGTGGATCAAGCATCCGGAAGGCGTGACCTATGCCGCCGACCTGGTCCGGCTGATCAAGGAGTCGGGTGACTTCTGCGTGGGCGTCGCCGCCTTCCCGGAAATGCACCCGCGCTCGGAAGACTGGGACAGCGACATCCGCCACTTCGTCGACAAGTGCCGGGCCGGTGCCGATTTCGCCATCACTCAGATGTTCTTCGACCCGGCGAACTATCTGCGGATGCGTGACCGGGTGGCCGCAGCCGGCTGCGACACCCCGGTCATCCCCGAAGTCATGCCCGTCACCAGTGTCAAGATGCTCGAGAGGCTCCCCCAGCTGAGCACGGCGGAGTTTCCGCCGGAGCTGAAAGAACGGATCCTCGCGGTCAAGGACGACCCAGTCGCTGTACGCTCCATTGGCATCGAGTTCGCTACGGAGTTCTGTGCGAGTCTGCTCTCCGAGGGTGTCCCGGGGATGCACTTCATCACGCTGAACAACTCCACGGCGACCCTCGAGATCTTCGAGAATCTTGGGCTGCACAAGTAGTCCTGACCGGCCACACCCGCTCCCACCCCCAGGGCGGCGGCCGTACGAGAGGGGCGTACATGGGCTGGACGGTCCTCTATGTCGGCTTCGGGTTCGTCGCGTTGTGGCTGCTGGGTGAGGTACTGCTGCAGTACAAGGCGCGGCTCCGCTGGCGCATGCTCGCCTTCACCGGTTTCCTCGGTGTGGTCGCCGGGGTGCTGCTGCACTCGGTGCCGGTGATCGTGGCGGGCGCACTCGCCTTCGCGGTCGGCCAGACCTACGTGACGCTGTCCTTCCGGCGCGGCTTCTCGACCGGCTGGGCCATAGGCGGCTCCCCGGGGGCGAGCCGACGGCGCAAGGGCACCACCGAGGGCGCGGCCAGGGAGCCGGCCCTGGAGGTGACGGATCTCGAATACGTTTCCGGCGCACCGGACGAGGAGCCACCGCCCGGCGCAGGCGCCGGACACGGCGAGAGCGGCTTCGACACGACCGGCTCCCAGCAGGGCGACTACGAGGAGCCGGCGTACAGCCAGGGCGGCTACGAGCCGACCGGCTTCGACACGGCCGGTTTCGACGCGACCGGTTTCGACGCGACCGGTTTCGTCCCGAACGGCTACGACCCCAATGCCTACGACCGGCCCGCCTACGAGCCGGCCGGCGCCATGGCGTCGGACTCCACTGCCGTCTACGCTCCGCAGCCGATGCCGGACGACACCGGCCAGTACGGGATATACAGCGACACCGCCTACGGCACGGCCGCACAGTACGGCACCTACGACGCCACCGGCTACGACCAGAACCAGCAGCAGAACACCGGGCAGTACGACTACGGCAGCGGGCAGCAGCAGTACGCCCCCTACTCGGACCCGTACGTCGGTTCAGGACAGTACGACGCCTCCTACGGCGGCCAGCAGCAGTACGCCGACCCGTACGCCGGGCAGTACACCACCGACACCCCGCCCGGCGGGGTGTGGGTCCCGCAGCAGCGGGAGACCGAACAGCCGCCGTACGGCACACCCGAACAGCCCGCGTACGAGCCGCAGCCCAACGGCGGTGCCCACGGGTACGACAACGGCTACAGCGAGCAGCAGTACCGCTACTGACGCCGCGGCGCGCGAGGTCACTGCGAGCCGCGGAAGCCCTCGCCCTCCACGATCAGCCCGGCGGCCAGCGCACCGGACATCCCGGCGTGGGCGAGACCGCCGCCCGGGTGCGCCCAACCGCCCACCAGGAACAGTCCGGGCAGCGACGACCGATTGGGTGCGGGCAGCAGTTCCCCGCCCGCACCGGCCAGGGCCGGGCCCGGCACTGCGGCGCTGCCGGTCTCCCGCAGGGTGTCGGACGGGGTCCGCACCTCCCGCCACAGCGTCCGCCCGCGCAGTCCGGGCAGGGCCGCCTCGGCGGCCGCCACGACGCGGTCGGCGAAAACCCCCGCGGGCCCTGCGTCCCGGGAAGCGGCCGTGTCGGTCCAGTCCGCCACCGGCACCGTGACCGTCAGCGTGACCGACTCGTGGTCCCGGTCGGGGACCAGCGACGGATCATCCGGGCGCAGCACCGTCACCATCGGCAGATCGCCGTCCGTGCGGTGCACGACAGTGCGGTGCACCGCACCGGCCGGCCGGCCGCCGCGCAGCGCAAGGCACACCACGACCCGTCCGGTGCCCGTATCCGTCCTGCGGTGCGGGAGCGGAATCGCGGGCACCGGCGCGCCCGCGATCACCTGTTCCGCGTCGATCCGCCGCCCGTCGGCCAGCTCGACGCCGCGCGCCCTGCCGTCCTTCTCGCGCACCGCGATCACCTCGGCGGAGAAGACGAACTCGACCTTCCGCGCCAGGCACCGCCGGTACATCGCGTCGGCCAGCGCCCGCATCCCGCCGCGCACGTACCAACTGCCGAAGGTCTGCTCCATGTAGGGCAGTACGGCCGCCGACGCCGGCGCGTTCACCGGGTCGAAGCCGTAGGACAGCGCATAGCTGCCCAGCAGTGCCGCCAGCCGCGCGTCGCGCAGCTCCCGGACGGCCACCTCACCGAGCGTGGTCGCGGTGCGGCGCAGCAGCCCGGTCCGGAGCGCCGGGTACGGGTCGCGGCTCAGCGGCGTGGTGTCCGTGGGGAGCGGTTCCTCCAGGAGCGGGCGCCTGGTCCTGTCCCAGGTGTCCCGTGCCCGGTCCAGGAACGCTCCCCAACGCGGCCCGGCGCCGCCGCCCAGCGCGGCTTCGAGCGCATCGACCACCCCGGCGCGCGAGGCGTTCGGCAGCAGCACATCCGTGCCGTCGGCGAAGAGATGGCGGCTCGCGGGATCCACCTGGACCAGCTCGACGCACTGCTCCAGCGGCTCACGGCCCGTCTTGACGAACAAGTCGCGGTGGACGGCGGGAAGATGGAGGAGTCCCGGACCGGTGTCGAAGGCGAACCCGTCCCGCTCGAACCGGCCCACCGCTCCGCCGTACGTCGACGAGCTTTCGAACACCGTCACCAGGTGGCCCGCCACGGCCAGCCGGGCGGCAGCCGCCAGCGCGCCCGTGCCGGCTCCGATCACCGCAATCTGTGCCATGACAGGCACTTTATCGGTGCGGACCGACAGCGCCGACGTCTGAGTACCCGTACTCACGAGGCGAGATGAGTAATTGCGCGGATGGGCCGCCACCTGCGCGGACGGCAGAGTGTGGGACACGGAAGGAGCGCACCGCCGGTACCGCCGACACGGGGCTGCGGAACGGCGGGCTCTCCTGCCCAGTACGGGGATGTACGGGGGAGTACACCGGGGGAGTACGGGGGAAGCGTTGTTCCGGCAGGCCGCGCACGTCAGGGCCTGCCGGGACGGCGCCTCTTCGTTTCCGCCTCTTCGTTTCCGCCTTGTCGTTGCCGTCGCTTCCGTTTCCGTCGCTCTGCTCCGCAAAAGCGCAGGTCAGCGCCGATTGTCAGTGGTGTACCGCACAGTGGACACATACGGCCACTGTGCCGTCACACCACGACAGGAGGTTCGTCATGGCCAGCTCGAACGCCTCAGCCGCGCGCCGGCACCGTGTCACCGCCCCTGCCCCCACGTCCAGCGGCTCGGCGGCCGACATCCACCCCGTCCTGCGCCGCACCACGGCGCCGCCCGCCGCGCTGGATCTGCTCGCTCAGGCCCGCACCGGGCTGGACGAGGCAGCCGTGCTGGAGACGCCGAACGAACGCTATGCCACGGCCCACCTCGCGGCGCTGCGGACAGCCGCCGCGGTGCTCGCCGCCCGTGGCCGCCCCGACACCGTGCCGCGCCGCAGACAGCGCATCCGCAGTGCCTGGGAAGTCCTCACCGAGATCGCCCCGGAGCTCGCCGAGTGGAGCGCGCTCTTCGCTTCCGGGGCCCGCCGCCGGGCCAGGGCCGAGGCCGGCATACCGGGCGCGGCCGGCCACCGGGACGCCGACGACCTGCTGCGGGACGCGGCCATGTTCCTGCGCCTCGTCGAGCGGCTGCTGGTGCTCCAGCCGGTGCTTCCGCAAGCCAGGGCAGAGCACCCGAAGGCGGGCTGACCGGGCAACGGCTCACGCGGGGTGACCGGCGGCGGTTCCGGAGGCAATAGGGTGGGAGGCACGTCCCTGTTTCACGTGTCTCAGCCGCTGCCCGCGTCGCACCGTGGGCAGTGGCCCCGCGCCGAGGAGTCAACCGCCGTGCCGGACCAGCTGCGCCCCCGCGCCTCCCTTCGAACCGCCGTGGTGTGGGACGTACTCAAGGACGCCCTCGAGCGCCGGGTCAAGGCGACCGGGCGGGACACCCTGGACGTTCTGGACACCGGGGGCGGCACCGGTAACTTCGCGGTGCCCGTGGCTCGCCTGGGCCACCGGGTCACCGTGGTCGACCCCAGCCCCAACGCGCTGTTCGGTTTGGAGCGCAGGGCCGCAGAGGCAGGCGTCGCCGATCAGGTGCGCGGCGTGCAGGGCGATGTGCTCGGACTCTTCGACGTCGTGCAGCGCGCGGGATACGACGCGGTGCTCTGTCACGGCGTGCTCGAGTACGTCGAGGATCCCGCCGAGGGAGTCAGGAACGCGGTCGACGCGCTCCGCCCGTCCGGTGCGCTCAGTCTTCTCGCGGCCGGCCTCGGCGGAGCCGTGCTGGCCAGGGCACTGGCCGGGCACTTCGCCGAAGCACGACAGGCGCTGACCGACCCGGCAGGACGCTGGGGCGAAGGGGATCCGGTGCCCCGGCGGTTCACCGCGGAACAGCTCACCGGGCTGGTCGCGGCGGCCGGTGTGCACGTCGGCGCGGTGCACGGCGTGCGGGTCTTCGCGGACCTCGTGCCGGGCGCGCTGGTCGACACCGAGCCCGGAGCCCTCGACGCGCTGCTGCAGCTCGAGGCGGCGGCCGCCGAGCTGCCCGCCTTCCACTCGGTCGCCACCCAGCTGCACGTTCTCGGCGAGAAGCAGGGCTGATCAGCAACGCAGTGACGTACGTACTGGGCTACTGGCCCCCCGATCGGGGGCTAGTCCCCGTATGATCGGGGTAACCATCCGGCATGACGGTTCGGCCGTCGGGGCATGTGCGCCTCGGCAGCTGTTCCGCGTGGCGGCCCGGATGGTGAATTGGCGTAGAGGGCGGGTTTCACGGGGGCGATTCCCTGCCTATTCTGAAAGGGCCGCATCACGGTCGCCCCCCGCGACCGACGAGTAGGAGGACTCCGTGCCGCTCTCGGAGCACGAGCAGCGCATGCTCGAGCAGATGGAGCGAGCGCTGTACGCCGAAGATCCCAAGTTCGCGACAGCGCTCGAGGGAAGCGGGCTGCGTACGTACACCCGGCGACGGGTTTACCAGGCGGTCGCTGGCTTTCTGGTGGGTATCGCGCTCCTCATGGCGGGAATGGTCGCCCAGCAGATCTGGGTCAGCGTGGTGGGGTTCCTCGTCATGCTCGGCTGCGCAGTGCTCGCGATCACCGGGTGGCGGAAAGCGCCGAAGCCCGGTGAGCAGCAACAGGCCACCGGACAGGCGGCGGCGAGGCAGCCCAGGAAACAACATCGCTCGATGATGAACCGGATCGAAGAACGGTGGCAGCGCCGCCGCGACGGCGACGAACAAGGGCACTGAGCCCCACAGCTCACCGCCGCCCACGGTCCAGCGGCCCAGCACGATGAAAACAGCTGCACGATGACAACAGCTGAACGTACGGGTGAGGGGCGACCGCTTTCGAGGCGGTCGCCCCTCACCCGTTTCTCGCCGGCGAAGCGGTAGCCGGCCCGAACTCGCCCCGGGCGGCCGCCGATTGCTCAGAAGCTGTTGCTCAGCCGCGCTGCCGGGACGGCCGCCGCAGCGCCGATGGCCGGTGGCCCAGCCCCGCGAGGCGCCCCTTCAGCCGGTCCGCGGCCGTGTTCCAGCGCCGGGACAGCCCCCAGCGCACCCGAACGGCCGAACGCGGAGCTATCACCGCCCGGATCCGCGCGGCCCTCCCCGCACCGGCTCGCAGTCCTGCCCGGACCCGGCGAACATCCTCGGCGAGGCTGCTCGGCTCGCCCGGCTCCGGCGCGTACAGCACCCGCTCGACGGCACCCGCCGTCCGGTGCACCGCATCGGCGGCCAGCCCGGTCAGCTCACCGATCCGTACGATCCGTTCCGCCGCCGTCCGGGGGGTCCGGGAGGCATCGGGCTCGATGCCGTAATCCCACGCCGAGTCGGTGATCTCCCGCCATGCTGCCAGCGTCCGATGGGCGTCGTCCGTCGGCGTACGCCCCCCGGATCCCAGCCGTCGTGCCCGCGCCCTGACCCGCCACAGCAGCGGCAGCACCAGCAGCAGAACCAGCAGGGCCGCCACCACCACCCCGGCGATCGCCGGGGCCGGCGATGAGGCCGGGGCGGCGACGGCGCCGCCGTTGCGCTGCGCGGCGCCGTCGCAGTCGTTCAGCTTGCGCAGCTCCGGCGGGCAGGCCGCCGTCGCCGACGGCGTCGTGACCGGCGCGGCCGACGCGGTGCCCTCCGGCTGCGCCGGAGTCGTCGGGCTGTCGGGCGACGTGTCGGCCTGGGTGTACGAGGGCACCGACCCACGCGTCGGGGTGGGCTCGAAACGCGTCCAGCCCACCCCCGCGAAATAGAGCTCGGGCCAGGCGTGCGCATCGCGCAGCCCCACCGACATGCTCCCGTCCTGCTGCAGGGTGCCCGGGGTGAAGCCCACCGCCACCCGGGCCGGGATATCCAGCGTCCTGGCCATCGCCGCCATGGTGAAGGCGAAGTGGACGCAGAACCCCTGCTTCTGCTTCAGGAAGCGGGCGATCGCCGCGGATCCGGTACCCGACTCCACCTGGGTGTCATAGGTGAAGCCGCCGTCCGAAGCGAACCAGTCCTGCAACTTGACCGCGCGCTCGTAGTCGTTCGCCGCGCCGGCCGTCACCTGCTCCGCGGTCGACTTCACCACATCGGGCAGCGAGCCCGGCACCTTGGTGTATTCCTTCTGCAGGCTCTCCGGGGGAGCCGGGGCCGCGGCCAGCTGAGCCGCGCTCGGCTGCACCAGCAGACTGTTCACCCCGTACTGCGCACCGCGGGTGGTCTGTCCGCGGTCGCCCACCAGCGTCCGCCCGGCCGGCTCGAAGCGCCACCGGCCCTTGATGCTCACCTTCGTGGCCGGATAGGGCATCGGCAGCCAGTTCTGGGCGTACCATCCGGCGGCCGAGATGTTGGTGCGGATCTCGGTCCGGTCGACGTCGGGGCTCAGCCCCGGTGGCTGAGGCAGTTCGGCCGGCACATCCTCGATCCGCCGCTCCGAAGACTTCCACGCGGTGCCGTCGAACTGGTCGAGCGAGACGATCCGCAGGTAGAGGCCGTCGGTGTCGGTCGCGTTGGTGCGATACCGCATCACCTCACGGTCTTCGGACTGGGTGAGGCTGTTCTGCAGCGAGACCAGTGGGTTCACTGCCGAGATGGTGCCGCCCCCACCGGGGCCGGTGCCCGTCCCCGTACTGCCGAGCAGCCCGGTGTCCAGGGCGGGCAGCGCGGCGGGGACCACCAGGGCGAAGCCCAGCGCGACCGCGCCGATACGCCGGCCGGTGCGCACCGGGGCCCTCGGAGTGCTGCCGGCCTCGAACCCGGAGACGTTCCGGCCGCCGGCCCGGGGCGCGCCGCCGAAAACCCGTCCCCACTGCGAGAGCCGGTCCCTGCTCTCGGCGAGGAGAAGCAGCAGATAACCCGATGCGGCCAGCACGAACCAGAGCCAGGCCGCGCTGCCGCGCGCGATGCCGGCCGCGACGGAGTAGAGCGCCAGCAGCGGCAGCCCGGCAGGGGCCGCGCTGCGGAAGGTCACGGCGAGCGCGTCCACCAGCAGGCCGATCAGCAGCACCCCGCCGATCAGCATCAGCCGCAGGCTCGCGGTCGCCGGGGCCGGTATGGCGTACTGCCCGACGTCCTCGGTGCCCTGCCGCAGCAACTGCCCGAAGCGCACGATGACATCGGCGTCCGGCAGGACACCGACGATGGCCTGGCTGCGGGCGAAGACCATGGTGAGCAACAGGAACGCCGTCACGACCTGGGCCAGCACCGTCAGCGGCCGCGCCAGCGGCACCCGCCGGGCGAGCGCCCCGACCCCGCTCTGGATCGCCAGCAGAATAGCCGCCTGCACGATCCAGGACACCGGGTCGACCAGCGGCAGCAGGGCCGCGGCTGCCAGCATCGTCGCGATGAAGGCGCACAGCGCCAGTCTCGCGCGGCCGCTCATGACCATCCCCCCGATGCCCCGGCGACGGTAGAGCCGGTTCCGCCGTGCCACGCGGCGGGGCCCGTCGCGGTGCGCTCCTGCCCCGCCCGGCGCCACAGCTCGGCCAGCGGCACACCCGGCCGGGCCTCCAGTGCGGTCCAGCCCGCGTCCCGCAACAGCTGCAGCCGGTGCCCGGCACGGTCGACCGCGCCGCTCTGCGCCCACGTCTCGCTGCTCAGCACGAAGGCGAGGGCTACGCCGCTGCGTTGCCGCATACGGGCCGCCACCGCGGCCTGCTCGTCGTCCAGGTCGCCGAAGAAGGCGATCAGCAGCCCTTCGTTCCCGCCGCGCAGCACGTCGTACGCACGCGAGAGCCCTGCCTCATCGGAGTGCTCCACGACGGCCAGCGTCTCCATCATCAGGCCGGCCGAGTCCGCGGAGTCCTGGGTCGCCCCGGCGAACCCGCCCGAGCCATCGGCCGGCACCGAACTGCCGGTGTCCGTGAGCAGTCGCACCGAGAAGCCCCGCTCGAGCACATGCATCAGCGCGGACGCCGCTCCCGAGACGGCCCACTCGAAGGCCGAGTCGGGGCCCGCCCCCTGGTAGGCACCGCTCCGGGTGTCGAGCAGGACCGTGCAGCGGGCCCGCTGCGGCTGCTCCTCGCGGCGCACCATGAGCTCGCCGTACCGCGCGGTCGAGCGCCAGTGCACCCGGCGCAGGTCGTCGCCGTGCCGGTAGCCGCGCGGTATCACATCGTCCTCGCCGGCCAGCGCCGGCGACCGCTGCCGCCCGTCGCCGTACCCCGCGGCTTCGCCGGTCAGCCGCACCGGCGGCAGCGGTTCGGTCCTGGGGACGACGGTCAGGGTGTCCTGGGTGCTGAAGGACCTGGTCAGTTCGCACATCCCGAACGGATCGGCCAGCCGGAGCTGGAGCGGACCCAGCGGGTAGCGCCCCCGCAGGTCGGACCGGACCCGGTAGGACACCTCACGCCGGCCGCCCGCCTCCACCCGGTCCAGCACGAACCGGGGCCGCGGCCCGAGTACGTACGGCACCCGGTCCTGGAGCATCAGCAGGCCGGTGGGCATCCGCGAGACGTTGTCCATCCGCAGACGGACCCGGGCCTCGGAGCCCGCCGGCACCCGGGCCGGAGAGAGCCGCCTGCTGCCCGCTACCCGGTAACGCGTCCGGTGAAGCACTACCGCGCACGCCGGCGGCAGCACGGCGAGCAGCAGGCCGACCCGCAGCAGGTCCGGCTGCCCCAGGGCGTACGCGCACACCGAGGCCGCGACACCGGCCGCCAGGAACGAACGCCCGCGCGTGGTCAGCCCGGACAGCGCGGTTCGCAGACCGGCCTGCTCCTCCTCAACCGCGTGCGGGGACCCGCCGCCGGCGGCCATCACAGCCGCCGGGTGCCCGGCGGCTGCTGCCGGTACGCCGGGGCACCCGGCGGCGGGGACTGCCGCGTGGCCGGGTAGCCGTCGGCGGCCGCCTTGGCGGTGGGCACCGCGGTGCGCTGCAGGATGTCCTGGACGACCTGCTCGGCGGTACGCCGGTTCAGCTGGGCCTGGGCGGTGGGCAGCAGCCGATGCGCCAGCACCGCGACAGCCAGCGCCTGCACATCGTCGGGCAGGGCGTACTCGCGTCCGCTCAGCGCCGCCGAGGCCTTCGCGGCGCGCAGCAGGTGCAGGGTCGCGCGCGGTGATGCGCCGAGTCTGAGGTCGGGATGGTGACGGGTGGCCGAGACCAGCTCGACCGCGTAGCGCCGGACCGTGTCGGCGACATGGACCGAGCGGACCGCGTCGATCAGTTTCACGATCTCGTGCGCGTGCGCCACCGGCTGCAGGTCGTCCAGCGGGGAGACCCCGCCGTGCACGTCGAGCATCTGGAGCTCGGCCTCGGGGCTGGGATAGCCGATGGAGACCCGCGCCATGAACCGGTCCCGCTGGGCTTCGGGCAGGGGGTAGGTGCCCTCCATCTCCACCGGGTTCTGAGTGGCCACCACCATGAAGGGGCTGGGCAGTTCGTAGGTCTGCCCGTCGATGGTGACCTGGCGTTCCTCCATCGATTCGAGCAGCGCCGACTGGGTCTTCGGCGAAGCGCGGTTGATCTCGTCGCCGATCACGATCTGCGCGAAGATCGCGCCCGGTTTGAACTCGAAGTCGCGGCGCTGCTGGTCGAAGATCGACACGCCGGTGATGTCCGAGGGCAGCAGATCGGGCGTGAACTGGATGCGTCGTACCGAGCAGTCGATGGAGCGGGCCAGCGCCTTGGCCAGCATGGTCTTCCCCACGCCGGGAACATCCTCGATGAGCAGATGACCCTCGGCGAGCAGCACGGTCAGCGAAAGCCGTACGACCTCGGGCTTGCCCTCGATCACACCCTCCACCGACCGGCGGATCCGCTCCGCTGTGGTGGTCAGATCGTTCCCCACGCTCGGATTCGCTCGCGCGGGGGCACCCCCATGGCTCGCTCGATCGTCATAGGTCGTCACCCGGCCCTCCTCGGCCCATTCCAGCTCTTGCGGAGCACGGGGTACCCCACATAACGGGCCGGGGGCATGACACACGGCCCCGGCCCACCCCGAACAGCGGACGCCCCGCCCGGTGGACCGGACGAGGTGTCACCCCTGCATTCTGGTTGCCGTTACCGCTTCGTGTCACTCGACTGTGGACAAGTGGGCGGGATATGTCGCGGCTTGGTGTGCTTTCGGACAGCGGTGTCCGGGTGGCCGGGCCTCAGACGGCCGGGTCGATCTCCCGGAGCAGTCCCGTCTGCACGTCGAGGACAAAGCCACGGACATCGTCGGTGTGCAGCAGGAACGGAGAGGACCTGACCCGCTGCATCGACTGGCGCACATCCTGGTCCGCATCGCTGAAGGACTCCACGGCCCAGGCCGGCTTCTGGCCGACCTCTGTCTCCAGCTGCTGCCGGAAGTCCTCGGTGATCGTCTGCTGGCCGCAGCTGGTGTGGTGGATGAGGACGACGCTACGGGTGCCCAGGGCACGCTGGCTGACGGTGAGTGAACGGATGACGTCGTCGGTCACCACCCCGCCCGCGTTGCGGAGCGTATGGCAGTCACCGACCTCGAGGCCGAGGGCGGCCTGCAGATCCAGGCGGGCGTCCATGCAGGTGACCACGGCGACGCGCAGTGCCGGACGGGCGTCCCGGCCGGCGTCGTCGAACTTGTCGGCATAGCGATGGTTGGCCTCGACCAGCCGGTCGGTGACCGTACCGCCGTCATTGACGGCGAGGTGCGGCTGCGACGGGGCGGGCTCTGCGGAGCGGTGCGCAGGAGTCGACATGTGTATGACGGTAACCGGCGCTGATCGATCAGTCCCGTCCGGGGGGCGAAAAATTACGCCCATCCGTGGTTGTTGTGAGCTAAACCACAGACTGTCATCCGGTAATCAGTCCGAGTGAAAAGCCGGTCCGGCGGCGCGCTGGGCGGTTGATTGACCGGCGGGATCGGTGGACTAAAGTGACGCGGAGTGGGAGGCGCGGCGATGCGTCCCCGCGCAGTCCGTGTGGCCTGCATGTCGCATTCATGTTCCTGTCGTGCTCGTGGACATGCCGTGCTCATGGACGTAGTCCGCCACGCTTCGCACACCCCCGTATGCGCGGTGTACGTACGGCTCGGCCCTCTCCCGCTCGTCGGCCGGCCGACGCCCCTTCCGGCGCCGGTGGACCGTCCCCTTCCGAGCGGGCGGGGACCCGGCAGTACGTGCGATCGCGCCGTAACTGAGAGGGCGCATGAGCCAGTCCCGACATGTCCCGGTGATGCTCCAGCGATGCCTGGACCTGTTGGCCCCGGCGCTCGCTCAGCCCGGCGCGGTCGTCGTCGACTGCACCCTCGGCCTCGGCGGCCACAGCGAGGCGCTGCTCTCCACCTTCCCCGCGGCCCGGCTCGTCGCGCTCGACCGGGACAAGGAGGCGCTGCGGCTCTCCGGTGAGCGGCTGGCGCGCTTCGATGACCGGGTCACGCTGGTGCACGCGGTCTACGACGAACTGCCCGACGTCCTCGACCGCCTGGCGATTCCGCGCGTCCAGGGAGTCCTCTTCGACCTCGGTGTCTCCTCGATGCAACTGGACGAGGCGGACCGCGGGTTCGCGTACGCGCAGGACGCTCCGCTCGACATGCGCATGGACCAGACGACCGGGATCGGCGCCGCCGAGGTGCTCAACACCTACCCGCCCGGCGAACTCGTCCGAATCCTCCGGGCGTACGGCGAGGAGAAGCAGGCCAAGCGCATTGTGTCGGCCATCGTGCGGGAGCGCGAGAAGGAGCCCTTCACCAACAGCGCCCGGCTGGTCGAGCTGATCCGTGACTCCCTGCCGCAGGCCGCCAAGCGGACCGGCGGCAACCCGGCCAAGCGCACCTTCCAGGCGCTGCGGATCGAGGTCAACGGGGAGCTCACCGTGCTGGAGCGGGCGATCCCCGCCGCGGTGGCCTCGCTGGCGGTGGGCGGCCGTATCGCCGTCCTCTCGTACCACTCGCTCGAGGACCGCCTGGTCAAGCAGGTCTTCGCGGCCGGGGCCGCCAACACGGCGCCGGCCGGCCTGCCGGTCGTGCCCGAGCGCTACCAGCCACGGCTGAAGCTGCTCACCCGCGGCGCGGAACTCCCGACGGAGGAGGAGATCGCGGAGAACCGGCGTGCGGCCCCCGCGCGTCTGCGGGGTGCGCAGCGGATTCGCGAGGAGGCCCCGTGAGCACACCGGCCAAGGAGCTGAAAGGCCGTGCCGCCCGGCTGGCCAGGCTGCTGCCCGCCCGACCGAGCAGAGCGGCCCGGACACCTTTCGTCCTCCTGGTCGTGCTGCTGCTCGGCGGCGGGCTGATCGGCCTGCTGATGCTGAATTCCGCGCTCAACGCGGGGTCCTTCCAGCTGAGCAAGTACGAGAAACGGAACACCGAGCTCACCGACGAGGAGCAGGCGCTGCAGCGGGATGTGGACGACCGCTCGGCGCCCGGGGCGCTGGCGAAACGCGCCGGTGAACTCGGCATGGTGCCGGGCGGCGGTCCGGTCTTCCTCAATCCGGACGGCACGGTCCGGGGCGTCCCCGCGCAGGTCACGGCGGAGCCCGCCAGGGCGTTCGCACCGGAATCCGAGCCCGCCGCGACACCGGACGCGACCCTGCCCGACACCGCGCCCGACACCACGCCCGGGACGCCGAGCGGAACACCGGCCGGGACACCGGCCGGGATGCCCGGCGCGGACTCGCCCGTGACCCCGCGGGGGACGGCGGCGAACGGCGCGTCGGCGCCCGCCGCATCGCTCGCCCCGGCCGATCCGACCACAGAGCCGACCCCGACCCCCGGCAGGTGACGCAGTGCCGTCCAAGGAACCACCGCGCCGCCGAGTACCGGTCCCCGCGCGCTCGGCGAGGCCGGCAGCACCGGCGCGCCCGGTGCGGCGCCGGCCGGCCCCGCCCGGAAAGAGCACCCGGACGCTGCGACTCGGCAGCCCGCGCCCCAGGCTGCGGCTCATCAGCCTCTGTCTGACCCTGGTGATGGGGATCTTCGTCGTACGGCTGCTCCAGGTGCAGGCCGTCGACGCAAGCGCCTACGCGACCAAGGCCGACAAGAACCGCTATCTCAGCCACACACTGACCGCGGACCGCGGTGAGATCACCGACCGCAGCGGTGTTGCGCTCGCCGCCAGTGTCGATGCCTACGACATCACCGCCGACCCCACGATGTTCACTCCGAAGCAGACCCACGTGGCGGACGCCCCTCAGCAGGCGGGCGCGCTGCTCGCACCGATCCTCGGTGTGGACGCCGACACCCTCGCCAAAAAGCTCGCCACCCCCCGAACCCGCTATGTGCGGCTGGCGCGCAGGCAGACCCCCCAGGTCTGGAACCAGATCAAGGACCTGCAGAGCGTGCTGCTGCAGAAGGCGAGCGCGAAGAAGGGCGCCAACGTGCTGGCCGGAGTCTTCCACGAGCCGACCACCAAGCGGGTGTACCCGAACGGTGACCTCGCCGCCGGGGTACTCGGCTGGGTCAACGCCGCGGGCAAGGGCGCGGGCGGCCTCGAGTCCTCCCTGAACAAGGAGTTGGCCGGGCAGAACGGCAAGATCACCTACGCCCAGTCCGGCGGCCGTCAGGTGCCCACCGCGGGCCGGAGCGAGGTCCCCGCCGTCGCCGGCTCGGACGTCCAGCTCACCCTGGACCGGGACATCCAGTGGGCCGCGCAGAGCGCCATCTCGGCCCAGGTGAAGAAGTCCAAGGCCGACCGCGGCTACGTGGTGGTGCAGGACACCAGGACCGGCGAGGTCCTCGCCATGGCCGACGCCCCCGGCTTCGACCCCAACGACCTCCGCCATGCGAGCCCGGCCAACCTGGGCAACGCCGCGCTCCAGGACGCCTTCGAGCCGGGTTCCACCAGCAAGGTCATGTCCATGGCCGCCGTCATCGAGGAGGGGGTGGCCACCCCCCGTACCCACGTGACCGTACCCAACCGGCTGCACCGTGGTGACCGGCTGTTCCACGACGACATCGACCACGACACCTGGTCGCTGACGCTCAACGGGGTACTGGCCAAGTCCAGCAACATCGGCACGATCCTGGCCGCCGGACAGCTGGGGAAGACCCAGCCGGAGGCCAACAAGGTCCTTTACTCGTACCTGCGCAAATTCGGAATCGGGCGCCCCAGCGGCGTCGGCTTCCCCGGTGAGACCCCCGGCATTCTCGCCAAGCCGCAGGACTGGTCGACCTCCCAGCAGTACACCATCCCGTTCGGCCAGGGTCTCTCGCTCAACGCGCTGCAGGCCGCGTCGATCTACTCCACGATCGGCAACGGCGGTGTCCGGGTGGAACCCTCCCTGATCCGCGGTACGAAGGGCCCCGACGGCCGTTTCGACCCCGCGCCCGAGCCCGGCAGGACCCGGGTGGTGAGCGAGAAGACAGCGAAGACGCTCTCCCGCATGCTGGAGTCCGTGGTCGGCGACGAGGAAGGCACCGGAGCCTCCGCCCGTATCCCCGGATACCGGGTCGCGGGCAAAACCGGAACGGCCAACCGGGTGGATCCCACAACGGGTCGCTACCGCGGTTACACCGCCTCGTTCGCGGGCTTCGCGCCGGCCGACAATCCGCGGGTCACGGTCTACTGCGCCATCCAGAACCCGACGAGCGGGCCCTACTTCGGCGGCTCGATCTGCGGCCCCATCTACAAGAAGGTCATGGAGTTCGCCCTCAAGTCGCTCCAGGTGCCGCCGACCGGCAAGAAGGCCGCCCCCCTGCCGGTCACCTTCGATCCCGAACAGTGATCCTTCGAGTGACCCCGCGAGGGGCCACCACGAGTCATCCAGGAACCATCAGTGACGACCATCACCAGCGATCCGGGGAACCGAAACGCTCCACACCCCTCACTTCGCGACAAGCCCGGTGAGCCCGGTACGCTCACCGCCGTGCCACAAGCTGATCAGTCCCAAACCACCCAGAAGGACGCCTCTGTGACCTACCCCGGAGCGCCCCGTCCGGCCGAGGTACGGCCGACCCCCTTGGGGGAACTGGCACGACAACTGGGCATCGCGTCACCCGGCGCCGGTGAGGTCACCGGCATCACCCACGATTCCAGGGCGGTCCGCCCCGGAGACCTGTACGCGGCCCTGCCCGGCGCCCGCTTCCACGGCGCCGACTTCGTCGTGCAGGCGGCCGGTCTCGGAGCCGCCGCCGTACTGACCGACCCGACCGGCACCGAACGCGCCGCGGCGACCGGCCTGCCGGTGCTCACCGTCGACAACCCCCGGTCCCTGATGGGCGAACTGGCCGCCGAGATCTACGGCCACCCCGGACGCGAGCTGCTCCAGATCGGCATCACCGGCACCTCGGGCAAAACCACCACCGCCTATCTGGTCGAGGGGGGTATCCGGGCCGCAGGGCATCTCAGCGGTCTCATCGGCACGGTGGAGATGCGGATCGGTGACGAACGCATCAAGTCGGAGCGCACCACCCCCGAAGCCACCGACCTCCAGGCGCTCTTCGCGGTGATGCGCGAACGCGGCGTCGACTCGGTCGCCATGGAGGTGTCCAGCCACGCCTTGGTGCTCGGCCGGGTCGACGGCTGCGTCTTCGACGTCGCCGTCTTCAACAACCTCAGCCCCGAGCACATGGAATTCCACTCCGACATGGAGGACTACTTCCAGGCGAAGGCGCGGCTGTTCACCCCGGAGCGCAGCAGACTCGCGGTCGTCAACCTCGACGACGAGTACGGGCGCAGGCTCGTCCACGAGGCCACCGTGCCGGTGACCACCTTCTCCGCAGAGGGACACCCGGACGCCGACTGGCGGGCCGAGAACGTCGAAGTCTCGCCCTTCACCAGCACGTTCACCGTGCTCGGCCCCAAGGGCGAGCGCATCGCGGCCACCTCGCCGCTGCCCGGACCCTTCAACGTCGCCAACACCCTGGCCGCGATCGCCACCCTCGCCGTCGCCGGCGTCGACCCGCAGACCGCCGCCGACGGTATCGCCGCCGTACCCGGCGTACCCGGCCGCCTGGAACGGGTGGACGCGGGCCAGCCGTATCTGGCCGTCGTCGACTACGCGCACAAGACCGACGCCGTCGAATCGGTGCTGCGCGCTCTGCGCAAGGTCACCGAGGGCAGGCTGCACATCGTGCTCGGCTGCGGCGGCGACCGGGACCGGACCAAACGCGGTCCGATGGGAGCGGCCGCCGCGCGGCTCGCCGACACCGCCGTGCTGACCTCCGACAACCCCCGCTCCGAGGACCCTCTCGCGATCCTCGCGACCATGGTCGCGGGCGCCGCCGAGGTGCCGGTGCACGAGCGCGGCGACGTCCTGATCGACTCCGACCGGGCCGCCGCCATCCGGGCAGCCGTGGCCAGGGCCCGGCCGGGCGACACCGTGCTGGTCGCCGGCAAGGGCCATGAGCAGGGTCAGGACATCGCCGGAGTGGTACGCCCCTTCGACGACCGCCAGGTTCTGCGCGCGGCCATCGAGCGCGCGGCCATCGAGAACAACAGTCAGGGATGACCAAGTGATCACCCTCTCCCTCACCGAGATCGCCGAAATCGTCGGCGGGCATACGTACGACATACCGGATCCCGCCGTCCAGGTCACCGGCCCGGTCGTCACCGACTCCCGTGCCGTGCAGCCCGGCGGCCTCTTCGTCGCCTTCGCCGGTGAACACGCCGACGGCCACGACTTCGCACAGCGTGCGGTGGCCGCGGGCGCGGTGGCGGTGCTCGCCACCCGCCGGATCGGCGCCCCCGCGATCGTGGTGGACGACGTCACCGTCGCCCTCGGCGCACTGGCCCGTACCGTCGTCGAGCGTCTCGGCACCGAGGTCGTCGCCCTCACCGGCTCGGCCGGCAAGACGTCCACCAAGGACCTGATCGCCCAACTCCTGCAGCGCAAGGGCCCGACGGTCTACCCGGAGGGCAACCTCAACAACGAGATCGGTCTGCCGCTCACCGCACTCCGCGCGGAGCGGGACACCCGGTATCTGGTGCTCGAAATGGGCGCACGGTACATCGGCGACATCCGTTACCTCACCGGACTCGTACCGCCGAAGACCGGACTCGTACTGAATGTCGGGACCGCGCACATCGGCGAGTTCGGCGGCCGTGAGCAGATCGCTCAGGCCAAGGGCGAAATGGTCGAGTCGCTCCCGGAGTCCGGTGTCGCCGTGCTCAACGCCGACGATCCGCTGGTCCGCGCGATGGCGTCACGCACCAAGGCGCGGGTGCTGCTCTTCGGAGAGGCGGACGAAGCGGACGTGCGCGCCGAGAATGTCCGGCTCACAGCTACCGGACAGCCCGCTTTCACGCTGCACACACCCACCGGGTGCAGCGATGTGACCTTGCGCCTGTACGGTGAGCACCACGTGTCGAACGCGCTCGCCGCAGCCGCCGTCGCGCATGAGCAGGGCATGTCCGTGGACGAGATCGCACCGGCGCTCTCCGAGGCGGGCACGCTGTCCCGCTGGCGCATGGAGGTCACCGAGCGTCCGGACGGCGTGACGGTCGTCAACGACGCCTACAACGCGAACCCTGAATCCATGCGAGCCGCGCTGCGTGCACTGGCCGCGATGGGCGAAGCCTCGCGGGCCCGAGGGGGACGCACGTGGGCGGTGCTCGGCCAGATGGCCGAGCTCGGTGACGAGTCGTTCGCCGAGCACGACGCGGTCGGGCGGCTTGCCGTCCGGCTCAACGTGAGCAAGCTCGTGGCAGTCGGGGGCAGGGAAGCATCCTGGCTGCAGCTGGGCGCCTATAACGAGGGTTCGTGGGGTGAGGAGTCGGTGCACGTGTCCGACGCAGAGGCGGCCGTCGACCTGCTGCGCAGGGAACTGCGGGCGGGAGACGTCGTGCTGGTGAAGGCGTCCAGGTCGGTGGGGTTGGAGCAGGTCGCGGACGCGCTGCTCGACAGGGGCACCGGGACCGGCACCGAGGGCGAGGTCGCCGCCCGATGAAGCAGATTCTCTTCTCGGGAGTCATCGGACTCTTCCTGACCCTGGTCGGCACCCCGCTGCTGATCAAGCTGCTGGCCCACAAGGGTTACGGACAGTTCATCCGGGACGACGGACCGCGCGGCCACCACGGCAAGCGCGGCACCCCGACCATGGGTGGGATCGCCTTCATCCTGGCCACGATCATCGCCTACTTCGCCACCAAGGCGATCACCGGCGCCCCGCTGACGTTCTCCGGGGTGCTGGTGCTGTTCCTGATGACGGGGATGGGACTGGTCGGGTTCCTCGACGACTACATCAAGATCGTCAAACAGCGTTCGCTGGGTCTGCGGGCGAAGGCGAAGATGGCCGGCCAGCTGATCGTGGGCATCGCCTTCGCCGTGCTGGCCATGCAGTTCAAGGACATCCACGGCAACGCCCCGGCCTCCACCAAGCTGTCGTTCGTCACGGACTTCGGCTGGACGCTCGGCCCGGTGATCTTCGTCGTCTGGGCACTGTTCATGATCCTGGCGATGTCGAACGGCGTGAACCTCACCGACGGCCTCGACGGCCTGGCCACCGGCGCCTCGGTGATGGTCTTCGGCGCGTACACCTTCATCGGCGTCTGGCAGTTCCAGGAGTCCTGCGCGAACGCGGCGACCCTGACCAACCCCAGCGCCTGCTTCGAGGTCAGAGACCCGCTCGACCTGGCGGTCGTCGCCTCGGCCCTGATGGGCGCCTGCTTCGGCTTCCTGTGGTGGAACACCTCACCGGCCAAGATCTTCATGGGCGACACCGGATCGCTCGCCCTCGGCGGCGCCCTCGCGGGTCTGGCCATCTGCTCCCGTACGGAGTTCCTGATGGCCATCCTCGGCGGCCTCTTCGTGCTGATCACGCTGTCCGTCGTGATCCAGGTCGGCTCCTTCAAGATGACGCGCAAGCGGGTCTTCAAGATGGCACCGCTGCAACACCACTTCGAACTCAAGGGGTGGTCCGAGGTCCTTGTGGTGGTCCGCTTCTGGATCATTCAGGGCATGTGTGTGATCGTCGGTCTCGGCCTCTTCTACGCGGGCTGGGCGGCCGACAAGTGACGTGGCAGGACAAGCGGGTCACCGTCGCGGGGCTGGGAGTCTCCGGGCTGCCGGCGGCGCGGGTCCTGCACGGGCTCGGCGCGGCGGTCACCGTCGTCAACGAGGGCGACGACGCACGCTCCCGGGCGCAGGCCGACGAACTCGAGGCGCTGGGCGTCACGGTGCGCCTCGGCGAGGCTCTGCTGCCGGAGGGCACCGAACTGGTCGTCACGGCCCCGGGCTGGCGGCCGGACAAGCCACTGTTCCAGGCCGCGGCCGCCGCGGGCGTCCCGGTGTGGGGCGATGTCGAACTGGCCTGGCAACTGCGCGACCTGAACGGCAGGAAGCCGGCCCCCTGGCTCGCGGTCACCGGCACCAACGGCAAGACCACCACGGTACGGATGCTCGCATCGATGCTGCGCGCGGCCGGTCTGCGCACCGCTGCGGTCGGCAACATCGGCGTCTCGCTGCTCGACGCGGTGCTCGGCGACGAGCCGTACGACGTACTGGCGGTGGAGCTCTCCAGCTACCAACTGCACTGGGCGCCCAGCCTGCGGGTGCACTCCGCGGCGGTCCTCAACATCGCCCCCGACCACCTCGACTGGCACGGCTCCATGGCGGCGTACGCGGCCGACAAGGGCCGTGTCTACGAAGGCAACACCGTCGCGTGTGTCTACAACGCGGCCGACCCGGCCACCGAGGAACTGGTCCGTGCGGCGGACGTCGAGGAGGGCTGCCGCGCCATCGGCTTCACCCTCGGCACCCCCGGGCCGTCCCAGCTCGGTGTCGTGGATGGCATCCTGGTGGACCGTGCCTTCGTGGCGGACCGCCACCAGCAGGCCCAGGAACTGGCCGAAGTCACCGACATCGCGTCACCCGCCCCGCACAACATCGCCAACGCCCTTGCCGCTGCCGCCCTGGCGCGCGGCTTCGGCGTCGAGCCCGCCGCGGTCCGTGACGGACTGCGTGATTTTCGTCCCGACGCGCACCGGATCGAGCATGTCGACGAGGTGGCGGGCGTCACGTTCATCGACGACTCCAAGGCCACCAACACCCATGCTGCCGAAGCCTCGCTGGCCGCATACGATCCGATTGTCTGGATTGCGGGGGGTCTTGCCAAGGGTGCGCGGTTCGATGATCTCGTTATCGGTGCGGCGAAGCGGCTGCGCGGAGTTGTACTGATCGGCGCCGAGCGGGCCCTGATCGCCGAAGCCCTTGCGCGACACGCGCCGGAAGTCCCGGTGGTCGACCTCGACCGGACCGACACTGGGGCGATGTCGGCGGCGGTCCGGGAAGCGGCACGTCTCGCCCGGCCCGGGGACACCGTCCTGCTGGCCCCGGCCTGTGCCTCGATGGACATGTTCGCCAACTACAACAAGCGCGGCGAGGCATTCGCCGACGCGGTACGCGAGTTGGCTGCCGAGACCGACTGAGCGGCTGCGAGGCCCCGCGCCGGGACCCGGCAGAGCCGGGCACGAGTGGAGGGGACAGGGACATGCCGGTCAGGGACAGCAACGGGCATGGTGGCACCGGGACGGCACGTCGTCCCGCCGCCTCGGGACGCAGCCCGGCGCCCCAACGTGCCGGGCGCGGCATCGCCGGACTGCGCAGGTCGTTCGAGCAGGCGCGCAGCGCCTGGGACCGGCCGCTGACCGCCTACTACCTCATCACCGGCTCCGGCGTCCTGATCACCGTGCTCGGCCTCGTCATGGTCTACTCCGCATCAATGATCAAGGCGCTGGAAATCTCCGAGCCGGGGTCGTACTTCTTCCGCAAACAGCTGTTCGCCGCGTTCCTCGGCGGAATTCTGCTGTTCATCGCGACCCGGATGCCGGTGAAACTGCACCGGGCCTTCGCCTACCCGCTCCTCGCCTGCACCATCTTCCTGATGGTGCTGGTGCAGGTACCGGGGATAGGGCAGGCGGTCAACGGCAACCAGAACTGGATCTCGCTGGGCGGTCCCTTCATGCTCCAGCCGAGCGAGTTCGGCAAACTCGCCCTGATCCTCTGGGGCGCCGACCTGCTCGCGCGTAAACAGGACAAGAAGCTGCTGACCCAGTGGAAACACATGCTGGTCCCGCTCGTTCCTGTGACTTTCATCCTGCTCGGGCTGATCATGCTCGGTGGCGACATGGGCACCGCGATCATTCTGACCGCGATTCTTTTCGGACTGCTGTGGCTGGCCGGAGCACCCACCCGGATGTTCGCCGGCGTGCTCGGCATCGCGGCAGTGATGATTTTCCTGCTCATCAAGACCAGCCCGAACCGGATGGGACGGCTGGCCTGCATCGGGGCCAGTGACCCCGGACCGCAGGACCAGTGCTGGCAGGCGGTGCACGGGATCTACGCCCTGGCCTCGGGTGGTTGGTTCGGATCCGGCCTCGGCGCAAGTGTGGAAAAATGGGGCCAACTACCGGAGCCGCACACCGACTTCATCTTCGCGGTCACCGGTGAGGAACTGGGTCTCGCCGGGACGCTGTCGGTACTCGCCCTCTTCGCGGCTCTAGGCTATGCGGGTATCCGCGTGGCCGGACGCACGGAGGACCCCTTCGTGAGGTACGCAGCGGGAGGTGTGACCACCTGGATCACGGCGCAGGCCGTGATCAATATCGGTGCGGTGCTCGGTCTGCTGCCGATCGCCGGTGTCCCGCTCCCGCTGTTCTCCTACGGGGGTTCGGCGCTGCTGCCGACCATGTTCGCCGTGGGGCTGCTGATCGCCTTCGCGCGGCAGGACCCCGCAGCGAAGATGGCTCTGGCCCTGCGGAGGCCCCGGGTGAGATGGAAGTCGATGAGACGGCGCGTCAAGAAGCGTCCGTCCGGAGAGCGGTGAATTTCGGTGCATGTCGTACTCGCCGGTGGGGGGACCGCCGGCCATATCGAGCCTGCGCTCGCCCTCGCGGATGCCCTGCGCAGGCAGGACCCGACCGTGGGTATCACGGCCCTCGGCACGGAACGCGGCCTGGAGACGCGTCTGGTGCCCGAGCGGGGTTACGAGTTGGGGCTCATCCCCGCCGTTCCGCTGCCCCGCAGGCCCACCCCGGAGCTGATCACCGTTCCCGGGCGGCTGCGCGGCACCATCAAGGCGGCCGAGCAGATCCTGGAACGGACCAAGGCCGACTGCGTGGTCGGCTTCGGCGGCTACGTGGCGCTGCCCGGTTATCTGGCGGCCAAGCGCCTCGGAGTGCCGATCATCGTGCATGAGGCCAACGCCCGCCCCGGCCTTGCCAACAAGATCGGCTCGCGGTACGCGGCCGCCGTGGCGGTGTCCACGCCGGACAGCAAGCTGCGCGGCGCCCGATACATCGGCATTCCGCTGCGCCGCACCATCGCCACCCTCGACCGGGCCAGAGTCCGTCCCGAGGCGCGTGCCGCGTTCGGCCTCGATCCCAATCTGCCGACCCTACTGGTCTCCGGTGGCTCCCAGGGCGCCCGCAGGCTCAACGAGGTGGTCCAGCAGGCCGCTCCGGTGCTCCAGCGCTCCGGGATCCAGGTCCTGCACGTGGTCGGTCCCAAGAACGAACTGCCGCGTGTCGACAACATGCCCGGAATGCCGCCGTACATCCCGGTACCGTATGTGGACCGGATGGACCTCGCGTACGCCGCGGCCGACATGATGCTCTGCCGGGCCGGCGCGATGACCGTCGCCGAACTCTCCGCCGTCGGGCTGCCCGCCGCTTACGTCCCGTTGCCCATCGGCAACGGTGAACAGCGGCTCAACGCCCAGCCGGTGGTGAACGCGGGCGGTGGCCTGCTGGTGGACGACGCCCAGCTGACCCCCGAGTGGGTCCAGGGCAACGTCCTGCCGGTACTCGCCGATCCGCACCGGCTCTTCGAGATGTCCCGCGCCGCAGCCGAGTTCGGCCGCAGGGACGCCGACGACCTGCTCGTCGGCATGGTGTACGAGGCGATTGCCGCACGCCGCTAGGACAGGACCTGGGCGTGACCTTTAAGGAGCGAGTGTGGCCGGACCGACGACCGCCCAGCGCGGCGAACGCAAGCCATCGGCGGGCTCCGGCCGTGCTCGCTCCTCGAAACCCCGGCGCCCGGGCCGGTCGACCCGCAGAGGGCGACTGCTGATCCTGGTGGTCGCCGTGCTGCTCGCCCTGACCGGCGGCGGAGTCTGGCTGCTCTACGGCTCCTCGTGGCTGCGCCTGGAGCGGGTCCGGACCTCGGGGGAGCTCGTGCTGACCCGGGACCAGGTGGAGTCGGCGGCGGCCGTGCCCGTCGGCGCCCCGCTGATTTCCGTCGATACGGCGGCGATCGCCGACCGTCTTCGGAAGAAATTGCCGCGTATCGACTCGGTGGATGTCACCCGTTCGTGGCCGCACGGCATCAACCTGAAAGTGACCGAGCGAAAGCCGGTGCTGCTCATGAAGTCGGGCGGAAAATACACCGAAGTGGACACGAAGGGAGTCCGTTTCGCCACCGTGGACCGTGCTCCCCGACGGGTGCCGGTACTGGAATTGACCCCTGAACAGTCGCCGAGCCTGCGTCGTTTCGGCGTAGACAGACTACGTCTGGAAGCGGTGAAGGTGGCCGGGGAGCTCCCGTCCGCGGTAGCCGATGACACCCTTATCGTCCAAGTCCGTTCATATGACTCAATCTCCCTGCGGCTGACGGGCGGTCGCACGGTGGCGTGGGGGAGCAGTGAGTTCGGCGCGGCGAAGGCCCGCGCGCTCGGCGCGCTGCTGAAAGCCGCTCCCAAGGCCGAGCGCTTCGACGTGAGTGCTCCCACCGCCCCTGCCGTGTCAGGGAGTTGACGCACATACTTGCTGGCCAGCACCCTGGTTGGGCAGCGCAACGGCTGATCACATAGGGTGAAAAGAAAAACGGGAGGTTCGGCGTGTTCGTTGAACGTGCGCCGCTTGTCGACTTAGTGTCCTGTTCGGAGAGTCCAAGGAGCAGACACACTGGTAACCCTGAACTTCACCGTTAGGGTTCGGGTCGGCGTTCGGACCGTCCCATCGGCATCCGTCGTCGCGACGCGACAAACCGCGAAGCGGCGACACGTAACTCGAGGCGAGAGGCCTTCGACGTGGCAGCACCGCAGAACTACCTCGCAGTCATCAAGGTCATCGGTGTCGGCGGCGGTGGTGTCAATGCCATCAACCGAATGATCGAGGTCGGCCTCAAGGGCGTCGAGTTCATCGCGATCAACACTGACGCACAAGCCCTGTTGATGAGCGACGCCGACGTCAAGCTCGACGTCGGCCGTGAACTGACCCGCGGCCTCGGGGCCGGAGCCAACCCGGCAGTCGGTCGCAAGGCGGCAGAGGACCACCGTGAGGAGATCGAGGAGGTCCTCAAGGGGGCCGACATGGTCTTCGTCACCGCAGGAGAAGGCGGCGGCACCGGTACCGGTGGCGCACCCGTCGTCGCCAACATCGCCCGTTCACTGGGCGCACTCACCATCGGCGTGGTGACCCGGCCCTTCACCTTCGAGGGCAGGCGTCGCGCCAACCAGGCGGAGGACGGCATCGCCGAACTCCGCGAAGAAGTCGACACCCTCATCGTCATCCCCAACGACCGGCTGCTGTCCATCTCGGACCGTCAGGTCAGCGTGCTGGACGCGTTCAAGTCCGCGGACCAGGTACTGCTGTCCGGTGTCCAGGGCATCACCGACCTGATCACCACGCCCGGCCTGATCAACCTCGACTTCGCCGACGTCAAGTCCGTGATGTCCGAGGCCGGATCGGCGCTCATGGGCATCGGCTCGGCCCGCGGCGACGACCGGGCGGTCGCCGCCGCCGAGATGGCGATCTCCTCGCCGCTGCTCGAGGCGTCCATCGACGGCGCCCGCGGTGTGCTGCTCTCCATCTCGGGTGGTTCGGACCTCGGTCTCTTCGAGATCAACGAGGCCGCACAACTGGTGAGCGAGGCCGCGCACCCCGAAGCCAACATCATCTTCGGCGCCGTCATCGACGACGCCCTCGGTGACGAGGTGCGGGTCACGGTCATCGCGGCGGGCTTCGACGGCGGACAGCCGCCGACCCGCCGGGAGAACGTCATCGGGGGCAACACCGCCAAGCGCGAGGAAGCGACCCCGGTCAGGGCGAGCGAGCCGCAGCGTTCACTCGGCGGTCTCGGTGCGGTGACCCAGCGCGACGAGCTCCCGGTCCAGGCCGATGCGGAGCGGCGGGACGAGGCCCCGGCGACGCCGGTCACCCCGCCGCAGATCCCGCCGGCCCGGCCGTACCAGGACACCCAGGCCGAAGAGCTGGACGTCCCGGACTTCTTGAAGTGATCCGGGCTTCCTGAAGTGATAACGCAGCACGACGCAGTGAGCGGCGCGCACTTCGCCTTCACCGACAGGTGGGGCGGGGTGAGCGCCGTTCCGTACGAAGAGCTCAACCTCGGCGGCGCGGTCGGCGACGACCCCGCTTCCGTGCGGGACAACCGGGCGCTCGCGGCCACTTCGCTCGGCCTGGAGCACGCGCAGGTCGTCTGGATGAACCAGGTGCACGGGCGCGAGGTGGCAGTGGTGGAAGGCCCTTGGGACGCGAACGGTTCCGGCGGCACGCAGCCGGTTCCCGCCGTGGACGCGATCGTGACCGCCCGTCGGGGCGTGCCGCTGGCCGTACTCACCGCGGACTGCACCCCGGTGCTGCTCGCCGACCCCGTGGCGGGGGTGGCTGCCGCGGTCCATGCCGGCCGCCCCGGACTGGTGGCCGGCGTCGTCCCGGCAGCCGTCGCCGCCATGACGCGTCTCGGCGCCGACCCGGCCGCGATCGTCGCCCGGACCGGACCCGCGGTCTGCGGGCGCTGCTACGAAGTCCCGGCGGCGATGCGGGCCGAGGTGGCGGCGCGCGTTCCCGGCGCCTGGTCCGAGACCAGCTGGCACACCCCTGCGGTGGACGTCACCGCCGGGGTGATGGCGCAGCTCGAAGCGCTCGCAGTCACCGACCGGCAGCAGTCGCCGGTCTGCACGCTGGAATCGCTCGACCACTTCTCGTATCGTCGCGACCGCACCACCGGGCGGCTCGCCGGATATGTCTGGCTGGACTGATAGGACATGACGGACCGTAAGCACGAACTCGCCGCAAACCTGGCCCGGGTGGAGGAACGGATCGCCTCCGCCTGTGCGGCGGCCGGTCGCAAGCGGGCAGACGTGACGCTGATCGTGGTCACCAAGACGTACCCCGCGAGCGATGTGCGGCTGCTGTCCGGCCTCGGGGTGCGTCATGTCGCGGAGAACCGCGACCAGGACGCCGCGCCCAAGGCCGCGTCGTGCGCGGACCTTTCGCTTCACTGGCACTTTGTCGGTCAGTTGCAGACGAACAAGGTCCGTTCTGTGGCGGGTTATGCGCATACGGTGCAGTCGGTCGACCGAGCGCGACTTGTCACGGCTCTCTCCGGAGCGTCGGTCGGAGCGGGCCGCGAACTCGGCTGCCTGATCCAGGTGGCGCTCGACGCGGAGTCCGGTGAGCGCGGCGTGCGCGGCGGCGTCGGGCCGGACGGCGTCGAGGAGTTGGCCGACCGGGTGGCCGGCGCACCAGGACTGCGGCTCGACGGACTGATGACCGTCGCGCCACTGGCCGGACCGTACGCGGGACGGCAACGGGCGGCATTCGAGCGGCTGATGGAAATCTCATCCGGCCTGCGCGCGGCTCATCCGGCTGCGAACATGGTGTCGGCAGGGATGAGTGCGGATCTCGAAGAGGCGGTGGCGGCGGGTGCGACACATGTCCGCGTCGGCACTGCGGTACTCGGCGTGCGCCCCCGGCTCGGGTAACGTCGCGAAGCAAGTCGGACCACAGCAGAAAATATGGTCATTTCCGCCGATTGGCGGGCAGACCCAGTGGATCGTGGGCACTTGGTGACGCTGCGACCTTGGCACAAGGGCGATCCACCACAGAGCGGAGGACTCAGAGAATGGCCGGCGCGATGCGCAAGATGGCGGTCTACCTCGGCCTCGTGGAGGACGATGGATACGACGGCCCGGGGTTCGACCCCGACGACGAGTTCGAACCTGAGCCGGAGCCCGAACGGGACCGGCGGCGGCACCAGCCTTCACATCAGTCACAGCAGGACGAATCGGTACGAGCGGTACAACCGCCCGCCCAGCGCGAACCAGTTGCGCTACCGGCGGAAAGCGGACGTCCCGCCCGAATCGCCCCCGTGGCATCCATCACACCTGAACGCCCGAGTATGGAGAAGAACGCCCCGGTGATCATGCCCAAGGTTGTGTCCGAGCGGGAGCCCTACCGCATCACCACACTGCACCCCCGGACCTACAACGAGGCCCGTACCATCGGGGAACACTTCCGCGAGGGCACTCCGGTGATCATGAATCTCACGGAGATGGACGACACGGACGCGAAGCGACTTGTCGACTTTGCGGCAGGACTTGTCTTCGGTTTGCATGGCAGCATTGAGCGGGTGACGCAGAAGGTGTTCCTGTTGTCGCCTGCTAACGTCGATGTCACGGCGGAGGACAAGGCCCGTATCGCAGAGGGCGGTTTCTTCAACCAGAGCTGAGACGAGACACCGGGACTACCCCGGCCGGGAGGCCGGAAGACGAAAGCATCAGGGGAGAGGGAAGCGCTGGATGGGCATCGCATTGCAGGTGATCTACATCGCGCTGATGTGTTTCCTCATCGTGTTGATCTTCCGGCTTGTCATGGACTACGTCTTCCAGTTCGCCCGTTCATGGCAACCTGGGAAGGCGATGGTGGTCGTTCTGGAGGCCACCTACACTGTCACCGATCCACCGCTCAAGCTTCTGCGGCGGTTCATTCCGCCGCTGCGTCTCGGGGGCGTGGCACTCGACCTGTCCTTCTTCGTTCTGATGATCATCGTCTACATCCTCATCACCATTGTGAGCCGGGTGTGAACGATTCGGTCCTGCCGACTGCCGACGACTACGTAGAGGTGAAGAAGAGATGCCGCTGACCCCCGAGGACGTGCGGAACAAGCAGTTCACGACTGTCCGGCTGCGAGAAGGCTATGACGAGGACGAGGTTGACGCCTTCCTCGACGAGGTCGAAGCCGAACTGACCCGGCTGCTCCGTGAGAACGAGGACCTGCGCGCCAAGCTGGCAGCTGCCACCCGTGCCGCCGCGCAGAATCAGCAGCAGGGCATGCGCAAGCCGGAGCCGCCGGACGGCCGTGGCGGTCCGAACGCCCCGGTGCCCGCCGCCATATCCGGTCCACCGCAGGTCCAGCAGCAGCCGCAGATGGGCCCGCCCCAGCTTCCGGGCGGCCAGCCGCAGTTGCCGGCAGGACCTGGCGGTCACGGTCCCCAGGGCCAGCACGGCCCGGGGCCCCAGGGCCAGCACGGCCCCGGGCCGCAGGGCCAGCACGGTCCCGGCCCGATGGGCCAGGCGCCGATGGGCGGCCAGGGCCAGCTCGGTCAGGGCCCGATGGGTCAGGGCCCGATGGGCCAGGGCCCCATGGGCGGTCAGGGCCAGCTCCAGGGCCCCATGGGTGGTCAGGGCCAGCTCGGCCAGGGCCCCATGGGCGGTCCGATGGGCGGCCACGGCGGTCCCCCGCAGATGCAGCAGCAGGGTCCCGGCGGCGACAGTGCGGCCCGGGTGCTCTCGCTCGCCCAGCAGACCGCCGACCAGGCGATCGCGGAGGCCCGTTCCGAGGCCAACAAGATTGTCGGCGAGGCCCGCAGCCGCGCCGAAGGCCTGGAGCGCGATGCCCGAGCCAAGGCGGACGCACTGGAGCGGGACGCACAGGAGAAGCACCGCGTCGCGATGGGCTCGCTGGAGTCCGCCCGCGCGACGCTGGAGCGCAAGGTCGAGGATCTGCGCGGCTTCGAGCGTGAGTACCGGACGCGTCTGAAGTCCTACCTGGAGAGCCAGCTGCGCCAGCTGGAGACCCAGGCCGACGACTCACTGGCACCGCCGCGGACCCCGGCGACCGCCTCGCTGCCGCCGTCGCCCTCGATGGCTCAGGCCGGAGCGGGCGCGATGGGGCACACCCAGCACACGATGGGGGGCAGCCCGTCGATGGGCAGCCAGCCGTCCATGGGTTCCCCGTCGTACGGCGGACAGCAGCAGATGTCGCCGGCCATGACACAGCCGATGGCACCGGTGCGGCCGCAGGCGCCGCAGCCGATGCAGCAGGCGCCTTCGCCGATGCGGGGCTTCCTGATCGACGAGGACGACAACTGACGGCGGGCGCCGCGCGCGCACCGCAGTCGGCAGACTGAGGGCCGGGCCCCGGGGTTTCCCCGGGGCCCGGCCCTTTTGCCGTAGCAGGCCGCCCGGATCGGGTCTCCCCGGACGGAGTCTGGGGGAGATCGAGGAGCGGGGTCCGGGGCGGAGCCCCGGCGGGCCCCGCCCCGTGCGGGTTACGCGTTCGTGCGGCGGAGCCGGAACGCGAGGGACAAGCCCTCGTCCTCGAAGGCCGCCCCGTACGTGGCGTCGCCCTCGCCCTCCGCGTAGTCCACCGCCAGCACCTCGTCCGCGATCAACCCCGCATGCTCGCCGAGCGCCTCCGCGACCGTCGCGTCCTTGGCGGACCAGCGGACCGCGATACGGTCCGCGACGTCCAGGCCGCTGTTCTTCCGGGCCTCCTGGATCAGGCGGATCACGTCACGGGCCAGCCCCGCCCGTCGCAGCTCCGCGGTGATCTCCAGGTCCAGGGCGACCGTGGCGCCCGAGTCGGACGCCACCGACCAGCCCTCGCGGGGGGTTTCGGTGATGATGACCTCTTCCGGGGTGAGGGTGACGGACTCGCCGTCGACCGTCACCGTGGCGGTGCCCTCGCGCAGGGCCAGCGAGAGGGCCGCCGCGTCGGCCTCGGCCACCGCCTTCGCCACCGCCTGGACGCCCTTGCCGAAACGCCTGCCCAGCGCCCGGAAGTTGGCCTTGGCCGTGGTGTCGACCAGCGAGCCGCCCACCTCCGAGAGGGAGGCCAGCGAGGAGACGTTCAGCTCCTCGGCGATCTGCGCCCGCAGCTCCGGGGACAGCGCCTCGAAGCCGGCCGCCGCCACCAGCGCCCGGGAGAGCGGCTGGCGGGTCTTCACGCCGGACTCGGCGCGGGTGGCCCGGCCCAGTTCCACCAACCGCCGCACCAGCGCCATCTGCTGGGAGAGCGACGGGTCGATCATGGTCAGGTCGGCCTTCGGCCAGCTGGAGAGGTGCACCGACTCCGGGGCGTCCTCGGTGACCGGCACCACCATGTCCTGCCAGACCCGCTCGGTGATGAACGGGGTGATCGGCGCCATCAGCCGGGTCACCGTCTCGATGACCTCGTGCAGCGTCCGCAGCGCCGCGGCGTCACCGTGCCAGAAGCGGCGGCGGGAGCGGCGCACGTACCAGTTGGAGAGATCGTCGACGAAGGCGGAGAGCAGCTTGCCGGCCCGCTGGGTGTCGAACCCGTCCAGCGCCTGCGTGACCTGGTCCACCAGGGCATTGAGCTCGCTCAGCAGCCAGCGGTCGAGCACCGTGCGGTCGGCGGGCGCCGGGTCGGCGGCGGACGGGGCCCAGCCGGAGGTACGGGCGTAGAGGGCCTGGAAGGCCACCGTGTTCCAGTAGGTCAGGAGGGTCTTGCGGACCACCTCCTGGATCGTGCCGTGACCGACCCGGCGGGCCGCCCAGGGTGAACCCCCGGCCGCCATGAACCAGCGCACCGCGTCCGCGCCGTGCTGGTCCATGAGCGGGATCGGCTGCAGGGTGTTGCCCAGGTGCTTGGACATCTTCCGGCCGTCCTCGGCGAGGATGTGACCGAGGCAGACGACGTTCTCGTAACTCGACTTGTCGAACACCAGGGTGCCGACCGCCATCAGGGTGTAGAACCACCCGCGCGTCTGGTCGATCGCCTCCGAGATGAACTGCGCCGGGTAGCGCCGCTCGAAGAGCTCCTTGTTCTGATACGGGTAGCCGTACTGGGCGAAGGGCATCGAACCCGAGTCGTACCAGGCGTCGATGACCTCGGGGACCCGCGTGGCGGTCTGCGCGCACTGCGGGCAGCCGAAGGTGACCTCGTCGATGTACGGGCGGTGCGGGTCGAGCCCCGAGTGATCGGTGCCGGTGAGATCGGACAGCTCGGCGCGTGATCCGACCACGGTGAGGTGGTCCTGTTCGCAGCGCCAGATCGGCAGCGGGGTGCCCCAGTAACGGTTGCGGGAGAGCGCCCAGTCGACGTTGTTGTGCAGCCAGTCGCCGAAGCGGCCCTGCTTCACGGAGTCCGGGAACCAGTTGGTCTTCTCGTTCTCCCGCAGCATCGCGTCCTTGACCGCGGTGGTCCTGATGTACCAGGAAGGCTGCGCGTAGTAGAGCAGCGCGGTGTGACAGCGCCAGCAGTGCGGATAGCTGTGCTCGTAGGGGACGTGCCGGAAGAGCATGCCGCGCGCCTGGAGGTCGGCGACCAGGGTCTCGTCGGCCTTCTTGAAGAAGACGCCGCCGACCAGCGGCACGTCCTCATCGAACGTGCCGTCCGGACGGACCGGGTTGACGACGGGCAGTCCGTACGCCCGGCAGACCTTGAGGTCGTCCTCACCGAAGGCGGGGGACTGGTGAACGAGACCGGTGCCGTCCTCGGTCGTGACGTAGTCCGCGTTGACGATGTAGTGCGCCTCTGCCGGGCTGTGCTCATTGCTTCCCTCGCTGACGCTCGGAAAGGGAATCAGCGCGAACGGCCGCTGATAAGCCCAGCGCTCCATCTCCGCGCCGGTGAAGCTCTGCCCGGTGAGCTCCCAGCCCTCGCCCAGCGCCTTCTCGACCAGCGGCTGGGCGACGACCAGCTTCTCCTGGCCGTCGGTCGCCACCACGTACGTGACGTCGGGGTGTGCGGCGACCGCCGTGTTGGAGACCAGGGTCCAGGGGGTGGTCGTCCAGACCAGCAGCGCGGCCTCGCCCGCGAGTGGACCGCTGGTCAGCGGGAAGCGTACGAAGACGGACGGGTCGACGACCGTTTCGTAGCCCTGGGCCAGCTCGTGGTCCGAGAGACCGGTGCCGCAGCGTGGACACCACGGCGCGACCCGGTGGTCCTGGACCAGCAGGCCCTTGTTGAAGATCTCCTTCAGCGACCACCAGACGCTTTCCACGTAGCTGGGGTCCATCGTGCGGTACGCGTTGTCGAGGTCGATCCAGTAACCCATGCGGGTCGTCAGCTCGGCGAAGGCGTCGGTGTGCCGGGTCACCGACTCCCGGCACTTGTCGTTGAACGCGGCGATGCCGTACGCCTCGATCTCCGGTTTGCCGCTGAAGCCCAGTTCCTTCTCGACCGCGAGCTCGACGGGCAGTCCGTGGCAGTCCCAGCCGGCCTTGCGGGGCACGTGGTAGCCCTGCATCGTGCGGAAGCGGGGGAAGACGTCCTTGAAGACCCGGGCCTCGATATGGTGCGCGCCGGGCATGCCGTTCGCCGTGGGCGGACCTTCGTAGAACACCCACTCGGGGCGCCCCTCGGACTGCTCGAGACTCTTCGAGAAGACCTGCGCCTCGCGCCAGAAATCGAGCACGGCGTGCTCGAGCGCGGGCAGGTCGACCTGGGCGGGCACCTGGCTGTACTGCGGCAGTGTCATGGGCGAGCTCCTCCAACGGACGTTTCTCTCTCCGTCGGAGGGACGAGAGCCCAGTCGCTCCCGCGGTACCACCCTCCTTGGCCCCGTGCGTGTGCCCGTGGCCCCCTCATTGGGGTCGCGACGCCGGTTCTACTCGCCCACCGGTCCCGCTGGGCTTTCTTCCGACAGCTCCGGGGTGATCTTCACATCGCGCCTGCCTCCGGGCTCGCACCGTCCCCGGATCGCTGATGGCCGCCTGCGACGCTACTCGTCCCATCCATGCCGTTCGCTGGGCCCAGTGTACGGGCCGGTGCGATGGGTATCCCACCGCTTTTCGTGCGGCCGCGCCGGGTCGGGCCCTTGGTCCGAATGGCCACTCGGATTCCGCCGTGGCCCGGGCGGCTTCGTGGCGGCGGATTACCGGGCGGGGAGCTGGGCACAACGGATGGAGGCTTTCCTTGTCGCGGCGGTGAGGGCGGCTGACCGGGCGGCGTGCCCGGTTGCCGCCGAGCGCATGTCGACTTATCGTCCCAGGACGGCTTGCGCGCAAGATCACAAAATGTGAAGGGGCCGCGGCCATGGTGGCGAAGCAGGCCGCAGCCGCGGCCCAGGGGGCGGCTCAGGCCGCGGAACAGACGGGAGCCAAGACGGTGGTTGCGAAGAAGACTGCTGGCCGTACTACGGCGGCCAGGAAGCGTGCTGCCGCGTCGGCACCCCCCAAAGCAGGGGTGGCGGCGCCGGTGGCACCGGGTGAGCTGCCGGTACGTCCCGGCGAGGACCCCTGGACCCCGGAAGAGGTCGCCGAGGCACGCGCCGGGCTGCAGAGCGAGGACGCCCGGCTGGAAGCCGAGATCGCCTCGGCCGAGACGGCGCTCGCCGGGCTGATGCGGGACTCCGGGGACGGCGCGGGCGACGACCAGGCCGACACCGGTACCAAGAACATCACCAGGGAGAGCGAGCTGGCGCTGGCCGCCAACGCCCGCGAGATGCTCGAGCAGACCGAGCGGGCCCTGGAGCGACTGGACGCGGGCACCTACGGGCTCTGCGAGAACTGCGGCAATCCCATCGGGAAGGCCCGCATGCAGGCCTTCCCGCGCGCCACGCTCTGTGTGGAGTGCAAACAGAAGCAGGAGCGCAGGTATTAACAGGCGCCTGAGCAGGTGCTGAGGGTTTCCGGTACCGGTGTGTCGTACCCTCGTTCTCAGTCAGGTACTAGGGCGAGGGACTCACGTGGCAGAGGCGGAGCGCATCATCGGTACGCCGGACACCCCCGAGGCCGCCGGGGCGGGGCCGGAGCGGTTCCCCGAGGAGCGGCAGGCCGGGGCTCAGCCGTCCGGTGAGGAGCTGTCCGCAACGGACGGTACGGCGGACGCCGAGCGGCCCCGGGGCAGGCGCAAACTCCCGGTGCTCTTCGCCGTGGCGGTTTTCGCCTACCTGCTCGACCTGGTCAGCAAGACGATCGTGGTCGCCAAGCTGGAGCACCACGCACCGGTCAGCGTGATCGGTGATGCGCTGAAGTTCGAGGCGATCCGCAACCCCGGCGCCGCCTTCGGGGTGGGCGCGGCCTTCACCGTGATCTTCACCTGCATCGCAGCGGTGGTGATCTTCGTGATCGCCCGGCTGGCCCGCAAGCTCTACAGCGTGCCCTGGGCCATCGCCCTGGGGCTGCTGCTCGGCGGGGCACTGGGCAATCTCACGGACAGGATCTTCCGTTCACCCAGTCCCTTCCAGGGCGCGGTCGTCGACTTCATCTCCGTCGCGCACTTCTCCGTCTTCAATCTCGCCGACTCCGCGATCTGCTGTGGTGGGGTCCTGATCGTGCTGCTCTCCTTCAGGGGACTGGACCCCGACGGCACGCTGCACAAGGACTGAACGCACGCGACCACCTCTCGCGGACCGGCGGACGCCGGGGGCAAGGCATACTCGACGCGTGAGCACAGTTCCCGATATCCGCACCCTGCCCGTTCCCGACGGCCTGGAGGGCGAGCGCGTCGACGCCGCCATCTCGCGCATGTTCGGGTTTTCCCGTACCAAGGCGGCCGAGCTGGCCGCTACGGGAAAGGTGCAGGTCGACGGGTCGGTGGTCGGCAAGTCGGAGCGGGTTCACGGCGGTGCCTGGCTGGAGGTCGTGATGCCCCAGGCGGCCGCTCCGGTGCAGATCGTCGCCGAGCCCGTGGAGGGCATGGAGATCGTCCATGACGACGACGACATCGTGGTGATCGTGAAACCTGTCGGTGTCGCCGCCCATCCCAGCCCCGGCTGGACCGGCACCACCGTCATCGGCGGTCTCGCCGCCGCCGGATACCGGATCTCCACCTCGGGCGCGGCGGAGCGCCAGGGCATCGTGCACCGGCTGGACGTCGGTACGTCCGGGCTGATGGTCGTCGCCAAGTCCGAGCGTGCGTACACCCTGCTCAAGCAGCAGTTCCGGGAACGCACGGTGGACAAGCGCTACCACGCACTGGTGCAGGGCCACCCGGATCCGATGAGCGGCACGATCGACGCCCCCATCGGTCGCCACCCCCAGCACGACTACAAGTGGGCCGTGACGGCCGACGGCAAACCGTCCGTCACCCACTACGACCTGATCGAGGCGTTCCGGGCGGCCTCGCTGCTCGACATCAAGCTGGAGACCGGGCGCACCCACCAGATCCGGGTGCACATGTCCGCCCACCGGCACCCCTGTGTCGGCGACCTCACCTACGGCGCCGACCCCACCATGGCCAAGCGGCTGGGGCTGACACGGCAGTGGCTGCACGCGATGCGGCTGAGCTTCGAGCACCCGTCGGACGGCCGCTGGGTGGAGTTCGAGAGTGCGTACCCGGACGACCTGCAGCACGCGCTGGACGCGATCAGGGCGGAGAGCGAGTGATGCCGGTCACAGATCGTCAGGTGCGGGTCGTCTCCGACCCGGCCGGCCTCGCCGCATGCTTCGCGGTGCGCAAGGCGGTCTTCGTCGACGAGCAGGGCGTGCCCGCCGACATCGAGTACGACGACCACGACGCGGACGCGGTCCACGTGCTGGCCGAAGGCCCGGAAGGACCGATGGGCACCGGCCGGCTGCTCCTGCCGGGCCCCGCCGCCCCGCACGCCTCAGCGGGCTCCGGTGCCGGCACCGTCGGCTCACTCGGCAGGCTGGCGGTCACCGCCGCGGGCCGCGGCCGGGGCATCGGCGCCGCGCTGGTGCGGGCGATCGAGGGCGCCGCGCGGGCACGCGGGCTGACCGCGGTGGACCTGCACGCGCAGACCCACGCACTGGGTTTCTACGAACGCCTGGGGTACGAGGCGTACGGACCCGAGTTCCCGGACGCCGGAATTCCGCACCGGGCGATGCGCCGCACCATCTGAGACGGCACCGCGGCCGGGCCCCGTTGAGCGATTCGCGGCGTCTGCCATGGCACCCTTGGGCCCTGATCACCAGGTATTCGATCGGCTCGGAGGGTGTCCCGTGGACCAACTGGCGCTGCTGCTCGCGCTGTTGATCGGCGCGGTGATCTCGGTGCCGATCGGGGAGCGGCTCGGGCTGCCCGCGCCGGTTCTGATGACGCTCGCCGGGATCGCTCTGGCGTTGCTGCCCTTCGTGCCGAACGTGCAGGTCCCCTCGGATTTCATCCTTCCGCTGGTGCTGCCGCCGCTGCTGTACGCCGCGGTGCAGCGCACCTCCTGGCGGCAGTTCACCGCGAACATCCGGCCGATCCTGCTGCTCGCCGTGGCGCTGGTCTTCGTGACGACCGCGGCGGTGGCCACCGTGGCGAGCGCGATCGTGCCGGGTCTGCCGATCGCCGCGGCCGTGGCGCTCGGCGCGCTGGTGGCCCCGCCCGACCCGGTGGCGGCCACCGCCGTCGCGGGCTCCATCGGCCTGCCCAGGCGTCTGGTCTCCATCCTGGAGGGCGAAGGGCTGTTCAACGACGTGACCGCGATCGTGCTGTACCACGTGGCGATCGCGGCAGCCGTCACCGGGACGTTCTCCTGGCCGGTCGCGGCCGGCCGACTGGTGCTCTCCGGGGTGGTGGCGGTGGTGGTCGGTCTGGTGCTCGGCTGGCTCACCAACAAACTGCTGGGACTGCTTGACGACACCACCCTGCAGATCGGGCTGACGCTGATGGTGCCGTTCGTCGCCTATGTGCTCGCCGAGGAGCTGCTGGGTTCGGGCGTGCTCGCCGTCCTGGTGACGGCGCTCTCCCTCGCCGAGCACACGGCCGACGCCGACGACGTACGGGGCCGGCTCGAGGGCAACGCGTTCTGGAGCATCGTCGACACCCTGGTCACCGGAGTGGCCTTCGGACTCATCGGCCTCGAACTGCACGTGGTCTTCGGATCGGCCACCGCACATCTCGGCCGGATGATCAGCTGGGGCGCCGTGATCGTGGCGGTGGTCGTCGGCGTACGCCTGCTCTATCTGCTGCCCGCCACCTGGCTGGCGAAGCGACTGCACCGGCTGAACCTGCAGGAGGACATCCCCACCAGCTGGCGCGAAACCGTCGTGATGTGGTGGTCCGGAATGCGCGGGGTGGCGTCCGTGGCCCTGGCGCTGGCCATTCCGACGACCAAGGACAACGGAGATCCGTTCCCCGGCCGCGGTGAGATGATCTTCATTGCGTTCGCCGTGATCATGGTCACCCTGGTCTTCCAGGGGCTCAGCCTGCCCTGGCTGGTGAAGCGGCTCGGGGTCCGCTCCGACACCGATGCCGAACGCGAACTCGAGCGGAGCCTGGCGATCCGGGCGTCCAAGGCGGCCAGACGCCGGCTCAAGGACATCCAGGAGGTCGAGGAGCTGCCCGAGGACGTCCTGGAACGGATGTCCCGCAGCGCGTTCGAGATCGGCGTCCGGATCAGCCCCGACATGGTCGACGAGGAACGGCACCAGGCGTACCTGAAGCGCGCCGAGCGGCTCAAGTCCGTCCAGCGGATCCAGCGCGAGATGATGTCCGCCGCCCGCCACGAGGTGCTCTCCGCCCGGAACGAGCCCGGCTCCGACCCCGAGATCGTCGACCGGGTGCTGCGCCACCTGGACGTGCGCAGCCTGCGCTGAACACGGCCGCGCCGCCTCCCGTCAGGGCGCCCGGAAGCGGGTGTCAGCCCTGCCCGGTGCGTAGGGACCCGTTGTGCTTGGACCCGTTGTGCTTGGAGCCGTTGTGCTTGGACAGGTCCGGCCCGGGGTCGGCCCGTTCGGCCGCGGGGCCGGTGGAGATCCGCGGCAGCGCGTAGGGGTGCCGGTCGCACAGCCAGGCGATCAACTGCTCCCGCACCGCGCACCGCACCGTCCAGATGTCGTCCGCGTTCTTCGCGGTGATCACGGCACGGACCTCCACGGTGCTCGGCGTGCTGTCGGTGACCGCCAGCGACCAGTTCCGGCCGTCCCAGGCCGGGCACTCCCGCAGAATGTCGCGGAGCTTGTCGCGCATCTGCGGAACCGGGGCCGAATGGTCCAGCTGGAGGTAGACGGTCCCGGTCATCTCCGCGCCACCGCGCGACCAGTTCTCGAAGGGCTTGCTGGTGAAGTAGGAGACCGGCATGGTGATCCGGCGCTCGTCCCAGGTCCGGACGGCGAGGAAGGTCAGGGTGATCTCCTCGACCGTGCCCCACTCACCGTCCACCACCACGGTGTCCCCGATCCGCACCATGTCGCCGAAGGCGATCTGCAGCCCGGCGAACAGGTTGCCGAGAGTCGACTGGGCTGCGACACCGGCGACGATGCCGAGAAGTCCGGCGGAGGCTAGCAGCGAGGTGCCCGCGGCCCGCATCGCGGGGAACGTCAGCAGCATGGCGGCGACAGCCACCGTGCCGACGATCGCGCTCACCACCCGCTGGATGAGGGTGACCTGGGTACGCACCCGGCGCACCCGGGCCGGGTCGCGGGTGGAGGCGGCGTACCGGGCATACGACGAATTGACGATGGCAGCGGCGATATGTACCAAAAGCCACGCGGCGGACCCGATCAGGATCAGCGTCAGCAGCCGTCCGATCCCCACCTGGTGTTCCTGCAGCCACGCTATTCTCAGCTGGTCGTACGAGCCGCGGAGCAGCGCCACGCAGAGCATGACCTGCAACGGGAACCCGCAGCGGCGCAGCATCCCCCACAGCGGGGTCTCACGGTGGCGCGCGTCGGCCCGCCTGAGCATCCGGTCGACCAGCCACCCCACCAGCAGGGTGAACCCGACCGAGCCACCGAGAACGATCAGGGGGCGCAGCACATTCTCCGTGCCCCCGAACGTATCTGGCACGATGGCCACGTGAACATCATCCTTTTCCATTCGACGTACGGATTGCGACCGGCGGTCGGCGCGGCGGCCGAGAAGCTCCGCGAAGCCGGCCACCAGGTGCGTGTGCCCGATCTTTTCGACGGCAAGACTTTCGCCACCATCGAGGAGGGAATGGCGTTCAAGGAGGAGCTCGGTTCCGAGGAACTGCTCAAGCGCGCCGTCACCGCCTCGGCCCCCCACTCGGACCAGGGGCTGGTGTACGCGGGATTCTCGCTCGGCGGTTCACTCGCACAGAATGTGGCCCTGGCCGACGAGAAGGCCCGCGGGCTGCTGCTCCTGCACGGCACCTCGGACATCGCCGAGGACGCGTCGGTGGACGAGCTGCCCGTACAGCTGCATGTCGCCGACCCCGATCCGTTCGAGTCGCACGACTGGCTGACCGCCTGGTACCTGCGGATGCAGCGGATCGGGGCCGATGTGGAAGTGCACCGCTATCCGGGCGCCGGCCACCTCTACACCGACCCCGAGCTGGCCGACTACGACGCCGAGGCCGCCGAGCGGACCTGGCAGACCGCGCTCGGCTTCCTCGACAGCCTTTAGGTCCCGGGAAGCCGTCCGGAAGCCTTTCGGTTCGCGGACCCTCAGGCCTTGAGCGCCGTGTCGAGTGCGGTGTTGAAGTCCGCGACCGTCATGGGAGCGTTGTCGCTGCCCGCCTGGGTGAGCTTCTTGCCGTCCATCTTGAGGGTCGGCGTGCCGGTGACGCCGCTCTTGTCGAACTTCGCGGACATCTTCATCGCCCACGCGTCGTAGGTGCCGTTCTTCACGGCCTTCTGGAAGGTCGCGTTGCCCTTCAGCGCCGGCACGGTCTGTGCGACCTTGATGAGGTACGCGTCGTCCTTGAACTTGTCGGTGGTCTCGTCCGGGTGCCACTTCGCGGAGTACAGCGCGGTCTTGTAGGCCATGAAGGCGTCGGGGCTCACGTTCAGCGCGGCGCCCAGCGCGCTCAGCCCGTTCTTCGAGCCCTCGCCGCCGTTGTTGTCGATGAACGTGGCGCCGATGTACTGGATCTTGAACTTGCCGGCGTCGAGGTCCTTCTTGACCGTCGGCCCGACCGCCTGCTCGAAGCTGGCGCAGATCGGGCAGCGCGGGTCCTCATACATCTGCAGCGTCTTCTTGGCGGAGGCCTTGCCGATGGTGACTGTGGTGCCGTCGCTGCCCGAGGTGTTCTTCGGCGCGACGACCTTGGCGTCCTTCGCCGCTTCCCACTGACCCGGCTTGTTCGCCTGCATGATGCCGTACCCGGCGCCGGCGGCTATCGCCAGCACGACGACGATGGATCCGGCGACGATGAACTGCCGGCGGACCTTGTCCTTCTTCGCCTGCCGCTCGCGCTCGGCGCGCAGCCGCTCGCGGGCGGCAGCCTTGTTGGCCTGGCTGTTGCGTGAACTCATGGTGATGCACTCCGATGGGGACGTGTGGTGTACGGGACTGTCCTGCTCAGGCGAGGGAGAGAGCCGGGCAGGGTGGTCCGCGCAGTCCCACGGAGTGCACCAGGAGCCGGTCGCGCGAGGTGCGCGGCCGGGAGGTGGGAAGGGCCGCGCAGCGTACGGTGCCGAGCCCCGCGGTGACCACCGCGACGGCGACCAGCAGCGGCCGGAAGGCGAAGGCGCCCACCGAGCGCAGCAGCGCGGCCAGTGCGCGTTCGCCGTTGCGCAGCCAGCACGCGGCCAGCAGTCCGACCGTCACATGGGCGCCGAGCAGCAGCCACGGCAGGGCCGGGTCGGGGGTGTCGAACAGGGCGGTCGCCGCGGCCCTGCCGGGGCCGGCGACGGAGGCCAGCGGCGTACCGACGTCGTGGCCGCCGCCGCAGAGCACGTCCACCCCGACCGAGCGCAGCGCCCCGGTGACCGGGCCGCCCGACGGGCCGTAACAGACCTGCTGACCGGTCGTGAAGACCGTGTCGGCGGCGAGCTCCAGCGGGATCAGTACGGTCGCTATCGCCCCGAAACCGCGCTCCCGGCCGGCCAGCGCGAAGGCGACACCGAAGACGCCGGCCGACAGCAGGGCCACGGTGGTCAGCGGCAGAGGGACCTGGGAGAGCAGTACATGGGACGCAGCGGAGAGGGTCACGACGAGCGCTGTGAAAAGCGCCGCGCGAACCGCTCTGAGCTGCGTCCCGGATATGTCCATCGGGCCCGAGTGTGCCATGGGTCTCGGTAAACGCCTCTTAAAGACCCATGAGATCCGGTGAGATCACAGGCCGGGGATCCGTCCATTGCGGAACAAGTCGACGAAGATCTGATGGTCGGCCCGGGCCCGCGCGCCGTAGGTGTGCGCGAAATCGACCAGCAGTTTGGCGAATCCCGCCTCGTCGGCCGCGATCGCCGCGTCGATGGCCCGCTCGGTGGAGAACGGCACCAGCGAGTGCCCGCTCTCGTCGTCCGCCGCCGCGTGCATGGTCGCGGTGGCCCGTCCGAGGTCGGCTACGACCGCCGCGATGTCCTCCGGGTCGTCGATATCCCCCCAGTCCAGGTCCACCGCGTACGGCGAGACCTCGGCCACCAGCTGGCCGGTCCCGTCCAGTTCCGTCCAGCCCAGCCACGGGTCGGCGGCCGCCTGCAACGCCCGCTGCGAGATCACCGTGCGGTGTCCCTCGTGCTGGAAGTACTGCCGGACCACGGGGTCGGTGATGTGCCGGGAGACTGCCGGTGTCTGCGCCTGCTTCATGTAGATGATCACATCGTTCTCGAGGGCGTCGCTGTGCCCTTCGAGCAGGATGTTGTACGACGGCAGCCCGGCCGATCCGATGCCGATGCCCCGCCGGCCGACGACGTCCTTCACGCGGTAGGAGTCGGGGCGCCCCAGGCTGGACTCGGGCAGCGTCTCCAGATAGCCGTCGAAGGCGGCGAGGATCTTGTAGCGGGTGGCGGCGTCCAGTTCGATGGCGCCCCCGTCGGAGCTGAAGCGCCGCTCGTGGTCCCGTATCTCGGTCATCGAGTCGAGCAGCGAGAAGCGGGTGCGGGACCGGGCCGAGCGCAGCGCGCCGAGCAGCGCGCCGTCGGCGGTGTCCAGCATGAAGGGGGGCACGTCGTCGTCCTTGGCTCCGGTGGCCAGCACGTGGACGCGCTCGCGGTAGGCGGCCGCGTAGATCCGCACCAGCTCGGTGATCTGGTCGTCGCTCAGCGCCTTGGCGTGGCCGATCAGCGCCAGGGAGGCGGCGAAGCGCTGCACGTCCCAGGTGAACGGACCCACGAAAGCCTCGTCGAAGTCGTTCACGTTGAAGATCAGCCGGCCGTTGGCGTCCATGTAGGTGCCGAAGTTCTCCGCGTGCAGATCCCCGTGCACCCAGACCCTGCTGGTGCGCTCGTCCAGATACGGGCCGCCGTCCGCGGTGTCCCGCAGGTCCTCGTAGAAGAGACAGGCCGCGCCCCGGTAGAAGGCGAAGGCCGAGGCGGCCATCTTCCGGAACTTGACCCGGAAAGCGGCCGGATCGGCGGCCAGCAGCTCGCCGAAGGCGGTACCGAAAACGGCGAGTATCTGTTCGCCACGCTGCTCGACGCTGGGCTGCGGGACCGACATCGCGGGGTGCCTCCTGGTACATGACAAATGGGACAGGTGTTCCGTACGGCTCAACGCACGAGGAAGGCGCTGAGTGCCCGTGTGCCCCTTGGGCTGTCGGACCGCCGACGTAGAATTCCAGACTGATCGCATTTGTCCCGCCGACCCGTCCTGCCACGCAGATCGTCCGGAGGTACGCACCGTGGCCAAGCCGCCCTTCACGCATCTGCACGTCCACACCCAGTACTCGCTGCTGGACGGTGCCGCGCGGCTCACGGACCTGTTCGATGCCTGCCACGCGATGGGCATGTCGCACCTCGCCATCTCCGACCACGGCAACCTCCACGGCGCTTACGACTTCTTCCATCAGGCGAAGAAGGCCGGCGTGACACCGGTCATCGGCATCGAGGCGTACGTCGCCCCGGAGTCCCGGCGTAACAAGCGCAAGATCCAGTGGGGCCGGCCGCACCAGAAGCGCGACGACGTGTCCGGCTCCGGCGCCTACACCCATAAGACGATCTGGGCCGCCGACAGCACCGGTCTGCACAACCTCTTCCGGCTCTCCTCCGACGCGTACGCCGAGGGCTGGCTCACGAAGTGGCCGCGGATGGACAAGGAGACCATCGCCCAGTGGTCCGATGGTCTCATCGCCTCCACCGGCTGCCCCTCCGGCGAGGTACAGACCAGGCTGCGGCTCGGCCAGTTCGACGAAGCGGTGCAGGCGGCCTCCGACTACAAGGACATTTTCGGCGGCGGCAGGTACTTCCTGGAGCTGATGGACCACGGCATCGAGCTCGAGCGCCGGGTCCGCGAAGGCCTCCTGGAAATCGGCAGGAAGCTCGGCATCCCTCCGCTGGTCACCAACGACTCGCATTACACCTACGCGCACGAGGCGGCCGCGCACGACGCCCTGCTCTGCATCCAGACCGGCAAGAACCTCACCGACCCGGACCGCTTCCGTTTCGACGGCACCGGCTACTACCTCAAATCCACCGACGAGATGTACGCCATCGACTCCTCGGACGCCTGGCAGCAGGGCTGCGCCAACACCCTGCTGGTCGCCGAGCAGATCGACCCCGACGGCATGTTCGTCGAGCGCGGCCTGATGCCCGGGTTCGACGTCCCCGAGGGGTTCACCGAGGTCAGCTGGTTCCGCGAGGAGACCATGCGCGGGATGGCCCGCCGCTACCCGAACGGCATCCCCGAGGACCGGCGCAAGCAGGTCGAGCACGAAATGCGGGTCATCATCGAGATGGGCTTCCCCGGGTACTTCCTGGTGGTCGCCGACTTCATCATGTGGGCCAAGAACAACGGCATCCCGGTGGCCCCCGGCCGTGGCTCCGCGGCCGGGTCGATCGTCGCGTACGCCCTGGGCATCACCGACCTGGACCCGATCGAGCACGGCCTGATCTTCGAGCGCTTCCTCAACCCCGAGCGCGTCTCGATGCCCGACGTCGACATCGACTTCGACGAACGCCGGCGCTCCGAGGTGGTCAGGTACGTCACCGAGAAGTACGGCGCCGACAAGGTCGCCATGATCGGTACCTACGGCAAGATCAAGGCCAAGAACGCGATCAAGGACTCGGCCCGCCTCCTCGGTTACCCCTATGCCATGGGCGACCGGCTCACCAAGGCGATGCCCGCCGACGTCCTGGGCAAGAGCATCGATCTCAACGGCATCACCGACCCCCGGCATCCGCGCTACGGCGAGGCGGGCGAGATCCGGGGGATGTACGAGAACGAGCCGGACGTGAGGAAGGTCATCGACACCGCGAAGGGCGTCGAGGGCCTGGTCCGGCAGATGGGCGTGCACGCGGCGGGCGTGATCATGTCCAGCGAGACGATCACCGACCACGTACCGGTCTGGGTCAGGCACACCGACGGCGTGACCATCACGCAGTGGGACTACCCGAGCTGCGAATCGCTCGGCCTGCTGAAGATGGACTTCCTCGGCCTGCGCAACCTCACGATCATGGACGACGCCGTCAAGATGGTGAAGGCCAACAAGGGCATCGATCTCGAGCTGTTGAGCCTCCCGCTGACGGACCCCAAGACCTACGAGCTGCTCCGCCGCGGTGACACGCTCGGTGTCTTCCAGTTCGACGGCGGCCCGATGCGCGCGCTGCTGCGCCTGATGAAGCCCGACAACTTCGAGGACATCTCCGCCGTCTCGGCCCTGTACCGGCCGGGCCCGATGGGCATGGACTCGCACACCAACTACGCGCTGCGCAAGAACGGCCGGCAGGAGATCACCCCGATCCACCCGGAGCTGGCGGAGCCCCTCAAGGAGGTCCTCGGGGTCACCTACGGCCTGATCGTCTACCAGGAGCAGGTGCAGAAGGCCGCCCAGATCATCGCCGGCTACTCACTGGGCGAGGCCGACGTCCTGCGCCGGGTGATGAGCAAGAAGAAGGCCGACGAGCTGGCGAAGAACTTCGTCCTGTTCCAGGAGGGCGCCAGGAAGAACGGCTACTCCGATGCGGCGATCAAGGCGCTGTGGGACGTCCTGGTGCCGTTCGCCGGCTATGCCTTCAACAAGGCGCACTCGTCCGCCTACGGTCTGGTCACCTACTGGACCGCCTATCTCAGGGCCAACTACCCGGCCGAGTACATGGCGGCGCTGCTCACCTCGGTGTGTGACGACAAGGACAAGTCCGCCGTCTACCTCAACGAGTGCCGTCGCATGGGCATCAAGGTGCTGCCGCCCGACGTCAACGCATCCGAGGCGTACTTCACCGCCCGGGGCGACGACGTGATCCTCTTCGGTCTCACCGCAGTCCGCAACGTCGGCGCCCACGTCGTCGACTCGATCGTCAGCTCGCGCCGGGCCAAGGGGAAGTACACGTCCTTCCCCGACTACCTCGACAAGGTCGACGCGGCCGCCTGCACCAAGCGCGCCACGGAATCGCTCATCAAGGCAGGCGCCTTCGACGAGATGGGGCACACCCGCAAGGGCCTCACCGCCCGGTTCGAGCCGATGATCGACGCCGTGGTCGCGGTCAAGCGCAAGGAGGCGGAGGGGCAGTTCGACCTCTTCGGCCGCGGCGAGGAGGAGAGCGTCGAGCCCGGCTCCGGACCCGACGCCGAGTTCTCCGACACCGAGTGGGAGAAGTCGTATCTGCTCGCCCAGGAGCGGGAGATGCTCGGCCTCTACGTCTCCGACCATCCGCTTTTCGGCCTGGAACACGTCCTGTCGGACAACAGCGACGCGGCGATCGCCCAGTTGACCGGCGGCGAGCACGCCGACGGCGCGGTGGTCACCATCGGCGGGATCATTTCGGGACTTCAGCGCAAGATGACCAAACAGGGCAACCCCTGGGCGATCGCGACCGTCGAGGACCTCGCGGGCTCCATCGAGTGCATGTTCTTCCCCGCCGCCTACCAGCTGGTCTCGACCCGGTTGGCCGAGGACGCCGTGGTGTTCGTCAAGGGCCGCCTCGACAAGCGGGAGGACGTCCCGCGGCTGGTCGCCATGGAGCTGCGGGTCCCGGATCTGTCGTCGGCAGGCACCGACGCGCCCGTGACGATCACCATCCCGACCGTGCAGGTCACTCCGCCCATGGTCAGCAGGCTCGGCGAGGTCCTCTCCCACCACCGGGGCAACGCGGAAGTACGGATCAAGCTCCAAGGAGCCGGGAAAACCACGGTGCTCCGGCTGGACCGGCACCGGGTGCGGCCGGACCCGGCGCTCTTCGGCGATCTGAAAGTGCTGCTCGGCCCGGGCTGCCTGACGGGCTGACCCGCTCGGCCCCTGCCCCGTCCGGCCCGGTCCGGCTCGCGGTAACGCCCGAGGGGCGCGCCGTGCACGGCGCGCCCCTCGATGCCTTGCGGGTGCGGTCAGTTGTGACCGAAGCGCCGCTGGTGCTTACGCGCAACATCAGCCGGGCTGCCCTGCGGCATCGACTGCGGCTGTGACTGGTTCTGCGACTCGTAGGCGTGGGACTGCGCCTCCTGCCGGCCGCGCTCCGAGGCGGAGGATCGATCGTGCTGGCTGTCCTGCTTGCTGCGGTTCTTGTTCTTGGCCATGGGGTGCCTCCTTGAGGGGGACTAGGGGCCAGGGCCGCTGCCAGACTCACATACCGAGCATAACGCCGCATTTTGGATCATTACCGTGCGTAATATGGGCCAAGAAGGCGCTGGTACAAGGCGACTTCGAAGGAACTTCGCGCTGCGCCACGCCGATGATCGAGTTCCGGCCGTTAACCCCCGCGCGGTCGGGCAGACTCGAAGGAACCCGAAGAACTTCCCCTTCTCCCGAGGTACCCGAAAGAGGGTGGATCGCGTGGACCGCTGCGTAGTCCTGGTGGACGCCGGATACCTGCTGGGCGCCGCCGCGAGTCTGCTCGCAGGGGAGCCGGCCCGCTCCCGCATCACCGTCGACCACGCCGCCCTCATCCAGGGTCTGCGGGAACGGGCCGAGGACGACACGGAGCAGCCCCTGCTGCGTATCTACTGGTTCGACGGTGCTCCCGACCGGGTGCCGCAGCCCGAGCACCGCAGACTGCGGGTGATGCCCCGGGTGACCGTCCGGCTCGGCGCACTGACCCGCAGCGACGGACGCTGGGCACAGAAGGGCGTCGACGCGGCGATGCACGCCGAACTGACCGAACTGGCCAGGAACCGCGCCTGTTCGGACATCGTGCTGGTCACCGGGGACGGCGATCTGCTGCCCGGTCTGATGTCCGCCAAGGAGCACGGCGTCGCCGTGCACCTCTGGGCGGTGCAGGCCGCCGACGGCGACTACAACCAGTCCGAGGACCTGGTCGCCGAGGCCGACGAGCGCCGGGTCCTGGACCGGACCTGGATCACCAAAGCGGTGCGCGCCAAGGAAATCGGCGGGGTCTGCGCGCCATCACCGGCGCCCCGCCCGGAGATCGCCGCGATTCTCTCCGCCCCGCTGCCGGAATCCGCACTCGCCGCCTCGGCCGAACGAGCCGCCCGGGCCGCCGACGTGCAGCACGGCTCGACGTCCGCCCGGACCGCGGAACCACCCACCGAGGAGGAGCGGGAACACGCCGCGGGCAAGGGCGTACCCACCCCCAAGGACCTGGCCGGCCTGCGCGGCCCGGGCGCGCAGCCCGCCGCCCCGCAGCCGGCCAGTGCGACGCTGCGCTGGTCCTCCGAGCGCGGCTGGGTCGAGCGGCCCGGCGGTGGGCCGGCCGGGGAGCCGCCGGAGACCGCGTCGCTGCCGACCCTGGCCCAGCTGACCAGTGCCGAGCAGCGTTGGGCGGACCGTGAGGAGGACATCACCACGGTGGGCGGCGACCCCTTCGAGGTGGGGCAGGTCTTCGCCAGGCGCTGGATGGCACGGCTGCCGGACCCCGGACACGTGCAGACGCTGTCCACGATGTACCCGCGGATTCCGCACCGGGTCGACGGCGAGTTGCTGCGGTACGCGGCCCGGTTCGGTCTGCTCGCGCACAAGGACGACCAGATCGACGAACACGACCGCTACGCGATCCGCGCGGGGTTCTGGCGGGAGATCGATGTCAGGGCGGCGGCAGAACGGCCCGCCGCAGGGGAGTAGCCGGTCGCCGGATGCGGGATGAGCGGCCCCCGGGGGCGTCGCAACCGGCTGAACCCCGTAGGCTCGTACCTCGTGAGTACGGGCGATGTGTGTGTGGTGCGGGATCTGGTGAAGACGTACCCCGCCACGCCCGGCAGGCGCGGCGCCCCCGCCACCGCCGAGATCCGGGCCACCGACGGAATCTCGCTCTCGGTGCACCGCGGTGAGATCTTCGGCCTGCTCGGACCCAACGGCGCCGGCAAAACCACCCTGGTGCGGCAGCTCACCGGGCTTATGCGGCCCGATTCCGGGAGCGTAGAAGTCCTCGGTCACGACCTGGTACGGCACCCGGAGCGCGCCGCCCGGCTGCTCGGATACCTGGGGCAGGAGTCGACCGCGCTCGACGAGCTGACCGTCGCCCTCGCCGCCGAGACGACCGGGCGACTGCGCGGGCTGCCGGTGGCGGACGCGCGGCGGGAGCGGGACGCGGTCATCGAGGAGCTCGGGCTCACCGAGATCGCCGGGCGGCCGCTGAAGAAGCTTTCCGGCGGCCAGCGCCGGCTGGCCTGCTTCGCGGCCACCCTCGTCGGGGACCGGGACATCCTGGTGCTGGACGAGCCGACCACCGGAATGGACCCCGTCGCCCGACGCGCGGTGTGGGCGGCGGTCGACCGGCGGCGCGCCGAGCGCGGCGCCACCGTGCTGCTCGTCACCCACAACGTCATCGAGGCGGAGACCGTACTCGACCGGGTCGCTGTGATCGAACGCGGCCAGGTGATCGCCTGCGACACCCCCGCCGGACTCAAGGCGGAGATCGCCGGTGAGGTACGGGTCGAGCTGGTCTGGCGCGAACAGGCACCGATCGATCTCCCCGAGATCGCCGCACTCCGCGCATCCGCTCAGGAAGCCGGCCGCCGCTGGGTGCTGCGCCTGGCGCCCGAAGCGGCCCGCGCCGCCGTCGCGACGGTGACCGGCGGTCCCGCCTTCGCCGCACTCGACGACTTCACCTTGTCCACGCCGAGCCTTGAGGACGTCTACCTGGCGCTCGGCGGCCGTACGAAGGGGCTGGTGAAGGCGTGACCGCCGCGATGCCCGCCGAAACGGTGCAGACCACCGCCGCGGCCGGCGGCGCCGAGAGCTCCGCGGCGCCGCTCGCCCCCCGTGCGCGGCTGCTGCCGGCGCTCGCGGCCGTCTACCGGGCGCAGCTGTCCCGGGCGCGGGTGGCTCGTATCCCGCTGTTGTTCGTCGCCACCTTCCAGTCCATCGGGATCATGATCCTGATGCGCGGGGTCGTCGACGGCGGACCCGAGGCACGGGCCGTGGTCGCCGGCTCCTCGGTGCTGGTCGTCGCCTTCGTCGCGCTGAACCTGCTCGCCCAGTACTTCGGGCAACTGCGGGCGAGCGGCGGACTCGACCACTACGCCACCCTGCCGGTGCCGCCCGCGTCCGTGGTCCTCGGCACGGCGGGAGCCTATGCCTCCTTCACCGTGCCGGGCACCGTGGTCACCGCCGTGGCCGGCTCGGTGCTCTTCCAGCTGCCGCTGGCCCACCTCTGGGTGCTTGCCGCCGTGATTCCGCTCGCCGGCGCAGCGCTCGCCGGTCTCGGCGCGGCACTGGGGCTGCTCGCACCGCGCCAGGAACTGGCCACCCTGCTCGGCCAGTTGGGCATGTCGGCCGCGCTGCTGCTGGGCGTACTGCCGGCCGGACGGCTGCCCGAACCGATCGTCTACGCCCGTGATCTGCTGCCGTCGACCTACGGAGTCGAGGCACTCGCCCGTACCTTCGGCTCCCATCCCGACTGGTCCGCCGTCGGTCTCGATCTGGCGGTCTGCGCCGCCGTCGGCGTGGCATCGCTGGCCGTCGCGACCTGGGCGTACCGCCGGGCGGCAGTCCGGTGAGGCGGCACACAGCGCCGCCTGGCACGATGGCAGGGTGACCGCGCCGCTGACACCTCCCCACCAGCCACCGCCCAACGACGACCCCTGGCAGAAGGGCCCGTCGGGAGCCACCCGCTGGCCGGGTCCGGCCGAGGACCCCGCGCCGGGCCCCGGGACCCGGGCCGAGCTGGGGCAGGCGGCGATCGTCGCGGTCCTGCTCACGGTGGCCGGTGTCCTGCTCGGCCTGCTCTGGGTGTGGCTCGCCCCGCGCGTCCCGCTGGTCTCCGACGGCAAGAACGTCTTCCTCCAGGACTCCGAGGGCGAGCAGGCGATCGGTGCCGACGGCACGTTCGCCCTGCTGGCGCTGGGATTCGGCCTGGTGAGCGCACTCGCCGCCTTCTTCTTCCGCAGGCACGGCGGGGTAGCGCTGGTGCTCGCCCTGGCAGTGGGCGGACTGCTCGGCTCCCTGGTCGCCTGGCGTCTCGGTCTCTGGCTCGGCCCGTCCGACGACGTGGTCGGCGCCGCGAAGCACGCGGGCAAGGGCGTCACCTTCGACGCGCCGTTGCGGCTGGCGGCGAAGGGGGCGTTGCTGGCGTGGCCGGTGGCGGCGATGGTGGTCCACCTCGGGGTCACAGCGGTGTTCGGGCCCCGGGATCCCGAGCCGGTGTGGACGCCCGGCGGATACGCCGCGACGCCCCCGCCGCCGGGTCCCGGAGACGGCCCGGCCGGGACGTAGCGCCTGCGGCGGGCCTCGTCCCCTTCCCGCCCCTTCCCGCAACTGGGGCTCCGCCCCAGGCCCCCTGTGTCCTCAATCGCCGGACGGGCTTGATTTCGGCTCTTGTCAGCCTCACCGTGCGGGTGCTCGAGCCATATCCAGCCCCTCCGGCGTTCGGGGCGGAGCCCCAGTCCGGGAACAGGCCCGCCGCAGGCGTCTACGCCCGGCCGATGGCCGCGAGCACCGCCCCCGTGAGCCGCACCAGATCCCCCGGCGCAAGCTCGACCTCCAGTCCCCGCCGCCCCGCGGACACACAGACCGTCGCGTGCCCGGACGCCGACGCGTCGACCACCGTCCGCAGCCGCCTCCGCTGGCCCAGCGGAGAAATGCCGCCCAGCACATACCCGGTGGCCCGCTCCGCCGCCCCGGGATCCGCCATCGTGGCGCGCTTGCCGCCCACCGCGGACGCCAGCGCCTTGAGGTCGAGGGAACCCGACACGGGGACGACGGCGACGGTGAGGTCGCCGTCGACGTCGGCGATCAGGGTCTTGAACACCCGGCCGGGGGCGACACCGAGCGCCTCGGCCGCTTCCTCGCCGTAGGACGCCGCGGCGGGATCATGCGCGTACGCGTGCACGGTGTAGTCGGTGCCCGCCGCGGTCAGCGCGACGGTGGCGGGCGTACCGCCCGGCTGCTTCTTCAGCTTCTTCGCCACAGGTGGCTGCTCCTTGTACGGGGGCGACGGCGGCCGGTCAGTTGAGATGGGTGCGGGCGCGCGTCAGATCCGTGGCGGGCAGCGAGGGAAGATGGCGGATCACCGCGGTCTCCGCGCGCAGCAACGTGAGCTCCGCGCGCAGTCGGCTCCCGATGTCCGGAGCCTCCAGCAGCCGTTGCTTCGCGGGGACGTCCAGTACGGCCGCGGCGGCCACCAGGTAGGAGACCACCGAAGGATCGTCGGGCAGCTCCGCTCCGGTGGCGAGCGAACGCTCGGTCGCCCCCGCCAGCCGCTTCTGGTAGGCGCGGAAGGCCCGCAGTACGCCCTCGGCGAGCGTGGCCGCCTCGTCGCCCTCCTCCTCCGGGAGCTCCTCGACCTCGGCCGTCAGATAGGGGCCGCTCGCGTCCACCGAGTGGATCCTGATCCGGGCGGTGCCGGTCGCCAGCACCTCGAAGCTGCCGTCGGCGCGCTCGCGGATCGTCGCGGCGTCCGCGGTGCAGCCCACCTGGTGGAAGGACCGGATCGGATCGTCGCCGAATCCCGCCGTCGGACCGGGTTCGGGCGCCGGGGCCCCGTCGGGCAGCCCGGCCTCGGTCGGGGCCACCTCGTGGCCGTCGCGGATGGCGACCACGGCGAAGCGACGCGGCTCCGCCTCGTCGTCCACCTTGAGCAGGTCGCGCATCATGGCGCGATACCGCTCCTCGAAGACGTTCAGCGGCAGCACGAGGCCCGGGAACAGTACCGAGTTCAGCGGAAAGAGGGGCAGGCGCGCGGTGGTCACAGCGGTCAAGCGTAATGGCCGTTGGCGCGGCTGTGCTCCGGCCTGCCGCGAGGTCCTCGCCCGGAGCCCGCGGCACGCCGTGCGGCGTACCGCAGTTCGAGGAACCGGCCGAGCGGATCATCGCTCAGCTGGGCCCAGGGAAACGACGTCACATCCGGGCCGATCAGCCGGAACTGCTCCTCCGCCTCGTCCCACCGCTCCCGGCTGACCAGCACGTACACCAGCAGATTGCGTATCTCTGCCTGCCAGGTGTTGCCAGGACCGAACGAGGCGGACAGGGCTATCGCACGGTCCGCCGCCTCGTCGATCCGCTCCCGGGCGACCGGCAGTCGGCCGCCACTGAGCAGGTAGGCGAAGGCCGCCCTGACCGGCAGCGCCTGGATCAGCGAACCCGGCAGCGCGTCGTCGGCGGCCTGTTCGGCGAAGTCGAAGCACTCGCGATGCGATCCGTACCACTGCGCCGAGAGGTACTGCAGGGCCGCCACATGGCAGCCGTAATGCCGGGAGGAGCGGCGCAGCGCCTGCTCCCACAGCCTTTCGAAATCCGTGTGCGGGGTGTGCACTCCCCGGGCGTGGTCCAGGGCGATACGCCAGGGCACCGGGTCGCGCGGATCACCGTCGGCGGCCGCGTCGATCAGCGGGCCGACCTCGCGCAGCCGCTCGGCCCGCGCGGGTGAGTCCCAGGCCTGCAGGACCGCCAGTTCCGCCTTGAGCAGCCGCGCGTCCGGATCGTAGGGGGCGGCGGCGAGCCACTCGGCGAGCCAGTCCTCCCGGCTGAGCGTGAAGGCGGCGAGCCGCGCGGTGTACCGGTCGCGGTCCTCCCATTCGGCCGCTTCCCGCGTGGTGGCCAGCAGCTTGGCGGCCGGTTCGTACTCACCGTTCGCGGCGGCGACGAGCGCGGGAGCCAGCCGCTCGTCGGGGACGTCGAGGAGCACCTCAGTGTCACAGGGCAGCCCGGCCGGAGATGGTGGCCCGGGCCGCAGCCTGCGCGCGGTGCCGATCAGGGAGCGAAGGTAAGACATGGTGCGGACCATTGAAAACCGCAGGTGAGGAGGGCGCCAGGGGCAAGCTGTGAAGAGTTCGTATCGGCCGTGATGGTTGTACGACAGACAGTCAAGGCGCGGTAAAGGCATCGGGCAACTTCCGGGCGGGGGGCGGCTTTCGCGGAGAAACACCCACCGGAACCACTAACCTCTGCGCAGCAGCCGGGAAGCCCCCGCGGCGACCGTGGTGGCGAGAATCCAGCCGAGCAGGATCAGCGCGGCCGCGACCCACTGCCAGCCGCCGCTGAGCTTCCAGTAGCCGTCCTGGCCGAGATTGATCACCGGTATCAGCAGATCCAGGGAGTAGAGGGCGGCGTTCCACTGCGGATGCTCGCTGCCTCTGATGGCTTGCGGGTCGTAGCGCGAGAACGCCACGGCGCCCGCGGCCCACAGCACCGCCATCCACAGCGCCGCCCGACCGGGGCGATAGCCGTACGCCACCGTCCAGTCCTGCAGATAACCCCACAGCTTGGCGGCGAGCGGCAGCGTCTCGCGGCGCCTGCGCTGCTTGGCCAGCAGCACCTCCCGGGCGTCCGCGTCCTCGCCGCTGCTGCGCAGCACCGACGCCAGGCGTTCGTAGGGCTCGGGGGCGTACTCCGGGGTCGCCGCAGTCACCCACTCCAGCCGGCGGTCCAGCGGGAAGTGACCGACCGGGACGAGGTTCTCGTAGGTGAATCCGCCCATCGCGAGCCCGCCCGGGCCCGGCCAGCTGGTCGACATGTCGACCAGATTGACCACCTTGGCGCCCGACAGCACCACCCTGCCCTGTTCGGGGCGCTCGCCGAGGAAGCGCAACTCCGGGGTCTGTATCCGGCGCAGCGACAATTCCTGGTCGCCGCGCATCCGGAAGCGCGCGCTGCGGAGATCCACCGCATCACCGAAGCGCCCGTCGTCGAGCCGCACCCCGCCGTCACATTCGAACGGCTGGAGCCGGGTGCCGAAACGCGGGGTCGAGCCCGTTCCGTACGGGGGAGTGGCGCCGGGGCCGGCGCCCCCCGGAGCCGCCGCGGCGGCCGTCAGATAGAGCGTGCGCTCGACCGAGAGCTGCGGGGCGTTCAGCGCCCGGCGTCCGGCGGGGTTGAGCAGCCTGCTGCCGTTGAGACTCAGCGAGACACCGATCCGCGCCGCGCGCAGACTGACCTCGCCGTGCGATTCGATCATCTCGGCCTGCAGGTCCTGGGCGACCTTCAGCCCGTCGGCCGCGATCGACCGGCCCATCCGGTCGGGGTGCACCACCAGCATGTTGAGCAGCAGGTCGGTGCCGATCTGCGCATCGGTGAGGCGGATACCCCGGGCCACATGGCAGCGCGGCAGATGGAGGTCCCCCCGGGTGTGCAGCCGGGCCGCCTCCAGACGCGGAATCGCGCAGCCGACCATCCGCACCGTGTTCACCCGGCACTCCGGCATCAGCACTTCGTTCTCGAAGCGGCAGCTGTTCAGCTCCATGTACGGCTCGATCAGGCCACCCGCGAGATCCAGCGCTCCGCTGATCTGCACGCCTCGGAGCTTGAGCGCCGCGACCCGCCCGGCCAGCGCCTGCGGTCCGTCGAGCAGCAGCAGCGCGACGACCCGGGCGCGGACCGTCCGTTCCGGCCCCCAGGCGCGGGTGGACAGCGGGTCGTCCAGGACCGGATTGCGGGTGCGCAGATCGTAGGTGCTGCCGTTGCGGAAGGCCTGCCACATGCCGACTTCGGCACCGGTCAGCCAGTCGGGCGCATCGTCCTCGTGCTGCGCCTCGGTCACTGCCGCCCCTTCCTGCCCACGAGTGATGGACTGAACGCTAATGGTCACCGGAGTGATGCGGGGTATGTATCAGCCACTGATACGGGCGTCCGGCACCCTCCGCCGGTCTGAGAGAATTGGCCCCGTGATCTCACGAATCGATCTGCGCGGCAAGGCCCTCCCCGAGGGGGGCGCCCTGCGCGACCTGCTGCCCCGAGCCGACTTCGACGTACAGGCCGCCCTGGAAAAGGTGCGGCCGATCTGCGAGGACGTGCATCATCGTGGCGACGCGGCGCTGATCGAGTACGCGGAGAAATTCGACGGTGTGCAGCTCGACCGGGTGCGCGTGCCCGCCGAGGCGCTGAGCGCCGCCCTCGAACAGCTCGACCCGCAGATCAGGGAAGCGCTCGAGGAGTCGATCCGGCGGGCCAGGCTGGTGCACCGCGCGCAGCGCCGCAAGGACCACACCACCCAGGTCGTCCCGGGCGGCAGGGTCACCGAGAAGTGGGTACCGGTCGGCCGGGTGGGCCTGTACGCACCGGGCGGGCGTTCCGTCTACCCGTCCTCCGTGATCATGAACGTGGTCCCCGCGCAGGAAGCCGGCGTCGAATCGATCGCGCTGGCCTCCCCCGCGCAGCCGTCAACCGGCGGCGGGAACGCCGGCGGTCTGCCGCACCCGACGATCCTGGCGGCCTGCGCGCTGCTCGGCGTCGACGAGGTGTACGCGGCCGGCGGCGCGACCGCCGTCGCGATGTTCGCGTACGGCACGGAGTCCTGTGCCCCGGCGAACATGGTCACCGGGCCGGGCAACATCTGGGTCGCCGCCGCCAAGCGCTACTTCACCGGCCGGATCGGCATCGACACCGAGGCCGGCCCCACCGAGATCGCGGTACTCGCCGACGCCACCGCCGACCCGGTGCATGTCGCCGCCGATCTGATCAGCCAGGCCGAGCACGACCCGCTGGCCGCCGCGGTCCTGGTCACCGACTCGGCGGACCTCGCCGACGCGGTCGAGCGGGAGCTGGTGCCGCAGATCGCGGCCACCCGGCACGTCGAGGACCGGATCGTCCCCGCGCTCGAGGGCAAGCAGTCCGCGATCGTGCTGGTCGACTCCGTCGACGACGGCCTGAAGGTCGTCGACGCGTACGGCGCCGAGCACCTGGAGGTCCAGACCGCAGACGCCGCAGCGGTGGCCGACCGGGTCCGCAACGCCGGCGCGATCTTCGTCGGCCCCTGGGCCCCGGTCTCGCTCGGCGACTACTGCGCCGGCTCCAACCACGTGCTGCCCACCGGCGGCTGCGCCTGCCACTCGTCCGGACTGTCGGTCCAGTCGTTCCTGCGCGGTATCCACGTCGTCGACTACACCCGTCAGGCACTCGCGGACGTCACCCACCACGTGGTGACCCTCGCCGAGGCCGAGGACCTGCCCGCGCACGGCGCCGCCATGAAGGCACGCTTCGACTGGAAGGTGCCCACGCCATGAGCGGCCCCGACACGACCCGACTCGCCGTGACAGGCGTCGACGATCTGCCGGTACGGGACGAGCTGCGCGGCAAGTCCGCCTACGGCGCACCCCAGCTGGACGTGGCCGTGCGGCTGAACACCAACGAGAATCCGTACCCGCTGCCCGAGGCACTCGTCGAGCGCATCGCCGAGCGGGTCCGTGACGCGGCCCGCACCCTCAACCGCTACCCGGACCGGGACGCCGTCGAACTGCGCACCGAGCTCGCCAAGTACCTCACCCGGTCCGGCGGACACCGGGTGGCGACCGAGAACGTCTGGGCGGCCAACGGCTCCAACGAGGTCATCCAGCAGCTGCTGCAGACCTTCGGCGGTCCCGGACGTACCGCCATCGGCTTCGAACCGTCGTACTCGATGCACGCGCTCATCGCGCGGGGCACCGGCACCGGCTGGATCTCCGGCCCGCGCCACGAGGACTTCACCATCGACGTCCGGGCGGCGGTGCGCGCCATCGCCGAGCACCGGCCGGACGTCGTCTTCATCACCTCACCCAACAACCCCACCGGCACCGCGGTCGGCGCCGACACGGTCCTCGCCCTGTACGAGGCCGCGCAGGCGGCAGGCCCGTCGATGGTCGTACTGGACGAGGCGTACGGCGAATTCAGCCACGAGCCGTCGCTGCTCCCGCTGATCGAGGGCCGCCCGCACCTGGTGCTCTCCCGCACGATGTCCAAGGCGTTCGGCGCGGCGGGCCTGCGGCTCGGCTATCTCGCCGCGCACCCCGCCGTGGTGGACGCGGTCCAGCTGGTCCGGCTGCCGTATCACCTGTCGTCCGTCACCCAGGCCACCGCGCTCGCCGCCCTGGAGCACACAGATACCCTGCTGCAGTACGTCGAGCAGCTGAAGACCGAACGCGACAGGATCGTCACCGAGCTGCGCGCCATCGGCTACGACGTCACCGCGTCCGACGCCAACTTCATCCAGTTCGGCCGCTTCGAGGACGCCCACGCCGCCTGGCGCGCGATCCTCGACCACGGTGTCCTGATCAGGGACAACGGGGTCCCCGGATGGCTGCGCGTCTCCGTGGGCACCCCGGCCGAGAACGACGCGTTCCTCGAAACGGCACGCGCACTGCACAAGGAGATCACCGCATGACTCGCGTGGGCCGCATCGGACGGGTGGAACGGACCACCAAGGAGACCTCGGTGGTCGTCGAGGTCAACCTCGACGGCACCGGCAAGGTCGACGTGTCGACCGGCGTCGGCTTCTACGACCACATGCTCGACCAGCTCGGCCGGCACGGCCTCTTCGACCTCACGGTCAAGACCGACGGCGATCTGCACATCGACTCGCACCACACCATCGAGGACACCGCCCTCGCGATCGGTGCCGCCTTCAAGCAGGCGCTCGGCGACAAGGTCGGCATCTACCGGTTCGGCAACTGCACGGTGCCGCTGGACGAATCGCTCGCCCAGGTCACCGTGGACCTCTCGGGCCGCCCCTACCTGGTGCACACCGAGCCGGAGAACATGGCGCCGATGATCGGCTCCTACGACACGACGATGACCCGGCACATCCTGGAGTCCTTCGTCGCCCAGGCGCAGATCGCGCTGCACGTCCACGTACCGTACGGACGCAACGCCCACCACATCGTGGAGTGCCAGTTCAAGGCCCTGGCCCGCGCGCTGCGTTACGCCTGCGAACACGACCCGCGTGCGGCGGGCATCCTTCCTTCGACCAAGGGCGCACTGTAAGCATGACTGGCCTCAACACCATCCTGATCGTCGTCGGACTCTTCCTGCTCGGCGGCGTCTACTCCTTCTACAAGCAGAAGATGCCCGCGAGCTTGCTCGTCCTGCTCTCCATCGGCTCGGTGATGTGCCTGGCCGCGGGTGTGATGCGGATCCAGGGGATCTGGTCGTGACCGCCCCCGGCAAGCCGGCCTCGAAGAAGGTCGTGGTCTTCGACTACGGCTTCGGCAACGTCCGGTCCGCGGAACGGGCTCTCGCCCATGTCGGGGCGGATGTCGAGATCACCCGCGACTTCGACCGGGCGATGAACGCCGACGGGCTGCTGGTCCCCGGGGTCGGCGCCTTCTCCGCCTGCATGCAGGGACTCAAGGAGGCCCGCGGTGACTGGATCATCGGCCGCAGGCTGGCCGGCGGGCGCCCCGTCATGGGCATCTGCGTCGGCATGCAGATCCTCTTCGGCCGCGGCATCGAACACGGCGTGGAGACCGAAGGGCTCGACGAATGGCCCGGCACGGTGGGCCCGCTGCAGGCCGATGTCGTACCGCACATGGGATGGAACACCGTGGAGTCCCCCGAGGACTCCCAGCTCTTCGCGGGTCTCGACCCGGAGGCGCGTTTCTACTTCGTGCACTCCTACGCCGCGCACGACTGGTCGCTGGAAGTCACCAACGCCCGGATCCGCGCGCCCCGCGTCACCTGGGCCACCCACGGCGAACGTTTCGTCGCGGCCGTGGAGAACGGCCCGCTGCGGGCCACCCAGTTCCACCCCGAGAAGTCCGGCGACGCCGGCGCCCAGCTGCTGACCAACTGGATCGGAACCCTGTGATGTCTGCGTTGCAGAAGAAGCTCGAACTCCTCCCCGCCGTCGACGTCCGCGACGGCCAGGCGGTCCGTCTGGTGCACGGCGAGTCCGGCTCCGAGACCTCCTACGGCTCCCCGCTCGAAGCCGCGCTCGCCTGGCAGCGCGCGGGCGCCGAGTGGCTGCATCTCGTCGACCTGGACGCCGCCTTCGGCACCGGCGACAACCGGGAGCTGATCTCCGAGGTGGCCTCGGCGATGGACATCAAGGTCGAACTGTCGGGCGGCATCCGCGACGACGCCTCGCTGGCCGCGGCCCTCGCCACCGGCTGCACCCGGGTCAACCTCGGCACCGCGGCACTGGAGACTCCCGAGTGGGTCGCCAAGATCATCGCTGAGCACGGCGAGAAGATCGCGGTCGGCCTCGACGTACGCGGCACCACACTGCGCGGCCGCGGCTGGACCCGCGACGGCGGCGACCTCTACGAGACGCTGGCCCGCCTCGACTCCGAGGGCTGCGCCCGCTACGTGGTCACCGACATCGCCAAGGACGGCACCCTCCAGGGCCCCAACCTGGAGCTGCTGAAGAACGTTTGCGCGGCCACCGACAAGCCCGTCGTCGCCTCCGGCGGCGTCTCGTCCCTCGACGACCTGCGGGCCATCTCCTCGCTGGTTCCCGCCGGTGTGGAGGGCGCGATCGTCGGCAAGGCGCTGTATGCCGAGGCGTTCACCCTGGAGGAGGCGCTCGCGGTGGTGTCCGGATGACCGGCATTCGCCGTATCGCATCGGACGGCCCCTGGGAGGAGAGCATCGGCTACTCCCGTGCGGTGGAACTCCCCAACGGCCTCGTCCTGGTCTCCGGTTGCACGTCCGTCGTCAACGGCCAGATCGCCGCAGGCGGCCCCTACGACCAGGCCGTCACCGCCTTCGGCGTCGCCATCGACGCGCTCAAGGAGCTCGGCCTCGGCGTCGAAGACGTGGTGCGCACCCGGATGTACATCACCCACGCCAGAGACGTGGACGACGTCGGACGCGCCCACAAGGCACTGTTCGACACGGTGCGCCCGGCCACATCAATGATCATCGTCGCCGGCTTCATCGACCCCAGCCTGGTCGTCGAGGTCGAGGTCGAGGCCTACCGGGGGGACCCCGCATGACACTCGCCGTACGGGTCATCCCCTGCCTCGACGTGGACAACGGCCGAGTCGTCAAGGGCGTCAACTTCCAGAACCTGCGCGACGCGGGCGACCCCGTCGAGATGGCCAAGCTGTACGACGCCGAGGGCGCCGACGAGCTGACATTCCTCGATATCACCGCGTCCTCCGGCAACCGCGAGACGACCTACGACGTGGTGCGCCGCACCGCCGAACAGGTCTTCATCCCGCTCACCGTGGGCGGCGGCATCCGGACCACCGAGGACGTCGACAAGCTGTTGCGGGCCGGCGCGGACAAGGTGGGCGTGAACACCGCGGCCATCGCCCGCCCCGAGCTCATCCGGGAGATCGCCGAACGCTTCGGCCGCCAGGTCCTGGTCCTGTCGGTCGACGCCAGGCGCACCGCCGACGGCTCCTTCGAGGTCACCACGCACGGCGGCCGCGAAGGCACCGGCATCGACGCCGTGGAATGGGCCCACCGGGCGGCCGAGCTCGGCGCCGGCGAGATCCTGCTCAACTCGATGGACGCGGACGGCACCAAGGACGGCTACGACACCGAAATGATCGCGGCAGTCCGCAAACACGTCACCGTCCCGGTCATCGCCAGCGGCGGCGCGGGCGCCCTGCCGCACTTCCCGCCGGCCATCGCGGCGGGCGCGGACGCGGTGCTCGCCGCCTCCGTCTTCCATTTCGGTGATCTGCGGGTCTCGCAGGTCAAGGAGACGCTGCGGGGCGCGGGGCACCCGGTGCGGTAGCGCCGTGACCGGGACGAGCACGGCCACTGTCGTATCCGCCGAACTTCCCGAGCGGTCCGCGCACCGGGACGCCAACGTGCTGCGCTGGCTCGGTGCGTACACCGCTTCGACGGTCGGCGACAGCGTCTACTACCTGGCGCTCTCCTGGGCGGCGGCCCGCTCCGGCAGTCCCGCCCAGGCCGGGCTCGTCCTCGCCGTCGGCGCGGTACCGCGTGCTCTGTTGATGCTCGGCGGGGGAGTGGTGGCCGACCGCTTCGGGCCGCGCCGGGTCGTCATCGGCAGCGACGCGGCCCGCTCGGTGATCATCCTGGGGATGGTGGCCCTGCTGCTGGTCACCGGCCCGGCGCTCGGCCTGCTGATTGCGGTCGCCCTGGTCTTCGGCGTGGTCGACGCGCTGTTCCTGCCCGCGGTGGGCGCACTGCCACCGCGGATCACCACGGAGGGCCAGCTCGGCCGGGTCCAGGGGCTCCGCGGCCTCGCCTCCCGCGTCGCCTATGTCACCGGCGCCCCGGCCGGTGGACTCGCGGTCGCGCTCGGCGGGTCGGCGACCGCGTTCGCCGCGGCCGGCCTGCTCTTCGCACTCTCGCTGGCGCTGCTGCTCCGGGTGCGGATCGCGCCGCCCCCCGCGACCGGTGTGAAGAGCGAAGGCACCGCCTGGCGCGAGCTCGGCGACGGGCTGCGCTACATCCGGGGCCACGCGGTGCTGGCGCCGCTGATGCTGGTCCTCGCCATCGGTGAGCTGGGATTCGTCGGACCGCTGAACATCGGCCTCACGCTGCTCGCCCAGCACCGCGGCTGGGGAGCGGCCGGGATGGGCTGGATTCTCGCGGCCTTCGGGGCCGGCGCCGGAGCCGCCTCGCTGCTGCTCGCGGTACGAGGACGCATACCGCGGGCCGGACTGGTGCAGTCGTGCGCTCTGCTCGGCGGAGCCGTTTCCACCGCGGGGCTGGCCTTCGCCCCCTCGGTCGCCCTCGCCGCCGTAGCGGGCGCCCTCATCGGCGCGCTGGCCGGGCTCAGCGGGGCGATCTGCGGAGCGCTGCTGCAGACGGTGACCGAAGCCGCCTACCTGGGCCGGGTCACCTCGGTCGCCACCCTCTTCACCCTCGGCATCGCACCGCTCAGCTACCCGGTGACGGGCGCCGCGATCGGGGCGTGCGGCACCGGCCCGGTCTTCGTCACCAGCGCCGCCGTCTGCGCGACGGGCGCGCTGATCGGACTGGCCTCCAGGGTGCTGCGCCGAGCGGAACTCGCACGCTGAGCCGAGCGACGCATCGCGCCGCCGCATCGCGCGACCGCAACGCGCCGCCCCGCGGGTCTCACATGCCGAGCTTGGCCTCGATCGCCTTGGCCGAGGCGTCCTTGTCCCCTTCCAGGTCCACCCGCGCCGCGTCCTGCCGGCCGAAGGCGAACATGGTCAGCTCACCCGGCTCCCCGGTGACCGTCACCACCGGGGTGCCGCGGTGGGCCACCGCGGTCTGGCCGTCGGGGCGGCGCAGCACCAGGCCCACCGGTGCCTTGCGACCGATCATCCTGGCCGTCTTCTCCAGTCGCTTCCACAGCGCCTCCGCGAACACCGGGTCCAGCTCACGCGCCGTCCAGTCGGGCTGCGCCCGCCGGACGTCCTCCGTGTGCACATAGAACTCCACGGCGTTGGCACCCTCGTCGACCTGCTTGACCGAAAAGGGGGAGAACTTCGGCGGCCCGGTACGGATCAGCTGGATCAGCTCCTCGTACGGCTTCGAGGCGAATTCGCCCTGTACCCGGTCGAGACGCCCCTTGAGCGCGCCGATCATGATTCCGCCCGCCGCGTCGAGGCGCCGCTCCCGGACCACCACATGGGCGGCGAGATCGCGGGTTTTCCAGCCGTGGCAGAGCGTCGCGGCGTCGGGTCCAGCCGCCTCCAAGAGGTCGGCCAGGAGGAGTCGTTCGCGCTTCGCATGGGTCGACATGCCCGCCAGAGTACGGCGGCCGCCCCCGTTCCGCCCAGTGGACGCGGCCCTGGCGTGCCCCCTTCGCACGGCACAATGGGCCCATGACCAGCACGCCGGGCCCCAGCGGTCTCGCCCCCGACATCACCGCCCGTCTCAAGCGCACCGCGGACGGCCTGATTCCGGCCATCGCCCAGCAGTACGACACCGGCGAGGTCCTCATGCTCGGCTGGATGGACGACGAGGCCCTGCACCGCACACTCACCACCGGCCGCTGCACCTACTGGTCGCGCAGCCGCCAGGAGTACTGGGTGAAGGGCGACACCTCCGGCCACGTCCAGCACGTCAAGTCGGTGGCGCTGGACTGCGACGCGGACACGGTCCTGGTCAAGGTGGACCAGGTGGGAGCGGCCTGTCACACGGGTGAGCGCACGTGCTTCGACGCGGACGTGCTCCTCGGCTGAGCCGGCTTGCGCTGCCGAGCCGGCTTGCGCTGCGCCCTAAGCTTTCCGCCATGGACCTGGAGACCTTCCGCAAACTCGCCGCAGACCGCCGCGTCATCCCCGTCAGCCGCAAACTCCTCGCCGACGGCGACACCCCGGTGGGCCTGTACCGCAAGCTCGCGGCCGAGCGGCCGGGGACGTTTCTCCTCGAGTCGGCGGTGAACGGACGTGCCTGGTCCCGTTACTCGTTCATCGGGGTGCGGTCCGCCGCCACCCTCACCGAGCGCGAGGGGCGGACGCACTGGGAGGGCACCCCGCCGGTCGGCGTCCCCGTGGACGGCGACCCGCTCCAGGCGCTGCGCGCCACCGTGCAGGCCCTGCACACCCCGCACGACCTCGCGGCGGGACTGCCGCCGTTCACCGGGGGAATGGTCGGCTATCTGGGGTACGACATCGTGCGCCGGCTGGAGAAGATCGGCCCGGGCGAGCGCGACGACCTACGGCTCCCCGAGCTGACCATGCTGCTCACCTCGGACCTCGCGGTGCTCGACCACTGGGACGGATCGGTCCTCCTGATCGCCAACGCGATCAACCACAACGACCTCGACACCGGCGTCGACGAGGCGTACGCCGACGCCGTGGCCCGGCTCGACGCCATGGAGGCCGACCTCGCACAGCCCGCCAGGACCGCTCCGGTGACGCTGCCGGCCTCCGAACTGCCGGAGTACACCGCACTGTGGGGCGGCACGGCATACCAGGACGCGGTCGACGACATCAAGGAACGGATCAGGGCCGGAGAGGCCTTCCAGGTCGTGCCCTCGCAGCGCTTCGAAACCCCGTGCACGGCGAGCGCACTCGACGTCTACCGGGTGCTGCGCGCCACCAACCCGTCGCCGTACATGTACCTGTTCCGCTTCGACGGCTTCGATGTCGTCGGGTCGAGCCCCGAGGCCCTGGTCAAGGTCGAGGACGGGCGCGCGATGGTCCACCCGATCGCGGGCACCCGCCACCGGGGCGCCACCCCGCAGGAGGACCAGGCGCTGGCCGAGGAACTGCTCGCGGACCCGAAGGAGCGTGCCGAGCATCTGATGCTCGTCGACCTGGGCCGCAACGACCTGGGGCGGGTCTGCGAGCCGGGTTCCGTCGAGGTCGTGGACTTCATGTCGGTCGAGAAGTACTCGCATGTCATGCACATCGTGTCCACCGTCACAGGCCGGGTGGCCGAAGGCCGTACCGCTTTCGACGTGCTGACCGCGTGCTTCCCCGCAGGCACCCTCTCCGGAGCCCCCAAGCCCCGCGCGATGCAGATCATCGACGAACTCGAGCCGTCGCGGCGCGGACTCTACGGCGGCTGCGTCGGCTACCTGGACTTTGCCGGCGACTCCGACACCGCCATTGCCATCCGCACCGCGCTGCTCCGCGACGGCACGGCATATGTGCAGGCCGGAGCCGGTGTGGTGGCCGACTCCGACCCGGTCGCGGAGGACACGGAGTGCCGTAACAAGGCAGCCGCGGTGCTCCGCGCGGTGCACACGGCCGGCCGGCTCGGCCGGTGAAGGAGCCGTACCGTTCGGCACGGGGCGCGGGGCCGGCCGGGTTGTCTCGGGCCCCGGGTGTCGGCCGGTGCGCTTCTCGGGGGATAGTGGAGTACGTGAGTGCCGTCCCTACGCCCCGATCCGAAACAGGACCGGCCGCCGCCTCCACGGGCGGCCGCCGCAGTCTTGCCACCGCCCTGGTGCTCGGCGCCATCGGCGCCGCCGTCGTGCTGCTCTCCTCGGGGCAGACCTGGGCCGAGGGCAAGGCCGCCATCGGCGCCGGCGGTTCGCTGCCGCTCTCGGCCGACGGAGGCGACGTCACCGGTCTCCCCACCGCACTGGCGATAGTGGGCCTGGCCGCACTTGTCGCGGTCTTCGCGGTACGCAGCGCCGGGCGGCTGCTGGTCTCCGCGATACTGGCTCTCTGCGGAGCCGGCGCGGCCACCTCGGCCTTCATCGGCGCCGGGGACAGCAGCGCGCTGGACGAGAAGGCCGCCCGGGTGGCCGGCAACACCGCAGCCACCATCGACTCGCTCTCCCACACCGCATGGCCCTACGTGACAGCCGTCGGCAGCCTGCTGATCCTGATGGCGGGACTGCTCGCTCTGCGGTACGGCAAACAATGGCCTGCCATGTCCGGACGCTACGAGCGCGACGGCACACCCCGACCGCGTCGGGCCCCCCGCCGGGCCCCGGACCCGGAACGGCCCGAGGAGATCTGGAAGGCACTCGACCGCGGTGAGGACCCGACCCGCGAAGCATGACGGACGGCTCGCCCCCCAGTTCGGTGGGTGGTGAGCGGGTGCGAGACAATGCGTGCACAGATCTTTGACGTCAGCTTTTGACGCACAGCATTTTTGACGTACAGCTTTTGACGTACAGCTAACGAGGAGCAGCTCATGGCGGGCACCAGCCACGGACACACCCCGGCCGCCTGGACCGGCGTCATCATCGCCTTCATCGGCTTCTGCGTGGCGGGCGCCTTCATGGTCGCGGCCAATCCGTTCGGTTTCTGGGCCGGTCTGGTCGTGGTCGCCATCGGCGGCATCGTCGGATACGCCATGAAGCTCGCCGGACTGGGCATGCCCAAGGAGAGCGAAGAGAGCGTCCGCGCCAGGAACCAGGCCGCTCAGTACCAGCAGCACTGACCGCGGACCGCGGACTTCCGGGTCAGCGGACTTCCGATGCGAGGCGCAGCCCCCCACGGGCTGCGCCTTCTCGCGTGAACGGGGAGAATCACCGAGTGGATCCATACGCAACGCCCGCCGCCTTCCGGCCCCGGCGGTCGGCCCCCTCATCGGAATCGCCGGTCCGGCGACTCCTCACCCCGATCGGCACCCTGATCGCCGTGGGCGCCGCCTTCGGATACGTGGGCTCGGTCGACCCGAACCACCCCGGCCACTACCCGGTCTGCCCGCTGCTCGCCCTCACCGGGATCTACTGCCCCGGCTGCGGCGGGCTGCGCAGCGCCCATGCGGTCGCGCACGGCGATTTCCGGGCCGCTCTCGGTGACAACGCGCTCGCCGTCATCGGCTACGGCGTCTTCGCCGTGGTGATGGCCGTGTGGCTGATTCGTGCCGTACGGGGGCGCCCCACACAGGTCACGCTCCGTCCGGCGTACTGGTGGGCGATCGGGGCCGTGATCCTGGTTTTCACCGTTGTACGGAACCTTCCCATGGGGTCCGCACTGGCTCCGTGAACGCCCACCCAGTGGGACTCCCACCGGCTTGATGCGGAGCCCGCGCCCCGATGCGGATAACATCGGACTGGCTGAACCTGATCCATCCACACCGTCCCGGAAGGGGGCCGCTCGCGTGAGTGTGCTCGACGAGATCATCGAAGGCGTACGCGCCGACCTCGCGGAACGTCAGGCGAGCGTCAGCCTCGATGAGCTCAAGGAGCGCGCGGCGAAGGCCCGCCCGGCGCAGGACGGGGTCGCCGCGCTGCGTGGCGACAGCGTGAAGGTGATCTGCGAGGTCAAACGCTCCAGCCCGTCGAAGGGCGCGCTGGCCGCGATCGCCGACCCCGCCGCGCTCGCCGCCGACTACGAGGCCGGCGGAGCCTCGGTGATCTCCGTGCTCACCGAGCAGCGCCGCTTCGGCGGATCGCTCGCCGATTTGGAGGCGGTCCGGGCCAAGGTCGACATCCCGGTCCTGCGCAAGGACTTCATCGTCACCGCCTACCAGCTCTGGGAGGCGCGGGCCTACGGCGCCGACCTGGTGCTGCTGATCGTCGCGGCGCTGGAGCAGGAGGCGCTGGTCTCGCTGATCGAGCGCGCCGAGTCGATCGGGCTCACCCCGCTGGTCGAGGCGCACGACGAGGACGAGGCCGAACGAGCCGTCGAGGCCGGCGCCCGGATCGTCGGGGTCAACGCGCGCAACCTCAAGACGCTCAAGGTCGACCGCGGCACCTTCGAACGGGTCGCCCCCGAGATCCCGGCGCACGTCGTCAAGGTCGCCGAGTCCGGGGTCCGCGGCCCGCACGACCTGATCGCCTACGCCAACGCGGGCGCCGACGCGGTCCTGGTCGGCGAGTCGCTGGTCACCGGCGGAAACCCGAAGTCGGCCGTCGCCGACCTCGTCGCCGCCGGCGCCCACCCCGCGCTGCGCCACGGGCGGGGCTGACCCGCCATGACCGCCTTCGCCGCCCTCCTCCGCGGGTGCAAGCCGCGCGGCTGCCGTGCGCCCGCACGGCGGGTGCGGGGGCGGCGGGTGCGCTATCACATCGGCTCCGAGCCCGGCCAGATCAACGGCATGCGATGGCGTCGCTGAGCGAACCGCTCAGCGACACCGCCCACCTCCCCCGTACGCGACCCGTCGTACCCGGTCGTGTACCCGTACGTGTACCCGTGGAGATCACGCATGTCTTCAGATTTCTTCATTCCCGACCCCGACGGCCGGATCCCCGGCACCGACGGCTATTTCGGTGAATTCGGCGGCAAGTTCATCCCCGAGGCGCTGGTCGCCGCGGTGGACGAAGTCGCCGTCGAGTACGACAAGGCCAAGGCCGACCCGTCGTTCGCGGCCGAACTCAACGAGCTCATGGCCGACTACACAGGACGGCCGAGCGCCCTCACCGAGGTCCCGCGTTTCGCCGAGCACGCCGGCGGCGTGCGGATGTTCCTCAAGCGCGAGGACCTCAACCACACCGGATCACACAAGATCAACAACGTGCTCGGCCAGGCACTGCTCACCAAGCGGATGGGCAAGACCCGGGTCATCGCCGAGACCGGTGCCGGCCAGCACGGCGTCGCGACGGCGACCGCCTGCGCGTTGTTCGGCCTCGAGTGCACCATCTACATGGGCGAGATCGACACCGAACGCCAGGCACTCAACGTCGCCCGGATGCGCATGCTCGGCGCCGAGGTCATCGCCGTGAAGTCGGGCAGCCGCACCCTCAAGGACGCCATCAACGAAGCGTTCCGCGACTGGGTCGCCAATGTGGACCGCACGCACTACCTCTTCGGTACGGTCGCGGGACCGCACCCCTTCCCCGCCATGGTGCGCGACTTCCACCGGGTGATCGGGGTGGAGGCGCGGCGGCAGATCCTGCAGCGGACCGGGCGGCTGCCCGACGCGGTCGCCGCCTGCGTCGGCGGCGGTTCCAACGCCATCGGCCTCTTCCACGCGTTCCTTCCGGACGCCGGGGTCCGGCTGCTCGGCTTCGAGCCGGCCGGCCACGGCATCGAGACCGGCGAGCACGCGGCCACCCTCTCCGCCGGTGAGCCGGGTATTCTGCACGGCTCCCGGTCGTACGTCCTGCAGGACGAGGAGGGCCAGATCACCGAGCCCTACTCGATCTCGGCCGGCCTCGACTACCCGGGAATCGGCCCGGAGCACGCCTACCTGAAGGACATCGGGCGGGGCGAATACCGCGCGATCACCGACGACCAGGCCATGCAGGCGCTGCGGCTGCTCTCGCGTACCGAAGGAATCATCCCGGCCATCGAGTCCGCGCACGCGCTGGCCGGTGCGCTGGATCTCGGCAAGGAACTCGGCAAGGACGGCCTGATCGTGGTCAATCTGTCCGGCCGCGGTGACAAGGACATGGACACGGCTGCCCGCTACTTCGGGCTGTACGGCGCGGATGCGGAGGTCACCAAGTGAGCGGCAACATCGAACTGCTGAGTTCGGTCCTCGACCGGGCGAGGACCGAGGACCGGGCCGCGCTCATCGCGTACCTGCCGGCCGGGTTCCCCACCGTCGACGGCGGGATCGCCGCCGTGCAGGCGGTCATCGACGGCGGGGCCGACATCGTCGAGGTCGGTCTGCCGCACAGCGACCCGGTCCTCGACGGACCGGTCATCCAGACCGCCGACGATATCGCCCTCAAGGGCGGGGTGAAGATTGCCGACGTGCTCCGCACGGTGCGTGAGGCCTACCGGGCGACCGGCGCGCCGATCCTGGTGATGACGTACTGGAATCCGGTCGACCGGTACGGCGTCGAGCGCTTCACCGCGGAGCTGGCCGAGGCGGGCGGGGCCGGCTGCATCCTGCCCGATCTGCCGGTCCAGGAGTCCGCGCTGTGGCGTGAGCACGCGGAGAAGCACGGTCTGGCCACCGTCTTCGTCGTCGCCCCGAGCAGCAAGGACGAACGCCTCGCGACGATCACCGCCGCCGGGTCCGGTTTCGTGTACGCGGCCTCGCTGATGGGCGTCACCGGCACCAGGACCTCGGTGGGCGAGCAGGCCCAGGACCTGGTCCGGCGCACCCGGGCCACCACCGCACTGCCCGTCTGTGTGGGGCTCGGCGTCTCGAACGCCGCGCAGGCCGCGGAGGTCGCCGGATTCTCCGACGGTGTGATCGTCGGATCCGCGTTCGTCAAGCGCATGCTGGACGCGGCCGACGAGAGCGCCGGTCTGGCGGCCGTGCGCGAACTGGCGGGCGAGTTGGCCAAGGGCGTACGCCGAAGCTGACGCCGTCGCTCGTACGGGTGGAAGTGCGACCGGGGAGGCACGCTGGTGCCTCCCCGGTTCGTTGCTGCGGGTGTGAGCGAGAAGAACCGAGACGCGAAGAGGGCCGCCCGAGAGCGGCTCATCGAAGAGCGCCAGAAGCAGAAGGCGCGGGACAAGCGCAGGCGCGGACTGATCGTCGGCGGTGCCGTGGTGGGCGTACTGGCGCTGGCCGCCGTGATCGGCGTCGTCGCGGCCGACTCCGGCGACGACAGCGGCACCACCACCGCACATGCGGCGCTCCCGCCGCAGGGCGCGACCGGAAAGGACAGCCTGGCGATCCCGGTGGGCGCGAGCGACGCACCGTCCACGCTCACCGTGTGGGAGGACTTCCGCTGCCCGGCCTGCGATCAGTTCGAGACCGATTTCCGCAGCACCGTCCATCAGCTGGAGCAGTCCGGCCAGGTCAAGGTCGAGTACCACCTCGTCACCCTGATCGACGGCAACATGGGCGGCTCGGGCTCGCTGCGCGCTGCCAACGCGGCCGCCTGTGCGCAGTCCGCGGGGAAGTTCCCCGCCTACCACGACGTGCTGTACGAGAACCAGCCCGAGGAGACCGACGACGCCTTCGCCAAGAACAGCCGGCTGATCGAGCTGGCGGGCAGGGTCCCCGGGCTGAAGACGGCCGCCTTCACCTCCTGTGTGAACGAGGGGAAGCACGACGGCTGGGTGAAGAAGTCCAATGCGGCCTTCCAGAAGGGCAAATTCAGCGGCACGCCCACCGTCCAGCTGAACGGCGAACCGATCTACCCGAAGAAGGGCAATGAGCAGATCACGCCCGCCCATCTGAAGAAGTGGGTCGCCGAGGCGAACAAGGGGAAGAAGCCGGGCACCCTCTCGCCGAGCCCCTCGGCCTGACGCCGTTCGGCCGCCCCTCGTTATCACTACGTTGCCGGGTGGGTTGCCCCCTGCCCCACCCGGCAAGGTAGCGTCGACGGTGCCATGAACCTTGCCTACATCCCCAGTCCGTCGACCGGCGTGGTCCACCTCGGACCGATTCCGCTGCGCGGCTATGCGTTCTGCATCATCATCGGTGTCTTCGTCGCCGTCTGGTACGGCAACAAGCGCTGGGTCGCCCGGGGCGGCAACGCCGGCACGGTGGCCGACATCGCCGTGTGGGCCGTGCCCTTCGGGCTGGTCGGCGGACGGCTCTACCACGTCATCACCGACTACGAGCTGTACTTCACCGATGGCCGGGACTGGGTCAACGCCTTCAAGATCTGGGAGGGCGGCCTCGGCATCTGGGGCGCGGTCGCGCTCGGCGCGGTCGGAGCCTGGATCGGCTGCCGCCGTCGCGGTATCCCGCTGCCGGCCTGGGCCGACACACTGGCGCCCGGCCTCGCCTTCGCCCAGGCCATCGGCCGCTGGGGCAACTGGTTCAACCAAGAGCTGTACGGCAAGCCGACGGACCTGCCGTGGGCGCTCAAGATCAGCCAGGGCCCGGACCGTATCGCCGGGACCTACCACCCGACGTTCCTCTACGAGTCGCTCTGGTGCGTCGGCGTCGGGCTGCTCGTCATCTGGGCGGACCGCCGCTTCAAGCTCGGCCACGGCCGGGCCTTCGCCCTGTATGTCGCCTCCTACTGCGTCGGACGCGGCTGGATCGAGTACATGCGGGTCGACGACGCGCACCACATTCTCGGTCTGCGGCTCAACGACTGGACCGCGATGATCGTGTTCCTGCTCGCGGTGACGTACTTCGTCGTCTCGTCGAAGCTACGCCCGGGCCGCGAGCCGATCGTGGAACCCGCCGCGGGGGCCGGGGCCGCTGAAGCGGCCGAGGAGACCGAGCCCGACGCCGAGGCCACCCCCGAGGCCAACACGGACACCGACCCGGAATCCGACCCGGACGCCCTTCCCGCAGCCGAAGCCAAGGCAGAAGCCAAGGCCGACCAGACCTGACCCCCTGGGGGACGACCTCTGCCGGGCCCCTTGCGGGGATGATCCCTGCCAGGCCCCCCGGGATGTAACCCCCGCGGGGCACAATCCAGCCCCTGCGGCGTTTGAGGAGCGGGGTCCGGGGCGGAGCCCCGGAAGAGGGGGAGGGGCGTCAGCCCCGGCGATCGCGCCCCGCCAACTCAAGCGTGCGCCGCGCCCCCGCCACCACCGCCGCATCCACAAAGCGCCCATCCGGAAGCGCCAGCGCCCCCGCCTCGGACACCGCGGCCAGCACGACGTCCTCCGCCGCCCGGACCTCCGCCGGGGTCGGCAGATACGCCCGCTCGATCACCGGCAGCTGGCGAGGATGGATCGCCGCCCGTCCGAGGAACCCCAGCGCCCGGCCCCGGGCGCAGGACGCGGCCAGGCCGTCCAGATCGCGCACATCGGTGAAGACCGACTGCGCCGGCGGCGCCAGACCGGCGGCCCGCGCGGCGACCACCGTGCGGCTGCGCGGCCAGGCAAGGCCGGCGTCGTCCTGGACGCCCAGATCGGCGCAGAGATCCGCCTCGCCGAGCGCGATACCGCCCACCGCCACCGTGGCGGTGGCGATCTCGTAGGCGCGCTCCACCGCCAGCGCCGACTCCAGTATCGGAAAGAGCGGCAGCTCCGCCGGCCCGCCCGCCGCAGCCACCCGGTCGGCCACGGCGCGCACCTCTCCCGGACCGTTGGCCTTCGGCAGCCGCAGTCCCGCCAGGCCGGGCAGCGTGGCCAGCGCCCGCACATCGTCCGCGGCCAGCGGGCCGTCCAGCGCGTTGATCCGGACGTGCACCGGTGAGGGCCCGGGGACCGGGTCGGTGAGGAGTTCGACGGTCGCCGCGCGGGCATACGCCTTGCGGTCGGGGGCGACCGCGTCCTCCAGGTCGACCAGCACCACATCGGCCCCGCTGTGCAGCGCCTTCGCCACCACTTCCGGCCGGTCCCCGGGGACGTACAGCCAGGTCAGCGCCGCGTTCACCGGACCGCCCCGGACGCGCGCAGCGCCGCGATGGCGGACTCGTCGAGGCCGATCCCGGACAGCACCTCATCGGTGTCCGCGCCGTGCGGCCGGCCCGCCCATCGGATGGCCCCGGGGGTTTCGGAGAGCCGGAACAACACGTTCTGCATCCGGATGGTGCCCAGCTCCTCGTCCGGCACCTCGGCGAAGGTGCCCAGCGCCTGGTACTGCGGGTCGTCCATGGCGTCCGCGATCTCGTAGACCGGGGCGATGGCCGCCTCCGCCTCCTCGAACGCCTTCATCACCGCTGCCCTGTCGTGCCGGGCGATCCAGCGGCTGACCGCCTCATCCAGTTCATCGGCGTGCCGGGCCCGCTGCGCACCGGACGCGAACCAGGGTTCGTCGATGAGCTCCGGGCGCCCCACCAGCCGCATCACCCGTTCCGCGATCGACTGCGCGGAGGTGGACACGGCGACCCACTTGCCGTCCCGGGTGCGGTAGGTGTTGCGCGGCGCGTTGTTGTTGGAACGGTTGCCGGTGCGCGGCTGCACATAGCCGAGCTGGTCGTACCAGATGGCCTGCGGTCCGAGGACCGCGAGCATCGGCTCCACGATCGCCATGTCGACGACCTGCCCCCGCCCGGTACGGTCGCGGCCCGACAGGGCGGCCATCACGGCGTACGCGGTGGACAACGCGGCGACCGAGTCGGCGAGACCGAAGGGCGGCAGCGTCGGCGGGCCGTCCGGCTCGCCGGTCATCGCGGCGAAACCGCTCATCGCTTCGGCGAGCGTGCCGAATCCGGGACGCCGCGCATACGGGCCGAACTGTCCGAAACCCGTCACCCGGGCCAGCACCAGCCGCGGGTTCACCGCCGCGAGCCGGTCCCAGCCCAGGTCCCACTTCTCAAGCGTGCCCGGCCGGAAGTTCTCGATGATCACATCGGCATCGGCCGCCAGTCTGAGCAGCACCTCACGGCCGTCGGGCGCCGACAGATCGAGAGTGATGTTGCGCTTGTTCCGGCCCAGCAGCTTCCACCACAGCCCCACCCCGTCCTTGCTGGGGCCGTGCCCCCGCGAGGGGTCGGGCCTGCGAGGGTGCTCGATCTTGATGACCTCGGCCCCGAAGTCACCGAGCAGCGTCGCGGCCAGCGGCCCGGCGAAGAGCGTCGCGAGGTCCAGGACGCGCATCCCCTCCAGGGGAGCGGGTCGCGGAGTGTCCGTCGGTGTGGTGTCGTTCATCGGTTGTTCCTTACGTACAGCGCTTCGATCTCGGTGCGGTCGGGCATGGAGGCGCCGGCGCCGTGGCGCTGCACGCTCAGCGCGGCGGCGGCCGACGCCCAGGCCAGCGCCTGCCGCGTTTCCCGCCCCTCGCCGACCGCGACCGCGAGCGCGCCGACGAAGGTGTCCCCGGCCGCGGTGGTGTCCACCGCACGGACCCGCAACGCCGGTACGGTCACCGGCTCGGCTCCACGGGCCGCGTGAAGACTGCCCGCGGCGCCCAGCGTGATGACCACCTCGGGGACCCGCTCGAGCAGGGCGGCAGCCGCCTTTTGCGGGTCGCGGCAGCCGGTCAGCGCGGCCGCCTCATGCTCGTTGGGCACCAACAGGTCGGTCAGCGCCAGCAGTTCGTCGGGCAGCGGTTGCGCGGGGGCGGGCGTGAGCACCGTACGAATCCCCCGGGCGTGAGCCGCGCGGGCACCCGCGAGCACCCCGGCCATCGGCAGTTCGAGCTGGAGCAGCAGTGCCCCGGACGCGGCGATCCGGTCCTCGTCCTCCGCGGTGAGCGAGGTGACCGTGCCATTGGCGCCCGGTACGACGACGATGGCGTTGCCCCCCTCGTCGTCGACCACGATGTGCGCGGTCCCGCTGGCGCCCGGTACGGTCCGCAGCCCGGACACCTCCACCCCGGACGCGGCCAGCGCAACGCGCAACCGGGACCCGAAGTCGTCGTCGCCGACCGCGCCGATCATGGTGACCGCGCCGCCCGCCCGGGCCGCGGCCACCGCCTGGTTGGCGCCCTTGCCGCCGGGCACCGTACGGAACTCCCGCCCCGTCACGGTCTCCCCGCGCCGGGGCGCGGCCGCGACATACGCCACCAGGTCCATGTTCGTGGAGCCGAGCACCGTCAGCGTGGCGGATGGTTGCGTGCTCATGCCGTGGTGCCTCTTCCCTGTACGTGGCGCAGCGTGCGCACGGCGAGTTCGTCGAAGCCGACTCCGTCCAGCCCGCCGACCGTGGTGGCCAGCCGGTTCTTCAACGGGGCCGTCCAGCGCGTCGGCAGCACCGACGGGCCGCCCGCGAGCAGACCGGCGACGCTGCCCGCCGTTGCGCCGTTGGAATCGGTGTCCCAACCACCGGACACCGCACGGCAGATGGCACCGGTGAAAGCACCGTCGGCATGCGTCAGCGCAGCTGCCAGCAGCGCGGCGTTCGGCAGCACATGCACCCAGTGGTGGTCTCCGTACGCCGCGTGCAGTTCGTCCACGACCGTCTCGAACCCCTCGGCGTCCCCCCGCGGTTCGGCGGTGGCCCGCTCGATGCCGAAGCGCACCGCCGCGGCATACCGCGAACGCGGCGGGACGACGGCGAGACCGGACCGCAGACAGGCATGAACGTCGGCAGCGCCACCCGCCGCCGAGGCGATCACGGCAGCGGCGAACATCTCGCCGTAGACGCCGTTCGCCGTATGGGTGAGCACCGCGTCACGCCAGGCGGCCGCGGCGGCCCCGGCCGGGTCGCCCGGATGCGTCCAGCCGAAGATGTCGGCCCTGATCTGCGCGCCGATCCACTCCCGGAACGGGTTGCGGTGCACGGCGGTCGCCGGGGGCTCGATCCCGCAGAGCAGATTGCGGTACGCGGCCCGCTCGGCGGTGAACGTACGCCCGGCCGGCAGCTCGTCCAGCCACAGCTGCGCCACATCGGCGGTGCCGAAGCCGTGCCCGTACCGGTCGAGCAGCAACAGGCCGAGCAGCGGGTAGTTGAGGTCGTCGTCCTCCGGGGCGCCGTCGATGTTCTCGGCCAGCGAAGTGGGACGCGAACGACGGTTCCACGGGTGCGCCGCGGCGACCGCCGGATCGAGCCCGGCCTCGGTGAACCAGCCGTCCAGCGGCCAGTTGCCGGTGGAACGGGCGATGGCCCTGATACCGGCCAGGGTCAGCTTCTCGACCGGCTTGCCCAGTACACAGCCGGCCGCCCGGCCCAGCCAGGCGGCCTCCAGCCGGGGAGCCAGCGCCTCCCGGTCGACCGGGGTGGGGTCCGGGGCCGGCCAGTCGGCGCACCGGGCCCGGATCGCGTCCAGCTCGGTGGGTTCGTCCGCCGCCCACGGCGATGCCATCGTGGCCAGTTCGTCCAGCAACTGTTCGGCGAGGCCGCGCAGTTCGGGCCCGGCGGGGGCCGCGGACGCGCCCGCGCGTCCCGGTGCCGGATGGCCCCCCGCAGCGGTCCAGCGGCGCTCGGCGTCCGCCGCGTCGCGCCCGTCCTGGGCGGCCTGGCGCAGCTCATGACCCACCAGGTCCTCGGGCTGCACCCAGGTCAGCCGCAGCGCCCGACCGGTGGCGGCCGGGGAGTCGGCCGGGGCGCCGGTCGACGCGCCGGAGCCGGTGGGAGTGCGGAAGCCGGCGCTGCTCACCTGGCACCCGCGATCGCCTCGAACAGCGCCTCGTGCTCACGGCTCCGCTCCCGGTCACGGGCGAACATCTCACGGGTGACCGCGGCGAGCGCGGCGGCCGGGGCGTGCAGGTCGAGGCGGCTGGCGGTGGCCACCTCGGTCGCCCACTCGGCGGGCACCGCGCACTCGCCGTGCAGCGCACCGACGATCGCACCGCTCATGGTGGCGATGGAGTCGCAGTCGCGGCCGTAGTTGACCGAACCGAGCACGGTCTCCCGGAAGTCGCCCCGGCCGGCCAGCAACATGCCGAGCGCGACCGGCAGTTCCTCGATGGAGTGCAGCCGGGACGGCCGGCGGGCCCCCAGCGACGGCTTGCGGTACTCGGGCCCCACCGTGTCGAACGGCTCCACCGCCGCACGCAGCGGCTTGAGCGCCGATTCGAACCCGTCGTGCCGGGCGGCGACCTCACAGACCGCTTCTATCGCCGCCCGGGTGCCGTCCTTCGCCAGCGCCAGCGCGTCCGCGACGACCGATTCCGGGGTCGCACCGGGCTTGCAGGCCGCGGCCACCGCAGCGGCGAACACCGCGGCCGCCTCCCGCCCGTAACTGGACTGATGGGCACCCGAGATGTCCAGCGCCTCGGCGTACGCGTTCGCCGGGTTGCCCGCGTTGACCAGACCGACCGGCGCCATGTACATCGCGGCGCCGCAGTTGACGATGTTTCCGACGCCCGCCTCGCGCGGGTCGACATGGCCGTAGTGCAGCCGGGCGACGATCCACTTCTCCGCCAGGAAGATCCGCTGCAGCGGCAGCGCCTCCGCCTCCAGCTCGGGAATCCAGCGCGGGGTACCCATCAGGTCGGGCACCAGGTGGTCGGCGACGGCATAGGCGTCGAGGTGGTCGCGGACCGTCTCGTACACCCGGATCAGCGCATGGGTCATCAGGGTGTCGTCGGTGACGTGGCCATCGCCCTTGTGGTAGGGCGCGATGGGGCGGGCGGTGCGCCACTCGTCCTTGTAGAAGGGCTCCACGATGCCCTGGACGCGACCGCCGTGCCGCTCGCTGATGGCCTCGGGCGTCCAGCCTTCCACCGGGCCGCCGAGGGCGTCCCCGACAGCCGCGCCGATCAGGGCACCGGTGGTGCGGTCCTCCAGGGACGGGATGGGGGCGGTCATGAGCGGGTTCCTTCCGGCGAAGCAGACAGATGCAGGGGCAGGTACGACGACAGTTCGGCGGCGACCGCGACGAGGTCGGTGCCCGCGAGCTGGGGCAGCGCGCAGCCGACCAGCGTGCGGCAGCTGTCCCGCCAGGTGGCGGGCAGCGCCTCGGCGCCGCCGATCGCACCGGTGAGGGCGCCGGCCAGCGCGGGCGCCGAATCGGCCACCCGCGACAGGCAGGCCGCGGTGGGCACCGCCTCGGCCAGCGCCCCGCCGGCCGCGAGGGCCATGGCCAGGGCGACGGGCACCGTCTCGGCCGCCGCGATGCCGTAGCTGTAGACGTGGTCGACGATCTGGTGCTCGAGGACGGGGACCAGTTCGAAGGCGCTGCCCGGCCGGCCGGGCCTGGCGGCCGTCGCGGTCCGCGCGAGCGTCACCGCGTGCAGCGCGTTGCGCCGGATCTCGCTGCCCTCCGGCAGTTGCGCCAGCGCCTCGTCCACGCAGCTGCCGACGGACGCGCCGCCGAGTGCGGCGGAGACGGCGGCCGCCATCGCGCGGGCGCCGTGCACCCCGTCACCGTCCTGGGTGTAGCGGGCGTCGAACTCGGCGAGGTCGGCGGCGGCCGCGGGATCACCCGGGTGCACCACCGCGAGCACAGCGGCGCGCACACAGGCGGCGTCGTCGAAGTGGTGCGGATTGTCGTGGCCGGTGGCCGGCGGCCGGAGCCCCGCGGCCAGATTGCCCAGCCCGGCCCGCACCGAGATCCGGGCCCGCAGCGGCATCAGCGCCGACTCGATCTCGTCCGCCTGGGCGGAGGCCGCGGCCACCTCGTCGGCGAGCGCGCTCCAGGCCAGCGCGAGCGACGAACGGACCCGCTGTTGCGGGGAGAGATCGCTGTGCCCGGACGCTGCGGCGGAGAGGATCGCCTGAGCGCTGAACGTCGCCCATTCCGCGTCGTCGGACGGCCCCAGCTGGAGCGGTGCGGGCGGCTGGTTCAGCGCGATGGGCACCGGCAGCGTGGTGGTCGCGTTCTGCTCGGCGAAGGTGTCCAGTTCACGGGTGAGCCTGCGGGTCCAGTTGGGCAGCAGCGCGGCGCGGTGCCGTCCGGCCGGCCAGCCCGCGGCGTCTCCCGCCGCGATACCGAGGAGCAGTCCCTCGACCCGGCGGCAGGGGTCCGTGCCGGACAGTTCCGTCGCGGGATCGGTCAGTTGTGTCGTCACGAGGCGGCCTGCCTGTTGTCGTGGTGCCTGTTGTCGCGCCGGCTGTTGTCGTGCTGCCTGTCGTCGTGCTGCTTGCTGTGCGGGGCGGCGGCGCGGTGTCTGTTGTCGTCCGGCGGAACGAGCCGGTCGGCGACCTCCAGGATGTGGCGCCCGGCCATCGCGGGCAGACAGCTGCCGCCCACCGGGCCGATGGCGTCCGCCCAGCGGGCCGGGATGCCCGACTCACCGCCCAGCGCCCCGGCGAGCGAGCCCGCGACGGCGGCTGTGGTGTCCGCGTCGCGGCCCATGTTGACGGCCATCAGCACGGACGCCGTGAAGTCGCCGCGGGCGGCGATGAACGCGCCGAACGCCAGGCCGACGGCCTCCGGGGCCAGATCGGTCCACGGATACCCGCCGATCACCACCGCCGAGCGCACCGCCCGCTCGACCGGCAGCGGCGAGCCGTCCGGACCGGGCACCGCACGGCGGGCCGCGCTCACCGCACGGTGCAGCGACCGCGCGGTCCAGGAGTCCTCGGGGACCACCGACAGCGCGGCCTGCACCACCGCGTCAGGGCTGTCGCTCACCATGGCGGCGGCCACCCCGGCGGCGACGGCCTGGCCGCCGTAGATCCCCTCACCGTCATGACTGACCGTGCCGTCCACCGCCACCAGCCGGGCCGCCTCGGCCGGCCGGCCGGTCGCGTACACCCCGAACGGCGCCGCCCGCATCGCCAGACCGTCGCTCCAGGCGTGCCGGTGCTGCGCGGAGATGGGTGCGGCGAGTCCGCGCCTCAGGTTCTCCAGGGTGCCGCGCTCGCTGAAACCGGCGCCGCGGAAAGCCCCTTCGTCGCGGTCCGCGATCCACAGATGCCACGCCGCCTCGACATGCGCGACGGTGAGCGCGGAACCGTGCTCGGCGAGCAGCAGCCCCGAGAAGATCGCGTACTCGGTGTCGTCGGTGCCGGCCGGCCGGTCCGAGACGAACCCCTCGATACGCCCCCAGCGTTCGCGGATCTGCGACGGCTTCATGTTCTCCGCCGGGGCGCCCAGCGCATCGCCGACGGCGAGACCGAGCAGCGCGCCGCGCGCACGGTCCCACAGCGAACGGGGCACGTCGGCCCGCTCGGTCCGGAGCCGGGTCACGAGTGGCCCGGATGCTGCGGGGGATGGATCGGGGCTGCCGCTCATGGTGCTGATCGTGCTCATTTCCGGGGTTGTGCTGGTGTGGGGTCGCGCCGGCGCGGGAGGCGTCAGCGCTGGTAACGGTCGAGGACGCGCTGGCCGTCGCCCGCGAGTTTTCCGCGCAGCGAGTCCAGCCCGATCGAGCCGTTGTAGTACTCCTGGAAGGCCGGCGTGGCGATCTTGTCCTTCCATTCGGCGTAGCCGCGCACCCCGAGAACGGGGGAGGGGACCAGGTCACCGGCGAGCTGGATGCCGGTACGCCAGCCGTTTTCGGTGGTGTTCAGCGCCGGGTCCTTCAGCGCCGAACTGCTGTTGGGCAGCAGCCAGTCGCCGAGGGCCAGACGCGCGGCGTTCTTGCCCTGGGTGAGAAAGGAGATGAAGTCGACCGCTGCCTGTTTGTGCTGGGAGTCCTGCGAGACCGAGAGGGTCTGCGGGACGACACCCTGGGCCTGCCCGTGCGGGCCGCTGCCCGCCGGCATCGGCAGCACGGTCCAGTCGAAGCCCTTCGGTGCCTGCTGCTCGACCTGCTGTCGGTACGAGAAGTTCAGCGGAACCATGGCGTACTTACCCGCGAAGAAGCCCGGCAGGGTGTCGGAGCCGGCCATCCCCAGACTGCTCTTCGGCGCGGTGTGCGTCTCGTTGATCTGCCGGTTGATCACCTGGGACACCGCCGAGTCGGCCGCGTCGAAGGTCACCTTGTTCTTGCCGTCCACCCGTTTGAAGATCGTCCCGCCGGTGGAGACGGCGCTGTTGACCGACTGGCTCACCGGTTCTTTCATCGACCAGGCGACGCCGTACTGCCGGGGCCTTCCGCCGGTGCCCCGGACGGTGAGCTTCTTGGCAGCCTGCTCGAACTCCGGCCAGCTCCACGGGTGGGCGGCTGTCGGGATCCGTACGCCGGACGCCGTCAGCAGTTCGGTGTTGGCGACCAGCACCCGCGGTTCCTGGAGGAAGGGCACCCCGTAGACGCCCTTGTCGAAGGTGGTCATGTCCCAGGACTGCTGAGGAATGTCCTGCTTCAGGGACTTCGGCAGTTCGTCCCGCAGATCGGCGAGGTAGCCGCCGTAGGCGAAGTCGGTGAGGTCGGAGGCGTCGTCATGGATGATGTCCGGCGCCTGACCGCCCTCGAAGGAGGTCAGCAACTGGTCGTGGATACCGTCCCAGCTGCCCTGGACATACTTCACCTGGACGTCGGGGTGGGCCGCGTTCCACTCCTTGACCAGCGCCTTGTTGGCGGCGACGGAGTCCTTCTGCCAGGCCAGGCTGAGGAATTCGAGGGTGACATGACCGGAGGAATCGTCACTGCTCCCGCCACCGCAGCCGGTGACGAAGGTGAGTCCGGCAGCGGCGGCCAGCGCCACCGCGGCGGTACGGATCCGGGTACGGGTGCGCATCAGCCCTTCACCGCCCCTGCGAGCATGCCGCTGACAAGCCGGCGCTGGAGCAGCGCGAAGAACAGCAGACTGGGGATGGTGGCGATGACGGAGGCCGCGGCGAGCGGACCGAGGTCCGCCGCGCCCTCCGCACCGGTGAAACGGGTGAGGATCACGGACATCGTCTGGTTCTCCGGGGACTTGAGCAGCACGAGGGCGAAGAAGAACTCGTTCCACGCGGTGACGAAGGTGAACATCGCGGTCGCCACCAGGCCGGGGGTGAGCAGCGGGAAGACCACGCTCACCAGGGTCCGCAGCCGGCCCGCGCCGTCGACGGCCGCGGCCTCCTCCAGCGTGATCGGCACGGCTTTGACGTACCCCTGGAGCATCCAGAGCGAGAACGGCAGGTTCCAGACCACGTACACCGCGATCAGGCCGACCAGCGAGTCGATCAGATGCAGGTTCTTCAGCACCAGGAACAGCGGAATGATGATCAGCACGAACGGGAACATCTGGCTGACCAGCACCCAGCCGTTGGCCACCTTGGACATCCTGCTGCGGAAGCGGACCAGGGCGTACGCCGCGGGCACCGCGAGTGCCACCGATATCACCGTGGCGCTGCCCGAGACGATCAGGCTGTTGAGTGCGGAGTGCAGCAGCGGCTGGGCGTCGAAGGCGGCCCGGAAGTTGTCCAGGGTCGGATGCTGGGGCAACCAGGTCGGATCGATGGACCCGAGCTCCCTGGGGGACTTGAACGCGGTGGAGACCAGCCACAGCAGCGGGAAAGCCAGAAAGACCAGATAGCACAGCAGGGCGAGGTACTGGCCGGTGCGGCCGGCCGTCCGGCGGGCCCGGAGACCTGTGGGGACACTCATGCCGTCTCCTCATTCAGCTTTTTGCGCAGGAACAGGGTGAGGAAGAGAGCGATGACGACCACCATCACCAGGCCCATGGCGGCCGCATAACCGAACTGGCCGTATTTGAAGGCTTCTTCGTACGAAAAGAGACTCGGAAGGCGGGTCTTGCCGCCGGGGCCGCCCTGCGTCAGCACATAGACCAGGCCGAACGAGTTGAAGTTCCAGATGAAGTTCAGTGCGGTCACGGCCACCACCACAGGCTTGATGGCAGGCCAGGTGACCGTGGTGAAGCGGCGCCACAGCCCGGCGCCGTCGAGGTTCGCGGCCTCCTTCAGCTCGACCGGAACGTTCTGCAGTCCGGCCAGAAGTACCACGGTGGTCTGCGGCATGCCCGCCCACACGCCGACCACGATGACAGCCGGAAGTGCGACCGAAAGACTGGTGAGCCAGTCGACGTTCTGATGGATCAGATGCAGCTGCGTCAGCGTCTTGTTGAGAATGCCCGCGTCCGGGTGGTAGACGAGCCGCCACATGATGCCCACCACCACCTCGGGCATCGCCCACGGGACCAGCGCCAGGGTGCGGGCGAGCCAGCGGAAGCGCAGGTTCTCGTTGAGCAGCAGGGCGAGCCCCAGCGCCAGCAGGAACTGCAGCGCGGTGACACTGACCGCCCAGATGACGCCGATCCTGAACGACTCCCAGAACAGCGAGTCGTGCCAGAGATCGGTGAAGTTGGCGAGACCGGTGAACTGCGTCGTCGAGGTGCGCCCGGACTGTGAGTCGCTGAAGGCGAGCGAGATGCCGTAGAGCAGGGGGCCCACGCTCAGCACCAGGATCGGGATCAGGGCGGGCGCCAGCAGGAACCACGCCCCCCGGTCCAGCCCCAGCGCGCGTTTGCGCTGCTCGGGGGAGCGGGGCGGCGGGGTGCCGCGTTCTCCCGGGGCCTCATTGCCCCGGGCTGCGGTGAGACTCATACGGACCTCGGGTTCTCCTGGTCGGTCGCCGACGCGGTCGAAGCGCGTACGACGAGGCGGGGCAGGGCGGTGGTGCGCCGGGGCGCCTGCGGGGCGGGGCCCTGGTCGAGCCGGTCGAGCAACAGTTCGGCCGCCCTTCGGCCGCGTTCGGTGGAGCCCAGGTCCACGCTGGTCAGCGGCGGCCAGGCGGCCTGGGCGAAGCTGCTGTCGTCCATGCCGGCGACAGCGACGTCCTCGGGAATTCGCAGGCCCCGGGAGTGCAGGGCCCGCAGCGCACCGACCGCCAGCACGTCGTTGGCGCAGAAGATCGCGTCGGGACCCGAGCCGAGCAACCGCTCGGCGGCCTCCGCGCCCGCCTCGGTGGCGAACTCGGTGTTCACCACCAGCGACTCGTCGTACGGCAGCCCCAGATCGGCGAGCGCGTTGCGGTACCCGGTCGCGCGGTTGCGCCCCGGCACGGTGTCCAGCGGCCCGTTGACGAAGGCGATCCGGCGCCGACCGGTCTCGTACAGATGCCGCACGGCCAGCCCGACGCCCTGCACCGAGTCGGTCCGCACGCTGTCGACCGGCACGGACTCGGGCACCGAGCCGATGATGACGACCGGTGCGGCGGCCGCGCTCAGCGCCTGGGCGTAGGCGCCGGTGACGCGGATGGGGCAGAGGATCAGACCGTCGCTGGTGCGGTCGCTGAGGCTGCGGATCACCGCGAGCTCGTCGTCGACGACCGCGTCGGTGGAATGCAGCAGCAGCCGGTAACCGGCTGCCTTGGTGACGGCCTGGATCCCGCGGACCATCGCCACGTACACCGGGTTCCCGATGTCCTCCATCGCGAAGGTCAGCTGCCGGGTCCTGCCGCCCTTGAGGGAACGGGCGACCGCGTTCGGTACGTAACCGAGCTCCGTCACCGCGCGCTCGACCTTCTGCACGGTCGCCGGGCGGGCGCTCATCCCGTTGAGCACCCGGGAGACGGACGCGATGGAAACCCCTGCGTGCTCGGCGATCGACACGATGGTCGGTGGCCCGTTGTGCGACATGGCTGCCCCTGAACGGCTGAACTGGAAACGTTTACAGATGGTCCTTACAGGTTTCTCGGACGTCAATGAGCTCGCCGTGTGATCCATCTCTCGACGGCGCTTCCGACGGGGTCGGCACAGTGCCGTTCCGGGCCTCTTCCGCCTTGGTAAGTACGGCCTTCCTTGCTGGCGGGAGGCTCTTTTCGTGCGTACTTTCGAGCTTGTTGATGAACGGAAGAGGGGGCGTGGACCGATGTCCATCATGGAGAACGAGGCGACGCTGCATGTGGCGCATCGCGACAATCACACCCATCGCGACGTCAACGGCGGATGGCTGCGCCCCGCCGTCTTCGGCGCCATGGACGGTCTGGTCTCGAACCTCGCCCTGATGACGGGTGTCGCGGGCGGCGACGTCTCGCACCGGACCATCGTGATCACCGGGCTTGCCGGACTGGCGGCCGGCGCCTTCTCGATGGCCGCAGGCGAGTACACCTCGGTGGCGTCCCAGCGCGAACTCGTCGAGGCCGAGCTGGCCGTCGAACGGCGAGAACTGCGCAAGCACCCGCTGGACGAGATGAAGGAACTCGCCGAGCTCTACGTGTCGCGCGGCGTGGAACCCGAGCTGGCCGCCGCGGTGGCCGAGCAACTGTCCGCCGACCCCGAGCAGGCCCTCGAGATCCATGCCAGGGAAGAACTCGGCATCGACCCCGACGAGCTGCCCTCCCCGCTCGTCGCGGCGCTGTCCTCCTTCGGGGCCTTCGCGCTGGGCGCCCTGCTGCCGCTGCTGCCCTACCTCCTCGGCGCCAGTACGCTCTGGCCGGCCCTGCTGCTCGCGCTGATCGGGCTCTTCGGGTGCGGTGCGGTAGTGGCGAGGGTCACTGCCCGCTCCTGGTGGTACAGCGGGCTCCGGCAGCTCACACTGGGGGGAGCGGCCGCCGGCATCACCTACGCCCTCGGGGCACTGTTCGGTACCGCCGTAGGATGAGACACTATGCAGGGCGCTACATAATTAGTCGATGACTCGTCGGTTACCCGACGGTTTCGAGCGGCTGCCCTGCGGGCATAAGGCGGAGGCGCCGAGGGCAATGACGCCCACTCCGCTCCGGGTCGACGATTCCGGCCGACAGTCACCCTGTCCGCCGCCTCGGCCCCACCCCCACCGCACCCGCGGTGTCCGCATGTTGGAATGATTCATCCGCTTTTCGAGAACCGTTCCATCATGTAACCTGCTCGAAATTTCGCAGAGGGCCAACGTCGTCCCAACGCACTTGCCTATGCCACGACGACGACGGGAGAGCCGATGCGCATCCACGCCTGGTCGCCCATGGACGGTCGCCCCGCCCAGCAGGGGATGTACGACCCCCGCAACGAACACGACGCCTGCGGTGTCGGGTTCGTGGCCACTCTTACCGGTGTGGCCAGCCATGAGCTGGTCGAACAGGCGCTGACCGTACTGCGCAATCTCGAACACCGCGGCGCCACCGGCTCCGAGCCGGACTCCGGTGACGGTGCGGGAATTCTGCTCCAGGTACCGGACGCCTTCCTCCGCGAGGTCGCCGGTTTCGAGCTCCCCGAAGCGGGTGCGTACGCCGTCGGCACCGCCTTCCTGCCGCTCGACGAGACCCCCGCCGCCGTCTCGCAGATTGAGACGATCGCAGCCGAAGAGGGCCTCACCGTCCTCGGCTGGCGCGAGGTCCCGGTCACGCCGGACCTCCTCGGCAACGGCGCCCGCGCCACCATGCCCGAGTTCCGCCAGCTCTTCGTCACCGACGCCGCTGTCACCGACCCGGCCGCAGGCCAGGACGTTGCCCCCGCGACGGGCATCGCGCTCGACCGCAAGGCTTTCGTCCTGCGTAAGCGTGCCGAGCGTGAAGCCGGGGTGTACTTCCCCTCGCTCTCCGCCCGCACCATCGTCTACAAGGGCATGCTCACCACGGGGCAGCTGGAGCCGTTCTTCCCGGACCTCTCCGACCGCCGCTTCGCCACCACCATCGCCCTGGTCCACTCGCGTTTCTCGACCAACACCTTCCCCAGCTGGCCGCTGGCCCACCCGTACCGCTTCGTCGCGCACAACGGCGAAATCAACACGGTCAAGGGCAACCGCAACTGGATGAAGGCCCGTGAGTCCCAGCTGGCCTCCTCCCTCTTCGGGAGCGAGAAGCTGGACCGGATCTTCCCGGTCTGCACCCCGGACGCCTCGGACTCCGCCTCCTTCGACGAGGTCCTCGAGCTGCTCCACCTCGGCGGCCGCTCGCTCCCGCACTCGGTGCTGATGATGGTCCCCGAGGCGTGGGAGAACCACGACTCGATGGACCCGGCCCGCCGCGCCTTCTACCAGTACCACTCCACGATGATGGAGCCCTGGGACGGCCCGGCCTGCGTCACCTTCACCGACGGCACCCAGGTCGGCGCGGTCCTCGACCGCAACGGTCTGCGGCCCGGCCGCTACTGGGTCACCGACGACGGCCTCGTCGTGCTCTCCTCCGAGGTCGGCGTCCTGGACATCGACCCCGCCAAGGTCGTCCGCAAGGGCCGCCTGCAGCCCGGCCGGATGTTCCTGGTCGACACCGCCGAGCACCGCATCATCGAGGACGACGAGATCAAGGCCTCGCTCGCCGCCGAGCAGCCGTACGAGGAATGGCTGGAGACCGGCGAGATCGAGCTCGAGGACCTCCCCGAGCGCGAACACATCGTGCACACCCACGCCTCGGTCACCCGCCGCCAGCAGACCTTCGGCTACACCGAGGAGGAGCTGCGCGTCATCCTGGCGCCGATGGCCCGCACCTCCGGCGAGCCGCTCGGATCCATGGGCACCGACTCGCCCATCGCCGCGCTCTCCGAGCGCCCCCGGCTGCTCTTCGACTACTTCACCCAGCTCTTCGCCCAGGTCACCAACCCGCCGCTGGACGCCATCCGCGAGGAACTGGTCACCTCACTGCGCTCCACGGTCGGCCCCGCGGGCAACATCCTGGAGCCCACCGCGGCCGCCTGCCGCAGTGTGACGCTGCCCTTCCCGGTGATCGACAACGACGAGCTGGCCAAGCTCATACACATCAACGCCGACGGCGACATGCCCGGCATGAAGGCCGCCACCCTGGCCGGCCTCTACCGGGTCGGCGGCGGCGGCGACGCCCTCGCCGCCCGGCTGAAGGAGATCTGCGACGAGACGGACGCCGCCATCGAGGCGGGCGCCCGCCTGATCGTCCTCTCCGACCGGCACTCGGACGCCGAACACGCACCGATCCCCTCGCTGCTGCTCACCTCCGCCGTCCACCACCACCTCATCCGCACCAAGCAGCGCACCCAGGTGGGCCTGCTGGTCGAGGCCGGTGACGTACGCGAGGTGCACCACGTCGCGCTGCTGATCGGCTACGGCGCCGCCGCGGTCAACCCCTACCTCGCCATGGAATCCGTCGAGGACCTGGTCCGCGCGGGCACCTTCATCGAGGGCCTGGACGCCGAGCAGGCCATCCGCAACCTGATCTACGCGCTCGGCAAGGGCGTCCTGAAGGTCATGTCCAAGATGGGCATCTCGACCGTCGCCTCCTACCGCGGCGCCCAGGTCTTCGAGGCCGTCGGTCTCGATCAGTCCTTCGTCGACACCTACTTCAACGGCACCGCCACCAAGATCGGCGGCGCCGGCCTGGACGTCGTCGCCACCGAGGTCGCCGCCCGGCACGCCAAGGCGTACCCCGCATCCGGCATCTCCGCCTCACACCGCAAGCTGGAGATCGGCGGCGAGTACCAGTGGCGCCGCGAGGGCGAGCCGCACCTCTTCGACCCCGAGACGGTCTTCCGGCTCCAGCACGCCGCGCGCTCGCGCCGGTACGACATCTTCAAGAAGTACACGGACCGGGTGAACGAGCAGTCCGAGCGGCTCATGACGCTCCGCGGCCTGTTCGGCTTCAAGAGCGACCGCGAGCCGATCTCCATCGACGAGGTCGAGCCGGTCTCCGAGATCGTCAAGCGCTTCTCCACCGGCGCCATGTCGTACGGCTCCATCTCCAAGGAGGCGCACGAGACCCTCGCCATCGCCATGAACCAGCTGGGCGGCAAGTCCAACACCGGCGAGGGCGGCGAGGACGCCGACCGGCTCTACGACCCCGCACGCCGCTCGTCCATCAAGCAGGTCGCCTCGGGCCGCTTCGGTGTGACCTCGGAGTACCTGGTCAACGCGGACGACATCCAGATCAAGATGGCCCAGGGCGCCAAGCCCGGCGAGGGCGGCCAGCTGCCCGGCCACAAGGTGTACCCCTGGGTCGCCAGGACCCGGCACTCCACCCCCGGCGTCGGCCTGATCTCCCCGCCGCCGCACCACGACATCTACTCCATCGAGGACCTGGCCCAGCTGATCCACGACCTCAAGAACGCGAACCCGCAGGCGCGGATTCACGTCAAGCTGGTCTCCGAGGTCGGCGTCGGCACCGTCGCCGCCGGTGTCTCCAAGGCACACGCGGACGTCGTGCTGATCTCCGGCCACGACGGCGGCACCGGCGCGTCCCCGCTCACCTCGCTGAAGCACGCGGGCGGCCCCTGGGAACTCGGCCTCGCCGAGACCCAGCAGACCCTGCTGCTGAACGGCCTGCGCGACCGCATCGTCGTACAGACCGACGGCCAGCTGAAGACCGGCCGTGACGTCATCATCGCCGCGCTGCTCGGCGCCGAGGAGTTCGGTTTCGCGACCGCGCCCCTCGTCGTCTCCGGCTGCGTCATGATGCGCGTCTGCCACCTCGACACCTGCCCGGTCGGCATCGCCACCCAGAACCCGGTGCTGCGCGACCGCTTCTCCGGCAAGGCCGAGTACATCGTCAACTTCTTCCGGTTCATCGCCGAAGAGGTCCGCGAACTCCTCGCCGAGCTGGGCTTCCGGACCGTCGAGGAAGCCGTCGGCCACGCCGAGCTCCTCGACACCGAGCGCGCCGTGAACCACTGGAAGGCGCAGGGGCTCGACCTCGAGCCGCTCTTCTTCGTGCCGGAGCTGGCCGAGGGCGCCGTACGCCACCAGGTCACCCTGCAGGACCACGGTCTGGAGAAGGCGCTCGACAACCAGCTGATCAAGCTCGCGGCCGACGCCCTCGACGCGGACTCCGCCGAGGCCGCCCAGCCGGTCCGCGCGCAGGTCGCGATCCGCAACATCAACCGGACCGTCGGCACCATGCTCGGCCACGAGGTGACCAAGAAGTTCGGCGGTGCGGGACTGCCCGACGACACCATCGACATCACCTTCACCGGCTCCGCGGGCCAGTCGTTCGGCGCCTTCGTGCCGCACGGCGTGACCCTCCGCCTGGAGGGCGACGCCAACGACTACGTCGGCAAGGGCCTCTCCGGCGGCCGGGTCGTCGTCCGCCCGGACCGCGGCGCCGACCACCTCGCCGAGTACTCCACCATCGCGGGCAACACCATCGCCTACGGCGCCACCGGCGGCGAGCTGTACCTCCGCGGCCGCACCGGCGAGCGGTTCTGCGTCCGCAACTCCGGCGCGACGGTCGTCTCGGAAGGCGTGGGCGACCACGGCTGCGAGTACATGACCGGCGGCCACGCCGTGGTGCTGGGCGAGACCGGGCGTAACTTCGCGGCCGGAATGTCCGGCGGTGTCGCGTACGTTATCGACCTCGACCCCGACAACGTGAACGTCGGCAACGTCGGCGCCATCGAGACCCTCGACGACACCGACAAGCAGTGGCTGCACGACGTCGTGCGCCGCCACCACGAGGAGACCGCGTCCACCGTGGCCGAGAAGCTCCTCGCCGACTGGGACACCGCGGTGGCCCGCTTCAACAAGATCATCCCGACCACCTACAAGGCAGTGCTCGCCGCCAAGGACGCCGCTGAGCTGGCAGGTCTCTCGGAGACCGAAACCACCGAGAAGATGATGGAGGCGGCGACCAATGGCTGACCCCAAGGGCTTTTTGACCACGGGCCGCGAGGTCGCACAGACCCGCCCCGTCGAGGAGCGGGTGAAGGACTGGAACGAGGTCTACGTTCCCGGCTCGCTGCTCCCGATCATCAGCAAGCAGGCCGGCCGCTGCATGGACTGCGGCATCCCGTTCTGCCACAACGGCTGCCCGCTCGGGAACCTCATCCCCGAGTGGAACGACTACGCCTACCGCGAGGACTGGTCGGCGGCGAGCGAGCGGCTGCACGCCACCAACAACTTCCCGGAGTTCACCGGGCGCCTGTGCCCCGCACCCTGCGAGTCGGCGTGCGTGCTGGGCATCAACCAGCCCCCCGTCACCATCAAGAACGTCGAAGTCTCCATCATCGACAAGGCCTGGGACAGCGGCGACGTCACCCCGCAGCCGCCCGAGCGGCTCTCCGGCAAGACGGTCGCCGTCATCGGCTCGGGGCCCGCGGGCCTCGCCGCCGCCCAGCAGCTCACCCGGGCCGGCCACACGGTCGCCGTCTACGAGCGCGCCGACCGCATCGGCGGACTGCTCAGGTACGGCATCCCCGCCTTCAAGATGGAGAAGTCGCACATCAACCGCCGCATCGAGCAGATGCGCGCGGAGGGCACCAAGTTCCGCACCGAGACCGAAATCGGCCGCGACATCGACGCCGCGAAGCTGCGCCGCAGGTACGACGCGGTGGTCATCGCCGCCGGCGCCACGGTCTCCCGCGACCTGCCGGTACCCGGCCGCGAGCTGAACGGCATCCACTTCGCCATGGAGTACCTGCCGCTCGCCAACAAGGTGCAGGAGGGCGACCTCACGGTGGCCCCCATCACCGCCGAGGGCAAGCACGTGGTGGTCATCGGCGGCGGTGACACCGGCGCGGACTGCGTGGGCACCGCCCACCGCCAGGGCGCCGCATCGGTCACCCAGCTCGAGATCATGCCCAAGCCCGGCGAGGAGCGGAACCCGGGCCAGCCCTGGCCGACCTTCCCGATGCTCTACAAGGTCACCTCCGCGCACGAGGAGGGCGGCGAGCGGATCTACGCCGTCTCGACCACCCACTTCGAGGGCGACGAGGACGGCAACGTCCAGTCCCTGCACCTCATCGAGGTGGAGTTCAAGGACGGCAAGCTGGAACAGCTGCCGGGCACCGAGCGCCGGATCCCGGCGCAGCTGGTCACCCTGGCGATGGGTTTCACCGGCACCGACCAGGCCAACGGCCTGGTGCAGCAGTTCGGCCTGGAGCTCGACGCCCGCGGCAACATCGCCCGGGACGCCGACTTCGCGACCAATGTCCCCGGGGTGTACGTTGCCGGTGACGCGGGCCGCGGCCAGTCGCTGATCGTCTGGGCGATCGCCGAGGGCCGCTCCGCGGCACGCGGCGTGGACCGTTTCCTCACGGGCGCCAGCGAACTGCATGCCCCGATCAAGCCGACGGACCGCGCACTCGTGGTCTGACCGGCTCCACGGAACGTCCCGCACAATGGGGTGCGGAACTGATCACGGCGTCTGCCCTGTCCCCGACCGGACCCTGGGTGGGCGCCGTGGCGCGTCCCGGCGGTGTCGTACGCTCAACTCGCCCCGGCCCTCCGACGAACGGGCCCGGGCCGGACGACCGAGCGGGAGCGACGCATGGCCATCAGCCTCCAGAAGATGCAGGAGACGGCGCCCGCGCTCGTCAGCCTCTACAAGAGCGCCGGAATATCCCTGCAGAAGCACGGCCTGCACGGTGAGCGGGTCGCGGTCTACCTGGTCATCGACTACTCGGGGTCGATGAAGCCGTACTACAACGACGGCAGCGTCCAGGCCCTCGCCGACCGCGTCCTGGGACTCTCCGCCCATCTCGACGACGACGGCACCGTCCCCGTGGTCTTCTTCTCCACCGAGGTCGACGCGGTGGAGCACGTGGCGCTCAGCAACCACCACGGACGGGTGAACGAGATCGCCGCGAGCCTCGGGCACATGGGGAAGACCAGCTACCACCTGGCGATGGACGCCGTCATCGACCACTACCTCGACAGCGGTTCGACGGCGCCGGCCCTGGTGGTCTTCCAGACGGACGGCGGCCCCATCAACAAACTCGCCGCCGAGCGCTACGTCTGCAAGGCGGCCGAGCTCCCGCTGTTCTGGCAGTTCATCGGCTTCGGAGACCCGGCGAGCAAACAGTTCGACTTCCTCCGCAAGCTCGACGAACTCGCGGTGCCCGCCCGCAGATCACTCGACAACGCCGGTTTCTTCCATGCGGGCAGCGACCCCCGGAAGGTCTCCGACACGGAGCTGTACGACCGGCTGGTGTCCGAATTCCCGGCCTGGCTGCGGGCGGCCCGCGCCAACGGGACGGTACGACCGTGACCGTCACACTGCTGAGGGCCGCGGAGCGGACGGCCACGCCGTGGAAGAACGGCGGCGGCATCACCCGGGAGATCGCCGCCGCGCCCCCGGGCGCCGGAATGGACGACTTCGCCTGGCGGGTGAGCCTCGCCGAGGTCGGAGGCGACGGTCCCTTCTCCGCCTTCCCCGGCGTCACCCGGACCCTCACCGTGGCCGAGGGCGCGGGCATGGAGCTCACGGTCGACGGAGTCCGGCGAACGGTCGGTGAGCGGTTCCGGCCACAGGACTTCGCCGGGGACGCCCGGACATACGGCCGACTGCTCGACGGTCCGGTGGTCAACTTCAACGTCATGTACCGCCCCGGGCTCACCGAGGCGGTCACCGCCGTCGTACGCGGCCGGCTCACCGTGTGCGTACCGCCCGGCGGGAGCGTCCTGGTCGTCGTGCTCGACGGGACGGCGGTCATCGAGGGAGGCGGAGCGGAACTCGGCCCGCACGACGCCGCGTTGCTGACCGGCGAATCCCCGGGCGTCCTGCGGGCCGACGGTCACACCGCGGTGGTCGCCTTCTGGCGCTGAGACCGGTGCGGCATAGTGGCGATCATGACTTCGTTTGTGCGCCATGTGACCGTCGACTGCGCCGACGCCTACCGGCTCGGCAGCTTCTGGGCCCAGGTTCTCGACATTCCGCTGACCGACGAGGACAAGCCGGGCGACCCGGAAGCGCTGGTGCAGGCGCCCGGCTTCGGCCTGCTGTTCATCCAGGTCCCCGAGCCCAAGTCGGTGAAGAACCGGCTCCACCTGGACCTGCAGCCGACCGACCGCACCCGGGAGGAAGAGGTCGAACGGCTGTTGGCGCTCGGCGCCACCCTGGTGGAGGACCACCGCAGGCCCGACGGACGCGGCTGGGCGACCATGGCCGACATCGAAGGCAACGAGTTCTGCGTGGAGCGCAGCACCGGCGAGCGCTCCGCGTAACCGGCGGTGGGATCGGTGCCGGACCGGGATCGGTGCCGGACCGGGATCAGTGCCGGACCAGGCAGAACGGATGCCCCGCCGGGTCCGCGTACACCCGCCACCCCTGAGCGCTGTCGTCGAGCAGATGGGCGCCCGCGTCCAGGACGTCCACCTCCGCCCGGTCCAGGTCCGGCACCCCGAAGTCCAGATGGAACTGCTGGGGCCGAGTGGGATCGGGCCAGGCCGGCGGCCGATGGTTCTCGGCCCGCTGGAACGCCAGGACCAGCCCGGACCCGGTGTGCAGCGTGGACCAGTCGTCGTCGAGCGACCAGCGGGGATCGGGCCGGTCGACAGTGCCGCCGAGCACCGACCGGTAGAACACCGCCAGGGCGGCCGGGTCGGGGCAGTCCAGCACTATGCACTGCATTTCCGCGATCATGGCCCGAATCCTAGGCCGCCACGACTTCCGCCCGGCACCCGGAGGGGTGGTGTGCCAGGACCGCGGGACACTCGGGGACGAACCCGTACGGGTGAACGTCGGCGGGGGAGACGACCGCGCTCGGTCCCCCCGCGCGAGGCCGGCCGTCGGGGACGACACGACGGTCATCGAACGGATCCGAAGATGCGGACGCCCACGTTCGACCGCGGGATCATTTCAACTGTCTGCACGGGTGGGCGAGTTGACGTGGCGCGCGGAACGGGGCGCCGTTTCCGGGAACACCCGGCCGACACGTGGATCCAAGGCGTCCACACATCCGGGCGACAAGCGTGCTACGCTGACGTTGTTGCAGTTTTGGTACCCATGAACTTTATGTGCGCCTGACGGGAATGCTCCGACAGGCGCATTATTGTTTTCCGGCTTTCTCCGGATGGGGTTCAATGCGGCGACGCGGAATTCGTAAAGTGCGAATTTCCGGCACTGCACCTGTTGAGGAGAATGTTATGGCCACCGGTACCGTGAAGTGGTTCAACTCGGAAAAGGGCTTCGGCTTCATCGAGCAGGACGGCGGCGGCGCCGACGTCTTCGCCCACTACTCCAACATTGCCACCCAGGGCTTCCGTGAGCTCCAGGAGGGCCAGAAGGTCTCCTTCGACGTCACGCAGGGCCAGAAGGGCCCGCAGGCGGAGAACATCGTCCCGGCCTAATTGTCGGACGCGTACCTCGCTGACCGGGGCCCGCACCTCCAAGGTGCGGGTCCCGGTTTGTGCTGTCCTACACCTGGCAGGAAGGCTAAAACTGCATGACCCGCTCCGCTGAACGCCCGGCACGCCCCGCACGCACCAGTCCGCCGAGGGGCCGAGGCAAGGCCCCCGCAAAGTCTCCGGCCCGAAAGGCAGCGCCCAGGCCTGCCGAATTCACGCTGCCGGACACCATCACCCCCGCGCTGCCCGCCGTCGATGCCTTCGCCGAGCTGGACATGCCCGCCGCCCTGCTGAAGACCCTCGGGTCGCAAGGCGTCACCGACCCCTTCCCGATCCAGGCAGCCACCCTGCCGAACTCCCTCGCGGGCCGCGACCTGCTGGGCCGCGGACGCACCGGATCCGGCAAGACCCTCGCCTTCGGCCTCGCCCTGCTCGCCCGCATCGCCGGCCGACGCGCCGAACCGCGCGCACCGCTGGCCCTCGTCCTGGTACCCACCCGGGAACTCGCGCAGCAGGTCACGGACGCTCTGACGCCGTACGCCACCTCGGTGAATCTGCGGCTGACCACCGTCGTGGGCGGTATGTCGATCTCCCGGCAGTCCGGCGCGCTGCGCCGCGGCGCCGAAGTGGTCGTGGCCACCCCCGGCCGCCTCAAGGACCTCATCGAGCGCGGCGACTGCCGCCTCGACCAGGTCGGCATCACGGTGCTCGACGAGGCCGACCAGATGGCCGACATGGGCTTCATGCCGCAGGTCACCGCGCTGCTCAAGCAGGTGGAGCCCGGCGGACAGCGGATGCTGTTCTCCGCGACCCTGGACAAGAACATCGACCGCCTGGTGAAGACGTTCCTGTCCGACCCCGTGGTGCACTCCGTGGACCCGTCGGCCGGTGCGGTCACCACCATGGACCACCACGTGTTCTACATCGCCGACGAGACCGACAAGAAGGCCGTCACCACCCGGATCGCGGCCCGCGACGGACGGGTGCTCCTCTTCCTGGACACCAAGCGCTCGGTGGACCGGCTGGTCAAGCGGCTGCTCGCCAGCGGAGTGCGGGCGGGCGGACTGCACGGCGGCCGTTCGCAGCCGCAGCGCAACCGCACCCTCGACCAGTTCAAGAACGGCCTGGTCAACGTCCTGGTCGCGACGAACGTCGCCGCCCGCGGTATCCACATCGACGACCTCGACCTGGTCGTCAACGTGGACCCGCCGACCGACCACAAGGATTACGTCCACCGCGGCGGACGCACCGCGCGGGCCGGCGGGTCCGGCAGCGTCGTCACGCTGGTGCTCCCGGAGCAGAAGCGGGAGATGACCCGGCTGATGTCGGACGCCGGCATCACCCCGCGGACCGCCCGGCTGAACTCCGGCGACGACGAGCTCACCCGGATCACCGGCGCACGGGAGCCCTCCGGTGTGGCCGTCGTCATCGACGTGCCGCAGCAGGCCACCCAGCCGCAGCGCCGTTCCCGGCCGAGCCGGCCCGCAGCGGGCAGCACGGCGTCGGCCGGCCAGCCGGGCCGCAGCCGCGGCCGCCGTGGCGGCCAGGGGCAGGGCCAGGGCGGCCAGGGCCGCAGCGCGGCGGGTCGCAGCGGTCAGGGCCGTGGCGGTCAGAGCCGAGGCGGCCAGGGCGGCCGCCGGGCAGCCGCCTGAGACGCCCCCCGGCCTTCGTACCCTGACGCCCGCCGGCGCGGGAGCGTGCTCAGCACCTCCCGCGCCCCGGGCCGGTCACCGCAGCCGACGCCTGAGGTGTCGCAGCCTCAGGTGTCGCAGTCGAGGACCGTCCCGCACAACCCGCAACGCGCCCGTACCCGCCCCCGCACCGGTACCCGGATGCGCTGCTGGCAGGTGGGACACGGGAAACTGACCCGCAGTCCGTTCCCGGCCTCCTCGAAGGCGTACGGGGTGCCCGGCGGGCTGTGACTGCCGTGTTCCAGCGCGTACTTGCGGTTCTTGGCATAGGCACGGCGGCCCGCCCAGCCCGCAGCGGCCAGCGGCGGCAGCCGGCTGTCCTGACGGGCCCGGTCCAGACCCTTGTGGTACGCGGTGTACGCCTGCGGGCTGGTGAACCAGATCGACGGGTCCTCGTCGAAGGCCAGAGCTCGCTTGGCCAGCACATAGCCGAACTCCTCCGGGGTGAGATACCCCAGCTTCTGGCTGGACACCCCGTCCTCCCGGTATGCGTCCAGCAGCAGCCAGCCCGCCCCCAGATAGGTGGTCGCGGTGTCGGTGAGGATCTCGTTGTCCCGGGTGCCGGTGAAGCTCAGGTCCAGCCGGTGCAGCAGGACATGCATGACCTCATGGGCCAGCGCCGCGCCGATGTCGTTGCGGTGCGTGCGGAAACGGTTGTTGAGCTCGATGAAGTACTCCGGCCCCGCCGCCAGTTCGACCCCCGCCGCATGGTGCATCTCACGGAAGCTCACGATCATGCGGGCATCCGGCAGATGCAGATGCTGGACCATCGCGTGCGCCACCCGCTGTGCACCCAAATGGAGGTCGTCATGGTCGGAAAAAGCGACGTCGGCCGGGGCGACACTCGGGGCGTAGCCGCGGATGCCGTCGTACGAGAGGCGTTTGTGCAGTGCGGTGATGGCCGCCCGCACGGTCTCCAGGTGCGGAAAGCCGTGCACGACCTCGCTGTCGTCCGTCACACGGCCCACTCTACGGCGGGCGGAATCGCCGGATAGTGACCAGTCTTATGGGACTGATCCTTTTCGGATCGCCGGAACGATTCCCCCCATGAGAGGAAGCCCGTTGAACCGGACACTCTTCGACCCGACCCGGCCCGACCGGTCCCAGTCCGACGGATCCCGGCCCGACCGGAACCAGCCCGACCGGACAGTCCTGCCCCGGACGCTTCGCACCCTCAGACGATCCGCCGCAGCCGGCGCCGTCATACTCGCCGCCGTCAGCCTCCAGCCCACCGCCGCCGCGGCCGCCGCACCGGAGCCCATCGTCGGCGGCACTCGCGCCGCCGAGGGCGAGTTCCCCTTCATGGTGCGTCTCTCGATGGGATGCGGGGGCGCGCTCTACGCCAAGGACATAGTCCTGACCGCCGCGCACTGTGTGTCGGGGACGGGCAACGACACCTCCATCACCGCCACCGCCGGCTCGGTCGACCTGCAGAGCCCCAACGCCGTCGACGTCCCCTCCACCAAAGTCCTCCAGGCCCCCGGCTACGACGGCCGGGGCAAGGACTGGGCGCTGATCAAACTGTCCAAGCCGCTGAACCTGCCGACCCTGAAGACCGCCACCACCACGGACTACGACAAGGGCACTTTCACCGTCGCCGGCTGGGGCGCGACGAGCGAGAACGGCGACCAGCAGCGCTACCTGCGCAAGGCGACCGTCCCCTTCGTGTCCGACACGAAGTGCGAAAAGGCGTACGGGTCGGACCTCACGCCGAGCGACGAGATCTGCGCCGGCGACGTCGCCCAAGGCGGCGTCGACAGCTGCCAGGGGGACTCCGGCGGCCCGATGTTCCGCAAGGACGACGCCGGCGCCTGGATCCAGGTCGGCATCGTGAGCTGGGGCCAGGGCTGCGCCGAACCCGGCTACCCCGGCGTGTACAGCCAGGTGTCGACCTTCGCCGCCGACATCAAAGCGGCCGCGGCCACCCTGTAGGGCCGCGGCCGGCCGTTAGTCCAATACCTCTCCCCGCTTTGTCCATAGGCGCATACGCCGCGCTCCTCCATCGTGACGTGCACGGATGATCGTCGCGATGGAGGAGCGAGCGTGTACCCAGCAGAGCGAGGACCCAGCCGCAGGACCGTTGTGACCGCCACGGCGCTGGCCGGTGCCGGAGCGGCGTTCGCCGCCCCGCAGGCCCGGGCGGCGGAGCCGGCGGCCGAGGCCGTGCTGCGCTCCGGCGACCTCGACGTCCGCGTCGACCGTCGCTTCCCGCGGATCGTGTCGTACACCGACAGAAGGACCGGCGCGTCGCTGTACGGTCAGGCCGACCCGGTCACCACCGTCCTGATCGACGGGACGAAGCACACCCCGGACGTCACCGCGCGACCCGGCCGCGACCGGATCACGTACATCCTGCGCTTCGACGGCGGCACCGAGATCCGGGCCGAGATCCGCGTCGACGGATGGCAGACCCACTGGCGGATCACCCGGATAGCGGACTCGGCCGCCCTTCGGGTCGGCACCCTCGAGATTCCCGGGCTCGCTCTTCTCTCCGTACGCAGCGACCAGCCGGGCGCCACCCTGCTGGCCGCCCGGCTCGACCTCGACAAGGCGAAGAGCGGCGACACCCTGGTCCAGCTCACTGCGCAGACCCCGGCGGACGCCGCCCCTCTCGGCTGTGCGTACGCCGTCGTCGCGCACGACCGCATCGGCGGGGCCGTCGAGACCAACACGGTTTACGACAGACCGACCTCCGCCGCCGGCACCACCTGGGAGAACGGCAGACTGTGGCGGCAGACCGTGCACCGGGACGGCCACGCCGAGGCACGGCTCACCTGCGGGCAGTGGACGCACCGCGCGGTCGGCTCACCCGTCGACGCCACCGAACCGCTGCCGTACGCGACGGTCATCCTCACCCGGGACCGAAACGGCGACGGGGTGGTCGACTGGCAGGACGCCGCCATCGCCTTCCGCGACATCATGGTGACGCCACTCGGCGCGGATGAGACCCACCTGCGGGTCGTCCCGCACATCCCGTTCAACTTCGCCTCGCAGGCCACCAACCCGTTCCTCGCCACACTCGACCACGTCAAGCGGATCTCGCTGGCCACCGACGGGCTGCGGCAGTACACCCTGCTCAAGGGCTACCAGTCGGAGGGCCACGACTCGGCGCACCCCGACTACGCGGGCAACTACAACAAGCGGGCCGGCGGCCTCGACGACCTGAACACGCTGGTCCGTGAGGGCCGCAAGTGGAACAGCGACTTCGGCGTACACGTCAACGCCACCGAGTCATATCCGGTGGCCCACGCCTTCTCCGAGAAGCTCGTCGACAAGAACGACAAACAGTGGGACTGGCTGGACCAGTCCTACCGCATCGACGCCCGGCGCGACCTCGTCTCCGGCGACATCATCAAACGCTTCCAGGACCTTCGCGACGACACCGACCCGGCGCTCAACATGATCTACCCGGACGTCTTCCGGGAGTCCGGCTGGAACTCCGACCGCCTCCAGCTGGCCCTGCGCGAACAGGGCTGGCTGGTCTCCAGCGAATGGGGGCACGGCCTCGAACGTTCGTCACTGTGGTCGCACTGGGCCAACGAGACCGACTACGGCGGCGACACCTCACGCGGCATCAACTCCCGGCTGATCCGCTTCATCCGCAACCACCAGAAGGACGTCTTCGCCAACAAATGGCCCACCCTGCTCGGCGCCGGCCGGATGGGGAACTTCGAGGGCTGGGTCGGCAAGACCGACTGGGACGCCTTCTACACCATCGTGTGGACCGACGCGCTGCCCGCGAAATACCTCCAGGCGTACCCGATCAAACGGTGGACCGAGCACGAGATCACCTTCTTCGGCCCCACCGCGACCGTCGTCGACGACCAGGACGGCTCCCGGCGCATCACCACCGACGGGCGGGTCGTCCACCAGGGCGGCAGCTACCTGCTGCCCTGGGAACCGCGCAACGCCACCGACCCGGCCAAGCTGTACCACTACAATCCGAACGGCGGAACCACCAGCTGGCAACTGCCGCGCGGCTGGTCCGGCGCATCGCGTGTCTCCCTGTACCGGCTCACCGACCAGGGCCGGACACATGAGGGCGATCTGCCGGTCCGCTCCGGGAAGGTCACCCTGGACGCGAAGCCCGGGCAGCCGTACGTGCTCTACCGCCACCGGCCCGCCGCCCCGCCCGCACCCCGCTGGGGGCAGGGCACCCCGGTGTACGACCCCGGCTCCCACTCCGGCTCCCTGACCGGCCTGCACACCGAAGGACCCGCCTCGGTGGTACGCAACGAGCTCGGCGACTACGAACTGGTCATCGGGGCCGGTGCCGGCGCCGCCGTCAGCCGGCGGCTCGGCCGGCTCCCCGCCGGTACCTACGCCGCTTCCGTACAGGTCGAAGTGGGCAGCACACCGGGGGAGCGGCGGCGGGCCGCCCTGGAAGTCCGTACCGCCGACGGAGTCACCGCCATCAACTGGACCGACGTGTCCTGTGCGGGCAACTACGTCGCCGCCGACCGCAAACACGGCTCCCGCTTCCAGTCCATGTTCACCTGGTTCACCGTGCCGGAGAGCGGCGGCCGGGTCGACCTCACGCTGCGGGCAGCCCCGGGCGAGGCCCGGGTGCGCTTCGACAACATCCGGATCACCCCGGCACGCGACATCGGCGGACACACCCACAAGGCCGGCACCCTCGCCTTCGAAGACTTCGAACACGTGCCGCACGGCTGGGGTGTCTTCGTCAAGGGCGACGCCGGCGGCTCGACGGACCCGCGCACCCACATCGCCCAACGGCACGCGCCGTTCACCCAGCGCGGCTGGAACGGCAAGGCCATCGACGACGTCATCGACGGCGGCGAAACACTCAAGTCCCGCGGCGAGAACACCGGCCTGGTCTACCGCACCGTGCGGCACACCGTCCGCTTCGAGGCCGGCAAACGCTACCGGGTCTCCTTCAGATACGAGAACGACACCGCCGGCCAGTACGCCTGGATCACCGGCGTCGACGAGCCCGCCACCCGTGAACTGGACCGCACACCGCTGCCCGTCGCCACCGCACCGACCCCGCTGACCTACGAGTTCACCGCACCCGCCGAAGGCGACAGCTGGGTGGGCCTGCGCAAGGTCGGCGACGACGGGGTCGCGGAATTCGCCCTGGACACCTTCGAGGTACGCGAGGTGCGGTGAGCAGAACCGACCGTCAGGGCACGTCCCCTGCCGGCAACGGCGAATGACACCGCTCAGGGGGCGTGCCCACCGCAGTCACCGCACGGCAGGGGACGGCGGGCCGAGACGCAACCGCGGCTCGCCCGCCGCCTCCAGCTCCAGCACCCACACCTCGTTCCCGCCCTCCCGCAGCACCGGGCCCGGCACATACAGCGAGTCCTGCGGCCCGGCCGACCAGTAGCGGCCCAGGCAGAAGCCGTTGACCCAGACGAAACCCCGCCCCCAGCCCGGCAGTTCCAGGACCGCGTCCCCCGCACCGCGCACCTCGAACCCCGCACGGAACAGGCCCCGGCCTCCGGCCGCACCCTGCTCCACCGGCCGGAACGGCAGCCGCGCGACCGCGCCCGCAACGTCCAGCGAGTCGAGCCGAAGACCACGCGAGCGGAACCCGTGCAGAAACTGCCGCTCGTGCAGCACACCCCCGGTGAGCCCCTTGCACTCACCCAGCCGTGGCCCGTAATTGACCCGGCCCAGCGACTCCACCCACACCTCCACCGACGCAGGCCCCGCCACCCCGGCGCCCGGCTCGGCCCGCACCCCGTCGACGTACATCACCGCCACATCACGCAGCCCCGGCAGCACCAGCGGATACCGCTGCCGCGGGCCGGGCACCTCCACCAGGTAGCGGACCAGGCCGCGGTCCACGTCCAGCTCCTCGAAGGTCGGCGGCGCACCCGTGACCTGCTCCGGACCGCCCAGGCCATCCATCACCTCGTCGAGCGACACCCGCCCGGTGACCGCAACGCCCACCGGACCGGCAAGGGCCGGCGGAGCGGGCGGCAACGGCGGCAGCGGACCGTCGCCGTAACCGGCAAGGACCTCGCGGAACAGCCAGAACTTCTCCGTCGGCCGCCCGTACTCATCGACCGGCGCACCGTAGTCGTACGACGTCACCGTCGGCATCAGCTCACCGTCATGCAGCTCACCCGACCGATTGGCCCCCGCCCAGCCACCGAAGCTCGTCCCGCCGTGCGCCATGTACAGATTCACCGAAGCGCCGCACTCCAGGACCTCCCGCAGTGCCCCGGCCGCGTCCGCCGGATCCCGCACCACACCTTCCGCACCCCAGTGATCGAACCAGCCGCACCAGAACTCCATACACATCAAAGGACCCGACGGCCGGTGCCGGCGCAGCACATCGAAACCCGCCCGCGCGTCCGCCCCGAAATTCGCCGTCGCCAGCACACCGGGCAGCGAACCCCCGGTCAGCATGTGGTCCTCCGGGCCGTCCGACGTGAACAGCGGCACGCTCACTCCGCAGGTCCGCAACAGATCGGCGAGATGACGCAGATACACCTGGTCGGAGCCGTAACTGCCGTACTCGTTCTCGACCTGCACCATGATCACCGGGCCGCCCCGGTCGATCTGCCGGGGCACCACCTCAGGCAGCAGATGCCGGAACCAGCGGTCCACCCGGCGCAGATACTCCGCGTCCCGGGTCCGCACCCGCAGACCCAGCGCACCGGTCAGCCAGTGCGGCAGCCCACCGTTCTCCCACTCCGCACAGATATACGGCCCCGGCCGCACAACGGCCCACAACCCGGCCCGCCGCGCCGCGTCCAGGAACCGGCCGAGCGCCTGCGCATCGCGGAAGTCGCCCTCCCGCGGCTCGTGCAGATTCCACGGCACATACGTCTCCACCGTGTTCAGCCCCAGCGCCCGCAGCATCCGCAGACGATGCTCCCACTGCCCCTCGTGCACCCGAAAATAGTGCAGGGCACCCGACAACAGCCGCACCGGCCGACCGTCGATCCGGAAATCCTCTTCACCCACCGTGAAATCAGCCACCCGCCCACCCTCAGTCCTGGCGGCGGCCCCGGTCCATGGACAAAGATCAACGCGTATTGGACACACCGGCACAGAACGAAGACGGACGAAGGAGGAAGAAAGCGCATGTACCACACCTGGATGCGCTATTTCACCCCCAGCCCCGCGCACCACGCACTCGGCCTCGTCTGTCTCGGCGTCGGACTCCAGCACGGCACCCTCCCCGCTGTCGGCCCCCGCACCCTCGACCACCACGTCGCCGTCATCATCGGAGCAGGCAGCGGCTGGTACACCGGCGCCGACGGACGCACCCACACCGTCACCGCACCCGCACTCATCTGGATCACCCCCGGCATCACCCACCACTACGGAGCAGACCCCGCCACCGGCTGGGACGAATCCTTCGTCGACTTCACCGGACCCGCCACCGACACCTACACCCGACTCGGCTACATCGAGCCCACCAGGCCCGTCGTCCCGCTCTCCGACGCAGCAGCCGCCCGCACCACCGTGGGCCGCATCGCCCGCGCCGCACGACGCGGCAACCCCCTCCTCGAAGTGGAAACCGGCGCCGCCGTCCACGAACTCCTCGTCACCCTGCGCCGCGCCCGCGCCGACACCAACGCCGACGGCGACCCCGTACTCAAAGCCCTCAGCCGCGACGCCTGCCGGCCGCTCACCATCACCGAACACGCCGCCCGCCACGGCATGACCCCCACCGAACTGCGCAACGCGGTACGAAACGGAGCAGGCTGCAGCCCCAAGGACTATCTGCTCGGCATCCGCCTCGGCCGCGCCAAGGAACTCCTCGCCGCCACCGACCTGCCGGTCGCCGCGGTCGCCCGGCGCGTCGGCTACCACGACCCCGCCTACTTCTCCCGGATCTTCACCCGCCGCGTCGGCACACCCCCCGTCGTCTTCCGCAAACAACAGAGCCACACCGTCCACGGCGGCTGGAGTGACCAGATACCGGACCCCGACGACCCACCGACGATCACGACGTAAGCTCGACGACCATGACCGAGACAGCCCCGTCCGTACAGGCCGAACTGGACCGCCTCCGCGAGTCCATCGACAACATCGACGCCGCCGTCGTCCACATGCTCGCCGAACGCTTCAAATGTACCCAGCAGGTCGGCCACCTCAAGGCCCGCCACCACCTGCCCCCCGCCGACCCCGCCCGCGAAGCCCGCCAGATCGCCCGCCTGCGCCGCCTCGCCGAAAGCGCCAAACTCGACCCCGCGTTCGCCGAGAAACTACTCAACTTCATCGTCGCCGAAGTGATCAGGCACCACGAACGGATCGCCGAGAACCACTGACCGCCGGAACCGGCGACCCCATGCGGGCCGTCGGCACCGTACGGCACGATGGGGAGCATGTCCGTACTGACGCGCGACGAAGCGCAGCTCCGAGCCCAACTCCTCGACGTCCAGCGATACACGATCCACCTCGATCTGACGCAGGGCGACGACACCTTCGACTCCCGCACCGCCATCCACTTCACCGCACGCGCGGCCGGGGACACCTTCGTCGAACTCAAGCCCGCAGAGTTGCGATCCATCACCCTCGACGGACACACCCTCGACCCCCAAGCCCTCACCGAAAACCGCTACCCGCTCACCGGCCTCACCGAAGGCCCCCACGAACTCCGCATCGACACCGCCATGCGCTACTCACGCACCGGCGAAGGCATGCACCACTTCACCGACCCCACCGACGGTGAGACCTACCTCTACACCCAGCTCTTCATGGAAGACGTCCAACGGGTCTTCGCCGCGTTCGACCAGCCCGACCTCAAAGCCGTCTTCGCACTCGACGTCACCGCCCCGCCCGGCTGGACCGTCCTCGCCAACAGCATCACCGAACACACCGGCGAAGGCCACTGGCACGCCGCACCCACCCCCCTCATCTCCACCTACCTCGTCGCCGTCGCCGCCGGCCCCTGGCACTCCGTGACCACCGAACACGCCGGACTGCCCTTCGGCATCCACTGCCGCCGCTCCCTCGCCCCCTACCTCGACACCGACGCCGACGAGATCTTCCGGATCACCCGCTCCTGCTACGACCGCTACCACGAAAAATTCGACGAACCCTACCCGTTCGACTCCTACGACCAGGCCTTCGTCCCCGAATTCAACGCGGGCGCCATGGAAAACCCCGGCCTCGTCACCTTCCGCGACGAATTCATCTACCGGTCGGCCGTCACCGACACCGAACGCCAGACCCGCGGCATGGTCATCGCCCACGAAATGGCCCACATGTGGTTCGGCGACCTCGTCACCCTCCAATGGTGGGACGACATCTGGCTCAACGAATCCTTCGCCGAATACATGGGCTACCAGACCCTCACCGAAGCCACCCGATTCGCCGACACCTGGGTCGACTTCGGCATCGCCCGCAAATCCTGGGGATACGACGCCGACCAACGGCCCTCCACCCACCCCGTAGCCCCCGACCCCACCGCCGTCCCCGACACCGCATCCGCGATGCTCAACTTCGACGGCATCTCCTACGCCAAGGGCGCGTCAGCGCTACGCCAACTCGTCACCTGGCTCGGCGAAAAAGACTTCCTGGCCGGCATCAACACCCACTTCGCCCGCCACCGCTTCGGCAACGCCACCCTCGCCGACTTCATCGACAACCTCGCATCCGCCACCGACCGAGACGTCCACGCCTGGGCCGAAAAATGGCTCCGCACCACCGGCGTCGACACCCTTACCCCGCACCTCACCGCAACGCCCACCACCTGGACCCTCACCGCCGACCGCGAAGGCAGCCGCCCCCACCGCATCGCCGTCGGCGCCTACGACCACGACCCCGTCGACCCCGCACACCTCAACCTCCGCGAACGCTTCGAACTCGACATCCCCGCCCAGGAAACCGCCCCGGCACGCCCCGGCCGCCGCCCCGACCTGGTCCTCCTCAACGACCAGGACCTCACCTACGCCAAGGTCCGCCTGGACACGGAATCCTGGGACACCACCCTGCGCGCACTCTCCGGCATCCCCGACCCGCTCACCCGCGCCGTCATCTGGAACGCCGCCCGCGACATGGTCCGCGACGGCGAACTCCCCGCCACCGCCTACCTGGAAGCCGCCGCAGCCCACCTCCCGCAAGAAGACGACCTGGCCATCACCGAAGGTGTACTCGGCTTCGCCGCCACCCACATCGCCGACCGCTACCTCCCCACCGACGACCGCCCCGCCGCGCTCGCCACCCTCACCACCATCTGCCGCGCCATCGTCCGCCGCACCGAAGATGGCAAAGCCCCCGGACTGCGGCTCATCGCCGTACGCCACTTCATCGACGCCGCCACCCAACCCGACGGCATCCAGGCCTGGCTCTCCGACGGCAGCGTCCCCGGCGGACCCGAACTCGACCCCGAACTGCGCTGGCGCATCCTCCACCGCCTCGCCGCCCTCGGCGCCACCGACGACCCCGCCATCACCGCCGAACTCGAACGCGACCCCAGCGCCACCGGGCAGGAAGGCGCCGCCCGCTGCCGCGCCGCACTGCCCACCGCAGAAGCCAAAGCCGCCGCCTGGCACTCCATGTTCACCGGCGACGACCTGTCCAACTACCTCTTCACCGCCACCGCCCAAGGCTTCTGGCAGGCCGAACAAGCCGAACTCGTCCAGCAGTACACCCAGCGGTACTACGATGACGCCGCCGCCCTGGCCGACCGGCGCGGCCCCGCCATCGCCGACGCCGCCGCCCGCTACGCCTTCCCCGCCCACGACATCACCCCCGAAGCACTCGCCCGCGGCGAACGCTGCCTGGCCGAGAAGGACCTGCTCCCCGCACTGCGCCGCAGGCTCGCCGACCAGCTCGACGACCTGCGACGAGCACTGGAAGTCCGCGGCAACCACATGCCGTCCTGACACCCCCTTCCGGGTCCTGACACCCCCCTTCCGTCCTGACAACCCGGATCCCGTCCTGACAACCCGCTGCCGCATAGCACCGCCGGTACACCGAACCCCCCACCCCACCAAGGCAGTACCACTTTCGGGTTGAGATCGTTGTGCTCTTCGGGCGCGCCGCCTGTTCCCCCTACAGGCTGGCACCACAGCCCCACGCGCACCGAAGGACACCCGCATGAGTACGCCGCCCCCAGGACCGGACCTCGCCGGAGGGGCCGCAGGCCCGACCGCCCTGCGGCCCCTCATCGCCACCGTCCTCGACGCCCTGAGCGACGGAGCAGCTCACCGCAACGGGCCCCTCCCCGCCGGCGGACCCCACGCCGTCGCCGCCCACGTACGCGCCACCACCCAACCCGTACTGCCCGAAACCGGCACCGGCGCCGAAGAAGCCCTCCGCACCCTCGTCCACACCCTCGCCCAGGGCGCCGCCGACCCCGCCGACCCCCGATGCGCCGCCCACCTGCACTGCCCGCCGCTCGCCGTCGCCGCCGCAGCAGACCTCGCCGCATCCGCGCTCAACCCGTCGATGGACTCCTGGGACCAGGCCCCCGCAGCCTCCGAACTCGAAACCCTCGTCACCCGGGCACTCGCCGCCGAGATCTACCCCACCGGCGACGCACTCATCACCACCGGCGGCACCGAATCCAACCAACTCGCGCTGCTCCTCGCCCGCGAACGCCACGGCACCGTCCAACTCGTCCACGGCGCCAACGCCCACCACTCACTGCACCGCGCCGCCTGGCTGCTCGGCCTCCCCGAACCCCTCACCGTCCCCACCCCCAACGGCACGCTCGACCCCGCCACACTCCACGAAACCCTGCACACCGCCCGCACCCGCGACACCCGCCGAGGACCGCACCCCGCTACCCTCCTCGTCGCCGCCACCGCAGGCACCACCGACGCCGGACTCATCGACCCACTCCCCGACATCGCCGACGTCTGCGAAAACCACCACGCCGAACTCCACATCGACGCCTCCTACGGCGGCCCACTCCTCTTCAGCGACACCCACAGAACCAAACTCGCCGGACTGCCACGCGCCCACTCAGTAACCCTCGACCTGCACAAACTCGGCTGGCAACCCGTCGCAGCCGGACTCCTCGCCGTCCCCCACCCCACCGACCTCCGCCCCCTCGGCCACCAGGCCGACTACCTCAACGCCGACGACGACACCGAAGCCGGCCTCCCCGACCTCCTCGGCCGCTCACTGCGCACCACCCGCCGACCCGACGTACTCAAAATCGCCGTCACCCTCCGCGCCCTCGGACGCACCGGCCTCGCCGCCCTCATCGACCGCACCTGCGCCATCGCCCAGGAACTCGCCGACCTCATCGAAACCCACCCCGACCTCGAACTGCACCAACGACCCACCATCTCCACCGTCCTCTTCCGCCCCACCCGAGCCGACGACGAAACCGTCGCCCACATCCGCCGCACCCTCCTCACCGCAGGCCACGCCGTACTCGGCCGAGCCCACGCCGACCACCGCCTCTGGCTCAAAGCCACCCTGCTCAACCCCCACGCCACCACCGGTGACCTGGAGGCACTCCTCAAACTCCTGGAAGGCAGCACCCACCGATGACCGACCAGCAACCCACCGACAACCCGCCCAAGAGCAGCAGGCCCACCCACAGCCGGCTCCCCGACGCCGACCGGCCCTTCGACGAACAGCCACACGACCTCCTCGGCATCGGCATCGGCCCGTTCAACCTCTCCCTCGCAGCCCTCGCCCACCCCCTCACCCACCTCTCCACCGCCTTCTACGAACAACGCCCCGCCTTCCACTGGCACCCCGGGCTGCTCATCGAAGACGCCACACTCCAAGTCCCCTTCCTCGCCGACCTGGTCACCCTCGCCCAACCCGCCAGCCCCTGGTCATTCCTCAACTACCTCAAAGAACACGAACGGCTCTACCCCTTCTACTTCGCCGAGCACTTCCACATCCGACGCACCGAATACGACGCCTACTGCCGATGGGTCAGCGAAAACCTCCCCGGACTCCACTTCGGCCACCAGATCGACGCCATCCGCTGGAACACCGAACACGCCCTCTTCGAAATCGACTACACCCAACTCGACCCTGACGGCGAAGCCGAAGCCCTCGGCCGCACCCACACCCGCAACGTGGTACTCGGCGTCGGCACCGAACCCCACATCCCCGAACCCCTCAAACCGCTCGCCGAAGCACCCACCGTCCCCGTCATCCACTCCGCCCACTACCTCGACAACCGCGAACGACTCCTCGCCGCCGAACACATCACCGTCATCGGATCAGGACAATCCGGCGCCGAAATCTTCCTCGACCTGCTCCGCGCCCGCCCCACCGGCCACGAAAACATCCACTGGCTCGCCCGCACCGAAGCCTTCGCCCCCATGGAGTACTCAAAACTCGGCCTCGAACACTTCACCCCCGACTACACCCGCTACTTCCACCACCTGCCCGAAACCACCCGCGACACCCTCAGCGCCCAGCAATGGCAACTCCACAAAGGCATCGACGCCGACACCATCGCCGCCATCCACAACGAGCTCTACCGACGCACCCAACACGGCGGCTGGCCCGACGCCGTCCTCACCCCCGGAGTCACCGTCCGCACCGCAGGACGCGTCGCCACCACCAAAATCGAACTCCACCTCGAACACAGCCGGCAAGGCACCCGCAGTCGCCTCACCACCGACGCCGTCGTCCTCGCCACCGGCTACCACGAACGCCCCATCGACGCCCTGCTCAGCGGCCTCGACCCCTACCTGCGCCGCGACGCATCACAACGCCCCCGCATCGACGACCAATACCGCCTCATCCTCGACCCCCGCGTCACCGGAGCCGTCCACGTCCAGAACGCCGAACGCCACACCCACGGCGTCGGCGCCCCCGACCTCGGCCTCGCCGCCTGGCGCAGCGCCACCATCCTCAACTCCATCACCGGCACCAACCCCTACCCACTGCCGCGCCGCACCGCATTCACCAGCTTCGGCCTCGACCGCGAACACGCCCTCCCCCCACAACACCACCCCGGCCTGGTGCCCCTCGCCGAACGCAACTGAACCAAAAAAGGGGTCCGGCCCGGCCACCACAGCCGAATCGGACCCCGCCGCGCAAAACCACCCGTCAGAACACCGGCGTACCGTCCCGCGTCAGCTTCCAATCAACCGACGCGAACTCCGCCGCATCCACCGTCCCCTTCGCCTGCAACCACGCAATGATCGTGTTCCGGATCTCATCCGAATTCGCCCACAACTGCTGCGCCGCCGGCACATGCGGGAAATTGCCCCCACCACTCGCCCGGTAATTGTTCACCGCCAACACGAACTGCGCAGCCGGGTCAATCGCCTTGCCGCCGAAGCACAGATTCACAATCCGCGAACCAGCGGCCTTCGCGATATCGATCTCATACGTCAGACCCGACACCGCGTCATAGTTGTAATCCGGCGTACCGTCCGCGTTCGTCAGCTTCGAGGTGTCCACCGGACCACCCGCCGGCGTCTGCACATAATACCGCGCCGAGAACTCCAGATAGTCCCTGATCTGCGCACCCGTCACCAGCCGCGCCTCCAACGTGTTCTCGAACGGATACAGCCCCGCCGCATCCTTGATCGTCACATCACCCGCCGGGATCCGCGCCGAACGCGAAAAACACGAAGCCTGCGAAAGCACCGGCAACGCCGCATACTCACCACCCGCAAGTGCCGCCTGCACCGTGTCCGCCTGCACCTTGTTGATCAGATCGATGATCGGCTCGTCCTTCCACGGCGCATCCGCCGTGGTCATCTCCGCCACAGACGTCCCGATCACCTGATTCACATACGCCACCACCTTCTTGTGCTCATCCGCCAGCAGCCCGGTGATCCTCGGGTCCTCCACCGCCGTATTCGAATTGAGCACCCGCGCACCGGCCTTCTCGACCGCCCAACGGCCCCTCTCCCACACCAGATCAAAATCGAAGACCGTCAACCGCTCACCCCACAACAGCGGCTCCGACAACACCACCGGCTTTCCGGTCTCCTTGTTCTCCACCAGACGCTCAGGGATCTCCACATGCGCATGACCCACCAGAATCGCATCGATCCCCGGCACCTTCTCCGCCACCAGACCCGCCGCGTTCTCCACATACGGAATCTGATCCCCGTACGACGACGTACCACTCGCCCCCGAATGCGCCGACACGATCACCACATCCGCGCCCATCGAACGCAACCGCGGCACATACTTCGCCGCCTGCTCCTCCAGACCCGGGAACGTCATCTTCCCCTGCACATTCGCCTTGTCCCAGATCGCGATACCCGGATTCGTCAGACCCAGAATCGCCACCCGCACATCACGCCCGTGCGGAGTAAGCAGCGTCTTCATCACATACGGGGCGAACGCCGGCCGCAACGTCTTCGCATCCAGCGCGTTCGCACCCAGCAGCGGAAAATCACACTGCTCCTCGAACTTACGCAGCAGCGGAATCCCGTAATTGAACTCATGATTACCGAGCGCAGCCGCGTCATAACCGATCACATTCATGGCCTGCGCCATCGGATGCACCGGACCCTGCTTCGCCGTGATCGGATCGATCCGCGCGTAGTAGTACGCCAACTGCGTGCCCTGGATCGTGTCACCCGCATCGATCATCAGGGTGTTGTGACGGCCCTTCTCCGCCCGGATCCCCTCCACCAGAGTCGAGATCTTCGCCAGACCGACGTCATTGTGCGCGGCGTCGTCGTACTCCTTGTCCGTGAAGTAGTCCCAGTTGAAGACATGACCATGCAGATCTGTCGTGCCCATCACGGTGAACGAGTACCGCTTCGGCCCACGCCCACCACCACGGGCCTCGGCAGGCACAGCGGCGCCCCCCACCATCGCCACCCCGGCGCCCGCGGCGGCCGAAGTACCCAGGAACGTCCTACGGTTGAGCGGCATTTGATCTCCCTCGTCACGATGCACAACGCGCGTAGATTCTGACCCAGGAACCACACCACGCAACAGCCCCCGCACATTTCGATCTGATGACCGGCAACCGCCGTACCGCAGTGACAGAGTGAAACCCATGACCGACGAAGCACCCCCGCACACCCAAGCCGCCCCCTACGGCACCCCCGACGTCCCCCGCGTCGCCGTCCGAGGCGAAGCACGCCTGGAAGTCGACCCCGAAACCGCCCGCATCAGCGTCACCGTCAGCGCCCGCGGCAAAGACCGCCGCGCCGCACTCGACGACCTCACCCGCCGCAACGCCTGGCTGCTCGACCTCGCCAAGTCCTACGGCCCGTCCGTCGAGAACATCGAAACCGGCACCTTCTCCGTCACCCCCGAACCGGCCCAGCACGGCCGCGGCGAACGCATCCGCGCCTACCACGGCCGCGTCCACACCACCCTCGTCCTCAACGACTTCACCGCACTCGGCGAACTCATCACCCGCATCGCCGACCTCGACATGACCCGCATCTCAGGACCCTGGTGGTCACTGCGCCCCGACTCACCCGCACACGGCGAAGCCCGCCGCCAAGCCGTCAGAGAAGCCGTCCAACGCGCCCGCGAATACGCCGACGCACTCGGCGCCCGGCTCAGCGCACTCGTAGAACTCGCCGACCTCGGCGCAGAGAACACCGCCCCCGCCCCCGGAATGCCCGCCGCACCCGGCTCCTTCCGCGCCAGAGCCGCCTACGGAGGCAGCGAAGCCGAAGCACCCGCCGCGCTCGACCTCGAACCGCAGCGCCAGACCGTCTACGCCCAGGTAAACGCCCGCTTCACCATGACACCGCCAAAACTCTGAAGACCGACTCTGCAAACTGCTCATCGGAGCGGGCCCCTGCACAATTCAACACTTGTCAATAGCCCTTCACCCAAAGGATGTTGGCTCGTCATGTGCAACCAATTATCTACCCAGCAGTAAGGTCTAGGCTCGAAACATGCGCCGAGCGAAGATCGTCTGCACCCTGGGGCCTGCCACCGACTCGTACGACCAGATCAAAGCACTGGTCGAAGCCGGAATGGACATCGCCCGCCTCAACCTCAGCCACGGCACCTACGCCGAACACGAGGCGCGCTACCGACGCGTGCGCCAGGCATCCGAGGAGACCGGGCGCAGCGTCGGCATCCTCGCCGACCTTCAAGGCCCGAAGATTCGCCTCGGCCACTTCGCCGAAGGACCGGTACTCCTTGAACGCGGCGACGAATTCACCATCTCCGTCGCCCCCGACACCCAGGGCGACCGCAGCACCTGCGGCACCACCTACGACGGACTCGCCGCAGACGTCTCCACCGGCGAAAGCATCCTCGTCGACGACGGAAAAGTCGCCCTCGAAGTCACCGGCATCGAAGGCCCCCGCGTCCACACGATCGTCATCGAAGGCGGCATGGTCTCCGACCACAAGGGACTCAACCTCCCCGGCGTCGCCGTATCCGTCCCCGCCATGTCCGACAAGGACGCCGAAGACCTCCGCTGGGCCCTGCGCACCGGCGCCGACATCATCGCCCTCTCCTTCGTACGCAGCGGACGCGACATCGACGACGTCCACCACATCATGAAGGAGGAGGGCCGCACCCTCCCCGTCATCGCCAAGGTCGAAAAACCCCAGGCCGTCGACAACATCGACGACATCGTCGCCGCCTTCGACGGCATCATGGTCGCCCGCGGCGACCTCGGCGTCGAAATGCCGCTCGAACAGGTCCCGATCGTCCAGAAGCGCGCCATCAAACTCGCCAAGCGCAACGCCAAACCGGTCATCGTCGCCACCCAGATGCTCGAATCGATGATCGACAACTCCCGGCCCACCCGCGCCGAAGCCTCCGACGTGGCCAACGCGGTCATCGACGGCACGGATGCGGTGATGCTCTCCGGCGAGACCAGCATCGGCAAGTACCCCGTCGAGACGGTCCGCACCATGGGCCGCATCGTCGAAGCAGCCGAGGAGGACATCCTCGCCAAGGGCCTCCCGCCGCTCACCGAACGCAACAAGCCCCGCACCCAGGGCGGCGCGGTCGCCCGCGCCGCCGCCGAAATGGGCGACTTCCTGGGCGCGAAACTGCTGGTCGCCTTCACCCAGTCCGGCGACACCGCCAAGCGCCTCTCCCGCTACCGCTCACCCATCCCGCTCCTCGCCTTCACCCCGGACCCGGCCACCCGTGCCCAGCTCAACGTCACCTGGGGCGTCGAGACCTACCTCGGCCCGCAGGTCGACTCGACCGACGAGATGGTCGCCCAGGTCGACGAACAGCTCCTGAAGGCCGGCCGCTGCCGCCAGGGCGACATCGTGGTCATCACCGCGGGCTCCCCGCCGGGGGTGGCCGGCACGACGAATCTGGTCCGGGTGCACCATGTGGGCGAGGACGACTCCCCGAAGTAGCGGTGTCGCCTCGCGGCTCAGAACTTGGGGCCCACGTGTTCGTCCATGAGGGCGACGGATGCGCGTCTGGCGACGGAGACGTTGTACGGCCTGCCGTGGCGGGTGCAGTTCTTCCACTCAATGCCGAGCTTGTCGAGGGTGTTGGTGTAGAGGCGGCGGATGTCGTCCGAGACGTTGGTGAACCAGTAGCGTGGATACTCGTAGCGTTTCCGCTCACCACCCACGATGCGGGTCGTCCAGTTAATGTTCCGGCAGCCGTCGGAGTGGATCAGGCCCCGGATGAACTCCCAGGGGTGCTCATCCACTATCGTCTGCTGCCAGGACTCGAGGATGATCGGGCGTTCATGCTTCCTCCCGGGACCGTGCTGGGGGAAGAGACAGGTCAGGTGCTTGAAGTACACCTTGATGTTGTGGCAGCCCTCCCGGCGTACACGGCACGTGGCGTTATGCGGAAAGACGGCCTTCATGGCTGATTCCACCGCATCTTGCAGGCCAGGCCAGGCATCATCGCACGTGATCATGAGGCTCGGCACCTTGTGTTTGGCGTAGTGGCTGATGTGGCCGTCACCCAGGTAGAGGCCAAGCAGATAGGAGTATGCTGCTCTGTCCAGTGGGCGGTCGTTGCAGCGTGGGCAGAGTAGCGATGGCCTTGTCCGCACCTTCTCCCCCCGCTTGGCCCGGTCCATGTGGAGCCAGTACGAAACGGTGCCGAGCGGCACGTTCAGCTGTCGAGCTACGTCTGCGTTCCGGGAACCGGATCGGATTAGGTCGAGCGCCTTCTGGCGCACCGCAATGCCGTGCATATTCACACCGCCACCTTCTGTAAATTTCGTTGGCGGCGTATAGCAAAAAGCGGATGTTCACGAGAATGTGAGCATCCGCTTTCGTAGGTACCGGGTGCGGGACTCGAACCCGCAAGCCCTCTCGGGCAGAGGTGTTTGAGACCTCCGTGTATGCCATTCCACCAACCCGGCGAGATCGGCTCCCGGAAGTGTACCGGGTCACTGCGCATCGTCGCAGCTAGGTAGGCTGCTTAGGCAGCAACACCTGCCCGGCCCGCAACGAGGAGCCCCCGTGACCGCCCCCGAGTCGCCCCAGCCCGTCGCCGACGACGACAAGTCGCACGTCCCGCCGCTGACGACCCGTGTCGTCATCGCCGAGGACGAGGCCCTGATCCGCCTCGACCTCAAAGAGATGCTCGAAGAAGAGGGCTACGCGGTCGTCGGCGAAGCCGGAGACGGGCAGCGGGCCGTGGAGCTGGCCCGGGAGCACAAGCCCGACCTGGTGATCCTCGACGTGAAGATGCCCGTGCTGGACGGCATCTCGGCCGCCGAGAAGATCACCGAGGAGTCCATCGCGCCGGTCCTGATGCTGACCGCGTTCTCGCAGCGCGACCTGGTCGAGCGGGCCAGGGACGCCGGAGCGATGGCGTACCTGGTGAAGCCGTTCTCCAAGAGCGACGTGGTGCCGGCCATCGAGATGGCCGTGTCCCGGTTCACCGAGCTGAAGGCGCTGGAGCAGGAGGTCGCCGACCTCTCGCAGCGGCTGGAGACGCGAAAGCTGGTGGACCGGGCTAAGTCGGTGCTGCAGACGCAGTACGGGCTGTCGGAGCCGGCCGCGTTCCGGTGGATCCAGAAGACGTCGATGGACCGGCGTATGTCGATGCAGCAGGTCGCCGAGGCGGTCATCGAGGACGGCGAGGAGAAGAAGGCCGCCGCGAAGGGCGAGTAGGACATCAAGCAGAAAGGGCCCGCGCCGCCGTGAGAACGGTGGTGCGGGCCCTTTCGCATGCGTACCCGGGTCAGTCCTCGCCGAGGTACGCCTTGCGGACCGACTCGTCGTGCAGCAGGTCCCGGCCGGTGCCGGAGAGGGAGATTTTACCGATCTCCATGACGTAGCCGTGGTCGGCGAGCGAGAGCGCGGCCTGGGCGTTCTGTTCGACGAGCAGGATGGTCATGCCCTGGGACTTGAGTTCGACGATGGTCTCCATGATCTTCTGCATCATGATCGGGGAGAGGCCCATGGAGGGTTCGTCGAGCATCAGCAGTTTGGGTTGGGACATCAGGGCGCGTCCCATGGCGAGCATCTGCTGTTCGCCGCCGGAGAGGGTGCCCGCCGCCTGTTTCCGTCGTTCGCCGAGGATGGGGAAGAGGTCGTAGGCGCGCTGGATGTCCTTCTCGATGCCCTCTTTGTCGTCCCGCAGGAACGCTCCGAGCTGGAGGTTCTCGAAGATGGTGAGGCGCGGGAAGATGTGCCGGCCTTCGGGGGAATGGGCCATTCCGAGGGCGACGATCTTGTGGGCGGGGACGCCGCTCAGTGGTTTGCCGTCGAAGGTGACGGTGCCGCCGGTCGGTTTGATCAGTCCGGAGAGGGTACGCAGCGTGGTGGTTTTTCCGGCGCCGTTGGTGCCGATGAGGGTGACGACCTGGCCGGCTTCGACGCTGAAGGAGATGCCCTTGACGGCTTCGATCTTGCCGTAGGCGACCCTGAGGTCTGTGACCTCGAGGAGAGGGGTCACTTGCTGTCTCCTTCGGTGCTGGTGGTGCCGGTGTCGCTGGTGGTGCCTGTGCTGCTGTCGGTGTCGGTGTCGGTCCCGGCCTCCGCTTCGGCGATCGTGACCGCTTCCGCTTCGGCGACCGCTTCCGCCGCTTCGACCTCGGCGAGTTCTTCGTCGCCGGGGGCGCCTTCGAAGGGTGTGCCGAGGTAGGCGGCGATGACGCGTTCGTCGCCCTGGACGACCTCTGATGTGCCTTCGACGAGTTTTTCGCCCTGGACGAGGACGGCGACGCGGTCGCAGAGGTTGAAGATGAAGCGCATGTCGTGCTCGATGACGAGGACGGCGATGCCCTGGTCGCGGATGGCGAAGACGAGTTCTTCGGTGGCGCGGGTTTCCTGCGGGTTCATGCCGGCGGTGGGCTCGTCGAGGAGGAGCAGGCCGGGTTCGCTGGCGAGTGCGCGGGCGATTTCGAGCTTGCGCTGTTCGCCGTAGGGGAGGTTGCGTGCGAGGTGGTCGGCCTTGTGGGCGAGGCCGATGAACTCGAGGAGTTCGGTGGCTCGTTCACGGGACTTGGCCTCCGCCTTGTGGAAGCCGGGGCCGCGCAGGATGGCGGACCAGAGGCCTTCCTTGGTCCTGGTGTGGCGTCCGACGAGGACGTTCTCCAGGACGGTCATGTTGGCGAAGAGCCGGATGTTCTGGAAGGTGCGGGCGATGCCTGCCTTGGTGACGAGGTGGGGTTTGGGCGGCAGGACGGTGCCCTTGTAGCTGACGGTGCCTTCGGTGGGTACGTACAGGCCGGTGAGGCAGTTGAAGAAGGTTGTTTTGCCTGCACCGTTGGGGCCGATGAGGCCGACGATTTCTCCGGCGTTGACGGTGAGGTCGACGTCGCGTACGGCGGTGAGGCCGCCGAAGCGCATGATGACGCCTTCGGCCCGGAGCACGGGGGTGCTGGTGGCTTCGGGGGTCTGCGCGATGGTTTCGGTGGTCATGTCGTTCCTCACGCCCCTGCTTTGCTGACCGGGACGGTGTCGTCGCCGAGTACGCGTTGTTCCGGAAGGGCGGTGTTGGGGTCGTCCTCGTGGAATTCGAGTTGGCGGCGGCGGTTGGCGATGACGCCTTCGGGGCGGAAGCGCATGAGCAGGACGAGGGCGAGGCCGAAGGCGAGGAGTTCGTACTGCTTGAGGAAGCCGAGTTTTTCGGGGATGAGGTAGAGGAAGGTCGCGCCGAGGAGGGGGCCGCCGACGGTGCCCATGCCGCCGAGTACGACGGCGGCGAGCAGGAAGGCGGAGTTGGGTGGTGCTGCTCCGGCGAACTGGTAGGGCTGGGGGGTCACGCTGTAGGTGACGTGGGCGCTGACGGTGCCGGCGAGTCCGGCGAGGGTGGCGCCGAGGGCGAAGGCGATGAGTTTGACGCGGAAGCCGTTGATGCCCATGGCGGTGGCTGCGGTTTCGTCTTCGCGGATGGCGATCCAGGAGCGGCCGATTCGGGAGTCCGCTGCGCGGGTGAAGACGAGGACGACGAGGGCGGTGATCACCAGCATGAGCAGGAAGTAGTTGGCGAACCTGCCGAGGGTGATTCCGCCGATGTCGTGGGCGGCGCCGAGGTTGAATCCGAAGAGTTCGAGGTCGGGGATGGAGGGGATGCCGTTGGGGCCGTTGGTGATGTCGGGTCCGGATGAGCCGTCGAGGCTGTTGACGGCGATGCGGAAGATTTCTCCGAAGCCGAGGGTGACGATGGCGAGGTAGTCGCCGCGCAGGCGCAGGGTGGGTGCGCCGATGAGGACGCCGAAGATGAGGGAGGCGGCCATTCCGGTGAGGGCGGCTGCCCAGAAGGGGAATTGGACGCCGGAGAAGGTGGAGAACTCGGAGCCGGATACGAGGGCGGCGGCGTAGGCGCCGACGCCGAGGAAGGCGACGTATCCGAGGTCGAGGAGTCCGGTGAGGCCGACGACGATGTTCAGGCCGAGGGCGACGGTGGCGAAGATGAGGATGTTGACGCCGATGTTGGCGTTGTGGTCCTCGCTCTGCGTGAACGGGAAGATCGCCGCGGCGAGGAAGGCCATGGAGGTGGCGAATCCTTTGTGCCGGGCGTTGAGTGCGGAGAAGCGTTCCATGAGGCCGGCGCCGAAGAGTGCCCAGGCGCCGAAGATGACGAGTAGGACGAAGGAGAGGAAGACTTCGGGCTGTTCGTCGGGGACGCCGATGCCGTAGGTGAAGACGACCAGGGCGAGTGCGGTGCAGGCGGTGACGATGACGCGCTGTCCCCAGGCGGGGAGGCGGTGTGCTGGGGGGAGCGAGTCGGTTTTGGCGAAGTAGTGCTTGAAGGTGGGGCCGGGGCGGGGGAGTGCGAGTGCGCCGGCCACGGAGAGTGCGGTGCCGACGGCGGCTATCCAGCCGCCGGGGTCGAGGTTGACGAGTCCGCCGAGTTCGAAGGCGATGGCGAGGATCGTGTACCAGACGACGGCGAAGGCGGCGAGCGCGGCGAGGAAGACGGGGGCGGTGGCTGCGGCGGGGTTGAGCCAGCGCAGTCCGCGGATTTTCCAGTGGCTGAGGCTGAAGAGCAGGGTGAGGACGCCGCCGATGATGGCGAGGATCTGGAGGCCGGAGGGGTCGCCGGAGTAGGTGAGGTCGTCGGCGAAGTCGGCTTTCCAGGTCCAGGAGAGGAAGGTGCTGACGATGGTGATGAGGGCGCCGATGAGGGTGACGGCGCGGGCGGCGGTGAGGGGGAGCGGGATCAGTGGGGGGTTCCCGGTGGGCGCGGGGGCCTTGGGTGTTTCGGGGGTCTGGGTGAGTTCGTTGGTGGTCATGCCGGTCACGCCCTGTCCGCGACGCGTTCGCCCAGGAGGCCTTGTGGTCGTAGCAGTAGTACCAGGATGAGCAGGACGAAGGCCCAGACCGCGGACCATGCTTGGCCGCCGAGCTGTTGCATGCCGGGTACTTGGTCGATGTAGGCGGTGGCCATGACTTCGGCGACGCCGAGGACGAGGCCGCCGAGCATGGCGCCGTAGATGTTGCCGATGCCGCCGAGGACGGCTGCGGTGAAGGCTTTCAGGCCGGCCTGGAATCCCATGTCGTAGCTGACGTTGCCGATTTTGAATCCGTAGGCGATTCCGGCGACGGCGGCGAAGAGGCCGCCGATGGCGAACGCGATGACGATGATGCGGTTGGTGTCGATGCCCATGAGTTGTGCGGTGTCGGGGTCCTGGGCGGTGGCTTGCATGGCGCGGCCGGTGCGGGAGGTTTTGGTGAAGACGGCGAGGGCGGCCATGCAGAGGGGTGCGGCGATGATCAGGAACACGTCGCCGCTCTGGATGTTGACGGAGCCGAGGTGGTAGGGCCCGCCGGGCAGTTGGGGGAAGACGCGGGCGTTCTCGGCGCCGGGGTACCAGTTGAAGACGGCCTGCTGGAGGGCGAGGGAGAGGCCGATGGCGGTGATGAGCGGCGCGAGTCGTGGGGCGCCGCGCAGGGGTCGGTAGGCGAAGCGTTCGGCTCCGACGGCGACGAGGACGGCGACGATGCCGCCGCCTACGAGCATGGCGGGCAGGGCTATCCACATCGAGGTGCCGTGGGGGAGCACGTAGAGGTAGACGGAGAGGGCGCCGAAGCCGCCGGTCATGAAGATCTCGCCGTGGGCGAAGTTGATGAGCTGGACGATGCCGTACACCATCGTGTAGCCGATGGCGATCAGCCCGTACATCGAGCCGAGGAACAGCCCGTTGGCCAGCTGCTGCGGCAGGGAGTGCACCGCGTGGCCTCCATGTGGGTGTGGTGCGAACAAGGGGAGACTGCGGGCCGCGCGGTGACTCGTGGTCGTGGTCGCGCGGCCCTGGGCACTGCGGTGGTTCCTGGTCAGCTGGTGGGCTCGTAGGTGCCGCTCCTGACGGCCTTCCAGGCGCCGTTCTTGACCTGGTAGACGGTGAGCTGCTTGTTGGTGGTGTCGCCGTACTGGTCGAAGGAGAGGTGTCCGGCGATGCCGTCGAAGTCGGTCTTCTGTACGGCGGCGACGATCTGGGCGCGGGCGTCGGTGGGGACCTTTCCGTCCTTCACGACGGTGCCGACGGCCTTGATGATGGCGGTGGCGGCGTCGTAGGAGTAGCCGCCGTAGGTGCCGTAGTCGCCGGGGTACTTGGCGGTCTTGTACTTGGTGATGAAGTCCTTGGCGGCGGGCAGGCTGTCGACGGGGACGCCGACGGAGGTGGCGAGGTCGCCTTCGGCTGCTTTACCTGCGGTTTTGATGTAGGTCGGGGTGAACATGCCGTCGCCGCCCATCAGCGGGATGTTGGCGCCGGCGTCCTTGAGCTGCTTGGTGATGATCTGCGACTCGTCGTACTGGCCGCCGTAGTAGAGGAGGTCGGCGCCGGAGTTCTTGATCTTGGTGACGAGGGTGGAGAAGTCCTTGTCGCCGACGTTGACGTGGTCTTCGCCGGCGAGTTTGCCGCCGGCCTTGAGGAAGTTGGACTTGAAGAGTTTGGCGAGGCCGGCGCCGTAGGTCTGCTTGTCGTCGACGACGAAGACCTTCTTCTTCTTGAGCGTCTGGCCGGCGTACTGGGCCGCGAAGCCGCCCTGCAGGGCGTCGGTGGTGGCGGTGCGGAAGTACGTCTTGTAGGGGCGCTTCTTGGCGGTCTGCCAGTTCTTGCCCTGGGTGAGTTCGGGGGCGGTGTTGGCCGGTGAGATCTCGACCAGGTTGGCTGCGGCGAAGACCTGCTGCATGGTCTGTGCGACACCGGAGTTGAGCGGGCCGACGACGCCGAGGACGTCCTTGTTCGCGACGAAGGAGGTCGCGTTCTGCTGGCCGGTCGGCGGCAGCGCCTTGTCGTCGAGTGCTTTGATGACGAACTTCACGCCGGGCACGGTGTTGTTCTTGTTGGCGTCGTCGACGGCGACTTTGGCGCCGTACTGGAGGCCGAGGCCGGTGGCGGAGTTCTGGCCGGTCAGGGGCGCGTCGACGCCGATGATGACCTCGGTCTTCGAGTCGCTGCCCTTGCTGTCCTTGTTGTCGCGCGATCCGCAAGCGGTGAGTGTCAGTGCCCCCGTGGTCAGCACGGTGGTGAGTATGAGCAAGGAACGGTGTCGCACGATGAATCCTCTCCCTGGCGCGTCACCTCTGCTGAGGTGACTAGCTCTCGCCGGGCCGTACTGGGTGGTTCAGGGCCGTGCTGTGGACGCGCCCGGCGGCGCGGTGACTGGCCGTGACTCTAAGCGCAGGTGGGGGAGGTGTGGACCGGCGAAGATAAGGATGTGACTGTCTTGTTATGACCGGGGGGAGGGAGCGTGGGCACACTGCGGACAGTTGGGAGGAATGCGGTCACCATCTATCTGCTCGCATGGTGAGAACGTGCAGTTCCGCTAAGGGGCTACTGGCGATCACGCTGCTGTCGGGTGTGCGGGGCGCGGACGGTCGCGACGCCGCCACCGGTGTGGGCACGGGGGGCGTCGCGGACTCGCCGCTTCATTGCATCGCTGTTACGCAGTGTTACGCCGACGGGTTACGCCGACGGGTTACGCCGACGGGTTGTGCGGATGGGTTACGCAGACGGTCACGCCGAGGGGAGGGTGGCGTCGCGCAGCAGGCAGGTCAGCCGGGCGGTGCAGACGCGTTTGTCCTGGTCGTCGGTGATGACGATTTCGTAGGTGGCGGTGGTGCGGCCGCGGTGCACGGGCGTGGCCACTCCGGTGACGAGGCCGCTGCGGGCGCCGCGGTGGTGGGTGCAGTTGAGGTCGACGCCGACGGCGAGTTTGCTGGGGCCGCCGTGCAGCATGGCGCCGACGGAGCCGAGGGTTTCGGCGAGTACGGCGGATGCGCCGCCGTGCAGCAGTCCGTACGGCTGGGTGTTGCCTTCGACGGGCATGGTGCCGACGACGCGGTCGGCGGCCGCTTCGGTGATCCGTACGTCCATGCGCTTGCCCAGGTGGCCGGCGGAGAAGAGTGCGGGCAGGTCGACGCCGAGGGTGGCGTATGCGTCGATGACCTCTTGCGGGAACTTCACGGTGGTCTGCTCGCCCATGGGGTCGGCTCCGATCGTCGTGGGTGGCGTTTGCTGTGGTGGTGCCGGGTGCGCGGGGTGCCCGCTCGCCGGGTGGCTGAGCAAACGCTTAGGCGGTGGGAGATTGTTCCAGACGGACGACCAGGGACTTGCTCACGGGGGTGTTGCTGATGTCCGCTGTCGCGTCCAGCGGGACCAGGACGTTGGTTTCCGGGTAGTAGGCGGCGGCGCAGCCGCGTGCGGTGGGGTAGTGCACTACCCGGAAGCCGGGGGCGCGCCGCTGGGTGCCGTCCTTCCATTCGCTGACGATGTCGGTGTACGAGCCGTCGGCGAGGCCGAGGTCGTGGGCGTCGTCCGGGTTGACGAGGACGACGCGGCGGCCGCCCTTGATGCCGCGGTAGCGGTCGTCGAGGCCGTAGATCGTGGTGTTGTACTGGTCGTGCGAGCGCATGGTCTGGAGCAGCAGCCGCCCTGGGGGCAGGTGGGGGTGCTCCACCGGGGCGGCGGTGAAGTTGGCTTTGCCGGTGGTGGTGGGGAAGCGTCGTTCGTCGCGGGGGGCGTGCGGGAGTGCGAAGCCGCCCGGGGTGGCGACGCGGGCGTTGAAGTCCTCGAAGCCGGGGACGACGCGGGCGATCCGGTCGCGGATGGTGGCGTAGTCCTTTTCGAACTCCGCCCAGTTGACGGGGGACGCGCTGCCGAGGACGGCGTGGGCGAGCCGGGCGACGATGGCTGGTTCGGAGAGCAGGTGGGGGCTCGCGGGGGTGAGGTTGCCGCGGGAGGCGTGGACCAGTCCCATGGAGTCCTCGACGGTCACGAACTGTTTGCCGGCTGCCTGGATGTCCTTGTCGGTGCGGCCGAGGGTGGGCAGGATCAGTGCTCGGCGGCCGGTGACGGCGTGCGAGCGGTTGAGCTTGGTCGATACGTGCACGGTGAGGGAGGCGCGGCGCATCGCGGCTTCGGTGACGTCGGTGTCGGGGGTGGCGCCGACGAAGTTGCCGCCCATGGCGAAGAAGACTTTGGCTCGGCCGTCGCGGAGCGCCTCGATGGACCGTACGACGTCGAAGCCGTGGTGACGGGGTGAGGTGATCCCGAATTCTTTGTCGAGGGCGTCGAGGAAGGCGGGGTCGGGGCGTTCGAAGATGCCCATGGTGCGGTCGCCCTGGACGTTGGAGTGTCCGCGGACGGGGCAGACGCCGGCGCCGGGGCGGCCGATGTTGCCGCGCAGCAGCAGGAAGTTGACGACTTCCCGGATGGTGGGGACGGCGTGTTTGTGCTGGGTCAGGCCCATCGCCCAGCAGACGATGGTGCGTTTCGAGGCGAGGATCATCGTGAGTGCCTGTTCGATGTCCTTGCGGCTGAGGCCGGTGGCGGTGAGTGTTTCGTCCCAGTCGGCGGTGCGGGCGGCGGTGGCGAACTCCTCGTAGCCGTGGGTGTGTTCGCCGATGAACTGCTGGTCGGTCGCGCCCTCGGTTTCGATGATCAGTTTGTTCAGCAGCCGGAAGAGGGCTTGGTCGCCGCCGATCCGGATCTGCAGGAAGAGGTCGTTGAGTGCGGCGCCCCGGACCATGCCCTGGGGGGTTTGCGGGTTTTTGAAGCGTTCCAGGCCTGCCTCGGGCAGCGGGTTGACCGCGATGATCTTCGCGCCGGCCGCTTTGGCCTTTTCCAGTGCGGACAGCATGCGCGGGTGGTTGGTGCCCGGGTTCTGTCCGGCGACGATGATCAGGTCGGCCTGGTGCATGTCGTCGAGGGAGACGCTGCCTTTGCCGACGCCGATGGTCTCGGCCAGCGCGGAGCCGGACGACTCGTGGCACATGTTGGAGCAGTCGGGCAGGTTGTTGGTGCCGAAGGACCGGGCGAAGAGCTGGAGCAGGAAGGCTGCTTCGTTGCTGGTGCGGCCGGAGGTGTAGAAGAGCGCTTCGTCGGGGGAGTCGAGGGCCTTGAGTTCTTCGGCGATGACGTCGAAGGCCTCTTCCCAGGTGATCGCCCGGTAGTGGTCGCTGTCCTCGGTGAGCAGCATCGGGTGGGTGATCCGGCCCTGCTGTCCCAGCCAGTAGCCGCTGCGTGACGCGAGGTCGGCGAGGGAGTGCGCGGCGAAGAAGTCGGGGGTGACGCGGCGGAGAGTGGCTTCTTCGGCGACGGCTTTGGCGCCGTTCTCGCAGAATTCCGCGGTGTGCCGTTTGTCGCCTTCGGGCCAGGCGCAGCCCGGGCAGTCGAAGCCGTCCTTCTGGTTGACCTTGAGAAGGGTCTGCGCGGTGCGGACCACGCCCATCTGCTGCTGGGCGATCTTCAGGGTGTGGCCGATGGCGGGGAGGCCTGCGGCGGCGTGCCGTGGGGCCGCGACCTGCGGCGCGTCCTGGACCGGGTCACCTGTGGGCGGCTTGGCAGCCATGGGCGCTCCCCTTCGAGCGGGCGAATCTGGTGTGCGTGCCCGATCCTGTCATGTGCCCCGGTTGCTGCGGTGGGGAGGTGCCTGGCGGTCTGGATTGTCGGTGCCCCGTGGCAGGATCGGTTCCGTGGCAAAGACAGCATCGAAGCAGACCGCAGACACCCGCCCCCGCCTGCTCCTCATGGACGGGCATTCTCTGGCGTACCGGGCGTTTTTCGCGCTGCCCGCGGAGAATTTCACGACCGCGAGCGGTCAGACGACGAATGCCATCTATGGCTTCGCGTCGATGCTGGCGAACACGCTGCGCGATGAGGCGCCGACGCATTTCGCGGTGGCTTTCGACGTGTCCCGCAAGACCTGGCGGTCGCAGGAGTTCCCGGAATACAAGGCGAACCGTGCGAAGACCCCGGACGAGTTCAAGGGGCAGGTCGAGCTGATCGGTGAGCTGCTCGACGCCATGCGGGTCGACCGGTTCGCGATCGACGGTTTTGAGGCGGACGATGTGATCGCCACGCTGGCCACGCAGGCCGAGGCGGCCGGTTTCGAGGTGCTGATCGTCACCGGTGACCGGGATTCCTTCCAGTTGATCACGGACCGTGTCACGGTGCTGTATCCGACCAAGGGCGTCTCGGAGCTGACGCGTTTCACGCCGGAGAAGGTGGAGGAGAAGTACGGGCTGACTCCGCAGCAGTATCCGGATTTCGCCGCCCTGCGGGGCGACCCGTCGGACAATCTGCCCGGCATCCCGGGGGTCGGTGAGAAGACGGCCGCGAAGTGGATCAACCAGTTCGGGTCGTTCGCCGATCTTGTGGCGCGCGCCGACGAGGTGAAGGGGAAGGCCGGGCAGAATTTCCGCGATCACCTGGAGTCGGTGAAGCTGAACCGCACGCTCACCGAGATGGTGCGTGATGTGGAGTTGTCCAAGGGGCCCGCGGAGCTGGAGCGCGCCGCGTACGACCGGGAGGCGCTGGCGGGCGTGCTGGATGTGCTGGAGATCCGCAATCCGAGTCTGCGGGAGCGTCTGCTGGCCGTCGATCCGGGTGCGGGCGAGGAGCAGAGCGCGCCGGTGGCGGCCGGTGTGGAGATCGACGGTTCGGTGCTGGCTTCGGGGGAGCTGGCGCCCTGGCTGGCTGCGCACGGCGGGCAGCCGCTGGGTGTGGCCATGGTCGGGACGTGGGCGCTGGGCGCCGGGAGCGTCACCGAGATCGCGCTGGCCGCGGCGGGTGGTGCGGCCGCCTGGTTCGACACCACGCAGCTCGATGAGGCGGACGAGCGTGCTTTCGCCGGGTGGATGGCGGATCCGGCGAGCGCCAAGGTGATGCACAACGCGAAGAGCGCCATGCGGGTCTTCCCGGAGCATGGCTGGAGCGTCGACGGTGTCACGATGGACACTGCGCTGGCCGCCTATCTGGTGAAGCCGGGCCGGCGTTCTTTCGCGCTCGACGCGCTGACGGTGGAGTATCTGGGGCGTGAGTTGGCGCCGGCCGCGCCTTCGGACGGGCAGCTCGCTTTCGGCACGGACGAGCGGGCCGAGGCCGACGCCCTGATGACGCAGGCCCGCGCGGTCCTCGACCTGGGTGAGGCGTTCGGTGCGCGGCTCGAGGAGGTCGGCGCGGCAGGGCTGTTGCACGATGTGGAGCTGCCCACGTCTGCACTGCTGGCCCGTATGGAGCGCCATGGCATCGCAGCTGACCGCGCCCATCTGGAGGCTCTGGAGCAGCAGTTCGCGGGCGCCGTCCAGCAGGCGGTGAAGGAGGCGCACGGGGCTGTCGGGCACGAGTTCAACCTCGGTTCGCCCAAGCAGCTTCAGGAGGTGTTCTTCGGCGAGCTGGGGTTGCCGAAGACGAAGAAGACGAAGACCGGCTACACGACGGACGCGGATGCGCTTGCCTGGCTGGCGGCGCAGACCGAGCACGACCTGCCGGTGATCATGTTGCGCCACCGTGAGCAGGCGAAGCTGCGGGTGACAGTCGAGGGTCTGGTCAAGATGGTGGCCGCGGACGGCCGTATCCACACCACGTACAACCAGACGGTGGCCGCCACCGGGCGGCTCTCGTCGACCGACCCCAACCTGCAGAACATTCCGGTGCGTACGGACGAGGGCCGGGCGATCCGCCGGGGCTTTGTCGTCGGTGAGGGCTATGAGTCGCTGATGACCGCCGACTACAGCCAGATCGAACTGCGGGTGATGGCGCATCTGTCGGAGGACGCCGGCCTGATCGAGGCGTTCACCTCGGGCGAGGATCTGCACACCACGGTCGCCTCGCAGGTGTTCGGTGTGGAGAAGTCCGCCGTCGACCCGGAGATGCGCCGCAAGATCAAGGCCATGTCGTACGGACTCGCCTACGGGCTTTCGGCGTTCGGCCTGTCCCAGCAGTTGAACGTCGAGGCGGGTGAGGCGCGCGCGCTGATGAACACCTTCTTCGAGCGGTTCGGCGGGGTGCGGGACTATCTGCAGCGGGTCGTCGAGGAGGCCAGGGCGACCGGCTACACGCAGACCATGCTCGGCCGGCGCCGCTATCTGCCCGACCTCAACAGTGACAATCGCCAGCGCCGCGAGATGGCCGAGCGGATGGCGCTGAATGCCCCGATCCAGGGCACCGCCGCGGACATCGTGAAGGTCGCCATGCTGAACGTCGACCGGGCGCTGACCGAGGCGGGGCTCACCTCGCGGATGCTGCTTCAGGTGCACGACGAAATCGTGCTGGAGATCGCTCCCGGTGAGCGGGTCGCGGTCGAGGAGATCCTCCGCAGGGAGATGGCCGCCGCGGTGCGGCTGCGCGCTCCGCTGGACGTGTCGGTGGGGGTGGGCACGGACTGGGAGTCTGCGGCGCACTGACGCGTGCGGCCCCCGGGGCGGTCCCGAAGCTGAAGAAACGGTGAAAAGCGGCCGGCGACCGGTGTTGTGGCGCGGGGAGTTGTCATAGGGTCACCGGAGTCCTGCGCTGGGGAGCGCGAAGAGCAGTCGACGGGGAGGGGACCACACGTATGGCACCGCATTTCGGGAGCCGGCTGCGCAAGGGTGCGGCAGCGACCACGATGGCCGCGCTCGCGGTGGCGGCGATGACCGCCTCGCAGGCGCCGGGCGCCGTGGTCAGCCAGTCCCCGGGCAACGAGCAGGCAGCGGATGCGACGCCACCACCGGGTACCCCGGTCAGTGGCGGCTCGCCGTACTTCACGGACCTCCCGCCGCTGACCACCCCCGACAAGCCGGCGACCTCGGTCAACACGCCCGCCGGGGCGGCCGAGGCGGGCATTCCCGCCTCGGTGCTCGACGCTTACCGGCAGGCGCAGCAGACGGTCGCGGGCAGCGACCCGCGCTGCCACCTTCCGTGGCAACTGCTCGCGGCGATCGGCAAGGTGGAGTCGGGTCAGGCGCGCGGTGGCCGGGTGGATTCCGCGGGCACCACCCTGTCGCCGATTCTCGGTCCGGTGCTCAACGGGGTCGGTTTCGCCAATATCTCCGACACCGACCACGGTCAGTACGACGGTGACGCGGTGCACGACCGTGCGGTCGGCCCGATGCAGTTCATTCCTGCGACCTGGGCGGTCTGGGGCCAGGACGGGAACGGTGACGGGCGCAAGGACCCGAACAACGTCTTCGACGCCGCGCTCGCCACCGGCCGTTACCTGTGCGCCTACGGCCGGGACCTCGCGGTCAAACACGATCTCGATCAGTCGATTCTGGGCTACAACCACTCGCAGGCGTATCTGAGCACGGTGCTGTCCTGGTTCGATTTCTACAAGAAGGGCAGCCACGGAGTCCCCGACGGCACCGGCGTGCTGCCGGTCGGCACCGGCCCCGAGGGCCAGGGATACGGCGACAGTAACGGCAAGCGGTCCGGCGGCAGTTCGGCGGACCCGACGCCCCCAGCGAGCGCGCGCCCCGAGCCGAGCGCGACGCCGTCGCCGAAGCCCACCAGGACGGGCTCCGGCACGATCTCCACTCCGAGCCCGGCCACGAGCGGAAAGCCCACCCCTTCGGGCAGTGCCAGTCCCTCATCCACGCCCTCCGGCTCCCCGTCCCCCTCGCCGTCGCCCTCGCCGAGCGGCTCCGGCTGCCCGTCGCCGTCGCCCTCGGGCAGTCCCAGCCCCACCCCGTCGCCCTCGGACAGTGCGAGCCCCTCACCTTCGGACCCGTCCGGCCCCACACCCACCCCGTCGGGAAGTGCGAGCGATTCGCCGTCGCCCACTCCCTCGCCGAGCGGCGGCAGCCCGCAGCCCTGCTCCACGCCCTAACGGCCGTAACAGCAGCTGCTCGGAGCCGCCCGCTACCGCCCGCGGTCCTGGCGCGCCTTCGTGTACCGCGTCGGCTGAGCCGCCGAAGGGTCCTCGGGCCACGGGTGGCGGGGGTACCGACCGCGCAGCTCGGCCCGCACCGACCGGTAACCGTCCCGCCAGAAGGACGCCAGATCGGCGGTGACGGCGGCCGGGCGCCCGGCCGGGGACAGCAGATGCACGAGCACCGGCACGCCCGCGACGGACGGGGTCTCGGCCAGGCCGAAGAGCTCCTGCAGCTTCACCGCGAGCACCGGCTGCGGACCGCTGTAGTCCAGCCTGATCCGCGACCCGCTGGGCACCTCGAACCGTTCGGGCGCCAACTCGTCCAGGCGTGAGGCCTCACCGGTCGCCCAGGGCAGCAGCCGGTTCAGCGCCTGCCCTGCCTCGATCCGCGCCAGGTCCGCCCTGCGCCGCGCCCGGGACAGTTCGGGCTCCAGCCACGCGTCGGCACCGGCGAGCAGCGCCGCGTCCGAGACGTCCGGCCAGCCGCCGCCCACTTCGCGGTGCAGGAAGCCCAGCCGCTGCCGCAGTTCCCGGGCGTGCGGCGTCCAGCGCAGCAGTCCGAGCCCTTCCCGCCGCAGCCCGTCCAGGATCGCCGCGCGGACGGCAGCGGGCGCCGGTTTCTTCAGTTGCCGCACGGCGAGTTCGACGGCGCCCAGCCGCTCCACCCGCCGGGCCAGCACATCGCCGTCCTCCCAGCGGACCTCGTCGGCCGAGCCGACCAGATGCCCGGCGGCGCATCGCGCCGTGTCCTCGTCGATGACCGCCGCCAGCCGCACCCGGGCGGATGCGGCCGTGGCGGGCCGGTCCGCGACCGCCACCGCCAGCCAGTCGGAGCCACGCAGCCGTGAGCCGGCCGCCGCCTCGGCGCCGGTCCCCGAAGCCATCAGGAACGCGCCGTCGCCCCGGGCACGGGCGACCCGTTCGGGGAACGCGAGAGCGGCGATCAGCCCGGCCGCGGCGTCGTCGCTCTGCCGCTCGCCGCTGCCCTCACCTCTCGCGGCGCGGCTTTCGATGCCCGAGGCGAGCCGCCGGGCCTCCCGGCGCCAGCGGGCCGCATAGGCGTCGCTTCCGGAGCGGGCGGTGCGCCAGGCCGCCGCCAGGTCGTCGCCGTACTCGCGGGGCGGCTCCTCGCTGAGCAGGGCGACCACCTCCGCCGCGCGGCGCGCGCCCAGTACGGGCGCGCCGTCGAGGAGCGCCCGTGCCAGCCGCGGATGGACACCGAGCCGGGCCATCCGCACCCCGCGGCCGGTGGCCCGGCCGTCCGCGCCCACCGCGCCGATCGCGGCCAGTACCGCACGCGCCGCCCCCATCGCCCCGGCCGGCGGCGGGTCCAGCAGGCCCAGACCGGCGGCCGACGGGTCTCCCCAGCAGGCGGCCTGCAGTGCGAAGGCCGCCAGGTCGGCGACCTTGATCTCGGGTGCCGGAAAGGGGGTGAGCCGATGGTCCTCGGCCTCCGTCCAGCACCGGTACACGGCGCCGGGCGCCTCCCGCCCGGCCCGCCCGGCGCGCTGCCGTGAAGCGGCCTGTGAGGCGCGCACAGTGGTGAGCGCGCTCAGCCCGCGGGCATGGTCGGTGCGCGGCTCGCGGGCCAGGCCCGCATCGACGACCACCCGCACACCGGGCACGGTCAGCGAGGACTCCGCGACCGAGGTGGCAAGCACCACTCGCCGTTCCGCCGATCCGGCGAGCACCGCGTCCTGCACCGCGGCAGGCGCCCGGCCGTGCACCTGGAGGACCTCCGCGTCCAGACCGCTCAACTGCCCGGCGACCCTGCTGATCTCACCGACCCCGGGCAGGAAACACAGCACGTCACCGGTCCGTTCGGCCAGCGCCCGCCGGACGACCGACGCGACATGGCTGAGCAGCGCCGGATCCACTCTCATCCCGTGCGGCGGACGCACCGGCCGGGGCGGCGGCGCCCACACCGTCTCCACCGGGTACGCGACTCCGCTCGCCTCGACGACCGGTGCGTCGTCGAGCAGCCGTGACCACCCCTGGACGTCAGTCGTCGCCGACGCGGCGACCAGCCGCAGCTCGGGCCGGAGCGCCGCCCGCACATCCAGCAGGAACGCTGCCACGGTGTCCGCGTCGAGGTGCCGCTCATGGCACTCGTCGAGGATCACCACGTCGACGCCGGGCAGCTCCTGATCACGTTGGAGGCGCTGCAGCAGGACTCCGGTGGTGACGACCTCCACCACGGTCTCGGGTCCCACCACGCGCTCTCCGCGCACCGAGAAACCCACCCGGCCGCCGGGTTTATCGCCGATCAGCCAGGCCATCCTGCGGGCCGCGGCCCTGGCGGCGATCCTGCGCGGTTCGGCGACGACCACGCCGCGCAGCGGGCGGCGCCCGGCCGTATCCCCGGCCAGGCCCGCGAGCACCAGCGGCACCAGGGTGGTCTTCCCGGTGCCCGGCGGGGCGCACAGTACGGCCGTGCCGTGCTCGTCGAGCGCCTGCTCGAGTGCGGGCACGGCGGTACGGACGGGAAGCACGTCGAGCGCGCCGGTGCGGATCACCCGTTCAGTCCCGTACGCAGAGGAAGATCGCCGACCCGGGGATCAGCATGCCCCGCAGCGGAGACCATCCGCCCCACTCGGAGGTGTTCCAGGCGGGCCACTGCGGTTCGACCAGATCCACCAGCCGGAAACCGCCGGCCACCACGTCGCGCACCCGGTCGCCGAGAGTGCGGTGGTGCTCGACGTACACCGCGTTCCCCTGCTCGTCCTGCTCGACATACGGCGTGCGGTCGAAGTAGGACGAGGTGACCGTGAGGCCCTCGGGCCCGGGCTCGTCGGGGAAGGCCCAGCGGATCGGATGGGTGACGGAGAAGACCCAGCGCCCGCCGGGCCGCAGTACCCGCCGGACCTCACGGAAGACCTTCACCGGGTCGGCCACGAAGGGCACCGCGCCGTAGGCGGAACAGGCAAGGTCGAAGGAGCCGTCCCGGAAGGGCAGGACCGACGCGTCGGCCGCCACCAGCGGTACCCCGGCCGCACCGTTCTCGCTGATGCGCAGGGCGTGCTGGAGCTGGCGGTGCGAGACGTCCAGGGCCACCGGGCGGGCGCCCTGGGCGGCCAGCCAGCGGGAGCACTGCGCGGCGCCCGCGCCGATCTCCAGCACGTCGAGCCCGGCCAGCTCCTCGGCCGGGCCGAGCAGCTCCGCCTCCACTTCGTCGAGCCCCTCGGGGCCCCAGACGAAGCGGTCGTCACCGAGGAACGAGCCGTGCTCGCTCTGGTACTCGTCGGCGTTGCGGTCCCACCAGCCACGATTGGCCCGGCTGCTCTCGGTGTCCCCGGCGGCACGACGTGTCGCTTCGGGCTCGTACTCTGTGGTCATCGTGCCTGTCTGTATCGTCGGGAGGGCGCGGCGGCGTATGTTGATGAGGCCGCCGCGGCCGATCTGGCCTCGTACGACTGAAATGGTGCCGGGATTGGGGTGATCTGCCCCGGGTGTGCGCCTTCGCGCATTGACCGTGTCCAGCCGTCCCCGTATGCTACAAGTTGCGCTGCGAGCCTGCGCTCCTCAGACCTAGCAGGCTGCGCTTGCATCTGTTGCATGTCCCCTCGGTTATCGAGGCGCCACCGACGTGTTCGGCAACGAACGCGGGACCGGATCGGCGCTTCCTAGGCTGTCCGGCGTCTGCAGAGGCGATACGGGCTCCCGGCGTAGCAGTACCTACGACTTCAATGTCCGTACCGGAGCCCTTTCCCACATGACGAGCAGCACCGAGACCACCGCCACCACGCCGCAGGTTGCGGTCAACGACATCGGCGACGCGGACGCGTTCCTCGCGGCGATCGACGAGACGATCAAGTACTTCAACGACGGCGACATCGTTGACGGCGTCATCGTCAAGGTTGACCGGGACGAGGTTCTCCTCGACATCGGTTACAAGACCGAAGGCGTCATCCCGAGCCGCGAGCTGTCGATCAAGCACGACGTCGACCCGAACGAGGTCGTCAAGGTCGGCGACGAGATCGAGGCCCTGGTCCTCCAGAAGGAGGACAAGGAAGGCCGCCTGATCCTCTCGAAGAAGCGCGCTCAGTACGAGCGTGCCTGGGGCACCATCGAGAAGATCAAGGAAGAAGACGGCATCGTCACCGGTACCGTCATCGAGGTCGTCAAGGGTGGTCTCATCCTCGACATCGGCCTCCGTGGCTTCCTCCCGGCGTCCCTCGTCGAGATGCGTCGCGTCCGCGACCTCCAGCCCTACGTGGGCAAGGAGCTCGAGGCCAAGATCATCGAGCTGGACAAGAACCGCAACAACGTGGTCCTGTCCCGCCGTGCCTGGCTCGAGCAGACCCAGTCCGAGGTCCGCCAGACCTTCCTCACGACCCTGCAGAAGGGTCAGGTCCGCTCCGGCGTCGTCTCCTCGATCGTCAACTTCGGTGCGTTCGTGGACCTCGGCGGCGTCGACGGTCTCGTGCACGTCTCCGAGCTCTCCTGGAAGCACATCGACCACCCCTCCGAGGTTGTCGAGGTCGGCCAGGAAGTCACCGTCGAGGTCCTCGACGTCGACATGGACCGCGAGCGCGTCTCGCTGTCGCTCAAGGCGACGCAGGAAGACCCGTGGCAGCAGTTCGCCCGTACGCACCAGATCGGGCAGGTCGTTCCCGGTAAGGTCACCAAGCTCGTTCCGTTCGGTGCGTTCGTCCGTGTCGACGAGGGCATCGAGGGTCTGGTCCACATCTCCGAGCTGGCCGAGCGCCACGTGGAGATCCCGGAGCAGGTCGTCCAGGTCAACGACGAGATCTTCGTCAAGGTCATCGACATCGACCTCGAGCGCCGCCGCATCAGCCTCTCGCTGAAGCAGGCCAACGAGTCCTTCGGTGCCGACCCGGCCTCGGTCGAGTTCGACCCGACGCTGTACGGCATGGCCGCGTCGTACGACGACCAGGGCAACTACATCTACCCCGAGGGCTTCGACCCCGAGACCAACGACTGGCTCGAGGGCTTCGAGACCCAGCGCGAGGCGTGGGAGGGCCAGTACGCCGAGGCGCAGCAGCGCTTCGAGCAGCACCAGGCCCAGGTCATCAAGTCCCGCGAGGCCGACGAGGCCGCCGCTGCCGAGGGCGCTGCCGCCCCGGCTCCCGGCGCCGGCGCCGGTGCGGGTGCCTCCAGCGGTGGTTCGTACTCCTCGGAGTCGGACGACAACTCCGGCGCCCTGGCGTCGGACGAGGCGCTGGCAGCCCTGCGCGAGAAGCTGGCCGGTGGCCAGAGCTGACGCTCCGGTTCCCTGCTGGTGAACAGCTGACAGCAAGGCCCGCTCCCTTCCCGGGGGCGGGCCTTGCTCGTGCCCGGAGCGCCGCCGCCGAAGGCGATCCGCATCGCGCGCCATCACCGGGGGAATGCTCGCGTCCCACGGTGCGTTCTCCTCCATGAACACGAGGAGGAGCGGTAATCGTGCTTGATCCGCAGGATTTGTACGCATGGGAGCCGAAGGGCCTGGCAGTCGTCGACGTGGCACTGGCCCAGGAATCGGCCGGGCTTGTCATGCTCTACCACTTCGATGGGTACATCGACGCGGGCGAGACCGGCGATCAGATCGTCGAAGGCCTGCTGGACGCCCTGCCCAATCAGGTGGTGGCGCGGTTCGACCACGACCGGCTGGTGGACTACCGTGCGCGCCGCCCGCTGCTCACCTTCAAGCGTGACCAGTGGACGGACTACGAGACGCCGACGCTCGACGTGCGCCTGGTGCAGGACACCACCGGTGCGCCGTTCCTGCTGATGTCGGGGCCCGAGCCCGACGTCGAGTGGGAGCGTTTCGCCGCAGCCGTCGAGCAGATCGTCGAGCGGCTCGGCGTGCGCCTCTCGGTGAGCTTCCACGGAATCCCGATGGGCGTGCCGCACACCCGTCCGGTGGGCATCACCCCGCACGGCAACCGTATGGACCTGATGCCCGGGCGCCGTTCGCCCTTCGACGAGGCCCAGGTGCCGGGCAGCGCCGAGTCGCTGGTCGAGTACCGGCTCGCCCAGAAGGGCCACGACGTGCTCGGTGTGTCCGCGCATGTCCCGCATTACGTCGCCCGTTCGTCGTATCCGGACGCCGCGCTGACCGCCCTCGAAGCGGTCACGGCGGCGACCGGGCTGGTGCTGCCCGGCGTGGCGCACTCCCTGCGTACGGAAGCCCAGCGCACGCAGGACGAGATCGAGCGCCAGATCAGCGAGGGCGATGAGGAACTGGTCTCCCTGGTCCAGGGGCTTGAGCACCAGTACGACGCCCTGGCCGGATCCGAGACCCGGGCCAATCTGGTCGCCGAGGCGGTCGAACTGCCGTCGGCCGACGAGATCGGCCGCGAGTTCGAGCGCTTCCTCGCCGAACGCGAGGGCGAGATCTGACGAAGGGAGCCGCCCGGCCCCGGGGAGACCGGTCCAACCGTTCGGCCCGTAGGCTCTCGGCATGCTGAAAGTGGGGTTGACCGGCGGAATCGGTGCCGGAAAGAGCGAAGTGTCCCGTCTGCTCGCTTCGTACGGAGCAGTGCTGGTCGACGCCGACCGTATCGCCCGCGAGGTGGTCGAGCCGGGTACTCCCGGCCTGGCCGCGGTCGTTGAGGCGTTCGGCGAGTCCGTCCTCACGGCGGACGGAACCCTGGACCGTCCCCGGCTCGGCTCGATCGTGTTCTCGGACGCGGACCGCCTGGCGGTTCTGAACGCGATCGTGCACCCACTCGTCCGGGACCGCTCGGCGGAGCTGGAGAGCCGGGCAACGGAGGACGCGGTCGTCGTCCACGACGTACCGCTGCTGACCGAGAACGGTCTCGCTCCGCTGTACGACCTGGTCGTCGTGGTGGACGCCACGCCCGAGACCCAGCTCGAGCGACTGGTACGGCTCCGCGGCATGCGGGAATCCGAGGCACGCGCCCGGATGGCCGCCCAGGCCACGCGGGAACAGCGCCGTGAGATCGCCGACGTACTGATCGACAACGACGGCCCGCTCGAAGCGCTCGAGCCGCAGGTCCGCAAGGTCTGGGCGGAACTGTCGGAGCGTGCGGTGCGCCGGGCGACCGGCAGCGGGAACGACCGGCCACCGGCCACTACGGAAGAGTGAGCAGCAAGGAAAGGAAAGACAGGCCATGTCGCAGAGCACCCCCGAGACCCACGTCATCGACTACCGCGCGGCGGAACAACTGCTGACGGCACGTGACCCGCGAGGCGCGATCAAGCTTCTCGACGAGGTCATCGCGGTCCACCCGGAGAACACCGCGGCCCGTCTGCTGCGCGCCCGCGCCTTCTTCCTGGCCGCTCAGCTGCGCCCGGCCGAGCTGGAGTTCCAACTGGTGCTGGAACGCGAACCGGACAACGCCTTCGCCCACTTCGCACTGGCCCGCACTTTTCAGCGGGCCGGCCGCCCGGATCAGGCCAGGCGCCACTTCCGGCTCGCCGCGGCGCTCGACCCCAAGCCGGAGTACCTCGAAGCGGCCCGCTTCGACGCGGGCCGGCAGGGCGACGCCGACCAGCCCGGACCGGCCGACGAACCCGATCCGCAGGACTGACGGGGACGGCGGCCAGGGCGCGTTCGTTCTGCCCTGCGTGAGCGTTCGGATGCGTGCAGGGTATGCGGGGACAGGGCCCGGAGCCAGGACACCCGACGGTTGCTCCGTCGAGCTGTACAAGCGGCTGCCGGTCGGCGATGAACCGGATGTGATCGAGGCGGCGGTGCCCGCCGGCGCGTCCGTCCTCGAACTGGGCAGCGGAGCGGGCCGGGTGACCCGGCCGCTGCTCGCCCGCGGCTTCACCGTGACGGCGGTCGACGAGTCGCCCGGGATGCTGGAGCACATCCAGGGCGCCCGCACCGTCTGCAGCCCCATCGAGGTCCTCGATCTCGGCGAGACCTTCGACGTGGTGCTGCTGGCGTCGTTTCTGGTGCACTCCGGCGACCCGCAGGTCCGCCGCGGCCTGCTGAGCACCTGCCGACGGCATGTCGGGGACGACGGCTGTGTGCTGATCCAGCGTGAGGGCCTGGACTGGCACAGCGACGTGCCCCGGACACGGGACAACGGCGCCGGAACCGTGCGGATCGTGTCGGCGACGCCCGTCGGTGACGGGGTCGACTCCATGCTCTGCGAGTACACCTACCCGGACGCCACCTGGACGCAGACCTTCCTGTCGCGCCCACTGACCCGGCCGGAGTTCGAGAACCACCTGCTTGCAGCGGGGCTCGCCGTCGACACCTACCTGACGGAGGACGAGACCTGGGTCCGGGCGCTGCCCGTCCGGTGAGTTCGGCGCCGGACAGCCGTGACGGCGCGTCAGTGGACCAGCGAATAACTGCGCCACACCCCCAGCGGAGGCGTCACCCGGATGCTCAGCGTCGTGGCGTTGTACGACGTGGGTTTGCCGGTACAGGCGCGGCCCGGGTACAGCACCATGTCGATCAGGGTGTGATTGTGCACGGTCTTGGCGCCCCCGCGAAGCAGTGGGTGACACCCGGTGACTTTCGGGCTGTGGACGGTGACCGTCTGGTCGGTGGGCGTGACGTACGTGATCGGGCCGACGGCGGTGCGGCCGAGGCCGGAGCATCCGGCGACAGTGAGGGACAGGAGCAGTGCCCCGGCGATGGCGCCGAGACGCCGGTGAACGGACATGGGCGGCCCCGTCTCTGCGGAGAGTCACTGGTGGTGGCAACTCTGCCGGGCGCGGGGCCGCACGGCATCCGCTGTTCCGCCGCACGGGGGACGGCCGTGCGGCGAACCCTCGGTTGCCGTCCCTCGGCTGCGGCCTTTCCGCGAAGCGACAGGTCCGGGATCTTTACGGGGAGGTCCGCCGCACGGTACGAGGGGGAGTAGCCGAAGCGGTGGCTGCGACGACCCGATGGGATCCGAATTGAACACAGAAGCGAAGACAGAGAGCCGCAACCGGACGGAACCGGTATGCATGACGCGCCAAGGGGCGGTCCGGGGGCGGATGAGCGGCCTCGGGGTGGCGTCCTTTCTCGGCATCCCGTTCGCGGCGGCTCCGTTCGGCCCGCGCCGGTTCCGGGCGCCGGAGCCGCCCACGCCGTGGGTCGGCGTACGGGAGGCGCATGCCTACGGCGCGACCGCGCCGAAGGCTCCGTACGCCCCGCCGTTCGACGCCCTGATCCCCGAGGATCTCGACCAGGACGGCGAGAACTGCCTGAACCTGAACGTCTGGACACCGCAGCCGGGTCCCAACGGCGGCCTGCCGGTGCTGGTGTGGCTGCACGGTGGGGCTTTCTCCAACGGCTCGGGTTCGGCGTCGGCCTACCACGGCGGTGCCTTCGCGCGTGACGGGGTGGTCTGTGTGACGGTCAACTACCGCTTGGGGGTGGACGGTTTTCTGCACATCGACGGCGTGCCGGACAACCGTGGGCTGCTCGACCAGATCGCGGCTCTGAAGTGGGTGCGGGAGAACATCGCGTCCTTCGGCGGTGACCCGGACCGGGTGACGGTGTTCGGGGAGTCGGCCGGAGCGATGAGCATCGGAGCACTGCTGGGAATGGAGGAGGCCCGCGGGCTGTTCCGCCGGGCGGCTCTGCAGAGCGGGGCGGCGCATCACTTCCTGCGGCCCGCTTCGGCCGCGCTGATCACGGAGCGACTCGCCGGGAACCTCGGCATCGCACCGACTGCGGAGGCCTTCGCCGCCGTACCGCTCGCCGAGCTGCTGCCCGCGCAGGGGAAGCTGCGCGCCGAGGTCGGCAGCCGGCCGGATCCCGCCCTGTGGGGGGAAGCGGCGCTCAACATGATGCCGTTCGAACCGGTACTCCCGGAGCTCACGCTGCCCGGCCCGGACTGCGGTGTCGACCTGCTGGTGGGCAGCAACCGGGAGGAGAACCGGCTGTTCATGGTTCCCACCGAACGGATGGACACCATCACCGAAGAGCGGCTGCGGCTGGTCGTGGCTGGTTACGGCCTGGACCCGGACACCGCGCTCGCGGTGTATCGGACCGATCGGCCCGGGGCGACGCCCGGCGAACTGTTCGACGCGGTGGTGACCGACTGGTTCTACCGGATTCCCGCGCTCCGCCTCGCCGAGGCCGTCCCCGGTTCGCATGTGTACGAATTCGCCTGGCGCTCCCCGCAGTACGGCGGAAGGCTCGGCGCCTGCCATGCTTCCGAGCTGGGCTTCGTCTTCGACAACCTGGCAGACCCGTCGTACGCCCCGATGCTGGGGGACCACCCGCCGCAGCCGCTCGCGGATGCGATGCACGGCGCGTGGGTGGCTTTCGCGACGACGGGGGACCCCGGCTGGGCGGCATACGACGGGGCGGGCACGGCGACCCGGGGCGCTGTGGCTCCGAGCCGTACCACCATGGTCTTCGGCGAGCAGACAGCCGCGGAGCCGGATCCGCGGCCGGCGGAGCGCGCCCTGTGGAGCGGGGTGCGCTGAGCGTCACGGGCGGCCCCGCGCAACGGCGACGCGCACTGTCAGCAACTGATCATCGGGGCCCCGGCCTGCGGTGCTTCCCCTGGTCGATGCCCGTTGTCGGACCCCCCGCCTAGACTCGCAGACAGATCAGAACCAGGGCGGGGCCGGGGTGCGGAAGCGGGGTGCGGAAGACAGGTGAGCGGGGTGTCGGGGGCAGCGCAGGACAGCGGGGCCGGTTCGGCGACGGCTGCTGTTCTCGGCCGCAGAGCCGCCGTGTTTCTGCCTGCCGCGCTGCCACGGGACGGCCGGTTCGCCTTCTGGGACCCGGCGGGCGAGGGAACGGGGCCTGACGAGCTCATGGTCGTGCGGCAGCAGGGCGTCGCGGCCCGCCGCCGCTCCGTCCCTGCCGTACTCATGCCCGTGGCGGAAGCGCTGCCGCTGCTGATCGCCGCCCGGCATTCCCCGGTGGCGCACCCCGCCGCCCGTTGCTGGGGCGCGGCCGCGCTGCACGCCCTGCAGCTGGTCGCTCGAGGACGGCTGCTCCCCGGGCTGACCGCCGATGACCATGACGCCTGGCGGGCCGGGCCGCTGGACGCCGAGGACATCGCGCACCTGCGGGCCGTCGCCGCAGCCATGCCGCCCGAGGCCCATGCCACGCCGCTGCCCGGCCGCACGCCCATCGAGCTGCCCCAGCCCGAGGCGCTGCTGCGCGCGTTCCTCGATGCAGTCGCCGATAGCCTGCCCCGCACCCCGGCCGCGGCACATGCGGTGGGCGCCCCCTACGCGGCCCTGGCGGCGCAGCATCTGTCGGGGCTGCGCGAGTGGAGCATGGAGGTGGCAGCGGGATCGGACGCCGGCGTGCAGGTCTCCCTGCGCCTCGACTTTTCCGGATACGACCTCTTCGACCACTCCGAGGACCCCGAGTCAGCGGAGCGGCGGGCCGGTGCTGCCGTCGTTCAGGTGCACAGCCTCGCCGACCCGACCCTGGTCATCGACGCCGGCCGGCTCTGGGCCGGCGAGGGCGACGAGCACTTCGGTCCCCGGGTGCGGGTCGACGCGGTGCTCGCCCTGCGGCGTGCGGCGCGGATCTGGCCGCCCCTGGCAGGGCTGCTCGAGCAGCCGGTGCCCGACGTGCTGCCACTCTCCGAGGAGGAGCTGTACGAGCTGCTCGGGCCGGCGGCTCCCCGGCTCGGCGCAGCCGGGGTGGCCGTGCACTGGCCGCGCGACATGGTCCGGTCCCTGACCGCCACCGCCGTGGTGCGGCCCGCGCCGGGCTCGGCGACCGACGGCACCCCGTTCTTCGACGCGGACGAACTCTTCTCCTTCAGTTGGCAACTCGCCCTCGGCGACGACCGGCTGACCGACGCCGAGATGGACACCCTGGCCGAAGCGCACCGCCCGATCGTGCGGCTGCGCGACCAGTGGGTGGTGGTCGACCCCGACCTCGTACGCAAGGCGCGCAAGCGGGAGCTGGGGCTGCTGGAGCCGGTGGACGCGCTGTCCGTCGCGCTCACCGGCAGCGCCGAGGTGGACGGCGTGACGGTCGAAGCCGTACCGGTCGGCGCGCTCGCCGCGCTGCACACCCGGCTGACCACCGAGGCCGCCGCACCGCCCCAGCCGCCGGGGCTGGACGCCACTCTGCGGGACTACCAGCTGCGCGGTCTCGGCTGGCTCGATCTCATGACCTCGCTGGGGCTCGGCGGCTGCCTCGCCGACGACATGGGACTGGGCAAGACGATCACCCTGATCGCCCTCCATCTGCACCGGGCCCGCAGTGAACCGACCCTCGTGGTGTGCCCCGCCTCGCTTCTGGGCAACTGGCAGCGGGAGATCACCCGCTTCGCACCGGGTGTGCCGGTCCGCCGCTTCCACGGCACGGACCGCGCCCTCCCGGGCAGGGACGGCGGTTTCGTCCTCACCACTTACGGAACGATGCGCACCAGCGCAACCGAACTGGCCACCCAGCCCTGGGGCATGGTCGTGGCCGACGAGGCCCAGCACATCAAGAACCCGAACGCGGCGACGGCGAAGGCCCTGCGCACCATCCCCGCACCGGCCCGCGTCGCACTCACCGGCACCCCGGTCGAGAACAACCTGTCCGAGCTGTGGGCGCTGCTCGACTGGACGACACCGGGACTGCTCGGCCCGCTGAAGACGTTCCGGGCACGCCACGCCAGGATCGTCGAGAACGGCGAGGAGGACGGTGCGGTGGAGCGCCTGGCCCATCTGGTCCGGCCGTTCCTGCTCCGCAGGAAGAAGTCCGATCCCGGTATCGCGCCGGAACTGCCGCCGAAGACGGAAACCGACCATCCGGTCTCACTCACCCGGGAACAGGCCTCCCTCTACCAGGCCGTGGTCCGCGAATCCATGGCGGTGATCGAGGCCGACGAAGGCATCGGCCGGCGCGCCCAGATCATGAAACTGCTCACCGCGCTCAAACAGATCTGCAACCATCCCGCGCAGTATCTGAAGGAGGGGCCCAGCCGTCTCGCCGGACGCTCCGGCAAGCTGGCCCTGCTCGACGAACTCCTCGACACGATTCTCTCGGAGGGCGGCTCGGTACTGGTCTTCACCCAGTACGTCGCAATGGCCCGTCTGCTGTCGGAGCACCTCACGGCGCGCGGTATCGCGTCGCAGCTGCTGCACGGCGGCACACCGGTGGCCCGGCGCGAGGAGATGGTCGACGGGTTCCAGTCCGGCCGGTCCCCGGTCTTCCTGCTCTCCTTGAAGGCCGCAGGCACCGGCCTGAACCTCACGCGGGCCGGCCACGTCATCCACTACGACCGCTGGTGGAACCCGGCCGTGGAGGAACAGGCCACCGACCGGGCCTACCGCATCGGCCAGACCCAGCCTGTGCAGGTCCACCGGCTGATCGCGGAAGGCACGGTCGAGGACCGGATCGCCGAGATGCTCGCGGCCAAGCGTGCGCTGGCCGACGCGGTGCTCGGCTCGGGCGAGAGCGCGCTCACCGAACTGGACGACGCGGCCCTCGCCGACCTGGTGTCACTGCGGAGGCCGTCATGAGCAGCTGGTGGGGAAACGCCTGGGTGGCCGCCCTGGAAGCCCTCTCGCTGGATGCCGGACGCCTCGACCGGGGCCGGAAGTACGCCGACGCCGGCCACGTCGCCGCGGTGAACGTCGCCCCGGGCCGCATCCTGGCGTACGTGCACGGCAGCAGGCCGCGCCCCTACCGGTCGGAGTTGCGGCTGCGGACCCTCTCCGACAGCGACTGGGACCAATTCCTGGACGCGGCGGCCGCCCAGCCGGGCCACATCGCCGCCCTGCTCGACAAGGACATGCCGCACTCGCTGGTCGACGCGGCGGCCGATGCGGGCGTCGCTCTGCTTCCGGCCCCCGGCGACCTCACGCCGTCCTGTTCCTGCCCCGACAGCGGCTACCCCTGCAAGCACGCGGCCGCCCTCTGCTACGAAACGGCGAAGCTGCTCGACGCCGACCCGTTCGTCCTGCTGCTGATCCGCGGCAGAAGCGAGCGGGAACTCCTCGACGAACTCGCCAGGCGCAACGCGGCCCAGTCCGCCCGTGAACAGCCCACAGCGGCGCCCATCCGAGGTATCCCCGCCAGAGAAGCACTCACCTCCCGCCCCCTGCCGCCGTTGCCTGCACCCCTGCCGGTCGGACCGCACCCCGGGCAGCCACCGGCCTACCCGGAAGCGCCCGGCGCCCCGGCCGCGCTCTCCCTGGACCAGCTCGCCACCGAGGCCGCCGCCCGAGCGCACGCGCTGCTCACCACCGGCATCGACCCCGTCAGCGGCCTCACCCCCTGGCAGGACGCGGTCAGGCTGGCCGCAGCCCGCCCCACCGCTGGACTGACCGCCACCACCCGCAAGGTGTACCGGGACCTCGCGGCGGCCACCGGCCGCACGCCCACCGAGCTGGCCCGGGCCGTCGCCGCCTGGCGGCAGGGCGGCATCCAGGGCCTGGCCGTACTGGAAGTGCCGTGGGACCCACCGGCCGGCCCCTTCGACCGGGCCCGTCCGGCGCTTGCCGCCGCCGGGCGTGTACGTTTCCAGCCCTGGCGCAACCATCTGACGGTCCCCGGCGGCGCGGTCCAGCTGCGCTTCGGCCAGGACGGCCGGTGGTACGCCTACGAATCCGACCCGGGCAGGGACGACTGGTGGCCCAGGGGTGCCCCGCACGCCGACCCGGTGGAGGCGCTGCGGCGTTAGCGGCCGGCACCGTGCGGGCAGTGAGGGGTCGGCACCCTGCAGGCAGGGCGGGCCGCTGCCTGCGGACGAGAAAACGGGCCCGCTCCATGGGTGCACACCGTCACCGTGCCTTCGGTGATGATGGAAAGGTGCGACTCGAAGCGATCTCCTGGGAGCGGCTGACCGACGCCCTCGCCCGGTGTGCGGAGGCTCTGAAGGCAGCGGACGGCGGCCCGTGGCCGAAGGTCGCGGTGGACGGCGCTCCTGCCGCGCCCACCGGCCGGCTTGCCGAGTCCGTCGCGGAGGAACTCCGGACGCGCGGCCGGTCCGTGCATGTGGTGAGCACCCAGGGCTTTCTGCGCCCGGCATCGCTTCGGTACGAGTACGGCAAGCAGGACCCGGACTCCTACTACGACAGCTGGTTCGACACCGGTGCGCTGTGGCGCGAAATCTTCGGGCCGCTGGAGGTGGGAGGCAGCGGGCGGGTGCTTCCCGATCTATGGGATCCGCTGACGGATCGCGCCACCCGCAGCCCGTACCGGCAACTGCCGGAAGGCACGGTTCTGATCGTCCACGGGCCACTGCTGCTGGGGCACTGGTTTCCCTTCGATCTGAGCGTGCACCTTCACCTGTCGCCGGGCGCCCTGCAACGCCGTACCGAGAAGGACGAGCAGTGGATGCTGCCCGCTTTCCGGCGGTACGAGGACGAGGCCGATCCGGTCGCGAGCGCGGATGTGGTGGTGCGGGCGGACCATCCGGAACATCTGGCCTGGAGTGGATCCGGTTAGGTTCGGTGGGACGCCGGACCCACCCGCAGGACGAGCGGCCCGCAGGACGAGCGGCCCGCAGGGCTGCCGAGTCATGTGGAGGTCAGGACGGCAGCGGGCGGCCCCCGAGCGATGCAACCGCTTGTGCCCCCATCCGGCAGCCCGCGACCGCGGCCGTCGTGTCGTCGGCCCCTGCCAGCCGGGCAGCGAGAAATCCCCCGGTGAAGGCGTCGCCCGCTCCCGTCGAGTCGACCGCACGTACCTCGACCGGCGGGATACGCGCGGTCACTGCCCCGGACGCCGCGAGTAATGCACCCCGAGCGCCCATGGTGACGGCGACCAACGCGGCGTGGCGGCTCAGTTTCGCCGCCGCGTCAGCCGGCTCCGGCAGGTCGGTGAGCAGCCTGGCCTCCTCCTCGTTGGGCAGCAGCACATCCACGCCTTCCGTCAGGGACAGGAACCGGTCCACGCCGACTGCGGTGATGAACCCGCTCGATGCCGGGTCCACACTCACCGGGATGCCCCGCGTGTGCGCGTCCCTCAGGGCCGGCAGGACGGCCCCGCGGCTTGCTTCGGCGAAGAACAGGTATCCGGAAACGTGGAGGTGTGCGACCCCGTCGAGGAAGTCCGGCGACCAGTCGTCGGCCGACAACCGCAGGGCCGCTCCGCTGTCGGTGAGGAAGGTCCGCTCGGCCGCGGAGTCGACAAGGGCGACGACCGTCGCCGTCGGTGTCAGATCGTCGACGACCAGCCGGGTGCGCACGCCGGCACCGCGCAGGTGGCTCTCGTGCCAGGCCGCCGACTCTGCTCCGACCCGTGCCAGGAGCCGAACGTCCTGCAGCCCGGCGTGCACTGCCCAGCAGGCGACATTGGCACCGGCCCCACCCGGCAGACTTCGGATCTCGGCCTCCGTGTCCGTTCCGGGCGCGAGCGGAGCCCGGTGCCGGGCCACGATGTCGGTGACCACATCACCGATGACCAGCAGCGCACCCGGCCCGGTCACATCGCCGCCGCGATCCGCGCCGCCAGCTGCACATTGCCTCGCACCGCCGCCAAGTTGGCCTCCAGCGACGCTCCTTCCGTCCGTCGCATCAGATACTCGAGCAGGAACGGGGTCACCGCCTGCCCGGTGATCCCGCGTGCCCGGCTCGCGTCGAGGGCCTCCTCCAGAACGAGGTCGTGCAGGGCGGGGTCCAGCTGCTCCGACTCGGGCACCGGGTTCACCACGATCAGTGCGGCATCGGGGCCACCGAGCGCATCCTGCGCCCGGATCGCGGCGACCACGTCTTCGGGCGTCTGTACCGTCCAGTCGACCGGCTCTCCCGAACTGCTGAGATAGAACCCGGGGAAGACCGCCGTTCGGTATCCCACGATCCCGACGCCGAGCGTCTCCAGTCGCTGGAGCGTCGCGGGCACGTCCAGGATCGACTTCACCCCGGCGCACACCACCGCGATCCGGACCCGGGCCAGCACCCGCAGGTCCGCCGATTCGTCCTGCGTCTCCGTCCAGCCGCGGTGTACGCCGCCGAGCCCGCCCGTGGCGAAGACCCTGATCCCGGCCCTGGTGGCCAGCAGCGCCGTGGCGGAGACGGTAGTTGCCCCGCTCGCCCCTGCCGCACAGGCCGGGGCCAGATCGCGATGTCCCAGCTTGCGCATCCGGTCGTCACGTGCGACGCGTTCCAACTCGGCTTTGTCCAGGCCGATGCGGGCCCTTCCGTCGAGCACGGCGATGGTTGCCGGGACAGCGCCCGCATCCCGTACCAGCTCCTCCAGTTCCTCGGCGACGTGCAGGTTGCGCGGGCGTGGCAGTCCGTGGGAGATGATCGTCGACTCCAGAGCGACGACGGGACGGCGCCGGTCCAGAGCTTCCCGTACCTCGTCGGACAGCAGCAGCGTGGTATCGGACATGCCCCCATTCCTGGCACACCGCGCCCCGTGCCAAACGTCAGGTACGGCCACAGTCACAGCCGGGCCCGTGTCCGGCGACTACACCAGGCGCTTTATCTCGCCGCGCACCCGGTAGAAGCCACCGGGTGAGGAGTGCAGAGCATCCACCACATAGCGCGCCCCGGGCTGCCGTATCGACCGGGGGAACTGGACGTGCCAGGAAGGCTCATAGCCGTCCGAGACCACCTGCACCCGGAGTCGTCCGCCGGCCTGGACGCACTCCACCACGATCCCGGTCCCCGGGGCGGGCAGCGAACTGACGGTGGCCACGGTCGCCGTGGGGGTGTAGGTGGGGAGCGCGGCGGCCTGCTTCACGTCCATCGCGACCGGCACGTTTCCGCCCTGAGCCGCGGTGATCGCTGCCCCGCTCGCATCGATGCAGGACAGCGCGCCGTCGGTGGTGACGATGTACAGCCTCTCGTCGTGGTACTGCATGGAGAGCGCGGCGCCGCCGCCCGTCCCCAGCTTCCACAGCCGGGTGCCGTCCGCAGCGAAGCAGTAGACGGACGAGGCCAGGTCACCGGCGAAGACGTACTCCCCGTCGGCCGACGTGGCGCAGGAGTACACCGCTGCGTCGCACCGGTAGCTGGCCTCGCTGCGGCCGGTCGCCTTGGCGAGCCGCTCGACGATCTGCCGGCCGGTGCCCGCGTACACCGCGGTGTCCTCCTGCCAGCCGAACAACACATTGCCGAACGTTCTGGTGTGCCACAACTCCCCGCTGCCGTCCGCAGCGTAGGCGGTCACCCCGTCGGTGTGTCCGTGGTAGACCGCGTTTTCGTCGGCGCGCACCATCCAGGCGTTGTCGCCGTTGGACCGGCGTGACCACTGGAATTCGTCTTCGTGGTCGATGACCGTGAGACCACCGCTGCGGTCGGAGACGTTCAGCACGCCCTCATGGATGTCCAGCCAGAAGATGTCCACGTCCTCGGCAATCTCGTACGCGGCGTACGGGACTTTGGACGAAAGGTCGTACACCTTGCCGTCGTCACATCCCGCGTAGATCCAGAAGTCGTCGGCGACCAGGCACTTGACGCCGTCCGGCAACGAGAACCGGGCCAGCACCTCGCCGTCGTGGCCCAGCGTGTAGACATCGCCGCGCTGATTGCCCACCCAGCAGTGGTCCTCATCGATGTGGATGCCGAACGCCGACGCACCGGTGCGAAAACGCCAGATCACCGGCGCCGTTGCTCGAGCGGTCGAAGGCGCCGACGTGACCTGCCGTCGCGTCACCGCCCGGGCCGCGCGCTGCCCCCGCACCGCCGGTGCGTACCCCTTGCGCACCTTCTCGCCGACCTTCTTCGCCGCTGCGGCCTTCGCCTTGTCCGGCGTCGGGAACGATGACACCTGCCGCTGGCCGCCGGCACCGATGCGTCCGTACCGGACGGTGACCGTCGTCCCGTCGACGGTCACTTCGTAGAATTTGTGCGCCCCGCCGTCCTCCTGGGACAGCTCCAGATACGTGGTCTTTCCCGCCTGCCCAGCCGCCATGGCGCACCCCTCCCCACGGACCAGCCCGTGCGGCTGATCTTCAGTGATCCCAAGCTAGACGGGGCCACTGACAATCGGTCATGCGGGGAGCAGAAGCGCAGTTCAGAAGGGGTCCTGGAGCGGAACGACCGGGAGGTCACCAGGAGATCAGAAGAGAGGCTGCGGAAGCACTCCCTCCAATGCCAGCAACCGCCGCTTCGTCTCGAGGCCGCCGCCGAAGCCGCCCAGCCCGCCGTCGCTCTCCACGACCCGGTGGCACGGCACGACGATCGGCAGCGGATTCGCCCCCATCGCCGCGCCCACCGCCTGCGCCGCCCCCGGCTGCCTCACTCGGCTCGCCAGGTCGCCGTACCCCACCACGGAGCCATAGGGCACCCCGGTGGCCAGCTCGCGGAGCACCTGCCGGTTGAAGCCGGACGTCAGCGCCCAGTCGAGCGGCAGCGCGAATTCATGAAGCTCTCCCGCGAAGTAGGCCGCCAGCCGGCTGATGGGCTCGGCCAGCCGCGTGGATTCCGGCGCTTCGACGGGAGGCGCGCCGAAGCGGGCGGCCAGCTGTCGCAGAGCCTTCTCGCGCACTTCGGCATCCGCATGGAAGACGACCCGCACCAGCCCCTTGCCGGTCGCGGCGAGCAGCAGTGGCCCGATATCGCTGCCGACCGCTGCCCACTCGATGATCTGCCCGTCGCTGTCCACGACACCACCGTACGGCGGCTCACCGACAGTCTCGCGGGACCGGCACCGGGGGCCCATTGTCGGTGGTGGGTCGTACGGTGGTTGCATGCGGCCCGTTTCCAAGATCGAACGTACGGTGGCGCCCTTCGAGGTCGTCAGTCCCTATCAGCCCAGCGGTGACCAGCCGACGGCCATCGCCGAGCTGGAGAAACGCATTCGTGCAGGTGAGAAGGATGTCGTCCTGCTCGGAGCAACAGGCACCGGCAAATCGGCGACCACCGCTTGGATGATCGAGAAGCTTCAGCGGCCCACCCTGGTGATGGCCCCGAACAAGACGCTCGCCGCCCAGCTGGCGAACGAGTTCCGCGAGCTGCTCCCGAACAACGCCGTCGAGTACTTCGTCTCCTACTACGACTACTACCAGCCCGAGGCGTATGTACCGCAGTCGGACACCTACATCGAGAAGGACTCCTCCATCAACGAGGAGGTCGAGCGGCTGCGCCACTCGGCGACGAACTCGCTGCTGACCCGCCGCGACGTGGTCGTTGTCGCCTCGGTCTCCTGCATCTACGGCCTCGGTACGCCACAGGAATACGTCGACCGGATGGTGTCCCTGAAGGTCGGCGAGGAGGTCGACCGGGACGAGCTGCTGCGCCGATTCGTGGACATCCAGTACGCGCGCAATGACATGGCGTTCACCCGCGGCACCTTCCGGGTCCGCGGGGACACCATCGAGATTTTCCCGGTGTACGAGGAGCTCGCCGTCCGGATCGAGATGTTCGGCGACGAGATCGAGGCACTGTCCACCCTGCACCCGCTCACCGGCGAGATCATCAGCGAGGACCAGTCGCTCTATGTGTTCCCCGCCACCCACTACGTCGCGGGCCCGGAGCGGATGGAGAAGGCGGTCAACGGGATCGAGACGGAGCTTGAAGGCCGGCTCGCCGAGCTGGACAAGCAGGGCAAGATGCTGGAGTCCCAGCGACTGCGTATGCGAACCACCTATGACCTGGAGATGCTGCGCCAGATCGGCAGCTGTTCCGGTATTGAGAACTACTCGATGCACTTCGACGGCCGCGACCCCGGCACCGCGCCCAACACGCTCATCGACTACTTCCCTGAAGACTTCCTGCTGGTGCTCGATGAATCGCATGTCACGGTTCCACAGATCGGCGCGATGTACGAGGGAGACGCCTCCCGTAAGCGCACCCTCGTCGATCACGGATTCCGGCTCCCCTCCGCATTGGACAACAGGCCGCTGAAATGGGAGGAGTTCCAACAGCGGATCGGCCAGACCGTGTACCTTTCGGCCACCCCCGGCGCGTACGAGCTGTCCCGCGGTGACGGCTTCGTGGAGCAGATCATCCGGCCCACCGGGCTGGTGGATCCCGAGGTGGTCGTCAAGCCCACCGAGGGGCAGATCGACGATCTGGTGCACGAGATCCGCATGCGCACCGAGAAGGACGAGAGGATCCTGGTCACTACGCTCACCAAGAAGATGGCCGAGGACCTCACCGACTATTTCCTCAACCTGGGCATCCAGGTGCGGTATCTGCACAGCGACGTCGACACGCTCCGCCGAATCGAGCTGCTGCGCGAACTGCGGGCCGGTGAATACGACGTGCTGGTCGGCATCAACCTGCTCCGGGAAGGGCTCGACCTTCCCGAGGTGTCGTTGGTCGCCATTCTCGACGCGGACAAGGAAGGCTTCCTGCGGTCGGGGACATCGTTGATCCAGACGATCGGCCGTGCGGCCCGCAATGTCTCCGGACAGGTCCACATGTACGCCGACCGGATCACTCCGGCCATGGAGAAGGCCATCGAGGAGACCAACCGACGGCGGGAGAAGCAGGTCGCGTACAACAAGGAGCGCGGTCTGGACCCGCAACCCCTGCGGAAGAAGATCAATGACATCGTCGCGACGATCGCGCGCGAGGAGGTCGACACCGAGCAACTGCTCGGTACCGGTTACCGCCAGGCAAAGGACGGAAAGCCGGCCCGGACTCCGGTGCCTGCTCCGGGCGGTGCCGCGCGGAAGGGCGCGAAGGGGGCGAAGCCGGTTCTCACAGACCGGCCCGCAGCCGAACTCGCCGGGATCATCGAGGAGATGACTGAGCGGATGCGGGCGGCGGCGGCTGATCTGCAGTTCGAAGTGGCAGCGCGGTTGCGGGACGAAGTCGGTGAGCTGAAGAAGGAGTTGCGCCAGATGAAGGAGGCAGGGCTCGCCTGACCCCCTTGTTGCAACAACGAAACAAAACCGCCCGGGGCCTCCTTTGTCGTCTGCCCGATTGCGTAGGGTGCGGGTAAAACGTGGGGAAACAGGAGAAGGGACAGCGCGTGACGGCCAATTTTGCCAAGGGCCCTGGCGTCAACCTGACCAAGGGGCAGGCCATCAGCCTGCAGAAGAACGACGGGGGCACCCTGACCGCGGTGCGGATGGGACTCGGTTGGCAGGCGGCCCCGCGCCGCGGGCTCTTCGGGTCGCGCACGCGCGAGATCGACCTCGACGCATCAGCGGTGCTGTTCGCCGACAAGCAGCCGGTGGACGTGGTGTTCTTCCGCCACCTGGTCAGCGACGACGGCTCGGTGAAGCACACCGGCGACAATCTGGTCGGCGGCGCCGGCCAGGGCGGTGACGACGAGGCCATCCTGGTCGACCTCCAGCGTGTTCCGGTGCATATCGACCAGATCGTCTTCACGGTGAACTCCTTCACCGGCCAGACGTTCCAGGAGGTGCAGAACGCCTTCTGCCGCATCGTCGACGAGACCAACGGTGACGAGCTCGCCAGGTACACGCTGGACGGCGGCGGTCAGTTCACCGCCCAGATCATGGCCAAGGTCCACCGTGCGGGCGCCGGCTGGCAGATGACGGCTATCGGAAACCCGGCCAACGGCCGCACCTTTCAGGATCTGATGCCGGCCATCCTGCCGCACCTGTAGGCGCGCGCACCGGCAGCGATACCGACGAGCGGCTCCCGGCGGCATGCCGCCGGGAGCCGCAGCACATCGGCGAGCCCGCACCGCACCATCGGGACGGCAACACGACGAGGGGACACGGGCCATGACGGCCGAGCTGGTCCGGGGACAGAATCACCCCCTGCCCCGGACCCGACTGGAAATCCGGATATCGGCCGGGAAGCCGATCATGGCCGGGGCCACGCTCGCTGACGAGCAGGGACAGGTCACTTCCGGGGAATGGGTCGCGCATCCGGGGTCACCGCAGCTGCCCGGCCTCGAAGTGTCCCGGCAGGCTGCCGCCGATCATCGGCTGGCTGTGGATCTGGAGGCGCTGCCGGAGGGCGTCCACCGGGTCAACGTGCTGCTTGCCCTGCCCCTCGGCAGGGGCGGCCCTGCTTCGTTCGCCGCCTTGGCAGCGCCTTTCGTGGCCGTCACAGGACTGGACGGTGCGGAGGTCGCCAGCTACACGGTCACCGGCCTCGACACCGAGTCCGCGGTTGTCGCGATGGAGCTCTACCGCCGCCAGGGAGCCTGGAAGGTCCGCGCGGTCGGTCAGGGGTACGCCGGCGGGCTCGCCGACATGCTCGCCGACCAGGGAGTGGCACAGGCCGGTGAGCTCGCCCGGGTCATCGAGAACGCCGTGGCAAGCGGCTTGGCCCGTTCCGTGGCGGCGCCCCCGCCCCAGCGGCATCTCCCGGACGGCGGGACCGGCGGGTCCGTGACGCCGGACGGTGCGGGCTCGGTCGACTACGCGCACCCGCGTCGGCCGACGACCGCTCCGCCACCCCCGCCGCCCGCCGCGCCGCCCGCCCGACCGGAGCAGCCGGCTCAGCCGGTCGCCGGCGATGCCAACGGGTGGTCGATGGAAGAGCGTCTCTACAACCAGATCTGGGGCATGTTCGAGGACCTGGCCCGAACGGTCGCCGCGTACCGCAGCGCCGTCGACTTCGCGGAGTCACGGATGGAGCAGGAGCTCGACCGGGCTCTCGCTGACCCGCGCAGCCGGATCGGCTCCGCCGGGACCCGGGCCCGCGAACAGGCCCGGTCCAAGCGTGACCAGCTGATGGCGCAGGCGCACGGGGCGCTCGACCGTGACCTTGCCCAGCTCATGGCGGAGTCCCAGGTGGTCGAGGTGGCGCTGCCCCCGGCGTTTGCCCGATGGGACAACCCGGTGTGGCACCGCTACCGCGTTCCGATGGAAATCCCGATGGCGTTGCGGGTCGGAGACCTGTACCTTCCGGAACGGCCCGAGTTGTGCATTCCGATGCTGGTCCGGTTGCCGCTGGAGCGCGGCCTGTGGGTCGACAGCGGCCGCACCGCCGCGGACCCCGGCGCACTGCTGGACCCCGGACAGCTGCGCATGCGGGCCATGGATACCGCCGTGGCGCTCGCCGTCCGGCTGCTTGCGGTCTATCCGGCGGGCGAGTTCGCCGTCCATGTGATCGATCCGGCGGGTTCGGCTGCCGGTCCGCTCGCCCCGCTGGTCCGCTCCGGAGCCCTCGACGTGCCGCCGGTGCCCGGAGCGCCAGGGGTGGCCGCCGTGCTGGCCCGGCTCACCCGGCGGGTGGACCTGGTGCAGATGGCGGTGCGGGGAGGCGCGGCCGACTCTCTCCCGGCCGATCTGGACACCGCGGAGCAGTTGCTGATCGTGAACGACTTTCCGCACGGCTTCGACGACCGGGCGCTCACTCAGCTGCGTTATCTCGCGGACGAGGGTCCGTCCGTCGGCGTCCACTTGCTGTTGGTGGCAGACCGGGAGGACGCGATCGAGTACGGCCCGCTGCTCGATCCGCTGTGGCGTTCGCTGCTGCGTATCACTCCGACGCCGGACGATCACCTTGCCGACCCCTGGGTCGGCCATGCCTGGACCTATGAACCCTTGCTGACGCCGCCTGGCAGCCAGGTGCTGCAGCAGGTCCTCGGTCAGGTCGGGGAGGCTCGCCGGTCCTGGCTTCGCTGAACCAGCGCCGTCGGTGGAGCCCGGCATGTGCTGATCCAGGTCGCTGACCTGCCTCAATGCACAGACTTTGCTAACGCCTTTACCTTCTCTTGGTCATTCCTGTACTCTTACTTTGTGCGGAGGGGAGTACTCCCTAAGTGCGGCGTACCCGTCAATACGGACCGATACCGGTCCCGGGGCGCCGGCCCAATGCGCCGGTGGAGCGGCGTGGGTGGAGAAGACCTCCGGTAGCCACGACGCTGATCAAGTAGCCGTAGCAATCGCCGGAGGCGTGATGAATGTTTCCCTGACACTGTGGGCACTGACCATTCTCGGTCTGGGCGCACTGATCGCGGTCGACTTCGTCATCGGGCGCAAGCCCCATGACGTAGCGATCAAGGAAGCCGGGATCTGGACGGCGGTCTGGATCGGGCTGGCCGGGTTCTTCGGACTGGGTCTGCTGCTCTTCGGAGACAGCCAGGCATCCGGCGAGTTCTTCGCCGGCTTCATCACCGAGAAGTCGCTGAGCGTCGACAATCTTTTCGTCTTCATCCTGATCATGGCGAAGTTCTCGGTGCCGTCCCACCTCCAGCAGCGTGTGCTGCTTTTCGGCGTACTGATCGCTCTCGTCCTGCGCGCGGTGTTCATCGCGGCGGGAGCAGCGATCATCGCGAGTTTCTCGTGGGTGTTCTTCCTCTTCGGGGCGTTCCTGATCTACACCGCCTGGAAACTCATCCAGGAGGCGCGCTCCGGTGAGGAGGAGACGGAGTTCGAGGAGAACCGCCTGCTGAAGTCCATCGAACAGCGCCTCGGCGTTGCGGACAGGTACTACGGAACAAGGCTCTTCATCCAGCGGAACGGCAAGCGTGTCCTCACTCCGCTGATGGTGGTGATGCTCGCCATCGGTACCACCGACGTGCTCTTCGCGATGGACTCGATCCCCGCGATCTTCGGCCTCACCCAGGACCCGTACATCGTCTTCACGGCCAACGCCTTCGCGCTGATGGGCCTGCGGCAGTTGTACTTCCTCATAGGCGGCCTGCTCACCAAGCTGGTTCACCTCAGCTACGGGCTGTCGGTGATCCTGGGCTTCATCGGAGTCAAGCTGCTGCTGCACGCTTTGCACGAGTCGGGGGTGCATGTCCCCGAGATTTCCATACCGGTCTCGCTGGCTGTGATCTGCGGCGTACTGATCATCACTACCGTCACCAGCCTGGCGGCCAACCGGAAGCAGGCGGCGACAGAAGAGCCGAAGCAGGAGCGCATTGACGCAGGACGGTGAGGGGACGCCCTGTCGGGAGCCGACTGGTTCACCAGCCGCGGGCGCGCCACTCGCCGAGGTGTGGACGCTCACTGCCCAGAGTGGTGTCGTGCCCATGGCCCGGATAGACCCAGCTCTCGTCGGGCAGTTCCGCGAAGAGTTTCGCCTCGACGCCGTCCAGCAGGCTGGTGAAGGCCCGGGGGTCCTCGAAGGTGTTCCCGACCCCGCCGGGGAAGAGGCAGTCTCCGGTGAAGACGTGCGGGTGGCCGTGCGGATCGTCGTACACGAGCACGATGGAGCCCGGGGTGTGACCGATCAGTCGGCGGGCAGTCAGCGAGACCTGTCCTACCTCGATCGTGTCGCCGTCCTCGACCGGCACGTCGGTGGGTACCGGGATGCCCTCGGCGTCGTAGCGCCCGGCGTAGGTGCGGGCGCCGGTCGCCGCGACGACGGCCTCCAGCGACTGCCAGTGGTCGCCGTGCCGGTGGGTGGTCACCACGGAAGCGATCGAGTCGTCGCCGATCAGCTGAAGCAGTGTTCCGGTCTCATTGGCCGCGTCGATGAGCAACTGCTCACCGGTGGCCCGGCAGCGCAGCAGATATGCGTTGTTGTTCATCGGGCCGACAGCGACCTTGGAGATCATCAGAGCCGTCAGCTCGTGCACGTCCGCCCCGCCGCCGACCTTCACCGCTCCGCTGTACGTCATGCTGCCGAGTCTATGGCCGGGAGCGGCGCTAGAGCGGAGGGAGGACGGGCAGGGTGTCACCGGGAGCTTTGAGGCCGCTGCCGTCGCTGCGGCCGGACAGCCAGCCCAGGAGCGCCACGGGAGGTCCGGTGACCTCGGCAACGGCCGGGTCGGCGGAGAAGCGCTGCCGCAGAAAGTCGATCTGCCGCTCGGTGAACTCCGCGGGCAGGTCGTGCAGTTCGTAACCGATGTCCAGGTCGACATAGTGCAGGGCGACCTCGACCCAGCGCCGGAAGGGGATCCGGGCGGCCGAGTCCGTCACACCGTTGCGCAGGGTGACGGTGCGGGACCAGTCGGCGGGAAGAGCGGCCCGGGAGCGGAAGCGTGCCGCGCTGTCGCGCACGTCGTCCAGCTGCACGGCTGCCGCCCGGGTGGCATCGCGTTCGATGTCGGCGTCCCGGGCCTCGGCCGACTCGTACATCGGCAGCCCGGCGAGAACGTTGCCGAGCGCATCGGCGTTGTGGGCGATATGGGCCAGTACATGGCCGCGGGACCAGCCGGGGAGCCGTGACGGTTCGGCGACCGCGGCGTTGTCCAGTTCGGTGACGGCGGCGATGAGCCGCTCGGTCGTCTCGTCCAGGGACAGCAGGTCGCGTGCGTGATCAATCATGTGGCTGACGATAGATCCCCCACTCCTTCGGGTGAAGCTGTTCGCCGGAGTCCGTAAATCGAATGCACGTGCTATAGGCTCGTGAGAGACATCCAACAGGTGATCCCAAGACATCGCTGAGGCGCCCCCCATACCCTGGGAAGGGGGCTCCGCCCCTGCTTCTTCTCTCAGAAAGGTGCGGACCGGCGTGGCCGACCGTCTCATCGTTCGTGGCGCTCGCGAGCACAACCTCAAAAACGTCTCGATCGACCTCCCGCGTGACTCCCTGATCGTCTTCACCGGGCTCTCCGGATCGGGCAAGTCCTCCCTCGCGTTCGACACGATCTTCGCCGAGGGGCAGCGACGCTATGTCGAGTCGCTCTCCTCGTACGCCCGGCAGTTCCTCGGCCAGATGGACAAGCCCGATGTGGACTTCATCGAGGGTCTCTCGCCCGCGGTGTCCATCGACCAGAAGTCGACTTCGCGCAACCCGCGCTCGACGGTCGGCACCATCACCGAGGTATACGACTACCTGCGTCTGCTCTTCGCCCGCATCGGCAAGCCGCACTGCCCGCAGTGCGGTCGGCCCATCTCGCGCCAGTCACCGCAGGCCATCGTCGACAAGGTGCTCGAGCTCCCCGAGGGCAGCCGCTTCCAGGTGCTCTCGCCGCTCGTGCGCGAGCGCAAGGGCGAATTCGTGGACCTCTTCGCCGATCTCCAGACCAAGGGCTACAGCCGGGCCCGGGTGGACGGCGAGACCATCCAGCTCTCCGAACCGCCCACGCTCAAGAAGCAGGAGAAGCACACCATCGAGGTGGTCATCGACCGCCTCACGGTGAAGGACAGCGCGAAACGACGCCTGACCGACTCGGTGGAAACCGCACTCGGCCTGGCGGGCGGCATGGTCATCCTGGACTTCGTCGACCTGCCGGCCGACGATCCCGAGCGTGAGCGGATGTACTCCGAGCATCTCTACTGCGCCTACGACGATCTGTCCTTCGAGGAGCTGGAGCCACGCTCCTTCTCCTTCAACTCGCCCTTCGGCGCCTGCCCCGACTGCACCGGCATCGGTACGCGCATGGAGGTGGACCCCGAGCTGATCATTCCCGACGAGGACAAATCGCTCGACGAGGGCGCCATCTCGCCGTGGTCGCTGGGCCACACCAAGGAGTACTTCGCCCGGCTGGTCGGCGCGCTCGCCGATGAGCTCGGGTTCCGGACGGACATTCCGTGGGCCGGTCTGCCGCAGCGCGCCAGGAAGGCGCTGCTGTACGGACACAAGACCCAGATCGCGGTCCGCTACCGCAACCGCTACGGCCGGGAGCGTGCGTACACGACCTCCTTCGAAGGGGCCGTGCCGTTCGTCAAACGCCGCCACTCGGAGGCGGAGAGCGACTCGAGCCGCGAGCGCTTCGAGGGCTATATGCGCGAGGTGCACTGCCCCACCTGTGAGGGCACCCGACTGAAGCCCATCGTGCTCGCGGTCACCGTGATGGAGAAGTCCATCGCCGAGGTCGCCGCCATGTCGATCAGTGAATGCGCCGACTTCCTGGGCCGGCTGAAGCTCAATGCCCGCGACAAGAAGATCGCCGAGCGAGTGCTCAAGGAGGTCAACGAACGGCTGAAGTTCCTGGTCGACGTGGGCCTCGACTACCTCTCCCTGAACCGCGCCGCGGGCACTCTGTCGGGCGGTGAGGCGCAGCGCATCCGATTGGCCACCCAGATCGGCTCCGGCCTGGTCGGCGTGTTGTACGTCCTGGATGAGCCGTCCATCGGGCTGCACCAGCGTGACAACCACCGGCTCATCGAGACGCTGGTCCGGCTCCGGGACATGGGCAACACGCTCATCGTCGTCGAGCACGACGAGGACACCATCAAGGTCGCCGACTGGGTGGTCGACATCGGCCCCGGGGCCGGCGAGCACGGCGGCAAGGTGGTGCACTCCGGCTCCTTGAAGGAGCTGCTCACCAACGAGGAATCGCTGACCGGTCAGTACTTGGCGGGCAAGAGGTCGATCCCGATCCCCGATGTCCGCAGGCCGGTGGACCCGGGCCGGCAGCTGACGGTGCACGGTGCCCGTGAGAACAACCTGCAGGACATCGATGTGTCCTTCCCGCTGGGCGTGCTGACCGCGGTCACCGGTGTCTCCGGCTCCGGAAAGTCGACCTTGGTCAACGACATCCTCTACACCCACCTGGCGCGCGAGCTCAACGGTGCCCGTACGGTGCCCGGCAGGCACACCCGGGTGGACGGCGACGACCTCGTCGACAAGGTGGTCCATGTCGACCAGTCGCCCATCGGCCGCACCCCCCGCTCCAATCCGGCGACCTACACGGGCGTCTTCGATCACGTCCGCCGGCTCTTCGCGGAGACGATGGAGGCCAAGGTCCGCGGCTATCTGCCCGGCCGCTTCTCCTTCAACGTCAAGGGCGGTCGCTGTGAGAACTGCTCGGGTGACGGCACGATCAAGATCGAGATGAACTTCCTGCCGGATGTGTACGTCCCCTGCGAGGTCTGCCACGGGGCGCGCTACAACCGCGAGACACTGGAGGTCCACTACAAGGGCAAGTCCATTGCCGAGGTCCTCGATATGCCGATCGAGGAGGGCCTGGACTTCTTCGAGGCTGTCCCGACGATCGCCCGCCATCTGCGCACCCTCCATGAGGTCGGCCTCGGGTACGTCCGCCTCGGTCAGTCCGCGCCGACCCTGTCGGGTGGCGAGGCACAGCGGGTGAAGCTGGCGAGCGAGCTCCAGAAGCGCTCCACCGGCCGCACCGTGTATGTGCTGGACGAGCCCACGACCGGACTGCACTTCGAGGACATCAGCAAGCTCATCAACGTGCTGTCCGGTCTGGTCGACAAGGGGAACTCGGTGGTCGTCATCGAGCACAACCTGGACGTCGTCAAAACTGCGGACTGGGTCATCGACATGGGCCCCGAGGGCGGCAGCGGCGGTGGTCTGGTGATCGCCGAGGGCACCCCGGAACAGGTCGCCGGTATCCCGGCCAGCCACACCGGAAAGTTCCTGCGCGACATCCTCGACACCGAGCGGATCAGCGACGCGACCCCGCATAACAGGAAGGCGCCCACGAAGAAGGCGCCTGCGAAGAAGGCACCTGCGAAGAAGGCGCCTACGACGAAGGCGGCAGCCGCGAAAGCTTCCGCCGCGCAGGCATCGCCCACCGAAGCGATCTCATCCAAGGCCGTGCCCGCCCAGAAGACGGCGGTCGCCAAACGAGCGACCCGGGCTCGCCGCGCCTCTTGAGCGCGGAGACCGTGAGGAGAGACGACGGCGCCCGCCTCCGGGCCGAGCGCCGCGGTGCCGGGCCGCCGTGGTTTTCTACCACGGCGGCCCCGGCCTCTGGGGCGCCCTGGGCCATCGAGCCGACCGGGTGCCGGGCGTCCGTCACCCCCTTTGTCCGCGCGTGCGACATCGTGGAGGCTCGGGAGCAGAAACTCACCGGAGCGCCCATCCGTACCGGGCAGCGGCCCGCCGGGTGCGGCGGCGGCCTGCGGCACCAGGTCGGTCAGGGCTTCTGCGGCGGCGGTTATCACAGCGGCCGGAGCCAGCCGAAGATCCACGAGCCGTAAACGTCACCGGAGGGCGCCGGAAGTGTCCCGGATGTGCGCCGGTATCGTCGAGCGCGTCAGCCTGCCTGCGCATGCCTGCAAGCGACAGAGCAATGGAGCAAGGGAGCCACCATGTCCGACCTGCCCCCCGCCCGCCGTACCGTCCTCATGGGAGCAGCTCTCGCGGGGGCCGCCGGGCTCGGGCTCACCGCCTGCTCGGGCGGGGGCGGCACGTCGACGGGACCGGACAAGCCGGTCGACCTCGGCGCAGCGGACGCGGTGCCGGTCGGCGGCGTCAAGTACTACCGCGACGAGTTCCTGCTCGTGAGCCGCCCGAGCGCGGACGAGTACAAAGCGCTCTGGTCCCGCTGCACCCACCAGAACTGCCCGCTGCAGAAGATCGAGGGCAAAGTGGGCGTCTGCCCCTGCCACGGCAGCCGGTTCGACGTCACCAGCGGCAAGGTGCTGCACGGGCCGGCCGACCGTCCACTCTCCAAGGTTCCGGTCAAGGTTGTCGGCGGCAAGCTGATCGCAGGTCCCGACCAGAAGGCGTGACCGCCGAGGTCCCCGCAGCGGCCTCACGGTGTCAGTCCCCGCCAGTAGGGTGGGAGGCATGGCAGACCCCTCCAGTTACCGCCCCAAGCCGGGACAGATCCCCGACTCGCCGGGGGTCTACAAATTCCGCGACGAGCACCGCCGGGTGATTTACGTCGGGAAGGCGAAGAGCCTGCGCCCGCGCCTGTCCTCGTACTTCCAGGACCTGGCCAATCTTCATCCACGCACCCGCACGATGGTCACCACGGCTGCCTCCGTGGAGTGGACCGTCGTCGGCACCGAGGTCGAGGCGCTGCAGCTCGAGTACTCCTGGATCAAGGAGTTCGACCCCCGCTTCAACGTCAAGTACCGCGACGACAAAAGCTATCCGTCCCTCGCTGTGACCCTCAACGAGGAGTTCCCGCGGGTCCAGGTGATGCGGGGCCCCAAGAAGAAGGGGGTGCGGTATTTCGGTCCCTACGGCCACGCCTGGGCCATTCGCGAAACGGTCGACCTGATGCTGCGGGTCTTCCCGGTACGCACCTGCTCCGCCGGGGTGTTCAAGCGCTCCGCCCAGATCGGGCGGCCGTGTCTGCTCGGCTACATCGGCAAGTGCTCGGCGCCCTGTGTCGGCCGGGTCACCCCCGAGGAACACCGCGAACTGGCCGAGGAGTTCTGCGACTTCATGGCCGGCCGCACCGGTGCGTACATCCGCCGCATCGAGCAGGACATGCACCGGGCCGCCGAGGAGATGGAGTACGAGAAGGCGGCCCGGCTGCGCGACGACATAGAGGCGCTCAAGCGCGCCCTGGAGAAGAATGCCATCGTCTTCAACGACGCCACCGACGCCGATCTGATCGCCGTGGCCGAGGACGAACTCGAGGCCGCCGTGCAGATCTTCCACGTCCGAGGAGGCCGGGTCCGCGGCCAGCGCGGCTGGGTGACCGACAAGGTCGAGGCCGTGGACACCGCCGGCCTGGTGGAGCACGCGCTCCAGCAGTTGTACGGCGAGGAGAAGGGCGACGCGGTGCCCAAGGAAGTGCTGGTCCCCGCCCTGCCCGAGGAGGCCCTGGCCGTCACCCAGTGGCTCGCCGGCCGGCGCGGCTCCCAGGTCTCCCTGCGCATCCCGCAGCGCGGTGACAAGAAGGACCTGATGGCGACGGTCCAGCGCAACGCCCAGCAGGCCCTGGTGCTGCACAAGACCAAGCGGGCGTCCGACCTCACCACCCGTTCGCGGGCGCTGGAGGAGATCGCGGAGGCGCTGGCCCTGGACAGCGCGCCGCTGCGCATCGAGTGCTACGACATCTCCCATCTGCAGGGTGACGACGTGGTGGCCTCCATGGTGGTCTTCGAGGACGGCCTGGCCCGCAAGAGCGAGTACCGCCGCTTCCAGATCAAGAGCTTCGAAGGGCAGGACGACGTCCGCTCCATGCACGAGGTGATCACCCGGCGCTTCCGGCGTTATCTGCAGGACAAGGAGAAGACGGGGGAGTGGACCGAGGAGCAGACGGCGGATGCCGTCGAGGAGGACGGACGGCCCAAGCGGTTCGCCTACCCTCCCCAACTGGTCGTGGTCGACGGCGGCCGGCCCCAGGTGGCGGCGGCCGAGCGAGCTCTCGACGAGCTGGGCATCGACGATGTCGCCGTCTGCGGCCTCGCCAAGCGCCTCGAAGAGGTCTGGCTGCCCGATGACGAGGACCCGGTTGTGCTGCCCCGGTCGAGCGAAGGGCTCTACCTCCTCCAGCGGGTGCGTGACGAGGCGCATCGCTTCGCCATCACCTACCAGCGCGCCAAACGCGCCAAGCGTTTCAAGTCGAGTCCGCTGGACTCGGTCGCCGGACTCGGCGAGACCAGGAAACAGGCTCTGATCAAGCACTTCGGTTCGGTGAAGAAGCTGAAACAGGCGACAATCGAGGAGATCTGCGAAGTTCCCGGGATAGGCCGCAAGACGGCCGAGACCGTGGCCGTGGCCCTGGCACAGGCGGCTCCGGCCGCACCCGCCGTGAACACGGCGACAGGAGAGATCATGGAAGACAACGGGGACGGCACCGATGAATGACGAGCAGGAACGGGACGGAGCACACGTGAGTACGGGCAGCACGGGCACACCGGCCGAGGCCACCGAAGCGGCCATCCCGGAGCTGGTGATCATCTCCGGGATGTCCGGTGCGGGGCGTTCCACCGCTGCCAAATGTCTGGAGGACCTCGGCTGGTTCGTCGTCGACAACCTGCCGCCCGCCCTGATCCCCACCATGGTGGAGCTGGGCGCCCGCTCGCAGGGCAACGTGGCCCGCATCGCCGTCGTCGTCGACGTGCGCGGCCGCCGGTTCTTCGACAATCTCCGGGACTCCCTCGCCGATCTCGACGCCAAGCAGGTCACCCGGCGGATCGTCTTCCTGGAGTCCTCCGACGACGCTCTGGTGCGTCGCTTCGAGTCGGTCCGCCGGCCGCATCCGCTGCAGGGCGACGGCCGGATCACCGACGGCATCGCCGCCGAGCGCGATCTGCTGCGCGAGCTGCGCGGCGACGCCGACCTGGTGATCGACACCTCCAGCCTGAACGTGCACGAACTGCGCGCCAAGATGGACGCCCAGTTCGCCGGCGAGGAAGAGCCCGAGCTGCGGGCCACCGTCATGTCGTTCGGCTACAAGTACGGTCTGCCGGTCGACGCCGACCTGGTCGTCGACTGCCGCTTCCTGCCCAACCCGCACTGGGTTCCGGAACTGCGCCCCTTCACCGGGCTCAACGAGGAGGTCTCCGCCTACGTCTTCAACCAGCCAGGCGCCAAGGAGTTCCTCAACCAGTACAGCGAGCTGCTCCAGATCATCGCCAACGGTTACCGCCGTGAGGGCAAGCGTTATGTGACCATCGCGGTCGGCTGTACCGGCGGGAAGCACCGCTCGGTGGCGATGTCCGAGAAGCTCGCCGCCCGGCTGGCGTCGGAGGGGATCGAGACGGTGCTCGTCCACCGCGACATGGGGCGCGAGTGACGGGCCGGACGACGCCCAAGCTGCGTCGGGTGCGGCTGGTCCCCGGCCGTGCACGGCGTGGCGCCCAGCCGAAGGTCGTGGCCCTCGGCGGCGGCATGGGCCTGTCCGCCTCGCTCGCCTCGCTGCGCCGCATCACCGGCGATGTCACCGCGGTGGTCACCGTCGCGGACGACGGCGGCTCCAGCGGTCGGCTCCGTGAGGAGCTGGGTGTGCTGCCGCCCGGCGATCTGCGCAAAGCGCTCGCCGCGCTGTGCGGGGACGACGACTGGGGCCAGACCTGGGCGCGCGTCATCCAGCACCGTTTTCAGTCCCACGGTGACCTGCACGAACACGCGGTCGGCAATCTGCTGATCGTGGCCCTCTGGGAACAACTGGGCGACCATGTGCAGGCCCTTGACCTGGTCGGCAAGCTGCTCGGCGCGCACGGCCGGGTACTGCCGATGTCCGCGGTGCCGCTGGAGCTCCAGGCGCTGGTGCGGGGTCACGACCCGGACCGGCCCGACGACGTCGACACCGTCCGCGGACAGGCCACGGTGGCACTCACCCCCGGCGAGGTGCAGTCCGTGCATCTCGTCCCCAACGACCCGCCGGCTGTCCCGGAGGCTGTCGCCGCGGTGCTCGACGCGGACTGGGTGGTGCTCGGCCCCGGCTCCTGGTTCTCCTCCGTCATCCCCCATCTCCTGGTGCCCGAACTACTGGACGCACTGATCGAGACAAAGGCCCGCAAAGTCCTCTCGCTCAACCTCGCACCGCAACCCGGCGAAACCGATGGCTTCTCACCGCAGCGTCATTTGGAGGTTTTGGCCCGACACGCCCCTAAACTCGCCCTGGACGTGGTGCTCGCCGATGAGGCCGCCGTGCCCGACCGCGCATCTCTCGCCGAAGCCGCCAAGCGGCTCGGCGCGACGGTCGAGCTGGCGCCCGTGGCCTCGCCCGATGGCTCCCCGACGCATGACCGGGAGCTGCTGGCCGCCGCGTACGACCGTATTTTTCGGATGCATGGAAGGATCGGCCCATGGCGATGACGGCAGCGGTGAAGGACGAGATTTCCCGGCTTCCCGTCACCCGGACCTGCTGCAGGAAGGCGGAGGTCTCGGCGATTCTTCGGTTTGCCGGCGGTCTGCACCTGGTGAGCGGCCGGATCGTGATCGAGGCGGAGCTGGACACCGCGATGGCGGCGCGCAGGCTCAAGCGGGACATCCTGGAGATCTTCGGGCACAACTCCGAACTGATCGTGATGGCCCCCGGCGGACTGCGCAGAGGCAGCCGTTACGTCGTCAGGGTGGTGGCCGGCGGCGACCAGCTGGCGCGTCAGACCGGCCTGGTGGACGGCCGTGGCCGTCCGATCCGCGGCCTCCCCCCGCAGGTGGTCTCGGGGGCCACCTGCGACGCGGAGGCGGCCTGGCGCGGCGCCTTCCTGGCTCACGGCTCGCTCACCGAGCCGGGCCGCTCGTCCTCGCTGGAGGTGACCTGCCCCGGTCCCGAGGCGGCGCTCGCCCTGGTGGGCGCGGCCCGCAGGCTGCAGATCGCATCGAAGGCACGCGAAGTGCGAGGCGTGGACCGGGTCGTCGTCCGGGACGGCGATGCCATCGGCGCCCTGCTGACCCGGCTCGGTGCCCACGAGTCGGTGCTGGCCTGGGAGGAGCGGCGGATGCGCCGCGAGGTCCGCGCCACGGCGAACCGCCTCGCCAACTTCGACGACGCCAACCTGCGCCGCTCGGCACGGGCCGCGGTCGCCGCCGGAGCCCGGGTGCAGCGTGCACTGGAGATCCTCGCCGACGAGGTACCCGAGCATCTCGCGGCGGCGGGCCGCCTGCGGATGGAGCACAAGCAGGCGTCCCTGGAGGAACTGGGCGCCCTGGCCGATCCGCCGCTGACCAAGGATGCCGTGGCCGGCCGTATCCGCCGGCTGCTGGCGATGGCGGACAAGCGGGCCCAGGACCTGGGCATCCCCGGCACCGAGTCGACGCTCTCCGAGGAGTTGGACGACAGCCTGGTCGGCTGAGCCGACCGACGGAGCGCGAGGCGACCGACCGGGTACGCACGCGGTGCCGCGATCCGTATCTCTACTGGTGGGTACGGGTTATCGGGCCGTGTGCGGATTTCCGTACGGACATGTTCGATATGACCCTGAGGGCTCCGGAGAGGTAGGGTCGGAGGCGGTCGGGGACATCCCATACAACTCGCCGTGGCGTCGAAACCCGGCGTACCAACGAGGAGATCGGTTCGTGACGATCCGCGTAGGCATCAACGGCTTCGGCCGCATCGGGCGCAACTACTTCCGCGCGCTGCTGGAGCAGGGTGCGGACATCGAGATCGTGGCTGTCAACGACCTGGGTGACACTGCGACCACCGCCCACCTGCTGAAGTACGACACCATCCTCGGCCGTCTCAAGGCCGACGTCTCGCACACCGCAGACACCATCACCGTCGACGGTCGCACCATCAAGGTGCTGTCCGAGCGCAACCCGGCCGACATCCCCTGGGGCGAGCTGGGCGTCGACATCGTCATCGAGTCGACCGGCTTCTTCACGAAGAAGGCCGATGCCGAGAAGCACATCGCGGGCGGCGCCAAGAAGGTCCTCATCTCGGCTCCGGCCAAGGGCGAGGACATCACCATCGTGATGGGCGTCAACCAGGACAAGTACGACGCGGCCAACCACCACGTCATCTCCAACGCCTCCTGCACCACCAACTGTGTGGCGCCGATGGCCAAGGTTCTCCTGGAGAACTTCGGCATCGTCAAGGGCATGATGACGACGGTCCACGCGTACACCAACGACCAGCGCATCCTGGACTACCCGCACTCGGACCTGCGTCGCGCCCGTGCCGCAGCCGAGAACATCATCCCGACCACCACGGGTGCCGCCAAGGCCACCGCCCTGGTCATCCCGGAGCTCGAGGGCAAGCTCGACGGCATCGCGATGCGCGTCCCGGTTCCGACCGGCTCCGTCACCGACCTCGTCATCGAGCTGGAGCGCGAGGTGACCAAGGACGAGGTCAACGCCGCGTTCCAGAAGGCGTCCGAGGGACAGCTCAAGGGTCTCCTCGAGTACACCGAGGACCCGATCGTCTCCTCCGACATCGTCAACTGGCCGGCCTCCTGCACCTTCGACTCCTCCCTGACCATGGTCCAGGGCAAGAACGTCAAGGTCATCGGCTGGTACGACAACGAGTGGGGCTACTCCAACCGTCTGGTCGACCTGACCGTCTTCGTCGGCGGCCAGCTCTGATCAGCAGGTAGACACCTCGATGTGAGCACGGGGCTCGGACCGCGCAAGGAAGCGCGGCCGGGCCCCGTCGCCTGTCCCGATCTGTTGCCTGTCCGGATTGTCCAAGGAGTCCAGGAACTCATGAAGACCATCGACGAACTTCTCGCCGAAGGGGTCGCGGGCAAGCGGGTATTCGTCCGCGCCGACCTCAACGTGCCGCTCTCCGGCACCACCATCACCGACGACGGCCGGATCCGTGCCGTCCAGCCGACGGTGGCCAAACTCGCCGAGGCCGGCGCGCGCGTCGTCGTCGCCTCCCACCTCGGCCGCCCCAAGGGCGCACCGGACCCGGCGTTCTCGCTGGCCCCCGCTGCCGCCCGTCTCGGCGAACTCCTCGGCGCCGACGTCGCGTTCGCGACCGACACGGTCGGCGACTCCGCCCGCGCCACGGTCGCCGCCCTCACCGACGGCCAGGTCGCCGTCATCGAGAACCTCCGCTTCAACGCCGGCGAGACCTCGAAGGACGACGCCGAACGCGGCGCCTTCGCGGACCAGCTGGCCGAGCTGGCCGATGTGTATGTCGGCGACGGCTTCGGAGCCGTGCACCGCAAGCACGCATCCGTCTTCGACCTGCCTGCCCGGCTTCCGCACGCCGCGGGCTACCTCATCGCGACCGAGGTCGGCGTGCTCAAGAAGCTGACATCGGACGTCAAGCGTCCGTACGCGGTGGTGCTCGGCGGCGCCAAGGTGTCCGACAAGCTGGGTGTGATCGACCACCTGCTGGAGCGGGCCGACCGCATCCTCATCGGCGGCGGTATGGCCTACACCTTCCTCAAGGCCCAGGGCCACGAGGTCGGCAGCTCGCTCCTCCAGGAGGACCAGATCCCGGTGGTGCTGGAGTATCTGAAGCGCGCCAAGGAAAAGGGCGTGGAGTTCGTGCTCCCCATCGACGTCGTGGTCTCCGAGCAGTTCCCGGACCTCAAGGCCAAGGCCGCGACCCACCCCGCCGCCGTGGCGGCGGATGCGATCCCGGCCGGCCAGATGGGCCTGGACAACGGTCCCGCGACCAACAAGCTGTACGCCTCGAAGCTCGCCGACGCGGCCACCGTCTTCTGGAACGGCCCGATGGGCGTCTTCGAGCACCCCGACTACGCGGACGGCACCAGGGCCGTGGCGCAGGCGCTTCTCGACAGCTCCGCGTTCACGGTCGTCGGCGGTGGCGACTCCGCCGCGGCGGTCCGCATCCTGGGCTTCGACGAAAACGAATTCGGACATATTTCGACCGGTGGCGGCGCGAGTCTCGAGTATCTCGAGGGCAAGACGCTTCCCGGCCTCGCCGCACTGGAGGGCTGAACCCAATGAGCGTCAACGATCAAGGCCGCATCCCGCTGATGGCGGGCAACTGGAAGATGAACCTCAACCACCTCGAGGCCATCGCGCACGTCCAGAAGCTCTCCTTCGGGCTCACCGACAAGGACCACGACGCGGTGGAGGTGGCGGTCCTGCCGCCCTTCGTGGACCTGCGCTCCGTCCAGACCCTGGTCGACGGTGACAAACTGAAGATCAAGTATGGCGCCCAGGACATCTCGGCGCACGACTCGGGCGCCTACACCGGCGAGATCTCCGGACCCATGCTGGCCAAGCTGAAGTGCACCTTCGTGGCCGTCGGGCACAGCGAGCGCCGGCAGTACCACGCCGAGAACGACGAGATCTGCAACGCCAAGGTCAAGGCCGCCTACCGGCACGGGCTCACCCCGATCCTGTGTGTCGGCGAGGGCCTGGACATCCGCAAGGCCGGCCGCCAGGTCGCGTACACGCTGGAGCAGCTCGACGGGGGCCTGAAGGACATCCCGGCCGAGCAGGCCGAGTCGATCGTGATCGCCTACGAGCCGGTCTGGGCGATCGGTACCGGCGAGGTCGCCACCCCCGAGGACGCGCAGGAGGTCTGCGGAGCGATCCGCGCGCGGCTGGCCGAGCTGTACTCGCAGGAGCTGGCCGACAAGGTCCGCATCCAGTACGGCGGCTCGGTGAAGTCCGGAAACGTCGCCGCGATCATGGCGCAGCCGGACGTGGACGGTGCGCTGATCGGTGGCGCCGCTCTGGACGCCGACGAGTTCGTCAAGATCGTCCGGTTCCGCGACCAGTGAGTATGCGGTAGCGCGGATCCGTCGTACCCTTGCGGGGCCGAGACGGCTGGCACCAGCCGTCCGGCCCCGATGTCCGTATTGAGCTCCGAGGAAGTTGGTCCAGCCGTGATTATGGGGTTCTCGATCGCCCTGATCGTCTTCAGCCTGCTGCTGATGCTGCTGGTGCTGATGCACAAGGGAAAGGGCGGCGGTCTCTCCGACATGTTCGGTGGCGGCATGCAGTCGTCCGTCGGCGGCTCCTCGGTCGCCGAGCGCAACCTCGACCGCATCACCGTGGTGCTCGGCATCGGGTGGTTCGCGTGCATTGTCGTACTGGGTCTGCTGATGAAGCTGAACCGCTGACCTTCCGGCATCTTGCGTTCTCCGCGTTTCGGTGCGGGGGTGTAACTCCAATCACTGGACGCGCGTTGGGCCTTCCGTAGACTGGGGCATCTTCGAGCACCATCACGCAGGGAGTTACGACCGTGGCAAGTGGCAACGCGATCCGGGGAAGCCGGGTTGGAGCGGGCCCGATGGGGGAGGCCGAGCGAGGCGAGTCAGCACCGCGTCTCCGCATCTCCTTCTGGTGCTCGAACGGGCATGAGACGCAGCCGAGCTTCGCCAGCGACGCGCAGGTTCCGGAGACCTGGGACTGTCCGCGCTGCGGGTTCCCGGCCGGCCAGAACCGCGACAACCCACCGGCCCCACCGCGCACCGAACCGTACAAGACGCATCTCGCGTATGTGCGGGAGCGGCGCAGCGACGCGGACGGTGAGGCGATCCTCGCCGAAGCGCTTGCCAAACTGCGGGGCGAGATCTGAACACATCACATCCGGCCGGACCTCCTCGGGGGTCCGGCCGGAGTGCGTTGCCGGTGCCGCCCACGGTCTTCAACCGCCAGATCAATTAGGTTGGACGGACAGCGGGGTATGTACGCAGGTACGAGAAGAATGGACCGATGCCCGAGATGAACGCAGAAGGCCGTACCAGGCTCAACCAGATGCCCGAATGGACCGCGCTGGGCAAGCACCGGGAGCAACTGGGCGACACGCGTCTGCGGGAGCTTTTCGACAGAGATCCCGAGCGAGGGACGGCATACACCCTCCGGGCGGGCGATCTGTATCTCGACTACTCCAAGCACCTGGTGACCGACGAGACGCTCGGCCTGCTCCGTGAGCTGGCCGCTGCCGCCGGGGTGGCCGGTCTGCGTGACGCGATGTTCCGCGGCGAGAAGATCAACACCACCGAGGACCGTGCGGTGCTGCACACCGCACTGCGCGCCCCGCGCGACGCGGTGATCGAGGTCGACGGGGAGAACGTCGTGCCGGCCGTGCACGCGGTGCTCGACAAGATGGCCGCTTTCGCGGACAAGGTCAGGTCGGGGGAGTGGACGGGCCACACCGGCAAGCGCATCCGGACCGTCGTCAACATCGGCATCGGCGGCTCCGACCTGGGCCCGGCGATGGCGTACGAGGCACTGCGTTCGTTCACCGCACGCGAGCTGCAGTTCCGCTTCGTCTCCAATGTCGACGGCGCCGACCTGCACGAGGCGGTCAGGGACCTGGACCCGGCCGAGACGCTGTTCATCATCGCGTCGAAGACCTTCACCACCATCGAGACCATCACCAATGCCACCTCCGCGCGCAACTGGCTGCTGACCGGTCTGCGGGCCGATGCGGGAGCGGTGGCCAAGCACTTCGTCGCCCTGTCGACGAATGCCGAGAAGGTTGCCGACTTCGGTATCGACACGGCCAACATGTTCGAGTTCTGGGACTGGGTCGGCGGCCGGTACTCCTACGACTCGGCCATCGGGCTCTCCCTGATGATCGCGATCGGCCCGGACCGCTTCCGGGAGATGCTCGGCGGGTTCCATCTGATCGACGAGCACTTCCGCACCGCCCCGCCGGAGCAGAACATCCCGCTGCTGCTGGGGCTGTTGGGCGTCTGGTACGGCGCGTTCTTCGACGCGCAGGCGCACGCCGTGCTGCCGTACTCGCACTACCTCTCCAAGTTCACCGCCTACCTCCAGCAGCTGGACATGGAGTCGAACGGCAAGTCCGTGGACCGGGAAGGCAATCCGGTCGACTGGCAGACGGGTCCGGTCGTCTGGGGCACCCCCGGGACCAACGGACAGCACGCCTACTACCAGTTGCTGCACCAGGGCACGAAGGTCGTCCCCGCCGACTTCATCGGCTTCGCCAGGCCGGTCGACGACCTGACGTCCGGTCTGGAGGCCCAGCACGACCTGCTGATGGCGAACTTCTTCGCCCAGACGCAGGCCCTGGCCTTCGGCAAGACACCCGATGAGGTCCGGGCGGAGGGCGTCGCCGAGGAACTGGTGCCGCACAAGACGTTCCGCGGCAACCACCCGACGACGACGATCCTCGCGGACACTCTCACGCCTTCCGTGCTGGGCCAGCTGATCGCCCTCTACGAGCACAAGGTGTTCGTCCAGGGGGCGATCTGGAACATCGACTCCTTCGACCAGTGGGGCGTCGAACTCGGCAAGGTCCTCGCCAAGAAGATCGAGCCGCTCCTCACCGAAACCGCCCCGGGGAAGGATGCCGGGCAGCTGGACAGCTCCACCGCCGCTCTGGTGCGCAAGTACCGCACGCTGCGCGGTCGTTAGGCGGGCGGACACGGAACCGGCCCGCACTCCGAGGAGTGCGGGCCGGTTCCGGCAAAGATCGGCCGGACAGGACCTAGGCGATGGGCCGCCCGTAGAGCTGCGGAGGCAGCTGGGAGGCCGCCGCCGAGTCCAGCAGCCAGAGCGTGCGCCCGCGGCCGTACGCGCCGGCGGCCGGCGCCTGTACCTCACCGGTCCCGGACAGCGCTAGAGCGGCCGCCCCTGCCTTGTCCTGGCCGGCGGCCAGCAGCCACACCTCACGTGCGGCCCGGATCGCGGGCAGCGTCAGCGAGATACGGGTGGGCGGCGGCTTGGGCGCACCGTGCACTCCGACGACATTGCGTTCGGTCTCCCGTACGGCGGGAAGCTCGGGGAAGAGCGAGGCCACATGCGCGTCCGGGCCGACCCCCAGCATCAGGACGTCGAAGGTCGGCACATCGCCGTGGTCCTCGGGCCCCGATGCGGCGGCCAGTTCGGCCGCGTAAGCGGCAGCAGCGGCTTCCACATCGTTGCCGTGCGGGCCGTCCGACGGGGCCATGGCGTGCACCCGGGCGGGGTCCACCCCTACCGAGTCGAGCAGTGCGGCACGGGCCTGCGTGATGTTGCGCTCCGGATCGCCGTCCGGCAGGAACCGCTCGTCACCCCACCACAGGTCGATCCGCGACCAGTCGACGGCGTCCCGGGCGGGCGCCTCGGCGAGGGCCGCGAGCAGCCCGTTGCCGTTGCGCCCACCGGTGAGCACCACCGAGGCGGAGCCGCGTGCGGCCTGGGCGTCCACCACCTTCGTGATGAGCCGTGCCGCGGCGGCCTGTGCCATCAGCTCCTTGTCGCGGTGCACGACGAGTTGCGGGGAGCTCACTTCGATGCCGCCCTCTTGGCCGGCGCTGCCTTCTTGGCGGCCGGCGCCGCCTTCGGCTCATCCGGACTGTCGGACTCCCGGGCCCGGTCGGGGCCCGCACCACCGGAAGTCCGGGGGGACGGCGCGCCGATCCGGTCCACGCCGTACTTCAGCGTGGCCGCGTAGGTGTCGTCCGGGTCGAGCCTGCGCAGCTCCTCGGCGAGCAGCTCGGAGGTCTCCCGCCGCTTCAGCGCCACCGCACGATCCGGCTGCCCCGGCATGCAGAGGGTGGCCAGCGACCCGTTGGCACGGTCCAGGATGATGACGCCGTGGTCCGTCTCCATCCGTACGGACGTGAGACCGGGCCCGGACGAGACGGCGCGTGCCACCGGTACGTCCAGCCGGTCGGCTAGCCACATCGCGAGCAGCTCGCAACTCGGGTTGAACTCCTCGCCCTCCACCTCGATGCCTGTCACCTGGCACGGCAGCTGGTCGAGTGCGGCCGCCAGCATCGAACGCCACGGCGTGATGCGCGACCAGGACAGGTCGGTGTCACCCGGTGCGTAGACGGCGGAGCGGGCCGTCAGCTCCTGTATCGGCTGCTCGGCGGCGTACGAGTCGGTGACGCGGCGCTGGGCCAGCGCACCGAGCGGATCCTTCGCCGGGTCGAGCGGTGCGTTCACCGGCCACCAGACCACCACCGGGGCGTCCGGCAGCAGCAGCGGCAGAACCACCGACTGCGCATGGTGCAGCGCCTCGCCGTACATCCGCAGGACCACCGTTTCGCCGGTGCCCGCGTCGGCGCCGACCCGCACCTCGGCGTCGAGCCGCGCCGCCGCACGGTCGCGCGGGGAGCGGGAGACCCGCTTGATGACCACGAGCGTGCGCGAGGGGTGCTCGCGTGACGCTTCGTTGGCCGCCTTCTGGGCGTCGTAGGCGTTCTCCTCGTCGGTCACGATGACGAGGGTCAACACCATGCCGACGGCGGGGGTGCCGCTGGCGCGACGGCCCTGTACGAGGGCCTTGTTGACCTTGCTGGCCGTGGTTTCCGTCAGATCGATTTTCATGGCCGGCGCCAGCTCCGTCCTTCTCGTGCGAGCATTTCGTCCGCCTCGGCGGGCCCCCACGTGCCCGACTCGTACTGAGCCGGCTTGCCGTGAGTGTCCCAGTACCGCTCGATCGGGTCGAGGATCCGCCAGGACTGCTCGACCTCCTCCAGCCGGGGGAAGAGGTTCGCGTCGCCGAGCAGCACATCGAGGATGAGCCGCTCGTACGCCTCGGGGCTGGACTCGGTGAAGGACTCGCCGTAGGCGAAGTCCATCGAGACGTCCCGGATCTCCATCGAGGTGCCGGGCACCTTGGAGCCGAACCGCATGGTGATGCCCTCGTCGGGCTGCACCCGGATGACGATCGCGTTGTGTCCGAGTTCCTCCGTCGCCGTGTGGTCGAAGGGCGAGTGCGGGGCGCGCTGGAAGACGACCGCGATCTCGGTGACCCGGCGGCCCAGCCGCTTGCCGGTGCGGAGGTAGAAGGGGACGCCCGCCCAGCGGCGGTTGTCGATCTCCAGGCGCACCGCCGCGTAGGTGTCGGTCTTCGACTTGGGGTCGATGCCGTCTTCCTCGAGGTAGCCGACGGCCTGTTCGCCGCCCTGCCAGCCCGCGGCGTACTGCCCGCGCACGGTCTCCTTGCCCAGGTCCCTGGGCGGCTTGATGGCCCCGAGCACCTTGGTCTTCTCGGCCACCAGCGCGTCGGCGTCGAAGGAGGCGGGCTCCTCCATCGCGGTCAGCGCGAGCAACTGGAGCAGGTGATTCTGGATGACGTCACGGGCCGCGCCGATGCCGTCGTAGTAGCCGGCCCGGCCGCCGATGCCGATGTCCTCGGCCATCGTGATCTGGACGTGGTCGACGTACGACCGGTTCCAGACCGGCTCGAAGAGGGTGTTGGCGAAGCGCAGCGCCAGGATGTTCTGGACGGTCTCCTTGCCGAGGTAGTGGTCGATCCGGAAGACCTCGTTCGGCGGAAAGACCTCGTGTACGACCTCGTTGAGCTCCTGGGCGCTCTTCAGGTCGTGGCCGAAGGGCTTCTCGATGACCGCGCGGCGCCAGGAGCCCTCCTGCTGGTCGGCCAGTCCGTGCTTCTTGAGCTGCTGGACGACCTTGGGGAAGAACTTCGGCGGCACGGACAGATAGAAGGCGAAGTTGCCGCCGGTGCCCTGCGCCTTGTCGAGATCCTCGATCGTCGACTTCAGGGTGTCGAACGCCGTGTCGTCGTCGAAGGTGCCCTGCACGAAGCGCATGCCCTGGCTCAGCTGCTGCCAGACCTCTTCGCGGAAGGGGGTACGGGAGTGTTCCTTGACGGAGTCGTGGACCACCTGGGCGAAGTCTTCGTTCTCCCAGTCGCGGCGCGCGAAGCCGATGAGCGAGAAGCCCGGCGGCAGCAGGCCGCGGTTGGCCAGATCGTAGACAGCAGGCATCAGCTTTTTACGGGACAAATCGCCTGTGACGCCGAAGATGACCAGGCCCGACGGCCCCGCGATACGCGGGAGCCGCCGGTCCTGGGCGTCACGCAGCGGATTGCTGCTGGACAATGTTTAGCCCTCCGAAGGAGCGAGGCGCTTGAGCTCTGCCTCAGTGGACTTGAGCAGGTCGTTCCAGGACGCCTCGAACTTCTCGACGCCCTCGTCCTCCAGGACCTGGACGACGTCGTCGTAGGAGATCCCGAGCTTCTCTACGGCGGCGAGGTCCGCGCGGGCCTGCTCGTAGGTGCCGGACACGGCGTTCCCGGTGATCTCGCCGTGGTCCGCGGTGGCGTCGAGCGTCGCCTCCGGCATGGTGTTCACCGTGTTCGGCGCGACCAGGTCCACCACGTACATGGTGTCCCGGTACGCCGGGTCCTTGACGCCGGTCGAGGCCCACAGCGGGCGCTGCTTGTTGGCCTGCGCCTTGTCCAGGGCGGCCCAGCGGTCGGAGGCGAAGATCTCCTCGTACGCCTCGTACGCCAGACGGGCGTTGGCGACCGCAGCCTTGCCCTTGGCGGCCTTCGCCTCGTCGGTGCCCAGGGCGTCAAGACGCTTGTCGATCTCGGTGTCCACCCGGGATACGAAGAAGGACGCCACCGAGAAGATCTTAGAGAGGTCCAGGCCGGCGGCCTTGGCCTTCTCCAGACCGGAGAGGTAGGCGTCCATGACCGCGCGGTAGCGCTCCAGCGAGAAGATCAGCGTGACGTTGACGCTGATGCCCCGGCCGATGGTCTCGGTGATGGCCGGCAGACCGGCCTTGGTCGCCGGGATCTTGATGTAGGTGTTCGGCCGGTCCACCAGCCAGGCGAGCTGCTTGGCCTCGGCCACCGTGGCCCTGGTGTTGTGCGCGAGCCGCGGGTCCACCTCGATGGAGACCCGGCCGTCCTGGCCCTGCGTGGCGTCGAAGGTCGGCCGCAGGATGTCGGCGGCGTCCCGGACGTCCGCCGTCGTGATCATGCGGATGGCTTCCTCGACGGTGAGCCTGCGGGCCGCCAGGTCCGTGAGCTGCGTGTCGTAGCCGTCGCCCTGCGAGATCGCCTTCTGGAAGATGGACGGGTTGGTGGTGACACCCACCACGTGCTGCTGGTCGATCAGTTCGGCGAGATTGCCGGACGTGATGCGCTTGCGGGAAAGGTCGTCGAGCCAGATCGCGACGCCTTCGTCGGAGAGGCGCTTGAGTGCGTCTGTCATGGGATTTGCATCTCCTACTGGTCGTATACAGGCGTCAGCGCGCTGCGGCTTCAATCGATTCCCGGGCTGCGGCCGCGACCGCGTCGGCGGTGAAGCCGAACTCGCGGAAGAGGACCTTGGCGTCGGCGGAGGCACCGAAGTGCTCCAGCGACACGATGCGGCCCGCGTCGCCCACGAAACGGTGCCAGGTCAGACCGATACCGGCCTCGACCGCCACCCGCGCCTTCACGGACGGCGGCAGCACCGAGTCCCGGTACCCCTGGTCCTGCTCGTCGAACCACTCGACCGACGGCATCGAGACGACCCGGGTCGGCACCCCTGCGGCCTCCAGCTGCTCGCGGGCCTCCACGGCCAGCTGGACCTCCGAGCCGGTACCGATCAGCACCACCTGGGGGGCGCCGCCATCGGCGTCGAGGAGTACGTAGCCGCCCTTGGCCGCGTCCTCGTTCGCCTCGTACGTCGGCACGCCCTGGCGGGTCAGCGCGAGGCCGTGCGGGGCGCCCTTGCCGAACTCCTTGGTGTAGCGCTTGAGGATCTCGCGCCAGGCGATCGCCGTCTCGTTGGCGTCCGCGGGGCGGACGACGTTCAGACCCGGGATGGCGCGCAGCGAGGCGAGGTGCTCCACCGGCTGGTGGGTCGGGCCGTCCTCACCGAGGCCGATCGAGTCGTGCGTCCATACATAGGTGACCGGCACCTGCATCAGCGCGGACAGCCGGACCGCGTTGCGCATGTAGTCGGAGAACACCAGGAAGGTGCCGCCGTAGATCCGGGTGTGGCCGTGCAGCGCGATGCCGTTCATGGTCGCGGCCATGGCGTGCTCGCGGATGCCGAAGTGGATCGTCCGGCCGTACGGATCGGCGCCGGGCAGCGGGTTGCCCACCGGCAGGAACGAGGAGTTCTTGTCGATGGTGGTGTTGTTCGAGCCCGCGAGGTCGGCGGAACCGCCCCACAGCTCCGGAACGATATCGCCGAGCGCCTGGAGCACCTTGCCGGAAGCGGCGCGGGTGGCGACCGCCTTGCCGGCCTCGAACACCGGGAGCTTGTCCTGCCAGCCCTTGGGCAGCTCGCCCGCACTGATGCGGTCGAACTCCGCGGCGCGCTCCGGGTTCGCGGTGCGCCAGGCGGCGAAGCCCTTCTCCCACTCGGCCTTGGCGTCACGGCCGCGGTCGAGGATGGCGCGGGTGTGGGCCAGAACTTCCTCGGAAACCTCGAAGGACTTCGTCGGGTCGAAGCCCAGAACCTTCTTGATCGCGGCGACTTCCTCGTCGCCGAGCGCCGAGCCGTGCGCGGCCTCGGTGTTCTGGGCGTTCGGGGCGGGCCAGGCGATGATCGAGCGCATCGCGATGAACGAGGGACGCCCGGTCTCGGCCTTGGCGGCCTGGATCGCGGCGTACAGCGCGGCCGGGTCGAGGTCGCCGTTCTCCTTCGGCGTCACCCGCTGGACGTGCCAGCCGTAGGCCTCGTACCGGTTGATGGTGTCCTCGGAGACCGCGGTCTCCGTGTCACCCTCGATGGAGATGTGGTTGTCGTCCCACAGCAGTACGAGATTGCCGAGCTTCTGGTGCCCGGCCAGCGAGGAGGCCTCCGCGGAGATGCCCTCCTGGAGGCAGCCGTCGCCGGCGATCGCGAAGACGAAGTGGTCGAACGGGGAAGTGCCGGGGGCCGCTTCCGGGTCGAAGAGACCGCGCTCGTAGCGGGCGGCCATCGCCATGCCCACCGCATTGGCGACACCCTGGCCCAGCGGGCCCGTGGTGGTCTCCACACCGGTGGTGTGTCCGTACTCCGGGTGCCCCGGGGTCTTCGAGCCCCAGGTGCGGAAAGCCTTCAGATCATCCAGCTCCAGGCCGAACCCGGCCAGGTAGAGCTGGGTGTAAAGGGTCAGCGAGGAGTGTCCGGCAGAGAGGACGAACCGGTCACGACCGGTCCACTCGGGGTCGGCCGGATCGTGCCGCATCACCTTCTGGAAGAGGGTGTACGCGGCCGGGGCCAGGCTCATGGCCGTACCGGGATGGCCGTTGCCGACCTTCTGTACGGCGTCCGCGGCCAGCACGCGGGCGGTGTCGACGGCCCGCTGGTCCAATTCGGTCCACTCGAGGTCTGTGGTGGTCGGCTTGGTACTCACCCTGGGTCAGGGCTCCTCTCCACATCATGTAAGCCCGGTTACGGTCGATGCACCGGGCGTTGTCGAGCCTACCCCCGCCGCAACACTCGTCTTTTCGGGTTCCCGCCGATAAAAGAGGGACACCTGCCAGGGTGCCGGTGACCGCTCCCGTTCGCTCGTCGGCAGGGGCGACTGCCCCTTGACACGGGCCTCAACACGACCCGACCCCGGCGGATAACGGCGGACGGGCAACGTCTAGAGTGACGTGGTACGCGCAAGTGTCGACCGGGCTCTCACCGCCGGAACTTGCTGGAAAATTCTCTGTCAGGGGTGTACGTGACGGCCGTCGAGTCCCGACCCGCAGGGGTCGTCCAGACTCCCAGCCCGGGGGGCCATCGGCCATTCGGGGCTCGCGTCAAGGCTTTCGTGACGCTGACCAAACCGCGGATCATCGAGCTGCTGCTGATCACCACGGTGCCGGTGATGTTCCTGGCCCAGCAGGGCGTGCCCGATCTGTGGCTGGTCCTGGTGACCACGATCGGCGGCTATCTCTCGGCCGGTGGCGCGAACGCGTTCAACATGTACATCGACCGCGACATCGACGCGCTGATGGACCGGACGTCGCAGCGACCGCTGGTGACCGGGATGGTGACCCCGCGGGAGTGCCTGGTCTTCGCCTTCACGCTGGCCACGGTCTCGACGCTGTGGTTCGGGTTCCTGGTCAACTGGCTCTCCGCCGCGCTGGCGCTGGGCGCGCTGCTCTTCTACGTGGTCGTCTACACGATGCTCCTCAAGCGCCGCACCTCGCAGAACATCGTCTGGGGCGGCATCGCGGGATGCATGCCGGTCCTCATCGGCTGGACCGCCGTCAGGGACTCGCTCTCATGGGCCCCGGTCATCCTCTTCCTCGTGATGTTCTTCTGGACGCCGCCGCACTACTGGCCGCTCTCCATGAAGGTGAAGGCGGACTACGCCAGGGTCGGCGTCCCGATGCTCCCGGTCATCGCCACCAACCAGGTCGTGGCCCGGCAGATCGTGGTCTACAGCTGGGTGATGGTCGGTGTGTCGCTGCTGCTGACGCCGCTCGGGTACACCGGCTGGTTCTACACCTCGGTGGCTCTGCTGGCCGGCGGATGGTGGCTCTGGGAGGCGCACGGCCTCCAGTCCCGGGCCAAGAGCGGCGCAGCCGGCGCGAAGCTGAAGGAAATGCGGCTGTTCCACTGGTCGATCACCTATGTCTCGCTGATCTTCGTGGCCGTCGCCGTGGACCCGTTCCTGCGCTAGAAGTCACGCCGGGACCCCCGGCGTCCGAGAGCCCCCGCACCTCGTGCGGGGGCTCTCGGCTTCGCCGTGTGGCCCGCGCCACCCCACCCACCCGTCGCACGCTCGGCTACCCGGAAGTAGCATGCGGCCATGGCAGACACCCAGGTGGACGACGAGCAGCACGACGCGGCCGTCGACAACGAGAAGCAGCAGGCCAAGGCCGACCGGAAGGCAGCGCGGCTGGCCAAGCAGATCGTGTCCTTCCGGCAGGCACACGGCGGGGCCGAGGCGCAGCTCGCCTACATCGGCCGGCGAGGGGCCCGCATCGTGCTGGTGGGCGAGGACGGCGATTGGGGCGACCTGATGGCCCCGTCGTTCGCCATAGCGCAGAGTGCGACCACGAAGGCCGGCGTCACGGTTCACGAGACGTTCGACGGCGACTTCGCGGCCAAGGTCCGCACCGGACCCTACGAATGGAAGCGGATGGCGGGCATTCAGCTCGGCAGCCCCGGCAAGCACTGAAAAGCCCCGCCCGCAACGGAAAAGCCCTGCCCGCGACGGGCAGGGCCGTACGCCGCGTTCAGCGGCCGGAAGGGACTTCCCGGACGGCCGGGAGCGCGGCGTCGTCGGTCACCGGGGGCTGCACGGGCACAGCCTGCGCGTTCGTCTCCGCGACCTTCCGTGCAGCAGCCCGCCCAGCAGTCACCGGAGCCTCCTGCGGCCGCTCCCGGAGCGAGAGCAGCATCCGCATGACACCGATCCACACCAGGGTCGCGCCGAGCATGTGGATGCCGACCAGGATCTCGGGGGTGTGGGTGAAGTACTGGACGTAGCCGATCACGCCCTGCGCCATCAGCACCAGGAAGAGATCGCGGGCCCGGTGCAGCGGTCCCACCGGTGCGTCCACGGCTTTCAGCACGAACCAGAGCGCGACGGTGAGCGCGACCACGACCCAGGCCAGATCGGCGTGCAGTTGCGCGATCATCTCCCAGTCGACCGGGATGCGGGCCACCTCGCTGGAGTCGCCCGCGTGCCGGCCGGCGCCGGAGACGACCGTGCCGACCGCGATCAGCGCGCCGGATGCCACGACGAGCAACCAGGTCAGCTGAGTGACCGCCTTGCCCACCAGCGGGCGGGGCGCGCCGTCGCCCTCGCGGGTGCGTTGCCAGGTCAGCACCGCCACCGTGATCAGCGCCGTGGTGAGCAGGAAGTGTGCGGCCACGGTGTACGGGTTCAGGCCGACCAGCACCACGATGCCGCCCAGCACCGCGTTACCCATGACCACCCAGAACTGGGCCCAGCCCAGTCGGGTCACCGAGCGCCGCCAGGGCTTCGAGGAACGAGCGGCGATGATCGCCCAGCCGACCGCCGCGCACAGCACGTACGTCAGCATCCGGTTCGAGAACTCGATCGCGCCGTGCACGCCCATCGCACCGGTCGTCGTCAGGCTCCCGTCGGTGCACTCGGGCCAGGTCGGGCAGCCGAGTCCGGACCCGGTCAGCCGGACCGCCCCGCCGGTGACGACGATGATCACCGCCATCACGACAGCGGCGAGAGCCGCCCGCCGGACGGTCCGGGGAGCCGGGGTCCAGTGATCGGCGATGTAGGCGAGGGGGTTGCGCACCGCTCGAACGGCTTCGGCGCGGGTCATGTTCGGCACGGGATACATGGTAGGCCGGATGCTTGTGCGTACTTTCACGAGGGGGTCTCCCGGCACCCGAGCCGGCCGGCAGGGCCGCTACGTCCCGCTACTCCCAGCGGAAGAAGCGCGCGGCGGCGCCCAGGGCGAGCGCCGCCCACACGCCGAGAATTCCCACATCGCCCCAGGGCATCGAAGCCCCGTGCTGGAGCACGTCGCGCAGTCCGTCGGAGAGCGCGGAGATGGGCAGCACGTCCAGCACGGACCGGATCCCGCCGGGGAACTTGTCCATCGGGACGATCACCCCGCCGCCGACGAGCAGCAGCAGAAAGACCAGGTTGGCTGCGGCCAGGGTGGCCTCCGCCTTGAGCGTCCCCGCCATCAGCAGGCCGAGGCCGGAGAAGGCGGCGGTGCCGAGGACGAGGAGCAGCAGAACGGCGAACGGGCCGCCGTGCGGCGACCAGCCGAGTGCGAACGCGATCACCGTGAGCAGCACGATCTGCAAGACCTCGGTGACCAGTACGGAAAGCGTCTTGGAGGCCATCAGCGCCCAGCGGGGGAGCGGCGAGGCGCCGAGCCGCTTGAGTACCCCGTACCGGCGTTCGAATCCGGTGGCGATGGCCTGCCCGGTGAAGGCCGTGGACATCACGGCGAGTGCGAGGATGCCCGGCGCCAGGAAGTCGACGGACTTGCCCGCTCCGGTGTCGACGATGTCCACCGCCGAGAAGAGGACCAGCAACAGCGAGGGGATGATCACCGTCAGCAGCAGCTGCTCGCCGTTGCGCAGCATCATCTTCGTCTCGAACGCCGTCTGCGCCGTGATCATCCGGGCCAGCGGGGCCGCGCCGGGGCGCGGGGTGTACGTACCGGCGCTCATGCGCGCAGCTCCTTGCCGGTCAGTTCCAGGAAGACGTCTTCGAGGGTGTGGCTCTCCACCGAGATCCGGTCCGGCATCACGCCGTGCTGGGCGCACCAGGAGGTGACGGTGGCCAGCAACTGGGGGTCGACCGTTCCGGTGATCCGGTAGGAGCCGGTGGTCAGCTCGGCGGCCTCGGTGCCGTCCGGCAGGGCCTTCAGCAGCGATCCGAGGTCGAGCCCCGGCCGGCCGACGAAACGCAGGGTGTTCTCCGCGCCGCCGCGGCACAGCGCCTGGGGGCTGCCGTGGGCGATGACCCGGCCGCTGTCGATGATGGCGACATCGTCGGCGAGCTGCTCGGCCTCGTCCATGAAGTGGGTGGTCAGCACGGTGGTCACCCCGTCGTTGCGCAGCTCCCGTACGAGCTCCCAGGTGGACCTGCGGGCCTGCGGGTCGAGACCGGCGGTCGGCTCGTCGAGAAAGACGAGCTCGGGCCGGCCGACCACGGCCATCGCCAGGGCGAGCCGCTGCTGCTGGCCGCCGGAGAGCCTGCGGTAGGACGTACGGCCGCAGCCCTCCAGGCCGAGCCGCTCGATCAGCGCGTCCACGTCCAGCGGGTGAGCATGCAGCCTGGCCGTGTGGCGCAGCATCTCCTCGGCCCGGGCGCCGGAGTAGACGCCGCCGGACTGGAGCATCACCCCGATCCGGGGGCGCAGCGCCGCGCTGTCGGCCACCGGGTCCAGGCCCAGCACCCGGACCGTGCCGGAGTCGGCGCGACGATAGCCCTCGCAGGTCTCCACCGTGGTGGTCTTGCCCGCGCCGTTCGGTCCGAGGACCGCGGTGACGGTGCCGGCCCCGACGCTCAGGTCCAGACCGTCCACCGCGGTCCTGCTGCCGTACCGCTTGACGAGGCCGTGGACCTCAACGGCGGGATCTGTGCTCATGCGGGCGAGTCTACGAACCGTGCACAAGCCGCCCGGCCCCGGGGCCAGGGGGCCCGGAGCACCGCTTAGGTCACCCTAAGTGACCGAGACCACCGCAGGCGATGCCGATCTTCGCTTGTCGCGGGCCGGGGAATTACGCAACAATGGCGTTGTGAAAAACGTCGGCGAGGCTCCGCAGGAGGAACTCGCGACCGGTGAGCGGTCCACCCGCAACCGCGTCGCGCGCTCCATCCTGGACCACGGCCCCTCCACGGTGGCCGAGCTCGCCGGGCGTCTCGGGCTGACCCAGGCGGCGGTCCGCCGTCATCTGGACGCCCTGCTCGCCGACGACGTGATCGCCGCCCGCGAGCAGCGGGTGTACGGCGCGCGGACCCGAGGGCGCCCCGCCAAGGTCTTCGCCCTCACGGACTGCGGCCGCGACGCCTTCGATCAGTCCTACGACAAGCTCGCCGCCGACGCCCTGCGCTGGATATCCCGGCATTCGGGCGACGAGGCCGTGATGGATTTCGCCCGTGACCGGCTCGCCGGTCAGGCCGAGGCCTATCGGAGCGCCATCGAGGCGGCGGCGCCCGAGGACCGGGCCGAGGCGCTGGCCAAGGCGTTGACCTCCGACGGGTACGCTGCTACGGCGCGTACTGCGCCGGTGGGTGAGCAGCTGTGCCAGCACCACTGCCCGGTGGCCCATGTGGCCGAGCAGTTCCCGCAACTGTGCGAGGCGGAGACCGAGGTCTTCTCCCGTTTGCTCGGGACCCATGTGCAGCGTCTGGCCACCATCGCCCATGGTGACGGGGTGTGTACGACCTTCATCCCGAAGGCCCCGCACCGCCCCGCTCCGCAGACCACCGATTCAGCATCCGCAAGCAAGGCCGGGAGGAACCCCGCATGACTCTCCCCACGGAGACTGCCCACCCCGAACTCGAGGGTCTGGGTACGTACGAATTCGGCTGGGCCGACTCCGACGCGGCAGGCGCCGCGGCCAAGCGTGGCCTGTCCGAAGCTGTCGTCCGAGACATCTCGGCGAAGAAGAACGAGCCCGAGTGGATGCTGAAGATGCGGCTGAAGGGCCTGCGTCTGTTCGGCAAGAAGCCGATGCCGAGCTGGGGCTCCGACCTGTCGGGCATCCACTTCGACAACATCAAGTACTTCGTGCGGTCCACCGAGAAGCAGGCGGAGTCCTGGGAGGAACTGCCCGAGGACATCAAGAACACGTACGACAAGCTCGGCATCCCCGAGGCGGAGAAGCAGCGCCTGGTCGCCGGTGTCGCGGCTCAGTACGAGTCCGAGGTGGTGTACCACCAGATCCGTGAGGACCTGGAGGAACAGGGCGTCATCTTCCTCGACACGGACACCGCGCTGAAGGAGCACCCGGAGCTCTTCCAGGAGTACTTCGGCACCGTCATCCCGGTCGGCGACAACAAGTTCGCCTCGCTGAACTCGGCCGTGTGGTCCGGTGGCTCGTTCATCTACGTGCCGAAGGGCGTGCACGTCGATATCCCGCTGCAGGCCTACTTCCGTATCAACACGGAGAACATGGGCCAGTTCGAGCGGACGCTGATCATCGTCGACGAGGACGCCTACGTCCACTACGTCGAGGGCTGCACCGCACCGATCTACTCCTCCGACTCGCTGCACAGCGCCGTGGTCGAGATCATCGTGAAGAAGGGCGGCCGCTGCCGCTACACGACGATCCAGAACTGGTCGAACAACGTCTACAACCTGGTCACCAAGCGTGCCGTGGCGTACGAGGGCGCGACCATGGAGTGGGTCGACGGCAACATCGGCTCCAAGGTCACCATGAAGTACCCGGCCGTCTACCTGATGGGTGAGCACGCCAAGGGTGAGACCCTGTCGATCGCCTTCGCGGGCGAGGGCCAGCACCAGGACGCCGGCGCGAAGATGGTGCACATGGCGCCGAACACCTCCTCCAACATCGTCTCCAAGTCGGTGGCGCGAGGCGGCGGCCGCACCTCCTACCGCGGACTGATCGAGATCGGCGAGGGCGCCGAGGGCTCCAAGTCGAACGTGCTCTGTGACGCGCTGCTGGTCGACACCATCTCCCGCTCGGACACCTACCCCTATGTGGACGTCCGCGAGGACGACGTGTCCATGGGCCACGAGGCGACCGTCTCCAAGGTCTCCGACGACCAGCTCTTCTATCTGATGAGCCGCGGGATGACGGAGTTCGAGGCGATGGCGATGATCGTCCGCGGTTTCGTCGAGCCGATCGCCAAGGAGCTCCCGATGGAGTACGCCCTGGAGCTCAACCGGCTGATCGAGCTGCAGATGGAGGGTTCGGTCGGCTAGCAGCCGCCCGACCACCGCACCATCGACCGACTCAGACGTCTTCATCAGAAAGCGAGCACGACGACAGCCATGGCTGAGGCTCAGAATTCCTCCAAGGACCCCCGACAGGCTTCGGTCCAGGGGGGACCGCCCGCGGCGGGTTCCACCACTGCCGGGTCCATCGCGGTGGCCGCAGAGTCGACCGTAGCCACCCGCATGAGCGCGCCGCCGTCCTTCGACGTGGCGGACTTCCCGGTCCCCGGCGGCCGCGAGGAGGAGTGGCGGTTCACTCCGCTGGAGCGCCTGAAGGGCCTGCACGACGGGACCGCGGTCGCGACCGGCAGCGGCGTCGAGATCGAGGTGACCGCCCCCGATGGCGTGACCGTCGAGACCGTGGGCCGCGACGACGCCCGGATCGGCGCGGCCGGCAAGCCCGTGGACCGGATCGCCGCGCAGGCGTACTCCTCCTTCGAGAAGGCCTCGGTCGTCTCGGTGCCCAAGGAGGCCGTGCTCAGCGAGCCGATCCGGATCGCGGTGCGCGGGGTCGGCGGAGTCGCCTACGGTCACCAGATCGTCGAGCTCGGTGCGTTCGCCGAGGCGGTCGTGGTCATCGACCACACCGGCGACGCGGTGCTCGCGGCCAACGTCGACTACATCCTGGGTGACGGCGCCAAGCTGACCGTCGTCTCCGTCCAGGACTGGGACGACAAGGCCGTCCACGTGGCCCAGCACAACGCGCTGGTGGGCCGGGACGCGTCCTTCAAGTCGGTCGTGGTCACCTTCGGCGGCGATGTCGTACGTCTCCACCCGCGCGTGCAGTACGCGGGCCCCGGCGGCGACGCCGAGCTGCTGGGTCTGTACTTCACCGACCGGGCGCAGCACCAGGAGCACCGCCTGTTCGTCGACCACAACGTCGCGAACTGCCGGTCGAACGTGGCCTACAAGGGCGCCCTGCAGGGCCAGGACGCGCACGCCGTATGGATCGGGGACGTGCTGATCCGGGCCGCCGCCGAAGGCACCGACACCTACGAGCTCAACCGCAACCTCGTCCTCACCGACGGCGCGCGGGTCGACTCGGTCCCGAACCTGGAGATCGAGACCGGCGAGATCGCGGGAGCGGGCCACGCCTCCGCGACCGGCCGTTTCGACGACGCGCAGCTCTTCTATCTGCAGTCCCGGGGCATCCCCGCGTCGGAGGCCCGCCGCCTGGTGGTCCGCGGCTTCTTCGCCGAGCTGGTCCAGCAGATCGGCCTGCCGGACGTCGAGGAGCGCCTGCTCGACAAGATCGACGCCGAGCTGGGGGCCGCTGTCTGATGGCCTTCGTCAAAGCCTGTGCGCTGAGCGAGCTGGAGGACGACACCCCGAAAAGGGTGGAGATCGGCTCCACGCCGGTCTCGCTCGTCCGGACCGAGGGCGAGGTGTTCGCGATCAACGACATCTGCTCGCATGCGAACGTCTCACTCTCGGAGGGCGAGGTCGAGGACTGCTCGATCGAATGCTGGCTGCACGGTTCGACCTTCGACCTGCGAACCGGCAAGCCGTCCGGTCTTCCCGCGACGCGCCCCGTCCCCGTATACCCCGTCAAGATCGAAGGGGACGACGTGCTCGTCTCCGTCACCCAGGAGTCCTGAGTCACCCATGGCAACGCTTGAAATCCGCGACCTGCACGTCTCCGTCGAAACCGAGAACGGTACGAAGGAGATCCTCAAGGGCGTCGACCTGACCGTGAAGCAGGGCGAGACCCACGCCATCATGGGCCCCAACGGCTCAGGCAAGTCGACACTGGCGTACTCACTCGCCGGGCACCCCAAATACACCATCACCCGGGGCACCGTCACCCTCGACGGCGAGGACGTCCTGGAGATGACCGTCGACGAGCGCGCCCGGGCCGGCCTCTTCCTCGCCATGCAGTATCCGGTCGAGGTCCCCGGCGTCTCGGTCTCCAACTTCCTCCGCACGTCGGCCACCGCCATCCGCGGCGAGGCGCCGAAGCTGCGTACCTGGGTGAAGGAGGTCAAGGGCGCGATGGAGACCCTCCAGATGGACCCGGCCTTCGCCGAGCGCAACGTCAACGAGGGCTTCTCCGGCGGTGAGAAGAAGCGCCACGAGATCCTTCAGCTCGAGCTGCTCAAGCCGAAGATCGCGATCCTCGACGAGACCGACTCCGGTCTGGACGTCGACGCGCTGCGCCAGGTCTCCGACGGCGTCAACCGCGTCCGCGAGTCCGGCGATGTCGGCACCCTGCTGATCACCCACTACACGCGCATCCTGCGCTACATCAAGCCCGACTTCGTGCATGTCTTCGCAAACGGACGCATCGCCGAGTCCGGCGGCCCCGAGCTCGCGGACAAGCTGGAGAACGAGGGCTACGAGGCGTACACGAAGGGTGGCCCCGTGAGCGGAGCAAACACAGAGGAGGGCGTGGCGTGACACAGCTGCCGGGCCTTCTCGACACAGAAGCGATCCGCAAGGACTTCCCCCTGCTGGACCGCGTGGTCCACGACGGGAAGAAGATCGTCTACCTGGACAACGCGGCGACGTCGCAGAAGCCGCGCCAGGTTCTCGACGCGCTGAACGAGTACTACGAACAGCACAATGCCAACGTCCACCGTGGCGTGCACGTGCTGGCCGAGGAGGCCACGGCGCTGTACGAGGGCGCCCGCGACAAGGTCGCCGCCTTCATCAACGCGCCGAGCCGCAACGAGGTGATCTTCACCAAGAACGCCTCCGAGTCGCTCAACCTGGTGGCGAACATGCTGGGCTGGGCCGACGAGCCCTACCGGGTCGACCACGAGACCGAGATCGTCATCACGGAGATGGAGCACCACTCCAACATCGTCCCGTGGCAGCTGCTCGCGCAGCGCACCGGCGCGAAGCTCAGGTGGTTCGGCCTCACCGACGACGGCCGCCTCGACCTGTCCGACATCGACGAGATCATCACCGAGAAGACGAAGATCGTCTCCTTCACCCTGGTCTCCAACCTGATGGGCACGGTCAACCCGGTCGAGACGATCATCCGCCGCGCCCAGGAGGTCGGTGCGCTCGTCTGCATAGACGCTTCGCAGGCCGCCCCACACATGGTGGTCGACGTCCAGGCACTGCAGGCCGACTTCGTGGCGTTCACCGGCCACAAGATGGTCGGCCCGACGGGCATCGGCGTCCTCTGGGGCCGCCAGGAGCTCCTCGAGGACCTGCCGCCGTTCCTCGGCGGTGGCGAGATGATCGAGACCGTGTCGATGCACTCGTCGACCTACGCTCCGGCGCCGCACAAGTTCGAGGCGGGCACGCCCCCGATCGCCCAGGCCGTCGGCCTCGGTGCGGCCGTGGACTATCTCAGCGCCATCGGCATGGACAAGATCGCGACGCATGAGCACGTGCTCACCGAGTACGCCATGAAGCGTCTCGGCGAGGTGCCCGACCTGCGCTTCATCGGTCCGACGACGGCCCTGGACCGCGGTGCGACGATCTCCTTCACGCTCGGTGACATCCACCCGCACGACGTGGGCCAGGTCCTCGACGAGCAGGGCATCGCGGTCCGGGTCGGACACCACTGCGCGCGTCCGGTCTGCCTGCGTTACGGAATTCCTGCGACCACCCGAGCGTCGTTCTATCTGTACTCCTCGCCTGCAGACGTCGACGCACTGGTGGACGGCCTGGAGTACGTACGGAATTTCTTCGGTTAACCGAACACACCGGGCAGGGACTGGATCGTGAAGCTGGATTCGATGTACCAGGAAGTGATCCTGGACCATTACAAGCACCCGCACGGGCGCGGTCTTCGTGACGGCGACGCCGAGGTGCACCATGTCAACCCGACGTGCGGCGACGAGATCACGCTGCGCGTGAAGTACGAAGGCGACCGCATCGCCGATGTGTCGTACGAGGGCCAGGGCTGCTCCATCAGCCAGGCCAGCGCCTCCGTGCTGAACGAACTGCTGGTCGGCAAGGTGCTGGCGGACGCGCAGAAGATCCAGGCCACCTTCCTGGAGCTGATGCAGTCGAAGGGACAGATCGAACCGGACGACGCGATGGAAGAGGTGCTGGAGGACGCGGTCGCGTTCGCCGGTGTCTCGAAGTACCCGGCGCGCGTGAAGTGTGCGCTGCTGAGCTGGATGGCGTGGAAGGAAGCGACGGCCCAGGCGCTGTCCGAAGGGAACACCGTATGAGCGAGAACGAGACCGCCACGATGAAGCCGGCCTCCGAGGAGGAGGTCCGGGAAGCGCTGTACGACGTGGTCGACCCCGAGCTCGGGATCGATGTCGTCAATCTCGGCCTGATCTACGGCATTCACATCGACGAGTCCAACGTCGCCACCCTCGACATGACCCTGACGTCGGCGGCCTGTCCGCTGACCGATGTCATCGAGGACCAGGCGAAATCGGCCACCGACGGCATCGTCAGCGAACTCAGGATCAACTGGGTCTGGATGCCGCCGTGGGGACCGGACAAGATCACTGATGACGGCCGGGAGCAGCTGCGCGCGCTCGGCTTCAACGTCTGATCCGCCCCGGACCTCTCATCGGTCCTTCGCGGAACGGCCACGGTGCACCGCACCGTGGCCGTTCGCCGTACCGCGCGCCCGCGGGGCCACCGTCAGGCGGTGACGTCCCGGGTGGCCGCCTCGGCGAGCACGGGGCCCAGATCCTCCGTGCGCATCCGCCGGTCGACGTAGAGCAGTCCGGTCACCAGCTGCGGGAAGGTGGCCGAGACGATCTGGCTGAGCGTCTGGCCCAGCAGCGCGAACGCCAGATAACCCGCCGCTTCGGCGAAGACCTGCGCGGGAGTGGGATCGTTGTGGGCGGTCACGCTCAGCGGCAGGCTGCTGAACATCCCCAGCATGCTGAACGGAACCTGGATGAGATATCCGGCTATCCCACCGATCGCCAGGCCCAGCAGCGTCACCCCGAACGTCCGCCACCAGGCGCCCCGCACCAGCGCGGCCGACCGGCGCAGTGCGCCGACCGGGCCCTGGTGCTCGAACACCACAGTGGCCGGAGCCAGGGTGAAAAGCACCCACAGCCAGGCGGCCGCCGGGACGAGCGCGAGCACACCGAGCACACCGGCCACGATGGCCGGCGCCGGGCTGTCCTGGTTGACGGACCACACGATGATCGCCGCCGCGGCGCCGCCGATCACCAGCAGCGGGATCATCACGATCAGGCCGCTCAGGAACACCGTGCCGATCACCGAGGGCACCCGGGACCACGCCTTCCGCCAGACCGCACCGAAGGTCGTCGCCCTGCCCAGGACGGCCTCCTGCAGGACCGTTGCGCAGGTCGCGTAGATCATCGCGCCGCTGACCATGAGCAGCAGCACGGCGCCGACCACGACTCCGAGGAAGGAGAAAACCAGCGGTGCCGCCAGATGCCAGCTGACGTCATCTCCCTCAGGGGCGTCGACAATGGTGTGGATCCGGTCCGACAGCACGGCATACAGCACCGCCAGCGCCACCCCCACCAGCACCGCGGCGCCGCCGTAGAGGGTCGCCGCTATGCCGAGCAGTTGCTTCCAGTACCGCCCCACCGTGGCCAAGGCCCCGCTGAGAATGTCACTGACCTGCAAAGGCCGCAGCGGTATCACCCCCGGCCTGGGAGCCTGCGGGGGTATCCAGCCCCAGCCGGGCGCTCCTCCGTACGGCGCGCCACCATAGCCGCCGCCCCACCCCGAATCCTGTGCCACGCTCACTCCGTCGTTGTCGCTGCCATTTTCCTACCGGACGGCACACCGTAACCGCTCCCCGATGTGTACGGTCGTACGCATGCCCTATGTACTGCTCGCCGCAGCCATCGCGGCAGAGGTCGGCGGAACCACCGCGATGAAGTACAGCGCCGGTTTCAGCAGGCTGTGGCCCTCACTGGCGACGGTGATCGGCTATGTGCTGGCCTTCGTGCTGCTGGCGCAGGTGCTGAAGTCGTTGTCGGTGGGCACGGCTTATGCGATCTGGGCGGGCGTCGGCACCGCCGCGATCGCGATCATCGGAATGGTCTTCCTGGGCGAGGCGGCGAGCGCGGCCAGGCTCGCCGGGATCGGTCTGGTCATCGCCGGTGTCGTGCTGCTCAACCTCGGCGGGTCCCACTGATGGTGCGCCGCTACGACCCCGAGCGCCGCGGGCGCATCATCGACGCCGCGATCCGAGTGGTCGGTGAGAAGGGCATCGCCGGGCTGAGCCACCGCTCCGTCGCGGCCGAGGCCGATGTGCCGCTCGGCTCGACCACCTACCACTTCGCGACCCTCGACGAGCTGCTGGTCGCAGCGCTTCGGCAGATCAACGGCGAGCCGCAGACCGCCCTTGAGGGCTGGGTGCGGGTCCTCGAAGGGCGGGAGGAGCCGCTCGCCGACCGACTCACCGGGCTGCTCGCACGGTTCGCCGCGGGCGACCGGAGCCGGATCCGGCTGGAGTACGAGCTCTATCTCGCCGCCCTCCGCCGCGAAGCGCTGCGGCCGGTCGCCGCGCAGTGGCTCGACGGGCTGGTGGAGGCCGTCCGGGTCCATGTCGGGGGAGACCCGGCGGTGGCCCGGGCGCTGGTCGCCCTGATCGACGGACTGCTCATTCAGCTGCTGCTGACCGAGCGGTCATTCGACGCCGCCGAGGTGCGCGGGATGCTCGCCCGGGTGATCGGCTGACCACCTGCCGGATCTGAGACGGGTTGGGCGGTGCGGGGCCCGGCCGGTTAGGTTTTGGTCATGACCGACACGCTTTCGCAGAGTTCCCCCCGCTCCACCGGCGCCGTGGCCGCCGGACTCGCCACCGTCACCGCCGACGGCACCGTCCTCGACACCTGGTTCCCCGCCCCCAGGCTCACCGCCGAGCCCGGTCCCGCAGGCACCGAGCGGCTCTCCGCCGAGCGCGCCGGGGAACTGCTGGGCGAGGCCGCGCCCAAGGCGCTGGGTCCGGACCGCCGCCGCGGAGTCGAGGTCGTCGCCGTCCGCACGGTCATCGCCTCGCTCGACGACAAGGCGCTGGACGCACACGACATCTATCTCCGCCTGCATCTGCTCTCGCACCGGCTGGTGCAGCCGCACGGCCAGAACCTCGACGGCATGTTCGGACTGCTCTCCAACGTCGCGTGGACCTCGCTCGGCCCGGTCGCGGTGGACGACATCGAGAAGGTGCGGCTCAACGCCCGTGCCGAGGGCCTGCACCTCCAGGTGACCTCGATCGACAAGTTCCCGCGGATGACGGACTACGTGGCGCCCAAGGGCGTACGGATCGCCGACGCCGACCGGGTCCGGCTCGGCGCGCACCTCGCCGAAGGCACCACCGTCATGCACGAGGGCTTCGTCAACTTCAACGCGGGCACCCTGGGCACCTCCATGGTCGAGGGCCGGGTCTCGGCCGGCGTGGTGATCGGCGACGGCTCCGACATCGGCGGCGGCGCCTCCACCATGGGCACTCTGTCCGGCGGCGGCAACGTCCGCATCAGCATCGGCGAGCGCTGCCTGATCGGCGCCGAGGCCGGTGTCGGGATCTCGCTGGGCGACGAGTGCGTCATCGAGGCCGGGCTCTACGTCACGGCGGGCACCCGGGTGACGATGCCCGACGGGCAGATCGTCAAGGCCCGTGAGGTCTCCGGCGCCTCCAACATCCTCTTCCGCCGCAATTCGGTGACCGGCAAGGTCGAGGCCCGCCCGAACAATGCGGTGTGGGGCGGGCTCAACGAGGTGCTGCACAGCCACAACTGAGACCGAGCGGCGGGTGAAGGCGCCTCACGAGTGCCTCACCAGCGCCTACGAAGCGTCTCGCGAGGCGCCGAGCAGCTCCTGGTACGCCGTGCGCAGCCCGTCGACCGCCTCGCGGCCGGCGGGCCGCAGCGGTTCCCGGACCGGTCCCGCCGGCAGCCCGGCCGCACCGAGCAGCGCCTTAGCGGTCACTGTGCCGGGCAGGCCGGAAGCCATCATCAACTCCACCAGCGGAAGGTTGAGTTGATTCAGCCGGGCGGCCTCCGCCGGATCCCGGCGGTCGAACGCGTCGAGCACCCCGCGCAGCTGCCGCGGCGCCACATTGGCCACCGTACTGACGAAGCCCGCCCCGCCCACCGCGTACAGCGGCAGGTTCAGTTCCTCGCAGCCCGAGTAGTAGGCGAGTTCGGTGCACGAGATGACCCGGGTCGAACCCAGCAGGTCGTAGGCGCAGTCCTTCACGGCCACGATGCGCGGATGTTCCGCCAGCCGCAGCAGGGAGTCGGTGCCGATGCGGGTGCCGGTACGGCCCGGGATGTCGTACAGCATGACCGGCAGCGCCGTGGCGTCGGCGGCGGTACGGAAATGTGCCTCGACGGCGTCCTGCGGCGGGCGGCTGTAGTAGGGCGTCACCACCAGCAGACCGTCCGCCCCGGCGCCTTCGGCCGCTCGGGCCAGTTCGACGGTGTGCCGGGTGGACGCGCTGCCCACCCCGGCCACGATGTGCGCCCGGCCGCCGACCGTCTCCGCCACGGCCCGCACCAGGGCGGTCTTCTCCGCGTCGCTGGTGGTCGGCGACTCACCGGTGGTGCCGCTCAGCACGAGGCCGTCGCAGCCCGCGTCGACCAGTTGGGACGCGAGCCGCCGGGCACCCGGCAGGTCGAGCTCACCGGTCGGCGTGAAGGGGGTGATCATGGCGCAGAGGGCCCGCCCGAAGGGGCGTGAGAGGGTCATGGCGCCAGTGTCGGCCCAGCGGAAGCTGAAGGTCTACTTAGTTCTTCTCCGAGGGAGCCGCAAGCAAAGCTGAACGGTGGGCCTGGCTGAGCGAGCGTTTCCGCCTCCGCCACAGCACCAGCGGCGCGGCGCCCATCAGGCCGGCCGCTCCGGGTGCGGCAGCGCCCACCGCGTTGATGTCCGACTGGCCGAAGGTGGCCGGAACCGGCAGATTGTTCAGGCGGTCGAGCGGCCAGGCGACCGCGATCGCGCGTCCCACCACGTCCTTCACCGGCACCGCGCCGCCGCCCGGCTTGTCCTGGTGGTAGCGGGAATCGGCCGAGAACTGCCGGTGGTCGCCCATCACCCAGATGCGGCCGCTCGGCACAGTGATCTTGAACTGGCCGGCGCTGTCCGTGCTGCACGGGGTGTTGCCGGGGAACACGTACGGCTCGTCGAGCGCCTTGCCGTTGACTTTCAGCGGGCCCGTGCCCTTGCACTCCACCGTGTCGCCGGCCACCCCGATGACCCGTTTGATCAGATCCTTCTCGTCGGCGGACGGCATCAGCCCGACCGCGCTGAGCGCCGTCTGGAGCGCGCTGGGTTTCGGGGTCGGCTCGTCCGCCAGCCAGCCGTCCGGGTCGTGGAAGACCACTACCTCGCCGCGCTCCGGTTTCGAGCCGAACCAGGGGGTCAGTTTGTCGACCAGGACCCGGTCGCCGATCTTCAGCGTGTTCTCCATCGAGCCCGACGGGATCGAGAAGGCCTGGAGCAGGAACGTCTTGATCAGCAGCGCCAGTACCAGCGCGATGACGATCAGCAGCGGCAGTTCCTTCCAGAAGGAGCGCTGCTGCTTCCGCTGTCCGTCCGGGGGTGCGGCGTCCGGCGCATCGCTCTCCTGGTCCGATTCAGTGCCGATCGTCACATCTCCACCCCTGCTTCATCCGGTAGCCGGCTCACTCCTCCCCGATCTTCGCATGCGACGCGTATCCGCAGCGTATGCAGAGCGAGGTGTCCCGGGGCGAGTGTGCGAGGCCCGGGCGAGGGCGTGCGGTGCCCCCTGCCCGGACCCGGCCGGAGCCGGTTACGGCCGGAAGCGGAGCACGCTGGGGTCGTGGTCGCTGTTCTGGTCGGCGAATTCGGCGTTGATGTGCACGATGTCCAGCTGGTAGTGCTTGATGGTCGGACTCACCAGGATCTGGTCCAGGATCTGCGAGTTGCCCTGGTAGACGTACGAGTACCGCTCGCTCACCGGCAGCGAGTAGGCCGTCGCCTCCAGGGCCCGCCCGGCGGTGAGCAGTTTCGCGGTGTCGGAGAACTCGAAGTCGTTCAGATCGCCGAGCACCACCACCTCGGCGTTCTTCTGTGCCGCATGGATCTTCTTCACGAAGGTGTTCACCACCGCGGCCTGCTGGTGACGGGCTGTCTCCGAGCTGCGGGTCGGCGGCTGGAACTGCGAATCCAGGCCCTGGTCGCCGCCCTTCGACGAGAAGTGGTTGGCGATCACGAAGACCTTCCTGCCGCGGAAGGTGAACTCGCCGGCCAGCGGCTTGCGGCTGTTCTTCCACGCCGCGTTGGCCGGGTCGATGCGACCGGGGGAGTAGGTGAGAGCCGCCTTGCCGTGCTTCGACTCGACGTCGGTGGCCGTGGTGGCGGTGCCGCCCGAGCGGTCGATGAAGTCCGCCCGGTCCGGGTTGTAGAGGAAGCCCTGGCGAATGTTGCCGCCGGGTTCTCCGCCGTCCGCGAGGTCCACCGGGTCGATGGAGCGCCACTCGTAGCGCGGGCCGCCGGCCGCGACGATGGCGTCGATGAACTTGCCGACCGTCACATCGGCGGACACCACGCCGTCCTTCTTGGCGCCGTCGTTGTCCTGGACCTCTTCGATGGCGACGATGTCCGGCGATGCCAGGTGGTCGACGATCCCGGCGGCGAGCTTGTCGAACTTGCTCTGCGGGTCGGTCGGGTCCAGGTTCTCCACGTTGTAGGTGGCGACCGCCAGTTCGCTCCGCTTCTGCTTGCGGGTGACCTCGGGAGTCGTACCGCCCGCCGTCACGGTGCCCAGCTCGCGTGCAGCCACGGTGTACGTCCCCGCGTACTGGTTGTAGTCCAGCGGGCCCTCGGTGGTGCCGGTCAGGGAGTCGCCGACATCGGCCACCGGGAAGGGCTGTTGGGCGATCGGCACCAGCGACTGGACCATCAACCGGCCGGTGTTCTGCGAGGTGTACGAGTTGTACAGGGTGCCGCCGCGCGGAGTCGGGCGCTCGTCCGGCTTCACGGTCACCCAGAGCTCGCTGTAGGGGTCGGTCGCCCCGGTGATCCGTGAGGTGCCGATCCGCACGTTCATGCCCTCCAGCGACTCGTAGTAGTCGAGGGCGTACTTATTCGGCTGCAGCGGCAGGCCGTTGATGCTGCCGCCGGCCGCCGGATCGCCCGCCGGGGCGAAGGTGCCGGGGACCGAGCGGGAACTGATGACCGTCGCGGCGGGTATCGGATTGCCCGACGAGGTGAGGGTCACGGCAGGCTTGTTGATCTCGGTGATCGACTGGTTGCCGGAAGAGGCGCCGCCCGGCACGTACTCGCTGACGGTGCCGGACACCGAGACCGCGTCGCCCACGGTGACGGTCGGCGTGGAGCCGGTGAAGACGAAGACGCCCTCGCTGGTCGCGGGGTCGGCGTCCGGCCGGGGATCCTGGAACCAGAAGCCCTTCGACCCGTACGTGCGGACGCCGGTCACCACGCCGGTGACGCCGGCCACCGGTTGGCCCGCGAGCGGCGATATCCGGGTCGAGCCCTGGATGTCGTGAATGCGAACCTCGGTCGCGCTCGCCGACGAGGTGCCGACGAGCAGACCCGCGGCGAGCGCGGCCGTGACGACGGCTGCGACCGCGGTCGATCTGGTGAGGCTGAGGGAAGGAACGGCAGGCATCACAGGACTCCGGGAGGTGAGGGTGGAGCGGAGCGGCGGTCTACGTTCTACGCGCGTCAATCTCTTGCCTGGGCACCGGAGTTGTCAAGGGTTCACAGGTGGACGAAACCTGACGGGTACATGAACCGGGCTGCATGGGTGGAAATGCGTCTACGCTGGGGCGCGCCCGATCCGTACGCCCGTCACCAGACCCGTAACGAGGAGAACCACCGATGTCCGGAGACCGCCCCACCATGCCGCCGGTGCGGCTGAACTCCGACGCGGAACTTGCTCGTGACGCGCTGGCCGCCCCGCTCTTCGCCCGCGCGGTGCGGCTCGCCCGCTGGGCCGGTCCCGGCACCCGGGTCGGTGCGGGCGGCGAGCTGACGGATGAGCAACTGCCGCTGGCCGCCGCCGAACTCGGCCTGCCGGCGGACGGGGACGGCGCGGCCGGGGCGAGCGAGGCCTGGCGGCTTGCCGTGGACACCGGACTCGTCGATGTGGAAGATGCCGACGAGGAGGACGGCGAGGGTACGGCGTCGCCCGGCGAGCAGGTGCAGCTGATCACGTCCGGCAGCCCGCAGGAGATCCTCGCCCTCTGGCTGGACGGTCTGGAGAGCGTGTATGCCGATGCCACCGGGCCGCAGTTCGACGACTTCGCCGATCTGGTGGGCGAGGACGGCGAGGTCGACTTCGCCAAACTGGAGTGGGACCCGGAGACGGAGGCGGAGTTCCTCGACGGTGTACTGGGCAATCTCTATCTGCTGAGCGTGTCGGAGACCGGTTCCGCCGACGGGCCCGTCCCGCTGCCCGCACTCGCCGCATCGATGATCGTCCCCGACGACATGGGGGAGCCCAGTGACGACGCGCTCGAGCAGGTGTCCGAGGCGATGATGCGCCTGGACGACCAGTTCCGTCTTCTGGAACCCATCGGCCTGGTCGAGTACTGGCCGGTTGACGAGGCGCTGATGGCGGAGGAGACCGAGGGCGCCGTTGAGCCGGTCGCCCCGGTCGACGAGGAGGACGTCGCGCGCTACGGAATGGTCCGGCTCACTCCGCTCGGTCTTTACGGCGTCCGGGCGCGGATGCTGGACGCCGGCGTCGAGGCCCCGGCCGTCGGCGACCTCGCCGGGAAGGACGCGAGCGCCCTGCTCGGCGCTCTTGCCCACTTCCCGGCGGCAGCGGCCCGCGCGGAGACCGTGCTCTGGCTGGCGGACCGCGAACCGGCGGCTGCGGCAAAGGAGTTGCTGTCCGCGGCGCGTGGCGCCGACCGGGGCGCGCCACTGCGGCGGCTGCACTGTCAGCAGGCCCTCTCGCTGGTCACCGACGAGGCCGCGGACCACGAGGTGCGCGCCGTACTCGACGACCCGGAACTCGGCGGTCTCGCCCGGGTCCGGCTCGCGGAACGCGGCGCGGCCGATGTGCCGCCGCCGCCCGAGGCCATGGTGTTCTGGCTGGCCATCGACACACTGGCCGCCCAGCTGGAAGCGGACGGTGAGGACGAGGAGTTGCAGGCGCTCGTCGAAGGGCTCACCGGACAGTACACCGGCTTCTTCGACGCCGCCTGGCGGGTGGACCACCCCGCCACCGCGGACGTGCTCGAGGCGATGGGACGGCTGCACCCGGACAAGAAGGCCGCGAAGGACGCCCGCAAGGCGGCCTTCAAGGCGCGGTCACGCGCCTGACCCGGTGGCCTGACCGCGCGGGCCTGCTCCTCGGCGCCTCTCTCAGGTGCGCAGGTACGAAGCGCCGTTGAGGTCGAGCACCGTGCCCGACGACCACTCGGCGAGGGGCGACGCCAGCCAGAGCACCGCTGCGGCGATCTCATCGGGCGACGCCACCCTGCCGAACGGCGACTGAGCCCGGATCGCCTCGCCCTCCGCACCGCTCAGCCGGTCCGCCACCCGCTCGGTCTCGAAGAAGCCGGGCGCGACCGAAGCCACTCCGATCCCGTACGGGGCGAGCGAGACCGCGAGCGACTGGCCCAGCGCGTGCACCGCGGCCTTGGTCGCGCCGTACGCGGGGTGGTCGGGCTCGCCGCGAAACGCGCCCCGCGAACCGATGTTGACGATCCGGCCACCGGTGCCGCCGTCGATCATGCGGCGTCCCGCGAGGTGGCTGAGGTGGGCCGTGGCGAGCAGGTTGACGGCGACATGCTGCTGCCACACGGCCACCCACTCCTCGTACGGCGTCTCGGGCAGCGGATGGCGCTCGTTCACCGCCGCGTTGTTCACCAGCACGTCGATGCCGCCCAGCCCGTCGGCGGCGCTCCCGGCGACGGCGGCCGCCCCCGCCGGATCCGAGAGGTCACCGCCCACCAGCACATGGCCGCTGCCGGCGAGTGATTCCAGGGTCCGCAGCGCGTCTGATGCACGGGATCCGTAATGCACCGCGACCCGGTCGCCGTTGGCCGCGAAGGCCTGTGCCATGGCGCGTCCGAGACCGCGGGAGGCGCCGGTGATGAGGACGCGCCGGCCGGTTGTCGGGAATTGCATGGGGAAAAGCCTCTCGAAGTAGTGCGTCGTTCAACTGCCGTTTATACGCGGACGGGACGGTGAGCCCGAAACGACTCAGCCGTCCGTGTTACGTCAGGAGACTCGCGATGCCGCTCAGCCGCAGGGAATTCACCGGACAGTCCGTGATCACCGGTGCGGGAGTGGCCCTGGCCGGGACCGTCGGGGCCCTGGCCACCGCCCCCGGAGCGCTCGCCGCCACCGAACCCTCCGGGGCCGCAGGCCACGGCCACGGGCACAACAGCCACCCGGCGGAGCCGGGGTACGGCGCTCTGGTGGCCGACCCGCAGGGCCTGCTCGCGCTGCCGGCGGGCTTCTCGTACCGCGTCATCACCCGTACCGGAGTGACCTCGCTCGACTCGGGCGAGACCACCCCGTCGAACCACGACGGGACGGCCGCCTTCGCGGGGCCGCGCGGTACCACCCTGCTGGTCAACAACCACGAGCTGGGCGGTGCCCGCTCGAAGCTTCCGCACCCGGTGCCGCACCTCGAGGGGCTGGTCTACGACCCCGCCGCGGGCGGCGGCTGCACGGTCGTCGAGGTGCACCGCAGCGGCGAGGTCGCCGAGTGGGTCGGTATCGCCGGCACATCCACCAACTGCGCGGGCGGCAGTACCCCGTGGGGCACCTGGCTCACCTGCGAGGAGACCGAGGACAAGGCCGGCGCCAACGGCATGACCAAGGACCACGGCTACGTCTTCGAGGTGGACCCGCAGGACCGCAGGGCCAATCAGCAGCCGCAGCCGGTCAAGGCCCTGGGCCGCTTCGCCCATGAGGCCGTGGTGGTCGACCCCGGCAGCGGTCGGCTCTACCTGACCGAGGACGCCGCGGGCCCGAACGGGCTGCTCTACCGCTGGACCCCGCCGGCCCGTGGATTCCGGCACGGTCGCGGGCAACTGCGCCGCCTCGCCGACACGGCGGGTGAGCTGCAGGCCACGAAGTGCTACGACCGGAACGGCGCGTTCGTCGACGACCTGTCGCGCGCCACCCGGATCGGTACGGTCTACGGCGTCGACTGGGTGGACGTGCCGGACCGCGACGCGAAGACGGTGTCGGCGCGCAAGCAGTTCGCCGACGGTGCGGTCACCCGCGCCCGGAAGCTGGAGGGCATGTGGTGGGCGGACGGCGGCGCCTACATCGTGTTGTCGTACGCCCGCGACGAGAGCCCCGTCCAGCACGACGGACAGGTGTGGTTCTACGACCCCCGGCGGCGGACGCTGACCCTGAAGGTGCTGCTGGGCGTGAACCGCGCCCCTGCCGAGGACGGCGCCTTCGACGGCCCCGACAACATCACCGTCTCGCCGTACGGCGGCCTGGTGATCGCCGAGGACGGCGAAGGGGTCCAGCACCTCTTCGGCGCCACCGACAGCGGGCGTACGTACCCGATCGCCCGGAACGAGCTCAATATCGGCACCGCACAGGAACCGCAGTACAGCGAGTTCACCGGTGTCACGTTCTCGCCCGACGGCCGGACGCTGTACGCGAACATCCAGACGCCGGGCATCATGCTCGCCATCACCGGCCCCTGGAAGCGTCAGAACCGCTGATCCCACCACGCCGCACCGCTGTCTCCACGGCCCGGAATCCGGTGGCCGGAGGCCGGGCAGCGGGACAGACATGGCGTGAGGGGGGCTCGCGGGCGCATACTGGCAGCAATGACTAAGTCAGCCGGATCCCGGCGCCACCTGCCCTCCAGTCCCTTCAACCGCCCGGCTCAAGCTGCCGCACCGATCGAGATCTTCGATGTGGGAGACCGGGTTTCGCATGACCAGTTCGGACTCGGAAGAGTCGTCGGCATCGAGGGCGACAATGACGCCGTGCTCATCGACTTCTCCGGGCGTCAGGGGAGGATTCTCAGCCCTTACGCCAAGCTGACCAAGCTCTGAGCCCGGCCAGGACCGGTCAGGCACGGGCGAATACGGCATGAGGTGACCCGGTGGGATGCCGGGTCACTTTCCGTATGTCGTCATTACCCCGACGGAGGGGCGCCGGCGTGCCGGGTCGGCTAGGCCGCCGGCTCGATCCGGTCCTGGATCGCGGCGGCCCACTCCGTGAGCAGCACCTCGTAATCCTCGGAGGGCCACTCGGCACCCGTCGCCTGGGCATCGACGAACCGGCGGATGGCGTCGTTGGCCTCGGAGGCGGAAGATGTGGTGGACATGTGAACAAGGCTAAGGCCTGCCACTGACAGTTAACCCTCATCTGCGCGTGGTATCAGTCACGTGCTGGACGAGCAACCATGTCGCCGGTCACATGTAGCGGTTACACCCGCAGGTCAGAGGAGGGAACGCGGCGCTGCCGCAGGCGAGTTCGGCCATGCCGACCGCCGTCTTCAGGGTGCGACGCTGCTCACACGGGTGGATCCAGCAGGACCGATCCCCGGCTGATGCCTTCCTTCAGGGAGAGGCTGCCGTCACTGATAGCGATACAGGTGTCGGCATCCAGAGTGAGCGTGGCCGCGGGCCGGTCGGCGGGGCCGTCACCGTACAGCGGTTCGCCGCCGTCGGTCCGCACATGGAAGACGCCTTCGTCCAGACGGACCTCGATCACCCCCGCGCCCAGGTCGCCGAGGCGCCTTGCCAGCGGAATGGCGAACCAGTGCGCCCGGACCGCGTCCGTGGGCCGGCGCTCGGCCAGCGCCGGTGCGCCCCAGTCGGCCAGCGCGGCGAGGACCGGCAGCAGCTCGCGGCCGCGTGCGCTGAGCTCGTACACGAACACCGCGCCCGGCGGTGGCAGTCTGCGCCGGGTGGTCAGGCCGTCGCGCTCCATGTCCTTGAGCCGGGAGGCGAGCACGTCCGTACTGACGCCGGGCAGGTCGGCGTGCAGGTCCGTGTAGCGGCGCGGACCTGCCAGGAGCTCTCGCACGATCAGCAGGGTCCACCGGTCCCCCACGGCATCGAGGGCGCGGGCCGCGGGGCAGTACTGGTCGTAGCTTCGGCGGGGCATGGGACGCAGTCTAGACAACAAGTTGGACTTTCCAAGCTGACACTTGGTAAAACCAAGTGACGTAAGTGAGACCTGGGAGGGCCACGGCATGGAGTTCCGCCAGTCCAACAAGCTGAGCGAGGTCTGCTACGAGATCCGGGGCCCGGTGATCGAGCAGGCGAACGCGCTGGAAGAAGCAGGTCACAGTGTGCTGCGCCTGAACACCGGCAACCCGGCCCTCTTCGGTTTCGAGGCCCCGGAGGAGATCGTCCAGGACATGATCCGGATGCTGCCCCGGGCGCACGGCTACACCGATTCGCGGGGCGTGCTCTCCGCACGGCGTGCCGTTGTCCAGCGCTACCAGGACCTGGGACTCACCGATGTCACGGTCGACGACGTCTTTCTCGGAAACGGCGTCTCCGAGCTGATCTCGATGGCGATGCAGGCGCTGATCGAGGACGGCGACGAGGTCCTGATCCCGGCCCCGGACTTCCCGCTCTGGACCGCGGTGACCACGCTGGCCGGCGGCAGGGCGGTGCACTACATCTGTGACGAGTCGGCGGACTGGAACCCCGACCTCGAGGACATGGCGGCCAGGATCACCGACCGGACCAAGGCCATGGTGATCATCAATCCCAACAATCCGACCGGCGCGGTCTACCCCCGGGAGATCGTCGAGGGCATGCTCGATCTGGCCCGCCGCCACGGTCTGATGGTCTTCGCCGATGAGATCTACGACCAGATCCTCTACGACGACGCGGTCCATCACAGCGCGGCGTCCCTCGCACCCGACCTGGTCGTCCTGACCTTCTGCGGTCTGTCGAAGACCTACCGGGTGGCCGGTTTCCGGTCGGGCTGGCTGGTCGTCACCGGCCCGAAGCAGCACGCCAAGAGCTACCTGGAGGGCCTGACGATGCTGGCCTCCATGCGGCTGTGCGCCAACGCCCCGGCGCAGTACGCCATTCAGGCGGCGCTCGGCGGACGTCAGTCCATCGGCGAACTGACCGCGCCGGGCGGCCGTCTGCACGACCAGCGTGACCGGGCGTGGCAGAAGCTCAACGAGATCCCGGGCGTCTCGTGCGTGAAGCCGAAGGGCGCGCTGTATGCCTTCCCGCGGCTGGACCCCAAGGTCCACAAGATCCAGGACGACGAGAAATTCGTCCTGGACCTGCTGCTCCGGGAAAAGATCCAGGTCGTGCAGGGCACCGGCTTCAACTGGCCCCGCCCCGACCACTTCCGGATCCTGACCCTGCCGTACGCCGACGACCTCGACGCGGCGATCAGCCGCATCGGCCGCTTCCTGAGCGGCTACCGTCAGTGACGGCTGGTCAGAGCGCCTGGGCTCCCGGCTTGACCATGCCGCGGACCGTGCGGGACTTCACGAAGTCGCCCACCGCCGTCATCTCCCACTCCCCGGAGAACTGCTTGATCAGCTTGGCCATCAGCACACCGGTCTGCGGCTCGGCGCCCGTCAGATCGAAGCGGACCAGTTCCTCGCCGCTGGCCGCGTCGATCAGCCGGCAGTAGGCCTTGGCCACCTCGGTGAACTTCTGGCCGGTGAACGAGTTGACCGTGAAGACCAGGCCGGTCGCCTCTGCGGGGATCCGGCCGAGGTCGACCACGATGACCTCGTCGTCGCCCGCGCCCTCGCCGGTGAGGTTGTCACCGGAGTGCTTGATCGCGCCGTTCAGGATGGACAGCTTGCCGAAGTAGCAGCTGTCGATGTGGTTGCGCTGCGGGCCGTAGGCGATGACCGAGGCGTCGAGGTCGATGTCCTTGCCACGGAAGGCCGGCTCCCAGCCGAGACCCATCTTCACCTGCGAGAGCAGCGGCTTACCTGCCTTGACCAGCGACACCGTCTGGTTCTTCTGCAGATTGACCCGGCCCTTGTCGAGGTTGATCCGGCCGGTCGCGGCCGGTGCGGCGGGTTCCGGCGCGGCCGGGGGCGTGGTGGCGGCCGGCGTCGGTGCGGCGACCCGCGGGTCGGCGGCCGGCGCCGGGGGTGCCTGCGGCATGGGCGGGAGGGTCGTGGCGGCCGGCGTCGGCGCTGCGGCGGCCGGTTCCTCCACCGAGACGCCGAAGTCCGTCGCGATACCGGCCAGCCCGTTCGCATAGCCCTGTCCCACCGCACGGATCTTCCAGGCGCCGTTGCGGAGATAGATCTCCACGATCACCAGCGCGGTCTCGGTGCCCAGCCGGGGCGGGGTGAAGGAGGCCAGCGGGGCGCCGTCCCGGGCGTTGCGGACGGTGGCGGTGGGCTCGATGCCCTGGAAGGTCTGTCCGGCCGCGTCGGGGCTCGCGGTGACCACGATCTTCTCGATACCCGCCGGGACCGCCGCTGTGTCCACCACGATCGCGTCCGGCGCGGAACCGCCACCGGACCGGTGGGTGACACCGGGACCGGACGGCTGGTTGTAGAAGATGAAGTCGTCGTCGGAGCGCACCTTGCCGTCTGCGGTGAGCAGCAGGCCCGACACGTCGAGCCGCACCGGGGCGGTGACGTCCACCGCGACATGGGTGGTCGGGAGCGGGATGTTCGAGCCAGGGGTCATTGCGGTCATGTCCGGAGCAACGAGCGGAGACCCTGTGCAGTTCCGCGAATTCTTTGCAGTTCCTTGAATCTTTTTCGGACTTTTCCGGCGTGCCCCGCAGTGACCGCTCAGCTCCCGGGCAGTACCACGATCTTCCGGCCCAGGCCCGCCCTGAAGCGGTCCAGCGCGTCCGGGTAGCTCGCCAGCGGCAACCGGTCGCTGATGAAGATCTCCGGATCCAGAGCCCCGGCGGCGAACAGTTCGGCGGCCCGCTCGTAGCTGTGCAGCACCGCCATCGAGCCGGTGATGGTGATCTCCTGGTTGTAGATGCGGTACGGGTCGATGGTGGCCCGGGTCGCGTAGTCGGCGACGCCGAACTGCAGGTAGGTGCCGGCCTTCGCGACCCGGCCCAGGCCGTCCTGGATGGCTGCCGCGTTTCCGGTGGCGTCGATGACGACGTCCCAGCCCTGCGGTGCCCGGCCCAGCTCGTCGGCGGCACCGGCCGCGCTGCTGCAGCCGAGTCCCCGGGCGGTGGTCAGCCGCTCCTCGTTGATGTCGACGACGTCGACGCTCGCCGCGCCGGTCCGCTTGGCCAGCTCCAGCATCATCAGGCCCATCGTCCCCGAGCCGTAGATCAGCACATGGGACCCGAGCCTGCTGTTCAGCACGTCGTAGCCGCGCACCGCGCAGGACAGCGGTTCGATCAGTGCCGCGTCCTCGGTCCTGACCTGGTCGGGCAGCTTGACGCAGTTGGCCGCGGGCGCCACCGCGTACTCGGCGGCACCACCCGCCGTGGTCACCCCGATCGCCGCCCACTTCTCGCACATGTTGTTGTGGCCGATGCGGCAGTAGCGGCACTCGAAGCAGTACAGCGACGGGTCGACGGCCACCCGGTCCCCGGCCGCCAGCGAGGTGACCTCGCTGCCCAGCGCGACGACCCGGCCGGCGAACTCGTGGCCGGGCACCACCGGCAGGGTGGGGGCGAACTCGCCCTGCAGGATGTGCAGATCGGTGCCGCACAGTCCGCAGGCGGCCACCTCGACGACCACCTCCCGCGGTCCGGGGGTGGGGTCGGGCACCTCCCCGTACACGACCTTGCCGACGGATTCGATGATGGCGGCCTTCATTTCACGGCTCCCAGCGAAAGGCCCTGGACCAGTTTGTCCTGGGCGGCGAACCCTGCGGCGAGTACCGGCAGGGAGATGACGAGCGACGCGGCGCACACCTTCGCCAGGAACAGGCCCTGGCTGGTGATGAAGCCGGTCAGGAAGACCGGCGCGGTCTGCGCGACCACCCCGGTCAGCACCCGGGCGAAGAGCAGCTCGTTCCAGCTGAAGATGAAGCAGATCAGCGCGGTGGCCGCGATACCGGGCGCCGAGATCGGGGCGACGATCCGGGTCAGGATCACCGGCAGCCGGGCGCCGTCGACCCGCGCGGCCTCGATGATGGCCACCGGCACCTCGGCGAGGAAGGACTGCATCATCCATACCGCGATCGGCAGGTTCATCGAGGTGTAGAGGATGACCAGCAGCCAGATGTTGTCGAGCATCCCGGTGTTTCTGGCGAAGAGGTAGATCGGCAGCAGCCCGGCCACCACCGGCAGCATCTTGGTGGAGAGGAAGAAGAACAGGACGTCGGTCCATTTCTTCACCGGCCGGATGGACAGTGCGTACGCGGCCGGCATCGCAAGCAGCAGCACGAACAGCGTGGAAGCGACCGAGGCCACCGCCGAATTGATCAGTGCGGGCCAGGGACTGGCACCGCCGCCCGCGCCGAAGAAGTCGCGGTAGCCGTCGAGGGTGAGTGAGGCGGCCAGCGACGGCGGGTTGGTGGCCGCGTCCGCCTCCGCGTGGAAGGAGGTGAGCGCCATCCAGGCGATGGGGAGGAAGAAGAGGATCCCGGCGAGCCAGGCGACGAGACCGAGCGCCGCGCCCTTACCGCGAGGGGGACGCCGGGTGCCGGCCGACGGGCCGGGCGGTGGGCCGGCGGTGGCGCCGACCGGTGTGCCGGTGGATGTGTCGAGGGACGTCATGCCCGGGATGCCTCCTCGTTGAAGAGGGACGAGACCACGCGGAGCGCGAAGGTCGCGATGATGATCGTGCCGATGACCACCAGCACACCTGCGGCGGAGGCCAGTCCGTTCTCATGTGCCTGGTAGAAGGCCTGGTAGACGGTGTACGGAAGGTTCGCGGTGCCCAGGCCACCCGAGGTGATGGTGAAGACCGCGTCGAAGTTCTGCACGATGTAGATCGAGCCGAGCAGCGCACCGAGTTCGAGGTAGCGCCGCAGATGCGGCAGGGTCAGGTGGCGGAAGATCTGCCAGCTGCCCGCCCCGTCGATCCGGGCCGCCTCGATCAGTTCCGGCGAGCGGCTCTGCAGTCCGGCCAGCAGGATCAGCATCATGAACGGCGTCCACTGCCAGATGAGCGATGCCTCCACCGCGAGCAGCGGGGTGTTGGACACCCAGTCCGGCTGTGGTGCGCCGTCGCCGCCGATCCAGTGCAGCACGCCGTTGAACAGCCCGTACTCCGGGTTGTAGAGGACGTGCTTCCAGAGCAGCGCCGCGGCCACCGGTACCAGCAGGAAGGGGGCGATCAGCAGCGTACGGACGAAGCCGCGGCCCTTGAAGCGGCGGTCCAGCAGCAGCGCCAGGACAAGACCGAGCACCAGACTGACGAGCACCACCGCCACGGTGAGCAGCACGGTGGTGTACACCGACTTGCGCAGCGCCGGATCGGTGAGGACATCGGAGTAGTTGGCGAATCCGGTGAAGCGCCGTGCGTCGGGGTAGAGCGCGTTCCAGTTGAAGAAGGAGATCACCACCGTCGCCACGAAGGGCAGTTGGGTGACGGCGATCATGAAGATCAGGGCGGGGAGCAGCGGAGCCCGGGTGACCCAGGCGCGCAGTCGGCCGTGGGCCGGTGGCGCGAGGGCGGGCAGGGTCGGAGCGGCGGTTGCAGTCATCGTCCCTCGTACTCCTTCGCGATCTTCGAGGCGAGCCGCTGAGACGCCTTGATGGCCGAATCCACCGACTGGCGCCCGGCGATGGCGGCACTGATCTCCTGGGAGACCTTGGTGCCGAGGTCGGTGAACTCGGGAATGCCGACGAACTGAATGCCGGGCGCGGGCCTCGGCTGCACCCCGGGATTGTTCGGCCTGGCGCTCTTGATGGCGTTGAGGGTGGTGTCCGCGAAGGCCGCGGAGGCCTTGCGGTAGGAGGGGTCGGCGTAGGTGGAGGCGCGTTTGCCGGCAGGGGCGTCGGACCAGCCCGTCTCCTTGCCGACGAGCTCCTCGTACTCCTTGCTGGAAGCCCAGGAGATGAACTTCCAGGCCTTGTCCGGGTTGCGGGACGTCTTCTGGATGCCCCAGGCCCAGGTGTAGAGCCAGCCGGAACTGGTGGTCTTCTCCACCGGCGCCGGGGCGTAGCCGATCTTGCCCTTGACCGGGGACGAGGCCGATTCCAGTGATCCCGCGGCGGACGTGGCGTCGTACCACATCGCGGTCTTGGACTGGGTGAGGTCGTTGAGGCACTCGGCGAAACCGGACTGGGCGGCGCCCGACTCGCCGTGCTTGCGGACCAGCTGGACATAGAAGTCCACGGCCTGCTTGAAGGCGGGGGAGTCCAGCCGGGCCTTCCAGTCCTTGTCGAACCAGGTGCCGCCGAAGGTGTTGACGACCGTGGTCAGCGGTGCGATCAGCTCCCCCCAGCCGGGCAGACCGCGCAGACAGATGCCCTTCATGCCGGGCTTCGCGCCGTCGGCCCTCGCGGCGAGGTCGGCGACCTGCTGCCAGGTGGGATGCGCGGGCATGGTCAGGTGCTTCTGCGCGAAGACGTCCTTGCGGTACATCAGGAAGGAGGACTCGCCGTAGAACGGCTCGCCGTAGAGCTTCTCGTCGTCGCCGGTGAGGGACTGGCGCAGCGCGGGCAGGATGTCCTGCTGATCGAAAGCCTTGTCCCGGTCCGCGTACGTCCCCAGTTCGTGCAGCCAGCCGTTCCTGGCGTAGATGGGTATCTCGTAGTTGCTCAGGGTCGCGACGTCGTACTGCCCCGCCTGGTTGGCGAAGTCCTGACTGATCTTGTCGCGGACGTCGTTCTCGGGGAGAACGGTGAAGTTCACCTTGATGCCGGTCTCCCGGGTGAAGTGCGCGGCGGTGAGCTTCTGCAACTCCGTCATCTGCGGGTTGTTGACCATCAGTACGTTGATCGAGTTCCCGCCCGATCCGGTTCCTCCGGCGCCGGCCCAACAGCCGGACAACAGGCTGGTGAGCAGGGCGCCGGCGGTGGCCTGGACGAGCACGGTGCGCGTCCTGCGCCGGCTCTGACTTCGCATGGATTGCTCCTCGGGTGGTGGGACTCAGACGCGGATGACCTGCGGCCCGAGCAGGGAGTAGCGGTGGGCTTCGGACGGCGGGAGCAGCGTGCTCGTGACGATCGTTTCGAAGTCGGTCACCTCGGCGAAGCGACAGAAACCGGCCGCCCCGAACTTCGTGTGATTGCCGACGAACACCCGGCGCCTGGCGGATCTGACCGCTTGCGCCTTCACCTCGCCGACCGCCGGGTCGGGGGTGGTCAGACCGTGTTCGCGGGAGATGCCGTTGGCGCCGATGAACGCCAGGTCGATGACGAACCCGGCCAGCATCCGGGTCGCCCAGTGATCGACGGTGGCCAGCGTGCCGGCCCGGAGCCGGCCGCCGAGCAGCAGTACGGCGGTGTTCTCGGCGACCGCCAGCGCACCGGCGGTCTGCAGGGAGGCGGTGACCACGGTGAGCGGGCGGTCGTGCGGCAGCGCCTCGGCGATCAGCTGCGGGGTGAAGCCTTCGTCGACGAAGACCGTTTCCGCGTCACCGAGCAGCTGGGCGGCGGCGGCAGCGATCCGGCGCTTCTCGGGGACGTGCATGGTGGTGCGGAAGTCGAGGGTGGTCTCGAAGCCGGCGCTCTCGACCGGGTAGGCCCCGCCGTGCGTACGACGGACCAGGCCGTGGTCCTCCAGGGCCCGCAGATCGCGGCGCACCGTTTCCTTGGCGACCCCGAGCAGCACGGAGAGCTCGGCGACATCGACCGACCCCGACCGCCTTGCGGCCTGGACGATCTCTCGCTGTCGTTGTTCCGCGTTCGCGGACACGGTGCCTCCTCGGTGGTGCCACGCGCAGGTGTTGTCACGCGCTGTGGGGTGATTTCTACCGCCGCCCGCCTGACGTGAATAGGGCAGGAACGGGCTCGGTCCTGCCCGTTTGTGCCCGCTTCGGCGGGCGGTTACGCAGGTCCGACCAGGGGAGGCCGTGCCCGTCCGGGCATGACAAAGGCCCGTCCGGTGTACCGGACGGGCCCGTTTGCTGCCCGGATGCCGCAGGGCGCGAGGTCACGCGGGGCGCGCGGGTGCTGATCGAGGGTGCGGCGTGGCTCCGCTCAGTAGGGCCAGATGGGCGGGTCGGTGAGGAACGGGCCGCCGAGGTGCGCTTGCGCGGGGTCGGCCGGGTCCAGTTCGCCCTGCTCGGCGATGAGCTTCTCCGCGTACTGCTCCGAGTCGTCCTGCGGCTCGTAACCCAGCGCCCGCGCCGAGGTGAGGTCCCACCAGAGCCTGGTGTTGGCGGACGACCCGTAGACCACCGTGTGCCGGACGTCCTCGGCGGTCAGTGCGGCATGGAAGAGGCGGGCGCCGTCGCCGGGGCTCATCCAGACCGAGAGCATCCGGACCGAGGTGGGCTCCATGAAGCAGGAGCCGATGCGTACCGAAACGGTCTCCTGGCCGAACTTGTCCCAGTACAGCTGCGCCAGGTCCTCACCGAAGCACTTCGAAAGGCCGTAGTAGGTGTCGGGCCGGCGCGGGGTGTCGATCGGGATCAGCGCGCCCGAATCGAGCGGGAGCTCGCCCTCCGGGCTCGGGGTGTAGCCCACCGCGTGGTTGGAGGAGGCGAAAACGATCCGCCCGACGCCCTCCGCGCGCGCCGCCTCGTACAGGTTGTACGTGCCTTCGATGTTGGCCCGGAGGATTTTGTCGAACGATGACTCCAGCGAGATGCCGGCCAGGTGGATGATCGCATCGACGCCTCGCACGGCCTCGCGCAGTGCTCCCCGGTCGGCCAGGTCCGCGGTGATCGCCGTCGGCTCGCCCTCGATCGGGGTGACGTCGAAGAGGCGCAGCTCGTAGCCGTAAGCGGGCAGCAGACCGCGCATCAGGGTGCCGAGGCCTCCGGCGGCTCCGGTGAGCAGGATGGTGCGGGGAGCGGGCATGAGCGGGTCTCTCCTCGAGGGGCCGGCGTTCACATGGATGACATTCACATGCATGGACAAGCTAAGGAGCCCGGTAGGACCCGTCAAGTGTGGCGCCAAGGGCCGCATTCCGCCGTCGACTCGGTGTTTCCTGTCTTGACCGGCCCGGCCCGCTGACTTAGCGTGGGCGTCGTTCAGAAATGTAGACGCAGATCAGGGTTGTGCACATCTGGCACGGTGTACGACCGGAACTGTGCACAACGGAATGCCCCAGGGAGCGCCCCGTGTCCTCAGCCCCGCTCGCCGGCCGACTCGATGGTCTGCTGTTCTTCCCCGTCACCGCGTACGGGCCGGACGGCGCCATTGACCTCGACGCCTTCCGTCTTCATGTGCGCCGGGGCATCGACGATGGTGCGGCAGCGGTCTTCGCCTGCTGCGGCACGGGCGAATTCCACGCCCTCGCGCCCGAGGAGTTCGGGGCGGTCGTCGCCGCCGCGGTTGAGGAGAGCGCCGGCCGGGTCCCCGTCGTGGCCGGTGTCGGCTACGGCACCGCGCTCGCCGTCCAGTACGCGAACCTCGCCGAACGGGCCGGAGCCGACGGGCTGCTCGCCATGCCGCCCTACCTCGTGACGGCGGACCAGGACGGACTGCTGCGCCACTACACCGAGCTCACCGCGGCCACCTCGCTCGACGTCATCGTCTACCAGCGCGACAACGCCGTGTTCACCCCGGAGACCGTCGTCGCGCTCGCCCGGGTCGAAGGGATCATCGGACTCAAGGACGGGCACGGCGACCTCGACCTGCTGCAGCGCATCATCAGCGCGGTGCGCACGGAGCTCCCCGGCCGGGACTTCCTCTACTTCAATGGACTGCCCACCGCCGAACTCACCGCCCCGGCCTACCGGGCCATCGGCGTGACGCTCTACTCCTCGGCGGTCTTCTGCTTCGCTCCCGACATCGCTCTCGCCTTCTTCCGGGCGCTGCGCTCCGGTGACGAGGCCCTGGTGAACCGGCTGCTCGACGGTTTCTACCGGCCGCTGGTCGAACTGCGCAACCGGGGGCGCGGTTACGCGGTGTCGCTGGTCAAGGCCGGTGTACGGCTCGGTGGCCTGGATGTCGGCGAGGTCCGCGCGCCACTGAGCGAACCATCGGCCCCCCATGTGAAGGCGCTCACCGAGATCATCGAGCACGGCCGTGCGGTGCTGACGGCCGCGGCGGAGTGATCGGCGTGAAGACCGCTGCCTTCCTCTACCCCTGGGATGTCGCCGGCGACCCGGACGCCGCCGCCCGTATCGCCGACCTGGGTGTCCAGCAGGTCACCCTGGCGTCCGCCTACCACTCCACGCGCGCGCTGACGCCGCGCCATCCGGAGCACCGGATCGTGACCGCCGCTCACGCGTCCGTGCTCTACCCGGCCTCCGGTGCACGGTGGGCCGGACGTGCCCTGCGCCCGTACGCCGCCGGGTCCTGGGCGCCGTCCGCCGACCCGTTCGCCGAGGCCGCCGCCGCGCTCACCGGAGCCGGACTCGACGTGCACACCTGGGTGGTGCTCGCGCACAACTCCCGGATGGGCGCCGAGCATCCCGGCACCTCGGTGGTCAACGCCTACGGCGACCGCTATCCCTGGGCGCCCTGCATCGCGCAGCCCGCGACCCGCGACTATCTGACCGACCTCGCGGCCGAGGCGGCGACCCGGCCCGGGGCGCTCGGCACCGAGCTCGAGTCCCTCGGCTGGTACGGGCTCGCCCATCTGCACGCCCACGACAAGATCGCCGGGGTGCGGCTGGAGGAGGCCGGCCACTACCTGATGTCGCTCTGCTTCTGCCCCGCCTGCGCCGACGGTTACCGGCAACTCGGCCTGGACGCCGAAGAGCTGAGCGTCGCGGTGCGCCGCGCGCTGGAGCCGGTGTGGTCCACCGGCGCCTCCGGCACGTCCGGCGACTCCGGCACGTCCGGCGCCCCCGGGACCGGGTGGCCGGCGATCGAGAAGCTGCTCGGCGCCGACCTCGCCGCGGCCACGCTCACCTGGCGGACCCGGACCGCCCGGACCTTGCAGGAACGGGTGGTCGCCGCCGTACGGGCGGCTGCCGCCCCCGGCTTCCAGATCCTGCTGCACGCGGACCCGGTCGCCCACCACTGCGGAGCCAACGCCGGCGTCGATCCCGGACACATCCTGGCGGTCGCCGACGGCGTGGTCGTACCCTGCACGGGTGACCCCGCGCTGCTGACCCCCTTCGCCGCACACCGCAGGCCAGGCACCGTCCTCGCCGCCAACCTCACCGTGGTTTCCGGCATGGGTGGCAGCCCGGCCACCCTGGCCGACGACGCCGCCCGCGCCGCCGGACTCGGCGCGAGTGAGCTGCGGCTCTACCACGCGGGACTGGCGTCGGACGCCGACCTCGGGCTCGTTCGGGCCGCGCTGGCCTGACACAGCGATGAGTTCTTCCGGCCCGGAGAGTCTGACCACTGTTGTCGACAACACGGGAGAAACACGTGACTCAGCTACTGAGAGTGCAGAACTTCAATGTCTCGAGTGACGGAATCGGGGCCGGCGAGGATCAAACCCTTGAGCGTCCATTCGGCCACGTCGAGCCCGAGCGGCTGTTCGCCTGGGCCGGCGCCACGGCGAGCTGGCCCATGCGTACCGAACCGGGGGGCAGCCGGGGTCTCGACGACTATCTGACGCGGGACTACCCACGCAACATCGGTGCCGAAATCATGGGCCGCAACAAATTCGGGCCCCAGCGTGGGCCCTGGCGCGACCATGAGTGGCGCGGCTGGTGGGGTGACGAGCCCCCGTTCCGCACCCCGGTGTTCGTGATGACCCACCACAAGCGTCCTTCCTTCACGCTCTCCGACACCACGTTCCACTTCGTCGACGGCGACCCTGCCACGGTCCTCGCGCAGGCGCGGGAAGCTGCGCAGGGCAAGGACGTCCGACTCGGCGGCGGGGCCACCACCATCCGGCAGTTCCTTGACGCCGACCTCGTCGACACCCTGCACGTGGCGGTCTCGCCGGTGAAGTACGGGTCCGGCGTGCGCCTCTGGGAGTCCCCCGATGAGCTGCTCGACCGGTTCCACCTGGACGTCGTGCCCAGCCCGAGCGGAGTGACGCACCACCTGTTCTGGCGAAAGTGATCCGCGGGCCCGACTGTCGACTGCTCCGGCGGTCAGCTTCTTTCCCGAGGCCGCGGTAGGGCGGTCACGGAGAGGCCGCCGCAGGTCGTCGAAGGCTTGGAGGTGGCGCCTCCGCCAGAGCGTCGGTGAGCGACGCGGCCTTGGCGTCGGCGGCGGACCGGTCGGTGACCGCGCCGAGCAGCGGCCCCGCCGGCGTCGGCGGCCATATCGCGAAGACGGTCAGTGCGGCCGGACGGTCCGAATGAGTTGACGATTGCGCCTGCCAGATACAGGGCCGCGTCGCGGTGGCGCAGGACGCTCGCTGTTGACCATTTCACCAGGCGACGTGACACGTGAGGGGTGCTCGGCGGACCGGGCACATGCCTGAGCGGACCGGCTCCGACCGATCGGGCAAACGAATCAGTGGTGCGCGGAGCATTGACGAACGGCTGTCACGGGCCTAGCTTCATCGCGTCGTACTTCGTACGTCATATATGAGACGCCATACGCGATACGCCATACGCGATCCCTGGTACGCGCCCCATACGTGGCACCTGATACGTGAGATCTGAGAGCGCCCATGACCTTTGCCCCGAGCCCGATCCCTTCCCGGACCCAGTACGTCCTGGAGGCGATCAAGCACTCCATCCTCACCGGGCAGCTCAGCCCGGGGCAGGCCCTGGTCGAAACCGAACTCGCCGCGCAGTTCGGGGTGTCCAAGACCCCCGTTCGCGAAGCGCTCAAGACGCTCGCCGGCACCGGGCTGGTCGTCATGAGCCAGTACAAGGGCGTCACCGTGCGTACCGTCGACGCCGCCATGGCACGCGAGGTGTACGACGTACGACTGCTGCTCGAGCCTGAGGCGCTGAAGAGGTCCATTCTGCGCAAGGCGTCCCTCCAGGCCGCCCAGGAAGCGCTGGTGCGGGCCGACGGTGCCGAGGACCGGGCCGAGCGTTCCCTCGCCAACCGTGAGTTCCACCGGGCCCTCTACCTGCCCTGCGGCAATCCGCTGCTCGCGAAGATGCTGGACGAGGTACGCGACCAGGCCGCCCTGGTCTCCACCGTCGCCTGGGCCTCCGACCCCTCCTGGGACCGGGAGGCAGGTGAACACCGGGAGATCCTGCGGTTCGCCCTCGACGGGGACGTCGAACGCGCGGCACGCACCCTGCACAACCACATCGCCGGCTTCGTGGAACGGGCCTTCCCCGATTCCGAGATGTCCGGCGCGTCCGGCAGGTCCGAAGGATTTGAAGGAGGGGAAGCCCGATGAACTTCCAGCCACTGCGCACCGCGCTCGCCGATGTCGTATCGATCCCCGTCACCCCCTTCGGCGCAGACGGCGCGATCGACGAGAGCACACACCGTGCCCTGCTGCGCCGGCTCATCGACGGCGGCATCCGGACGCTGACCCCCAACGGCAACACCGGTGAGTTCTACGCCCTCACGCCCGCCGAACGGACCCGGGTCACCGAGCTGACCATCGAGGAGGCCGCAGCCGGTACCGTCCCCGGCACCGGTGCCGGGGCGGTCGTGCTGGTCGGAGTCGGCCACGATGTGCCGACCGCGGTCGCCGCGGCCCGGCATGCCCGGGAGTGCGGGGCGCAGATGGTGATGGTCCATCAGCCCATCCACCCGTATGTGTCGCGGGGCGGCTGGGTCGACTACCACCGGGCCGTCGCGGACGCCGTGCCGGAGCTCGGTGTGGTGCCCTACCTGCGCAACCCGCACCTGCCCGGAGCCAGAATGGCCGAGCTCGGCCGGCTCTGCCCGAACGTCATCGGGGTGAAGTACGCCGTCCCCGACGCCGCGCGCTTCGCCGCGTTCGCCCGTGACGCGGGCCTCGACCGTTTCGTCTGGATCGCGGGACTCGCCGAGCTGTACGCGCCCTCGTACTTCGCGGGCGGCGCCAGCGGCTTCACCTCCGGACTCGTCAATGTCGCGCCGAGCGTCTCGTTGGCCATGCTGGAGGCCCTGCGGGCCGGCGACAGCGCCGCCGCCATGAAGGTCTGGGAGCAGATCCGCCCCTTCGAGGACCTGCGCGCCGCCGATCAGTCCGCCAACAACGTCACCGTGGTCAAGGAGGCGCTCGCCTCGCTCGGGCTGTGCCGGCGGGACGTGCGGGCGCCGAGCCGGGTACTGGACGAGGCGCAGCGAGCCGAGGTCGCCGACCTGGTGGCGGGGTGGGCGATATGAGTTCTGACAACTCCGGGCCCGCGACCGCTTCCGCCGACACCCGGCCGGCCGGTACCCCCTCCGCCGGCACCCCGTCCGCCGCTACCTCACGCAGAAGGCCGGACCAGCTGCGCAGCCACCAGTGGTACGGCACCGACGGTCTGCGCTCCTTCAGCCACCGGGCCCGCACCCGCCAGCTCGGCTATCTGCCCGAGGAACACCTCGGCAAGCCGGTCATCGCGATCCTCAACACCTGGAGCGACATCAACCCGTGCCACGTCCATCTGCGCGACCGGGCGCAGGCGGTCAAGCGCGGAGTCTGGCAGGCCGGTGGATTCCCGCTGGAATTCCCGGTGTCGACCCTGTCGGAGACCTTCCAGAAGCCGACCCCGATGCTCTACCGCAACCTCCTCTCGCTGGAGACCGAGGAACTGCTCCGTTCCTATCCGGTCGACGGCGCGGTGCTGCTCGGCGGCTGCGACAAGTCCACCCCCGCCCTGCTGATGGGCGCGGCCACCGTCGACCTGCCCACCGTCTTCGTCCCCGCGGGCCCGATGCTGCCGGGCCACTGGCGCAACGAGGTCCTCGGCTCGGGCACCGACATGTGGAAGTACTGGGACGACAAGCGGGCCGGTCTGATCGGCGACTGCGAGATGGCCGAGCTGGAGAACGGGCTCGCCCGCTCGCCCGGCCACTGCATGACCATGGGCACCGCATCCACCCTCACGGCCGCGGCCGAGGTGCTCGGCGTGACCGTTCCCGGTGCCTCCTCCATCCCGGCCGTCGACTCCGGTCACGACCGGATGGCCGCCGCCTCGGGGCTGCGGATCGTGGACCTCGTCCACCAGGACCTGAAGCTGTCGAAGATCCTCACCGCCGAGGCGTACGAGGACGCGGTGGCCACCGTGCTCGCGCTCGGCGGCTCGACCAACGCCGTCATCCATCTCATCGCCATGGCGGGCCGCTCCGGGGTCAAGCTCACCCTCGACGACTTCGACCGCATCGCCCGCACGGTCCCGGTACTCGCCAACCTCCGCCCGGGCGGCCGCTATCTGATGGAGGACTTCCACTTCGCCGGCGGGCTTCCGGCCTTCCTGGCCCAGTTGACCGATGTACTGCACCTGGACCGGCCCACCGTCTCCCACCTCACCCTGCGTGAGCAGCTCGAAGGCGCTCTCGTCCACAACCCGGACGTGATCCGGCCCCGCGAGAACCCACTCGCCGAAGAGGGCGGCGTCGCCGTGCTGCGCGGCAACCTCTGCCCCGACGGCGCGGTCATCAAGCACATCGCGGCCGAGCCCCGGCTGCTCAGCCACACCGGCCCCGCGGTCGTCTTCGACGACTACCGGACCATGCAGCGCACCATCAACGACCCCGCACTGGGCATCACCGCCGAGCACGTCCTGGTGCTGCGCAACGCGGGCCCCAAGGGCGGCCCCGGCATGCCCGAGTACGGGATGCTGCCCATCCCCGACCATCTGCTCAAGCAGGGGGTCCGCGACATGGTGCGGATCTCCGACGCCCGGATGAGCGGTACGAGTTACGGCGCCTGCGTGCTGCACGTCGCGCCGGAGTCCTACGTCGGCGGTCCGCTCGCGCTGGTGCGCACCGGGGACCTCATCACCCTGGACGTACCCGCTCGCACACTCCGGCTCGAGGTGCCCGACGAGGAGCTGGAGCAACGCAGAGCCGCGTGGACCCCGCCGCCCACCCGGTACGAGCGCGGCTACGGCGCGCTCTACAACGAACAGGTCACTCAGGCCGACACCGGCTGCGACTTCGCCTTCCTGGCCCGGCCGGGACAGGTGCCGGATCCCTACGCCGGCTGACCGAGCCGCCTGACCGAGCCCGCTGACCGCTCCGCCCAACGCCCCACCCGCCCAACGCCTCACCCGCACCGCACACCGGTATGCCGAACGCCGTCCGGTAAGCGCTTACCCCACCCAGATCGGAGACGAGTCATGGCACAAGCCGCAGCCGTGGCCGCACAGCAGCCGAAGGTGCCCAAGCGGCGTTCGGCGACGCCCCGGCGCCTGCCCTACCTGCTGATCGCCCCCGCGGGCCTGCTGATGCTGGGCTTCATCGCATACCCGGTGCTCAGCGTCTTCTACTACAGCCTGCAGAACTACAACGTCACCAAACCCTGGCGCAACGGCTTCGCCGGCTTCGACAACTTCACCCGGATCTTCACCCAGGACGATCAGTTCTGGTCGACGCTGGGCTTCAGCGCCCAGTGGGTCGTCACCCAGGTTGCCCTCCAACTGGCCCTGGGACTGGGCCTGGCGCTGATCGTCAACCAGACGTTCATCGGCCGCGGTATCTCCCGCGCCATGGTGTTCTCGCCGTGGGCCGTCTCCGGCGTGCTGACCAGCACCATCTGGATCCTGCTGTACAACTCGTCGACCGGCTTCAGCCGCTACCTCGCCGACGCAGGCATCGGCTCGTACGGCTCCTCGGTGCTCTCCGACACCGGCACCGTCTTCTGGGCCGCGACCGTCGCCGAACTGTGGCGCGGAGTTCCCTTCTTCGCGATCCTCATCCTCGCCGACCTGCAGTCCGTCTCCAAGGAGTTGTACGAGGCGGCGTCGGTCGACGGCGCCGGACGGATGCGGCAGTTCTTCCACATCACCCTGCCGCACCTCAAGGACGCGATCATCCTCGCCACCCTGCTGCGCGGAGTGTGGGAGTTCAACAACGTGGACCTGCTCTACACCCTCACCGGCGGCGGCCCGGCCGGTGTGACCACCACACTGCCGCTGAAGATCGCCAACACCACCATCGACGGCCACGACTTCGGGTACGCCTCGGCGCTGACCACCGTCGCCTTCGTGATCCTGCTCTTCTGCTCCATCGTCTATCTCCGCCTGAGCAAGTTCGGAGGCGACAACAAGTGACCGCCGCACTCGCCGAGAAGAGCACCCGGGAACGCCGCTCCGGCGCCGGCGCCTCCGCTCCGGTGCATCCCCCGAAGAAGAACCGGCGCGCGTTCGACGAGGTGCCGCGCTGGCAGATCTATCTGCCGCTGGGCCTCTATCTGCTCTTCACCCTCGTCCCCTTCTACTGGATGCTCCTCTTCGCGTTCCGCCCGGCCGGCTCGACGGCGCTGGTGCCGTGGCCGATCACCTTCGAACACTTCTCCAAGGTCTGGAACGACCGGAGCTTCGGGATCTTCTTCCAGAACAGCATGATCGTCGGCATCAGCACCCTGGTGGCGACCACGGCCGTGGCGCTGGCCGGCGGATACGCCCTCGCCCGCTTCCGTTTCCGTATCAAGAACGCCTTCATGCTGGGCCTGCTCTGCTCGCAGTTCATTCCCGGGGCGCTGATGCTGGTGCCGCTGTTCGAGATCTTCAAGAACCTCCGGATGATCAACTCCCTGGGCAGTGTGATCATCGCCGAGACGGTCTTCCAGCTGCCTCTGTCGATCATCCTGATCAGCGGTTTCATCAAGAACGTACCGGTCTCGCTGGAGGAGGCCGCCTGGGTGGACGGCTGCGGACGCTTCCGGGCCTTCTGCGCGGTGGTGCTGCCGCTGCTGCGCCCCGGACTGATCGCGGTCGGCTCGTTCGCCTTCGTGCACAGCTGGAACCACTTCCTGTTCGCTCTGATGTTCCTGAGCGAACAGGACAAACAGACGATCCCGGTCGGACTGAACACCCTGATCGGCTCGGACAGCGTCGACCTGGGTGCGCTGGCCGCGGGCGGTGTGGTGGCCGCGCTGCCCGTCGTCATCGTCTTCGCATTCATCCAGAAGTGGCTGATCACCGGCTTCAGCGCCGGTGCGGTGAAGGGCTGATGTCCATGGTGAAGAGCAGTCGGCCGCTGCCTGTCGTCCTGGCGGGCGCGCGCGGCCACGGACGCAGGCATCTCGAGAACATCGGCCGCCTGGAGGCCGCCGGTCTGCTCCGGCTGGCCGGGATCTGTGAGCTCGCTCCGCTCACCGCCGAGGAGCTGGCCGGGTTCGGCGCCCCCGCGCAGTCCGCCGATTTCGGTGGACTGCTCGACTCCACCGGCGCCGGGCTGGCGGTGATCTGCACGCCCATCCAGACCCACACCGACCTGGCACTCGCCGCCGCCCGGCGCGGCGTGCACCTCCTCCTCGAGAAGCCGCCCGCGCCGTCCTACGCCGAGTTCCAGCGGATGGCCGATGGGGTCCGGGCGGCGGGAACGGCCTGCCAGATCGGCTTCCAGTCCCTCGGCTCGCACGCCCTGCCCGCGATCCGCGAACTGATCGACAGCGGTTCGATCGGGACCGTACGGGGCATCGGTGGCGCCGGGGCATGGGTACGCGACGAGGGCTACTACCGGCGGGCTCCCTGGGCGGGCCGTCGCCGTCTCGGTGACCTGGACGTCGTCGACGGGGTCCTGACGAATCCGCTGGCGCATGCCGTCGCGACCGCCTTCGCCCTGGACGGCAGTTCACTGGCCGATGACGTGTCGTCCATCGAGACCGAGCTGTTCCGGGCGCACGACATCGAGGCCGACGACACCTCCTGCGTACGCGCCGTCACCGGGCGCGGCACCCGGGTCACCGTGGCCGCGACGCTCTGCGCGGAAGAGCAGGCCGAACCGTATCTCGTGGTGCACGGCGACCGCGGGCGGATCACCTTCTGGTACAAGCAGGACCGGGTCCTGGTGCAGCGTGCGGGCAGTGGGCCGGCGGAGTCGGTCCATGGCCGCACCGATCTGCTGGAGAATCTGGTCGAGCATCTCGCGGGACGGGCCGAGCTCCTGGCGCCGCCGCAGGAGACGGGGGCCTTCATGCGGGTGGTCGAAGCCATCCGCACCGCCCCGGAGCCGGCCCCGCTGCCGGCCGGCTCCTGGCGAAGCGCCGCAGGCGAGAGCGGTTCCCGGCGGATCGTGCGGGGCATCGGCGGCCTGGTCGCCGCGAGCGCCGACACGCTCAGCCTCTTCTCCGAACTCGGCGCCCCCTGGGCCCTCCCCTCCGAGGTGAGCACCTCATGACGTCCCCCGTGCAGTCGTCCGTGAAGTCCTCCGTGGTCCTGCGCTGTGCGGGGCGCCCGGTCGGCTGTTACCACTACCGGCCCGAGATCGACACCCGGCTCTCCCCCCGCCCGTACCTCCACCCGCTCACCACCCTGCAGGGGCTCCGGGTCACCGAGGAGATGCCGCAGGACCATCTGCACCATCTGGGCGTGTCGGTGGCCGTGCCCGACATCGAGGGGGCCAACTTCTGGGGCGGGCGCACCTTCGTCCGGGGCCGGGGCTCCACCGAGCTGGCCAACCATGGGACGCAGCGCCATGACGGGTGGAAGCTGCGCGACTCGGACGGCTTCGTCGAGGACGTGAGCTGGCGTACTCCCGAAGGGGAACTGCTCAGCGAGTACCGGACGGTCGCCGCGACCGAGCTCGACGACCGTGCCTGGGCGCTGGACTTCACCTTCTCGCTCACCAACTCCAGCGGCCGGGACCTCTCGATCGGCAGCCCGGCAACCAACGGCCGTCCCGGCGCCGGATACGGCGGCTTCTTCTGGCGCGCGCCCAGAGCCGCCGAAGCTCCCCGCGTGTTCACCCAGGACACCGACGGCGAGGAGCCGATCCACGGGCGGCCTGCGGACTGGCTGGCGCTCGCGGGCAACGGCTGGACGCTGGTGTTCGCCGGGGCGACCGAGGAGACCCGCCGTGACCCGTGGTTCGTACGGAGCAGGGAGTACCCGGGTGTCGGTTCGGCCCTCGCCTGGGAGGGGCGGCTGCCGGTGGTGGCCGGCGGGGCGGTCGTCCGGCGCATCGTCACCGTCGTCGCCGACGGCCCGCTCGACCGGGACGCGGCGGCCGCCTACGTACGGAGGGTGGTCACCGCGTGAGCAACCGCCCCTTGCAGAGACTCAGAGATTCAGGGATCCAGAGAGAGAAGAGCCGACGATGAAGATCTCCACCACCACCTGGCGGCGCAGAACGTCCGGCGCGGTCACGCTGGCCGCGGTGCTCGCCCTGACCGCGACCGCTTGCGGTGACGACGGCAGCGGCACCGCGGGAGACAAGGGAAACGAGGGCTCCGGCAAGGGCGAGATCACTTTCTGGGACAACAACGGCGGGGTCCGCACCGAGATCTGGAAGCAGGTCATCGCGGACTTCGAGAAGAAGTACCCCGACATCAAGGTCAACTACGTCGGGATACCCGCAGCGAGCGCCCAGTCCAAGTACGACACCGCCATCCAGGGCGGCGGCCTGCCGGACGTCGGAGGCGTGGGCACCGCGATGCTCGCCGAAGTCGCGGTCCAGGGGGCGCTGGAGCCGCTGGACAGCCGGCTGGAGAAGAGCTCGCTGCACGGCGAACTGGGCCAGAAACTGCTCGACAGCAGCCGGGCCGCGGGCGGCGGGGACAAGCTGTACCAGGTGCCGACCTCCGTCAACAACGGCACGCTGTGGTATCGCACGGACCTCTTCAAGAGCGCCGGTCTGGACGCACCGACCACCTGGTCGAAGTTCTACGCGGCGGCCGACAAGCTCACCGACAGCGGCAAGAACAAGTTCGGTTTCACCATCCGGGGCGGTACGGGGTCCATCGCGCCGGCCCTGGACGCGGTGTACGGGCAGACCGGCATCAGCTCATTCTGGAGCGGCGACAAGACCACGGTCAACGATCCGAAGAACGTGGCCGCCCTGGCGAAGTACGTCGCCCTGTACAAGAAGGACACCCCGTCCGCCGACCTCAACAACGACTTCACCAAGATGGTCGCCCAGTGGGACAGCGGCTCCATCGGCATGCTGAGTCACAATCTCGGCTCCTACCAGGACCACCTGAAGGCGCTGGGCGCGGACAAGTTCCGCGGCATCCCGAACCCGACCATGGACGACGGCAAGCGTGTGCAGGTCTCGAACCCGGTCGACGGGCTGAGCCTGTTCAAGGCGAGCAAGAACAAGGCGGCCGCCTGGAAGTTCATCGAGTTCGCCGTCTCGGCCGAGGAGAACTCCAAGTTCAACGAGTCCGCGGGCCAGGTGCCGGCGAACACCGAGGCCGCCAAGGCGGCCTGGGTCCAGAAGGCGGAGCCCACCAAGCTGGCCGCCGAGGCGCTGAACGGTGCCGACACCAAGATCGTGCAGCTGCCGTACTACCTGCCCGACTGGAACACCATTTCCAAGTCCGACAACGAGCCGGAGTTCCAGAAGCTGCTGCTCGGCAAGATCACCGCGAAGGCCTTCCTCGACAAGATCGCCGATGAGCTGAACGCGGCTCAGGCGGACTGGAAGCAGCGGACCCAGAGCTGATCCCCGCGATACGCCCACAGCAGTACGCCCACAGCACGCCCACAAGCGGCGGCGGCAGCCGGGACGGTGCCGCCGCCGGACATCCAGCCCTTCAGGAGCAACGATGCTTTCACCGAGACGTCGTGGTCGGGTATGTCATGGCCGCGTCATAGGAGTCGTCGCCGGATGCGCCGCGCTGGTGCTCGGCATCACCGGGCCTGCCGCATCGGCCGCACCGCATCACGACCCGGCACGCGCCGTGCTGGCCGCCCACGACGGCTGGGGTTCGGCCGGCCCGGGCACCACCGGCGGATCGGCCGCGACGGCCGACCACATCTACACCGTCTCCAGCCGCGCCGAACTGGTCGCCGCCTTCAAGGACGCCGGCGACGCCCCGAAGATCATCAAGGTCAGGGGCACCCTCGACTTCAACACCGACGACACGGGCGCGGCCCTCTCCTGCGACGACTACGCGGCCCCCGGCTACCGCCTCGAGCAGTACCTCGCCGACTACGACCCCGCCGTCTGGGGCCGCGACCAGGTGCCCAGCGGCCCGCAGGAGGACTTGCGGGCCGCGTCGGCCGCCGACCAGGCAGCCAGGGTCGAGGTCAAGGTTCCCGCCAACACCACCGTGATCGGCCTCGGCTCGCACGCCCGGATCCTCTCGGGGGACCTGCAGATCGAGAACGTGGACAACGTCATCGTCCGTAATCTCACCTTCGAGGACGCCTTCGACTGCTTCCCGCAGTGGGACCCGACGGACGGGGACACCGGCAACTGGAACTCCGAGTACGACAACCTGGTCGTCTACGGAGCCACCCACGTCTGGCTCGACCACAACACCTTCACCGACGGCCGCCGCCCCGACAGCGCACAGCCGTACTACTTCGGCCGGATCTACCAGCAGCACGACGGCGAACTGGACGTCGTCAAGGGCGCCAACTACGTCACGGCGTCCTGGAACGCCTTCACCGACCACGACAAGACCCTGCTCTTCGGCAACAGCGACAGCGCGACCGCCACCGACACCGACAAGATCAAGGTCACCCTGCACCACAACCTCTTCCGGAGTATCACCGAGCGCGCCCCGCGGGTCCGCTTCGGCCAGGTCGACTCGTACAACAACCACTTCGTGGTCACCCCCGGCCAGGAATACGCGTACACGTTCGGCGTGGGCAAGAACTCCCGGCTGGTCGCCGAGCACAACGCCATCACCCTGGCGCCCGGCTTCGACCCGGCGACCATCCTCAAGAAGTGGAGCGAGGCGCCCATCACCGCCGACGACAACTACGTCAACGGCCGGCGGACCGACCTCATCGCGGTCCACAACGCCGGAATCCCCGCGGAGCACCTCACTTCCGGCGCGGGCTGGACCCCCACCCTGCGCACCCGCGTCGACAACCCCCGCGCGGTACCGCACCTGGTGGACCGCGGCGCGGGCGCCGGAAAGATCCACTGATTCACACCCGTTCGGCGGCCGGGGCGGACAGCCCCGGCCGCACCCTCTGTTTCCCTGAGTCATCCCCAGCCGCAACGGAGGCACTACCAGCATGCCCTCGAACTCCCCGCACATCGCCCGCCGTTCCGTCCTGATCGGAGCCCTGGTGGCCGCCGCGGCGGGCCTCGCCCCGCGCGCCTCCGCCGCCACCGGCGCACCCACGAAAATCCTGTACGTCGCTCCGCAGGGCAGCGGCCATCACGCGGGCGCCCACACCACCGTCCACAGCACGGTGCAGGACGCGGTCGACGCCGTGCCGGGTCCCGGCTGGACGATCGTGCTCGCCGCCGGCACCTATCGGGAGACGGTGACCGTTCCGGCCACGGCCGTCGACCTCACCCTGCGCGGTGCGACCGGCATCCCGGGCGATGTCGTCATCGTGTACGACAACGCGGCGGAAACCCATGGCACTTCGGGCTCGGCCACCTTCACCTCGATGGCGCCCGGCCTGACCGTACGCGACCTCACGCTCGCCAACGACTGGCTGCGCGCCGACCACCCCGGCACCACCGGTACCCAGGCCGTCGCCGTCCGCGCCTGCGGTGACCGGACGTTCTTCGACCACTGCAGGTTCCTGGGTCACCAGGACACCCTGCTGGCGGACACCGTGAACGTGGGCACCTTCGCCCGGCAGTACTACCGCGACTGCTACGTGGAGGGTGACGTCGACTTCGTCTTCGGGCGGGCCACGGCGGTCTTCGAATCGACCGAGTTCCACACCCTGGAGCGGGACGTCACTTTCACCCCCAAGGGCATGGTGTTCGCACCCTCCACGGTCCGGTCCAACCCCCGCGGGTTTCTCGCCACCCGCTGCCGGATCACCTCAGGCGCCGGCCCGGCGGAGTACTGCCTGGCCCGCCCCTGGGTGCCGTCGTCCGACCCCACGGCGTACCCGATGCTCACGGTTCGGGACACCTGGATGGGCCCGGGCATCCGGGCGGCCGAGCCGTACACCAATATGAAGGACCAGTACCCCTGGCAGGACCAGCGGTTCACCGAGTACGCCAACTTCGGGCCGGGCGCGGAGATCACCGTCGCGGCCAACCGCCCCCAGTTGACGGAAGCCGGCGCCGAGGCGCACACCCCCGCGACGTACCTCGGCAGCTGGGCCCCGTACACCGTGCCCCGCAGCACCGGCCCGGTGGCGAGACGTACGTTCCGGGTCTTCGTCACCGGTGACTCCACGGCGTCCGTGTACGCGGCCGACACCGCGCCCCGCACCGGCTGGGCGCAGGCGCTGCCGGTCTTCGCCGGCCGGCGGACCACGGTCGTCGACCGGGCGCTGTCCGGCGCGAGCACCAGGAGCTATGCGGACGCCGGCCTGCTGGACGCCGTGCTCCGCGACATCCGCCCCGGCGACTGGCTGCTGATCTCCTTCGGCCACAACGACGAGAAGACCGACGATCCCACCCGGGGCACCGATCCGTACACCACCTACCAGGCGTATCTCCGTACGTTCCTGGACGGCGCCCGGCAGCGCGGCGCCCACCCGGTGCTGGTCACCCCGGTGGAGCGGCGCAGGTTCGACGCCGCAGGCCATGCCCGGCCCTCCCACGGTGTGTACCCGGCGGCCATGCTCGATCTGGCCGAGCGGGAGGGGGTTCCGTCCGTGGACCTGCAGTCCCTCAGCCTCGCCCTGTGGGACCGGCTCGGGCCGGACGGCACCACCGGCTGTTTCCTGCACCTCGCTCCCGGCGCAAGCCCCAACTACCCGGACGGGGCAGCCGACAACACGCACTTCCAGGCGCACGGCGCCATCGAGGTCGCCCGGCTGGTGGCCGAGGCGCTGCACGCCGGTCGGGTGCTGCCGTCGGGGACCTGGCGGGAACTGCATCGCGGGATTCCCGACTCGGCGATCGTCTGGCCGCCGGAGCTGCCGGTCCTCACCTGATCAGCCGGGGGCGCGGCGGGCCGTACACATGAGGTGTCGTGGTGGTGAGGGCGGTGAAGCCGAGGCGCTGCAGGATCGGGCGGCTGTCGTCGGAGGCGTCGACCTGCAGCCAGCGGCAGCCGCGGTCGGCCGCGAGACGGGCCCGGTGCGCGACCAGAGCGCGATAGATGCCCCGGCCCCGCCAGGCCGGGGCGGTCCCGCCGCCCCACAGACTGGCGAAGTCCGATGCGGGGTGGAATTCCGTCCGGGCCGCGCACACCGGCACTTCGCCGGCCATCGCGACGACCGCGGCCATCGAATCGGGCTCCTGCGTCAGCCGGGCCAGGATCCGGTGCCGGAGCCTCGAGCCGTCCTTGCCGAACGCCTCCTCATGGGCGCTCGTCATCAGGTCCACCCCGGCCACGTCGGTCACCGGAAGCAACCGGACGCCCTCGGGCAGTTCGACCTCGGTCGGCAGATCCGCGACCTCGGCGACCATCAGGGTCTCCGGCGGTTCGGGTGAGAAGCCGGCCATCCGGAGCCGGTCCGCGAGGTCGGCGGGGCGGTCGTGCGCGTACAGCTTCCACTCGAACTCGCGGCCCAGCGCCGAGAAGTGGCGTACCTGCTCGGCGATCGCCGCGTCCGCGGTGTCCGGGCCCAGGCCCGACCAGACGACGCCGTTCCAGGCAGCCCCGTCCGCTCCGGTCTGCCGCACGACATCGCCGATGCGCTCGACCCGGGCCCCGGGCCCGTCCGGTGGCGCGTCCCGCCGCATCTGTTGGTCGAAGACGGCCAGTACCGCTTGATGATCCATCCGGCCACTCCAACAGAACGGCAACGCGGCGCGCCACCGGATTTCGTCAGCTCGCGCGGCCCCGGAGCGGGTCGATGGATTCGAGCGTCGGCACCACCGGCTTGATCGTGCCGTCCGATGCGAACTCCAGGCGGTCCAGCGTCGTTTCCCGGTGCGTTCCGTCACCACCCGCCTTGCCGGGGCCGGAGATCGCGAAGCGGTGGTAGGCGATGTACCAGTCGTCCGTACCCGGCACCTGGATGATCGAATGGTGGCCGGTGCCCAGGATCCCGTACGCCGGGCGCTTGGCGAGAATCGTCCCCTGCTTGGTCCACGGGCCGAGCGGCGAGGGACCGGTGGCGTACGCCACGTGGTAGTTCTCGCTGCGGGTGTCGTCCTCGGACCAGGAGAAGTAGTAAGTGCTTCCCCGCTTGATGACGAACGAGCCCTCGTTGAAACCGCTCGGTGTGAAGGTCTGCGCCTTCGCGGTGTCGAAGGACGTCATGTCGTCGGCCAGCGGCACTCCGTACGCATGGCCGTTGCCCCAGTAGAGATACGACTGCCCGTCGTCGTCGGTGAAGACCGCCGGGTCGATCATCTGTCCGCTGTACTGGCCCTTGGCGATCAGCGGCTTGCCCAGTGCGTCCTTGAACGGGCCGGCCGGGCTGTCGGCGACCGCGACCCCGATCTGGGTGTCCGCGCAGAAGTAGAAGTAGTACTTCCCGTCGCGTTCCGCGATGGTGGGAGCCCAGGCCCTGCTGTCCGCCCAGCTCACATCGGGGCCCAGATCGAGCACCACCCCGTGGTCCTTCCAGTGCACCAGATCCGTCGACGAGTACGCCTTGAACCGGGTGCCGCTCCAGCCCGCGTAGCCGTCACCGGTGGGATAGATCCAGTACTTGCCATCGAGGTAGGCGATGTCCGGGTCGGCGTTCAGCCCCGGCAGCAGCGGGCTGCGCAGGTGCCGCGCCTCCACCGTCCAGGTCCGCCGGGTCCCGTCGGCAGCGGTGACGGTGTACGTCTGCGGTGTCCGGAAGTCACGCCGGGTGCCGGAGGCCGGGCTGATCCGGGCGCCTTCGGCGAGGCTGAACTCAGGGGCCAGAGCGGACAGCGGGGCGTTCGGCTTCAGCGGCAGCACCACCGTGCCCGCCGTGTCGTCGACCATCGCGTACGCCTGCAGAGCGGGCGCGGTGGCGTCGGAAATGGACGCCTTCGGGGCGTAGGCGCTCAGCAGCCGCTGGTACTCGGGCCCGGTCACCGGCAGCACCGTGCCGTGCCGGGGGCTGGCCGGCAGCTCGTAGTTTTCCGAGGGTGTCCACGTGCCGGAGTCCAGGTCGGTCGTTTCGAACGGGACGTAACCGCGTCCGCCGAACTCGTCGATGAACAGGTACCACTTCTTCTCGGTGTTCGACTTGAAGACGGTGGGGCCCTCACCCTGGTTGATGGTGCCCTTGCCGATGCAGTCGGCGACGAACGAGTAGGACGTGGAGCGCAGATCCTTCGACTTCTCGGCCGTGATGAACTTGCCGCAGGGGGACGCCGAGGCCGAGTCCCGCTCGTCCTTGGTGAAGCGGTAGTACGTCCCGTTGTGCTGGATCACCGTCGAGTCGATCACCGAATGGCCGGGGTCCGACCACACCTTGGGCGCGGAGAAGGTGCGGAAGTCCCTGGTGGTCGCGTACAGCATCTTGTTGTACGTGGAGCCGGTGTGCTGCGGATCGTCGTCGGCGTACACCTTGGACGCCCAGAAGACGACATAGGAACCGAGGGACGAGTCGTAGTACGCCTCCGGTGCCCAGGTGTTGCCCGCCGTGTCGGGTGCGATCTTCACCAGGCGCTGGTCGGTCCAGTGGACCAGGTCGGTGGACTCCCACACCATGATCGACTTGCTGCCGGTGCGCTGGGCGGCGTCCCAGTCCCCGTTGCCGTACATCCGCAGGTCGGTGGCGATCTGGTAGAACTTGTCGCCCTCGGGGGAGCGGATGATGAACGGGTCGCGCAGCCCCTTGGTGCCGAGGTCGGAAGTGAGCGTCGGCTTGCCGCCGTTGAGTTCCCGCCAGTGCAGGGCGTCGTTGCCGCGGCTGAGGGCGGTGCGGATCTGCTCGCCGTCCGCCGTGCCCTCACCGGTGAAGTAACTGAAGGCGTAACCGGTGTACTTCTGCTTCTTCGGCAGCTCGGGCACGGTGGCGGTGAAGGCCCGGGTGGCGCTCGCGCTGCCGCGGGAGACCGTCGCGGTCAGGTGCACCGTCCGGGCGCCGGCGCCGTGCCGGGGGCGGTGCACCACACCGGTCGGGTCGATGGTCCTGGAATCGTCGGAACGCCAGCTGACGGACGTCGAGTCGGCCGCCGTGTCGGGCAGCGTGATGTTGCCGCGCACATCGTTGATGCCCGGCAGGGTGAGCGCGGCGGCAGCCAGCGCGGTGGCGCGGGCGTCGTCGTACTGGGCGGGCACGGTCACGGTGAAGCTCTTCGTCTGTGACACCGCCCCTCGGGAGAGCGTGGCGGTGAGGGTGACGCGGGCGTCCGGTTGACCGAGCGCCGGGCGGGTGACCTTGCCGGCGGCGGAGACCACGCCGGGGTCGCTGCTCTGCCAGCTGACGGACGAACCGTTGCCGCCGCTGCCGGGCAGGTCGATGTTCCCGGTCACGGCGGAGGTGTCACCGAGCGACAGCGCCGCACGGTCCGCGGCGACGGCCTCCGTGTTGACCGGGGTCGCGAGGACCGCGGTCTCGTCGGCGCTGAGCGCCCGGTCGTAGATACGGAAGTCCCGCATGTTGCCCTCGAAGTACTTGTCGGACGAGTAGAGCGACCGGCCGAGATAGTCGGCGGTGGTGGCGCCGCCGCCCAGCGAGCCGGGAGTAAGGGTGACGGCGGTGTTGCGGGCGACCTCGACCCCGTCCTCGTAGAGCACACCGGTGCCGCCGCTCAGCGTGTAGTCCAGGTGCTTCCAGACTTCTCGCGGCAGGTTGTACGAGGACGAGCGGCGCACCGTCTGCTCGGTGGACCAGTTCCCGGACGCGATGGACGTGCGGTACTGGTCACCGGTGGTGAAGAGGTAGCCGTCGCCGTTGCCTCCGCTGGTGTTGCCGAGGCCGTAGAGGAAGTACGGGGTGGCCTGGCCGGTGGCGATCTTCACGTCCAGCGACACGGTCACCGCGTCGAGGCCGGACAGCAGGTTGTCCGGCATCTGTACGTAGGTGTCGCTGCCGTTGAAGGCGAGGCCCTGGTCGGCGCTCCAGCCGGCCGTGCCGTGCACGGTGCCGTCGTGGCCGTGGCCGGAGGAGTCGGTGGCGACCGTGCCCGACGGCTCGTCGAGGGCATACCTCAGCAGCAGCCCGCCGGTGACATCGGCGGCCGCCGGGGCCGCCTGGGCGGGTGCGGCCAGCAGGCCGATGATCAGGGCGAGCAGGGAGAGAAGGGGTGGCAGGGCTCGTCTGGGGGTGCGGACGTGCATCGGGTGGGCGTCCTTCCGGAGGTGGGAATCGGGAGCGGTCAGAGGCCGGGGGAGCTGACCGGGTCCACGCGGACCCCGCCGGCGGCGCTGCCCAGCAGCTTCAGCGAGACCTCGGCCGGCCCTGCCTCGGTGGTGCCGTCGGACAGGACCGCGAGCGCCAGCGTGTTGCGGCCCCGGGTTCGCAACAGGCCGTTCGGCAGCACGAAGGTGTGCTGCGGTCCCACGTCGTTGATGTACTGGCCGAGATTCCAGCCGTTCAGGAAGATCTGCACCCGGTAGGCGCGCGACGCGTCGTCGTCCAGGTGGAGCCCGATCGATGCGTCCACCTGCTCGTCCACGTGCAGCGCGAAGCTGGTCCGCTGCCAGCTCACGCCCTGCCGCCGGCCCGGCGCCGGATCGGATGCCCAGGCGTGGTCGTCGAAGCCCGGCAGATGCCAGCCGGTGCGCTCGCCGTACAGGCCACCGGCGTTGAGCGGGCCGCGCACCCGGTCCTCGGTGCCCGTCGCGCCCTGGACGCGCCAGGTGACCGACGTCCCCGGCACGACGGCGGCGGTCAGGCCGCGCGCCGCCTTGTGGCTGTCGCGGGCCCCGCCGTCCTCCTCGTGGGCCATCCGCCGGACCAGCACCGAGAGGGTGTGCGGGGCCGCGGTGCGCAGGGCTTCCGGTACGGCGAAGGCGGCCGTCGCCGTCCAGGTGCCCTGGGTGTCCTGCGCCTTGGCGGGAACCGGAAGCCGGTGGGTGCCCAGCGGTTCACCGTCCAGCCAGGCCATCAGCAGGCCCTGGGTGCCCGCCGAGTAGGAGAGCGAGACGGTGTCGGCCGACGTCGCGTCGTCGAAACGGCCGCGGTACCAGACGTCGCCGTAGTGGAAGCCGTAGTCGTCGGCGAAGAGGACCGGCTGTCCCGCGGGGACCGGGGTGGTGCTGTACGAGGTGGCCCGGGTGGCCGGCGTCCAGTCCGAGTCGTCGAAGTCCGCTGCCGATTCGGGGTTCTCCGGGGCGTGCCGCCAGCCGGTCAGTTCGGGCAGCCGGACCTCCGGGACGCCGGGGAGATCCGCCCGGGAGAGCAGACTGCCCGACCGGGTCGACCGCAGGGGGAGGCGGCGGTCGTTCCAGGCTGCCTCGCGGATGCCGCGCGGCGCCCAGATCTCCACCTCGCAGTCCTCGATGGTGTCGCCGGTCAACCGGATGGTGGCGCCGTGCAGCGAAGCGGTGCGCGACAGCGCGGGGCCTCGCACGAGCACCGGACCCGACGGGGTGGAGTGCCGCCACAGCCGGGACGAGGCCTCGTCGTCGGCGAGCAGCAACAGCAGCGGCGTCCCGCTCCCGCCTCCCTCGATCAACAACCGTGTCAGACCGGACAGTCCGGCCCGCACGGTGAGGGCGCCGTTCTCGTACGCCGTCGTCGCGTCGCCGTCGAGCACCGTGACGCGTGGCTGCTCCGCGCAGGCGATCGCCGCTTCGACCGGGCCCCCGGTGCGCCCGGTCAGGACCGCGATGTCCTGGCGGCCGACGGTCAGTTGCAGCATCGGCTGCGCCGTGGTGTGCAGCAGCGTGCGCCGGCCCAGCCGGATGCCGGTCGCCAGCAGGGTGGCGTCACGGGCCCCCACTGTCACCGGGGCGGTGACCTCGCCGGCCGGGGTGGCCAGCGGGAGCGTGCAGTCCACCGCCGCCGTGGTGTCGTTGCGCAGGACGTAGAAATGGGCCCCCGTCTCCGGGTTGGTCAGGTGGTAGACCTTCACCCGTGGGTCGTTCGCCGCGACGTCCTGAGCCCGGTCCAGCATGGCGAAGTCCGTCACGGACTGGACCAGTTCGCCCAGTTGGTGCATCGGCGTCAGCTTGGAGGTGGCGTTGCGCGCTTCGTCGATGGCCGCGCCGTAGTCGTACGAGGTGTAGACGACCGGCGCGGGCAGCCAGCCCCAGGACGTTCCGCCGAAGGTCATGTAGACGTTGTGGATCTTGATGCCGTTGGCCAGATTGGTGAGGTAGAAGCGCCGTTCATAGGCGGCGTCCCGGGTGCGCCGCGACTCCTCGTACCCCTTCCCGCCGAACTCGGCGCCGCCCCATGGGTCGAACCAGCCGCCACCGAACTCGGCCACGAACCCCGGCGTCTGCGGGCTGGCCGTGGAGCCGCCCTTCGCGCCGCCCGGGCCGAAGTAGCCCCAGTCCGGCGGGTTGCCCGAAGGCGAGGGGTAGCCGTCGAAGGCATAGAGGTAGCGGCCGCTCTCGTCGCCGGTGGGGAAGGAACCGGGAACCCAGTAACCGTTGCGGCCCTTGTCGTTGTGGAAGAGCGGCACGTCGATGCCGTCGGCGCGCACCTTGGCGTACAGGTGCGCCAGGTAGTCGCGGCCGGAGGCGTCCGAGATGTGCGCGGCGTACTCGTTCTCGAGTTGGTAGAGGACGACCGTGCCCTGACCGTTGGTGTAGAGATGCTCCCGAGCTATCGCGTCGACGGCGGTCAGCCACTCGTCGACGTGGCCGAGATAGGTGGGGTCGGCGGTCCGTGCCGTGCCGGCCGTCGTGGTGAGCCAGCCGGGGAAACCACCGCCGTCGACCTCGGCGTTGATGTACGGGCCGGGGCGCAGGATGACGTACAGGCCGGTTTCGGCGGCCATCCGCAGAAAGAGTCCGAGATCGCGGACGCCGGTGAAGTCGTAGGTACCGGGGGCGGACGAGTGGTAGTTCCAGGCCACATAGATGCTGATGGCGTTGTATCCGTTGGCCCGCAGCTTCTGCAGCACATCGCGCCAGAGTGATGGGCTGGGCAGCCGGTACGGATGTATCTCGCCGGACCAGAGGACCACTCGCCGGCCGTCGATCACCATGGAGTACTTGTCGAAGGCGACCGTGTGCGGCGCACCGTCGGCGGCGGCGGGCTCCGCCGCGGCGGCGGCCCGATCGGCTCCGGGGGCCAGCGCGAGCGTCAGCGCGGCGCCGCCGGTCATCGCGGTGAAGGAGCGTCTGGTCAGCTCCAAGGGAGCCTCCTCGCTAGGAGAGTGATGGGATATCAGCTGTGCGAAATATCGAACGCTGTTCGGAATTCCGCGACACGCTAACCCCGTACCGCACCCCGGTCAACGGTTCGGGCAAGGCTCTCTCGACGTGCGCGTGCGGCGCCGCCCGGACGAGCCCGGCGGCGCCGCGTCTGCAGGAGCGAGCGGCCTACTGGTACGTGAGGTCCGAGGCCGAGTAGCGGCAGTACGTGCCGTCCGGTCCCGAACCGGTCTCCACCGGCTCGTCGCCCGAACTGTTGCCCGTGTACCGCAGGCACGGCTTGATCTTCTTGCTGCTGTCACCGATGATCCGGATGTTGCGCAGCGCGGCGGTGTCACCGTAGTTGGTGTTGATGCCGACGATCGCCTTACCGGGCGCCGTGACGTCCACGTCGTTCACGATGATCGACCGCTTGTACTGCGTCGAGCAGTTGCCGCACGAGCGCACCAGCTTGCCGAAGTCCGACACCTGGAACTTGGTCACGACCAGTTTGCCGGCGCCGTTGAACTGGAAGACCTTGTCCGACGCCTTGCGCGCCCCACCGCCGTACACGGTGTAGACCGAGGACGATGACGTGCCCTTGAACGTCGCGGCGTCCTCGCCGACGTCCTCCCACCAGACGTTCTGCAGCGTGCAACTCCCGGCGCAGTGCACGCCGTCGGCGGCGGGCGACCCCAGGATGACGTTCTTCAGGGTCGCGCCGTCCTTGAGGTTGAAGATCGGGTCCTGGTCTTCGGACTGTCCGCCGGTGCCGAGGTCCCCGCTGCCGTAGAAGCGCTTCATCCCGCCGTCGTACGTACCGGATACCGGGATGGTCGCCGTGACGGGCTTGGAGCCGTTGTTCGTCGGCCACGGAGAGGGGGCCGCACTGGCGGGGGTCAGCATGACACTGGTGACGATCGCGGCTGCGGTCATCCCGACCGCGGTCGTCAGTGCGGCGATGGCGCGCCGCCGCATCAGGCGGCGCCTGCGGCCCGTGCGGAGTTCGGCTCGTTGGCTCATGTGTCCCATTCCTTGGGCTCCTTGGGGTGAGGTCGAGAGCTGGCGCCCCGTGGTCGCCACCGCGGCGGAATGGGTTGCCGCCTCCTGCCGGATTCTCCGCCGCAGGCCGGTCAGGCGAAGCCGCCGTGCGCCTCGATCTGCCGCCCCGATGCCACACCCCGGACCGTGTACGAGTCGCCCTTCGGATCCCGGGCGCCTTCCGCGTGGTTGTACTGGGCCGCGAAGACATGCCGGCCGGCCCGCGCCGTGTGCCCGTCCTTGAGGGTCCAGCGATAAACGAGGAAGCGGCCCTCCGGACGCACCGAGACGGCGAAGTCCGCAGCGGGCAGATCGCGCCAGTTGCCGGTGTCGGTGACGCCGCCGGTCCGGGCGACACGCAGCTCCACGGTGAGTGCGGACAGCGCACGGTCGTTGGTGAAGGCGACATCGCTCTGCGCCCAGTAGGCGTTGGAGCCGGCGTCGATCGTCCCCCTGGCCCGGAGCCCGGCGGACGACGGCTGCGGCGCCCCGCTCGAAGGCGCCCCGCTCGAAGACGCGGCCGGGGACGACGAGCGCGTCGCCACGGTCTGCTCCGCCCGGCCGTCCTGGACGGCGGAGGCGACGGCGTACCCGGCGAGCACGAAGACGCCGGCGACCGCGGCCGTGGCCCCGGCGATCCGCATCCAGGGCGCCACCACCGGGCGCCGCCCGCGCCGCACGTCACCGGGGGCGGTCATGCCCCGCTCGACCCGGGCCATGATCCGCTCCCGGTCCGGCCGGTGGGCCCGAGCCGCCTCGCGCAGCTGATCCCGTACGTCCGCGTCGCCCATCAGTTCCTTCCTCCGGTACGTCCGGCGGCCACCGTCGCGTGGACCCGGGCGGGGGTGTCCTCCGCGTCCCCGAGGAGCCGGCTCAGCTCCGCGATCCCTTTCGACGTCTGGCTTTTCACCGTACCGACCGAGATGCCGAGCGCCCGGGCGGTGTCCCGCTCGGACAGATCGAAGGCATGCCGCAGCACGACGCAGGCCCGCTTGCGGAAGGGCAGCCGGCGCAGCGCGTCCTGCACGTCGACGACCGCGGGTATGTCCGGATCGTCGGCCGGTTCGCCCCGGTACGACCAGAAGAGCGCGATACGCCGTCGTTCCCGAACGGCGCTGCGGATCCGGGACCGCGCCAGGTTCGCGACGACCCCACGGGCGTACGCGGCGGGATGCTCGGCCGCCCGCACCCGGCCCCAGTGGTGCCAGAGCGCCAGCAGAGCGTCAGCGGCGAGGTCGTCGGCGGCGTCCGGCTCGCCCGTCAGTACATGGGCGAGGCGGGCGAGTTCGGCGTAATGCGCCTCGAAGAAGCCATGGAACTCGGCAGCAGCGTCGTCGTCGACCGGTCCCACGGGCGCTCTCCCTGTGTACGGATGCTGTACCGGCGGTACGCGCTCCCCGCCGGGCGGCGCCCGGCCGGAGTGCGGGGCGAGAGCGTACCAGCGCGCACCGCTGCCGGCACCCCTCGCGTACCGCTCCGGTGTCCGCTATTTCAGGGCCGCCGCCATCATCTTCTGCGCGATCGGCGCCGCCAGTCCGTTGCCGCTGACCTCCGAGCGCTCGGCTCCGGAGTCCTCGACCACCACGGCGACGGCCACCTGCTTGCCGGTGGCGGAGTCCTTCCCGTACGACGTGAACCAGGCATACGGCGTCTTGCTGTTGTTCTCCCCGTGCTGCGCCGTACCCGTCTTTCCGCCGACCTCGACGCCGCTGATCCTGGCGTTCGTGCCGGTGCCCTGATCGACCACCGTCCGCATGGCGCTGCGGATCTGCCGCGCCGTGGAGGAGGAGACCACCCGGGTCGATGACGGGTTCTCGAACGACTTGAGGGTGTCGCCGTCCGCGTCCGTGACCTTGGAAACCATATGCGGATCGATCAGGACCCCGTCGTTGGCCAGGGCGGCCGACACCATGGCCATCTGCAGCGGGGTGGCGGTCACGTCGAACTGGCCGATACCGGTTTGCGCCGTCTGCGACTTGTAGTCGGTGGAGGGATACACGCTCTCCGCGGCCCGTACCGGCACATCCAGCTTCGAGGCGTTGAAGCCGAACTTCTCGGCCATCGCCTTGACCTTGTCCTGACCGAGATCGACGGCCATCTTCCCGAAGACGTTGTTGCAGGAGTACTCCAGCGCCGTGCGGATGTTCGCGTTCTTGCAGGGCGCCGAGGCGTTCTCGTTGCTGAGGGCCGTGCTGGTGCCGGGCAGCGGGTACGGGTTGGGGCTGTGCGTGGGGGTGTCGACCGACGCGTAGAGACCGTCCTCCAGCGCCGCCGACGCGACCACCAGCTTGAACGTCGAACCGGGCGGCAGGGCCTGCCGCAGCGCACGGTTCAGCATCGGCTGGTCCTTGTCCTCGGTCAGCTGCTTCCAGGCTGCCGCGTCCGTCGTCCCGCTGATCTTCGAAGGGTCGTAGGACGGCGTCGAGACCACGCCCAGAATCTTCCCGCTGGCCGGATCGATCGCGACGGCCGCGCCCTTCTTGTTCCCGAGAGCCTGGTACGCGGCCTTCTGGACATCCGGGTCGATGGTCGTCAGGACGTTGCCGGGAGAGGTCTGCTTGCCGGTGACGGCGTCGATCGGGTTCTTCAGCTCCGGGTCCGCCCCGTCCAGGACGTCGCGGTAGATGCCTTCGAGCTGGGTGGCGCCGTACACCTGGGAGCTGTAGCCGGTGACGGCCGAGTAGAGATCACCGTTGGTGTAGGTGCGCTTGTATGCGAGATCGCCGCTGTCCGTCCTCTCCGATCCGGTGACCGATGAACCGGCCACGATGATGTTCCCGAGCGGTTTCGCGTACTGAGCGATGGTGGTCCGCCGGTTGTGCTCGTTGTCCGCGAGCGCACGGCCGTCGTAGAACTGCACGTAGGTTGCCCGGCCCAGCAGGGCGAGAACCAGCAGCAGACACAAGGCCGAGGCGCGCCTGATTGTCTTGTTCATCCCGTACTGAGGACGAGCGGGCCACCGGTGGTGTTCCGGATTACCGGTTTTCTCAGCGATCTCTCATGCCGGGCCCCGCCCTATGCGGGACTGACGAAGCCTGATTCGTACGCCGCGATCACTGCCTGGGTACGGTCGCGCGTAGCGGTCTTCGCGAGTACGGCGGCCACGTGCGTCTTGACCGTCGCGGGGCCCACCCCCAGATGCGCCGCGATCTCCGCGTTGGTGAGCCCGGTCGCCATCAGCCGCAGCACGGCGGACTCGCGGGCGGTGAGCCGTGCCGCCCAGGGCGGGCAGGCCGCTGCCTCCCGGCGTCCGTGTTCGGCGGCCAGTGCACGCACGGCCGCCGGAAACAGCAGGGACTCGCTGCGTGCCACCAGTCGCACCGCCTGGATCAGTTCGCCGGCCGCCGCGCGTTTGAGCAGAAAGCCGGAGGCGCCCGCACGCAGCGCTTCGTAGACGTAGGAGTCGTTCTCGAAGGTGGTGACGACCACGATGCGCGGCGGCGCCGACAGGGTGGCGAGAATGCGCTCGGTGGCCCGGATACCGTCGATCTCCGGCATCCGGACATCCATGAGTACGACGTCCGGACACAGCTCCCGGGCCACCGAGACCGCCTCGGCGCCGGTCGTCGCCTCGCCCACCACCGTCAGATCGGGCTCCGCATCGATGATCACGCGCAGGGCCGTCCGTACCATCCGCTCGTCGTCGGCGAGAACCACCCGGATCACAGACCTTCCCCCTTCAGCGGCAGCAGGGCGGTGAGCCGCCACACCCCGCCCGCCGGCCCGGCCGACGCATGACCGCCGAGCAGCGCCGCCCGCTCGGCCATGCCGCGCAGCCCACGGCCGCCTCCCGGCGGGACCGGCGGCCTGGGGCCGGGCAGCGGATTCTCCATAGTGATCTCCAGGTCTTCCCGTCCGCGCACCACCCGCAGTGCGACGGGGGCCGACCCGCCGTACCGCAGGGCGTTGCTCAGTCCCTCCTGCACGATCCGGTAGGCCTCGCGGGAGACCGGTCCGGGTACCTGCTCCGGATCGCCCGCCGTGGTGCAGGCGACCGGTACGCCACAGTGCGCCAGCAGACCGGTGAGGGCTTCCAGGCCCGGACCTGTCGGTGTGCTCGCGTCTTCCTCCCCCTGCCGCAACAGGCCGAGCACCGTGTCCAGTTCGCCCACTGTACGGCGCGTCGTCTGCTCGATCGCGGTCAGCGCCTCTCGTACGAAGTCTGGGTCCGAGTCCAGCACCCGGCGCGCGGCGCCCGCCTGGAGGGTGACGGCGCTGAGCGCATGGCCCACCGAATCGTGCAGCTCCCTGGCCAGCCGGTTGCGCACCGCCAGATCCGCCGCCCGCCGCTCGGCGGCGGCCAGCCGGTCCGCCGGTGTCGGCCCCAGCAGTACGGGCGCTGCGCGGGCCAGCAGTTCCGCGGCGCCCGCCGCGCAGCCCGCCAGGGCGAGCAGCAGCACGATCCCCGCGGGCGGGGCGAGCAGCACGGCCCAGCCGCCGAACACCTCCGGCAGCGCGAACCGGAAACTGCGGAGTGCGGGGCAGAACGGCAGCACGAGCAGTACGCCGGCCAGCGGCGGCGTCGACAGGGTCAGCGCGCTGACGATGCCGCCGAGCCCGGTGTGCAGAGTGAACCAGCCCGATGTCCGGACTCGGGCGGCCCACGACCGGGCGGGTCTGTCGGCCAGCAGCGCGGAGTCCACCCCGCCCAGGGCGTGTACCGCGAACACCGACAGCGGCCGGGCCGGTACGAAAAGGGCGCTGACGGCGGCGATCGGCAGTGCACAGGCGAAGGTGACGAGTTGCAGCCGGAGGGAGACGAGGACGTCCTGATGCCGGGCGAAGGTACCGACGGCCACGGTGCCGAGCAGGAAATAGGGCATCAGCAGCGCGCCGCCCAGGATCAGGTGGGTCCAGCGCAGCCGCGCCCGGCTGTCGAACAGCGGCTTCACGTGTCGCGTTCCGCGAGGAAGCAGGCACCGACCACGACGACCAGCATCCCGACCATCATCTGCACAGCGTAAGTGAGCGACATCAGCTGGGTGGGCAGCTTGCCGGGATCGCCGGAGCCGGGCAGCGATGCGGCCAGCAGCCAGCCGCCCCAGCAGGCCAAGGCGCCGGAACCCACCCAGGCCAGCGCCAGCGGTACCTTCACCGGCACTCGGCTGCCACGGCGGAAGGCGAGCAGCAGTACTCCGGCGACGGTGACCGCGGCGAAGAAGGCGTACACCGCTTCGAGCGCGTAGAAGTCGGCCGTACGGTCCGCGACCCGGGCGGAGCTGAGCCCGGCCCGCACACCGCATGCCCACAGCAGGTGCATGACCCCCGGGAGCAGCGCGAACAGCGCGGCGGCCGCGGCGGCCCCCCGCTGGACGGAGCCGGTGACCGTCCTGACCGGCAGTTCCCGCATCCGGCCGCGCCACAGATGTCCCCAGCGGTCACCGGCGTACAGCACGAAGAGGCTGCCCAGAGCGAGACCCTGGAGGATGAAGCCGGTGTAGACGACGCCGAAGACCCACGCGTGGAGGAACGGCTCACCCGACGCGGCAGGGGCGGCCGAACCGTGGACGGCATGGACCAGCAACTGGAGCGGATAGCCGGTCATGACGGGGGCGAGCAGTCCGGTCGCCACCCACATCGGCAGGCCGAGCAGCCAGGCCGGGACGCGGCGCCCCCAGGCCCGGGTCAGCAACAACGCGAGGACGATGACGCAGCTGTCCAGCAGCAGGGACGCACTGTTGGCCGCGATCATCGCGCCCCGGTGGTCGAGCAGCGTGCTGTCCTCGGGCATACCGACATGGCTGCCTGCGATCCATGCGGTTTTGATGGCCAGGTACGGCAGGCAGGAGACCATGGCGACGGTCCGCAGCACGGCGCGGAACCGGGAGCCCGCCGGAGCAACGAGGGGAGGGGTGAGCAGCGTCGAAGTCATGACACCCACGCTTCAGGACCGCCCCGGCGGGCGCCTCCTGCGCGACGACGATCCCCCTCCGCCGTACGGCGGAGACGGTCTCAGCCTGCGAGCAGGAGCACGACCTCGTCGATCTCCGCGCCGCGGGCGTGCGCGAAGCCCCGGTCGTGGCCGGTGATCGTGAAGCCGCACTTCTCCAGAACGCGGATCGAACCCTTGTTGTCGGCGGCGGCCCTGGCGTACAGCGGCCGGGTCGGCACCGTGTCGAGCAGCGCACGCAGGGCGGCGGTCGCCACGCCCCTGCCCCACAGCGCGCGGTCGATGAAGTAGGTCACTTCGCGCTCCTCGGGCGGCCCGTACACCGACGCGTGGCCCGCCACGGCGCCGTCCGCGAGCACGGTCCTGATCACCGCGTCGGAGGCGCGGATCCGGCGCCAGTGCGCGTCGAAGTAATCCCGGTCGGTGGGGTCTGCACAGGTGAAGGCGGCGATCCGGTTCGACTCGGGGTCGCTCATGTGCCGGAAGAAGACCGGCAGATCGGCGTCCTCGACCTCCCGCAGGGTGACGAGTGCCATTCAGAGCCTCCGGGTGGCGAGGGTGAGCCGGTCCCGCGCGTCGAAGAGGGCGTCCTTGACCATCTGCTCATGGCCCGGGGTGAGTCTGGCCACCGGCACCGAGCAGCTGATCGCATCGCGGGCCGGAGTGCGGTAGGGGATCGCGACGCCGAAGCAGCGCAGGCCCAGCGTGTTCTCCTCGCGGTCGACCGCATATCCCTGCTCGCGGATCTGGTGCAGCTCCTCGATGAGCCTCTCGCGGTCCGTGATGGTGTGCTCGGTCAGCTGCGCCATGGTCTCCGGCAGCATCTTGCGCACCTGCTCGTCGCTGTGGGTGGCGAGCAGCGCCTTGCCCAGCGAGGTGGAGTGGGCGGGCAGCCGGCGGCCCACCCGGGTGAAGGGGCGCAGATAGTGCTGCGACTGCCGGGTGGCGAGGTAGACCACGTTGGTGCCGTCGAGACGGGCCAGGTGGATGGTCTCCGTGGTGTCGTCGGAGAGCCGGTCCAGGGTGGCGCGGGCGGCGGCCACCACCTCGTCGCCATCGATGTACGACGTGCCGACCAGCAGGGCGCGGACCCCGATGCCGTACCGGGTGCCGGTGGCATCGGTCTCCACCCAGCCCAGCTCCACCAGGGTGCGCAGCAGCATGTAGAGGCTGGACTTCGGGTAGCCGACCGCCTCCTGGACCGCTGCCAGCGAGTGCATCCCGGGCCGCCCGGCGAAGTACTCCAGCAGCTCCACCGTCCGGACCGCGGACTTGACCTGCGCCCCACCTGCTGTCTCGGCAGTCGACATTCGACCCTGCCCCTCTTGTCAATGCTGAACGCGCGTTATTAGAGTTCCAGAGGAAATTCATCATCAGGAACTGCGTTCAGAATACCGAACAACCCTGATGTGCGGCAGTAGATCTGGAAGGACGTTCGCGGTGGCAGCAGCACCAGTCTGGAGTGTCGACCCCCGAACCGGGAAGCAGCGCGAAGAGGTTGCGGTGGAAGCCACAGCCGCGGAGGTGGACCAGACGGTCCGCGCCGCCCACGCCGTGCGTGACACGCTGGCCGACCGAACGGTACGCGCGGCCCTGCTGCGGGCCGCCGCCGACCTGCTCGACGAGGCCGGCCCGCACGTCATCGAGGCCGCCGACGCCGAAACGGCGCTCGGCCCCGGTCGGCTCACCGGTGAACTCGCCCGCACCACCGCGCAGTTCCGGGCCTTCGCCGATGTCGTCGAGGAGGGCTCCTTCCTCGACGTCCGCATCGACCACCCGGACGCCGCGGCCATCCCGCCCCGCCCCGACCTGCGCCGCTACAAGGTGCCGCTGGGCGTCGTCGCGGTCTACGCGGCGAGCAACTTCCCGCTGGCCTTCTCCGTCCCGGGCGGCGACACCGCGAGTGCGCTCGCGGCCGGCTGCCCGGTCGTGGTCAAGGCGCACCCCGACCACCCCGCCACCTCCGAACTCTGCGCCTCGGTGCTGCGCCGGGCCGCCGAGCAGGTCGGGCTGCCGGCCGATGTGATCTCCGTGGTGCACGGCTTCGAGGCGGGCGTCGCCCTGGTCAAGCACCCGTTGATCGCCGCCGCGGGCTTCACCGGATCAGTGCGCGGCGGGCGCGCTCTCTTCGACGCCGCAGCCGCCAGGCCGACGCCGATCCCCTTCCACGGTGAACTCGGTTCGCTCAACCCGGTCGTGGTGACCGAGGCCGCCGCCGCCGAACGCGGCGAGCAGATCGGCGCCGGTCTCGGCGGCTCCATGACCATGGGCGTCGGCCAGTTCTGCACCAAGCCCGGCTTCGTACTGGCCCCGGCGGGCGCGGCGGGCGACACCCTCGTCAAGTCGCTCACCGCCGCCGTCAGCGACAGCGAGGCCGGGGTCCTGCTGGACCACCGGATGCGCGACAACTTCCTGGCCGGCGTCCGCGACCGGGCCGCGCTCCCCGGAGTCGACGCCCCGGTCACCCCCGGCGCCGGCAGCGAGCACACCGTGAGTGCGGGCTTCCTCACCGTGTCCGCGGCGCTGCTGGCCGCGGACGGTGAACACGACCTGCTCCTCGAGGAGTGCTTCGGCCCGGTGACCGTGGTCGCCCGCTACGCATCGGCCGACGAGATCGCCGCCGTCCTCGGACGGCTGCCCGGCAACCTCACCGCGACCCTGCACGTGTCCAGCGACGAGGCCGCCGGCGAGGGCGAGGCCGCCGCACTCATCGCCGAGCTCACTCCGCTCGCCGGCCGCGTTCTGGTCAACGGCTGGCCCACCGGCGTCGCCGTCGCCCCGGCCCAGCAGCACGGCGGTCCCTACCCGGCCACCACGTCGACCTCCACCTCGGTCGGCGGCACCGCGATCGAGCGCTGGCTGCGCCCGGTCGCCTACCAGACGACCCCCGACGCGCTGCTCCCCCCGGAGCTGCGTGAGGCCAACCCGCTGGGTGTGCCACGCCGTATCAACGGACTGCCCGAGTGACCGACCTCCTTCCCGAGCTGCCGTTCCCGCTGCGCCCGTACGGACCGCCGGCCCCCTGGTCGTACGACGCGGGGGTGCTCTCGGTCCGTACCGGTCCGCGCCAGGACCGGTTCGTCCCTCCGGCGGGCGACGCACTGGAGCCCGCGTCGGACGCGCCCCGGCTGCTCGGCACACCACCCGCAGGGGACTTCCAGCTGATCGCCCGGGTGTCGGTGGGCTTCGTCGGCGCGGGGGATGCCGGCGCGCTCTATCTGCACGTCGGCGACCACGAGTGGGCCAAGCTCTGCCTGGAGCTCTCCCCGGACACGCCCACGATCTGCTCGGTCGTCACGCGCGGGCACTCCGACGACGTCAACTCCTCGGTGGTCGAGGGCGACAGCGTCTGGCTGCGCATCAGCCGTACGGGTAAGGCGTTCGCCTTCCACGCGTCCCCGGACGGCGAACGCTGGACGTTCGTCCGGGTGTTCGCTCTGGGCGACGCGGTGGAGGCGGCTGGGGCGCAGATCGGATTCCTGGCGCAGTGTCCGGAGGCGGACGGGTGCGCGGTGTCCTTCGACTCCGTGGCGTTCCGGGGCTACGCGCCGAAGGGGATGCGGGACGGCAGCTGAACGGCCGCGAGCCGTGCGCGGGCACCCTGCAACCGGAGCCCCCGTCCGTCGCGTCTCCTCAGCCATGATCAGTGAAGCCGTGATCCGTGCAGCAGCGCCCAGCGACATCACCGCCATCGCCACACTTCATACCGCCGCCCGCGCCACCTACTACGAGGGGCGGATCCCGGTGGCGGAGTACGCGAGCGCCGAGGTGCTCGCGCACGTGCGGGCGGGCTGGGTCCGGTCGATCGCCCGGGCCGACGGCGGGGTGCTCTGCGCGGAGCACGAGGGGGTCGTGGCGGGGGTGGCGGCGTTCCGCGTCATCCAGGGCGATGTCACCGGCGACATGACCCTCACCCAGTTCCATGTCGATCCCGCCCGCTGGCGCCGAGGCATCGGCAGCGCCCTGCACACCGCGGTCGTCGAAGCCTGGCGGCGGTCCGGCGTCCGCCGCGCGCGTCTCGAGGTGTACGAGCACAATCTGCGGGCCCAGCGGTTCTACGCCGCACACGGCTGGCAGCCGGCCCGGGAGGTGGTGCGCGCACCGGACAGTGCCCATCTGCTGATGCGGCGGGAGGTGCCGCCCGCGGGCGAATCACCCGGTCGGCCCGCATGACGGCGATGTCCGCGTCCGGACCGTTTCGCCCGATGGACGAGCGGATCGCCGGGCGGCAGAGTGGTCACCATGGAGAGCAACGTGGAGATCTTGGCGGAGACCCTGGCCGGCACCGAATACACGCCCGGGACGACCTATCTGAACACCGCGAGCACCGGTCTGCTCCCGGCCCGCACCGTGACGGCGATGCAGCAGGCGATCACGGCCGCTTCGGTCGGCAGGCCGACCGACATGTTCGCCGATGTGGAGGCGTCCCGGGCCTCGTTCGCCCGGCTCGCCGGGGTTCCGGCCTCCCGGGTGGCGGCCGGGGCGTCGGTCGCCGTGTACACCGGGCTGATCGCCACCTCGCTGCCCGCCGGGGCCGAAGTCCTCGTCGCTGACGGCGATTTCAGCTCGGTGGTGAACCCCTTTGTGGTGCGCGGCGACCTCGATGTGCGGTCCGTTCCGCTGGAGGCCCTGGCGGACGCGATCCGGCCGGGCACCGCGCTCGTCGCGGTCAGCGCCGTGCAGTCGGCCGACGGCCGGCTGGCCGATCTCGCCGCGATCCGGGCCGCCGCCCGCGCCCACGGCGCCCGCACGCTGGTGGACGCCTCGCAGTCGGCAGGCTGGCTGCCGCTCGGCGCGGGTCAGGACGACTTCACGGTAGCCGTCGCCTTCAAGTGGCTCACCTGTCCGCGCGGCGTCGCCTTCCTGGTGGTGCCGGAGAACCTGGGCGGCCTGACCCCGGTCTTCGCCGGCTGGGTCGCGGGCGAGAAACCCTGGGACAGCTGTTACGGTCCGGTGGCCGAACTCGCCCACTCGGCGCGGCGGTTCGACGAGAGCCCGAGCCTGTTCTCGTACGCCGGAGCCCGGCATTCACTGGCCCTGATCGAGGACATCGGCCCCGGGAACATCCAGCGTCACAATCTCGCGCTGGCCGACCGTTTCCGCGCCGGACTCGAACGGATCGGGCAGCAGGTCGTCCCCGCCCCCGGATCGGCGATCGTCTCGGTGCCGGGGCTCGGTCACCGGCAGGGCGAGCTCGGCCGGGCCGGCATCGAACTCTCCGACCGGGCCGGCAATCTGCGGGCCGCCTTCCACCTGTACAACTCGACCGCGGAGGTCGACAAGCTGCTGGACGTGCTCGCCGGCTGAACGCTCGCCTACGCGGGAGGGGGACGGCAGCCTGTGCCGTCCCCCTCCCGCGTAGGCCGGACCCGTCAGGGCCGGCGGGCCGGGCTCACTTCACCGGGGTGAAGTCCCGGGCTCCGATGAAGTCGGGCCGCCGGACCGGAGCCGCGAAGGGCTCCACCGCCGCGTTGTCCACGCTGTTGAACACGATGAAGACATTGCTGCGGGCGTACGGCGTGATGTTGTCACCCGAGCCGTGCATGCAGTTGCAGTCGAACCAGGTCGCCGAACCCGCCCGGCCCGTGAAGAGCTTGATACCGTGCGCGTCCGCCATCCGGGTCAGCGCCTCGTCCGACGGGGTACCCGCGTCCTGCATCTGCAGGGACTTCTTGTAGTTGTCCTTCGGCGTCGCACCCGCGCACCCCAGGAAGTGCCGGTGCGACCCCGGCATGATCATCAGGCCGCCGTTGGTGTCGAAGTTCTCGGTCAGCGCGATCGAGACCGACACGGTCCGCATGTTCGGCAGACCGTCCTCGGCGTGCCAGGTCTCGAAGTCCGAGTGCCAGTAGAAGCCACTCGCACCGAACCCCGGCTTGACGTTGATACGGGACTGATGGACGTAGACGTCCGACCCCAGGATCTGCCGTGCCCGGCCCACCAGCCGCTCGTCCCGCACCAGTTGGGCGAAGACCTCGCTGAGCTTGTGCACCTCGAAGACCGACCGCACGTCCTGCGACTGCGGTTCGATGATGGACCGCTCGTCCGCGCGTACCGCCGGGTCGGCGACGAGCCGGTCCAGCTCCGCACGGTAGCGCGGCACCTCGTCGTCCGAGAGCAGCTGCTCGACGCTGAGGAAGCCGTCGCGCTCGAAACCCTGGAGATCGGGCTGCGTGATCGGTCCGTCGGCTCCGGGCTGCGACCAGACCACCGGATCCTGGCGGGGGGTGATCACCTCGCTCGCACCACGGGTGGGATAGAGATCCGCCCGTATGTTGCTCAGTACGTCGGTCATGGCGGTCAGGCCTCCTCGGTCAGCAGCGGATACACGCCGTTCTCATCATGGTCCTCCCGTCCGGTGACCGGCGGGTTGAAGACGCATACGCAGTGGAAGTCGGTCTTCGGGCGCAGGGTGTGCTTCTCGTGCCCGTTGAGCAGATACATCGTGCCCGGCTCGATCCAGTGGACCTCACCGGTGTCGTCGTTGGTGAGCTCCGCCTCGCCCTTCGTGCAGAGAACGGCCTCGATCTGGTTCGCATACCACATCGACGTCTCGGTCCCGGCGTACAGGATGGTCTCGTGCAACGAGAAACCGACCTTCTCCTTGGCGAGCACGATGCGCTTGCTCTCCCAGGTGCCCGACTTGGACTTGATGTGGCGGTCGGTTCCCTCGAGGTCCTTGAACGATCGGACAATCACGGTGAGTTGAGCCTTTCTGTGTTACGGGTGCTGACTGCGTCAGGCGGTTTCTCGGACGGCGCGGGCGAGCGTGCGCAGCCCCTCGTCCAGTTCATCGGGGGAGACGGTCAGCGGCGGAAGCAGCTTCACCACCTCGCTCTCCGGGCCTGAGGTCTCCAGGAGCATGCCGAGCTCGAAGGCGCGCCGGCAGACCGCCGTGGCACGCGCCTTGTCGTCGAACTCGACGCCCCAGACCAGGCCGCGGCCACGGAAGCTGACGCCGGTTCCTTCGTTCTCGTCGACGATGGCGAGCAGCGCACGCTCGACCTGCTCGCCGCGGGCGAGGGTCTGCTTCTCCATCTGGCCGTCGGCCCAGTAGGTGTCGAGGGCGGCGGCCGCGGTGACGAAGGCCGGGTTGTTGCCGCGGAAGGTGCCGTTGTGCTCGCCCGGCTCCCAGACGTCGAGTTCCGCCTTGAACAGCACGAGCGCCATGGGCAGCCCGTAGCCGCTGATGGACTTCGACAGGGTGACGATGTCCGGGGTGATGCCGGCCTCCTCGAAGGAGAAGAAGCCGCCGGTACGGCCGCAGCCCATCTGGACGTCGTCGACGATGAGCAGCATGTCCTGGCGGTGGCAGAGGTCCTGCAGCGCCCGGAGCCACTCGGCGCGGGCGACGTTGATGCCGCCCTCGCCCTGCACCGTCTCGACGATCACGGCGGCGGGCTTGTTGAGGCCGGAGCCCTGGTCCTCGAGGAGCCGCTCGAACCAGAGGAAGTCCTCCACCTGGCCGTCGAAGTAGTTGTCGAACGGCATCGGCGTGCCGTGCACCAGCGGGACACCGGCGCCGGCCCGCTTGAAGGCGTTTCCGGTGACGGCGAGCGAGCCCAGCGACATGCCGTGGAAGGCGTTGGTGAAGGACACCACGGACTCGCGGCCCTTCACCTTGCGGGCCAGCTTGAGCGCCGACTCGACGGCGTTGGTGCCGGTCGGGCCGGGGAACATCACCTTGTACGGCAGGTCGCGCGGGCGCAGGATCACGTTCTGGAAGGACTCCAGGAAGGCCCGTTTGGCGCTGGTGGCCATGTCCAGGCCGTGGGTGATGCCGTCGCGCTCGATGTAGTCGATCAGGGCGCGTTTCAGCACCGGGTTGTTGTGGCCGTAGTTGAGCGAACCGGCACCGGCGAAGAAGTCGAGGTAGGTGTGGCCGTCCTCGTCGTGGAGGTAGCTGCCCTGCGCCCGGTCGAAGACGGCGGGCCAGCTGCGGCAGTAGCTGCGTACCTCGGACTCCAGGGCCTCGAAGACGCTCAGGGCGGGAGGGGTGATGGTCATGGCAGGTCTCCTGGGGGGTGGGGGAGTCAGTCAGGCCGAAACGGGGCTGATGCGGTACAGCACTTCGGGCTGGTGTGTCCCCTCCGGGAACAGTCCGCCGTCGAAGAGCACCTCACGCTGCAGCGAGGCTCCGTGACGCTCGGCGTACGAGCTGAAGAGCCGGTCGGACGCGGTGTTGTCCGGGGTGATGGTGGTTTCGATCTCGCGGACCTCGCCGCGGGCCGCGACTTTCGCGGTCAGGCTGTCCAGCAGTACGCCGGCCAGGCCACGGCCCCGATGGGCCCCGTCGACGGCGACCTGCCAGACGACCAGGGCCTCGGGGCGGCTGGGGCGCACGTACCCGGTGACGAACCCGATGGGGTCGCCGTCCGAGCCGCGGGCCACCACGGAGGTCTCTGCGAAATCGCGACACCACAACAGATAGCTGTACGAGGAGTTGAGGTCCAGTACCTCCGAGTCGCGGGCGATACGCCAGATCGCGGCTCCGTCCTCCACTCGTGGTGTGTCTATCTCGATGAATTCACTGCGGGCACGTACAAGGTCTTCTTGCGCGGCGGTCATGTCGATGAAATTTACCCAGCAAATTCGAAAAATGCACGGCGGGGCGGGGTTGGCGGAACGCCGTGATCGTGTTATCGCGTGGGCGCGGGTCGGCGACGCCGTGCTTGCGAATATGGCTGATTTGTCCAGCAAATAACGGCACAAAGGGGTCGTTCTGTGGGGTCGGTCACATGTAGGTAACCGTTCGGAGGCGTGTCCGAAAACCGCTGATCGAACCGGTTGAAGATTGAGCGTTTAGGCTCCAAAAAAGAGGGCAGGAGAACCCGGAAGGCGTAAGGGGAAAAGCCAGTAATAGGCGTTCTTTGATTGTCTTTTATTATGTGTGGAGTGGAGCGCTGTATACGGTTTTGGTTGCAGCCCCGGAAAAAGGGCGTCTCAGCCGTTCTGCCAGGCCGCCGCGACCGCGCTGCGAGCCCCTCGGAGGTCCACGGATGTGCCCGTGCCGTGCAGGGCGGCACCCAGTGCCGCCAGCGCGGAGTACACCGCGTCCTCGGTGGCCTGCGGACCGTAGTGGTTGATCCGGATCATCTCCTTCGCCAGTGCTCCTCCGCCCGCGATCAGCGGCAGCGCCGGGTCGGCGGCCAGAGCCTCGGCGACCAGTTCGGAGGCGTCGGAGCCGGCCGGGACGCGCAGGGTGGTGGCGACGGGGGCCGAGTCCTGAGCCCGGTGGACGTACGGTGCCAGGCCGCCGCCCAGCGCGAGCGCGCCCGCCCGGGTGGCGGCAGCCGCCCGCGCGTGCCGGTCCATCACCGTGTCCAGGCCGTCCGCCTCGATCCGGTCCAGACATGCCTGGAGCGCCAGCATCTCCAGCTGTGCCGGCGCGTGCGGCAGCGCCTTGCGGCCGCCGTCGATCCAGCGCCGCTTCCAGTCGAGCAGCGAGAGGTACGAGCCCCGCGGCGCCTGTGGGTTCTCCGCGAACCGCTGCCAGGCCCGCTCGCTCACCGACACCGCGGAAACGCCTGCCGGGCCGCCCATCGCCTTCTGTCCGCCGATCACGCACAGGTCGACGCCCCAGGCGTCGGGCAGCAGCGGCTCGGCGCCCACCGAGGCGACGGCATCCAGCATGAAGAGGGCGCCGTGGGCCCGTACGACCTCACCGATCGCCGCCACCGGGTTGGTGTTCCCGGTCGCGGCCTCCGCGTGCACCAGCGAGACGAAGGAGGTCTCCGGGTGCGCTGCCAGCGCCTCGCGCACCTGGTCGGGGCTGACCGCCGTGTGGAAGGGCACGGCCAGGTCGACCACGGTGACCCCGCAGTCGCGCAGCCAGTTGCCGAAGGTCTGGCCGTAGGGGCCGGTGATCACATTGAGCGCGGTCGATCCCGGCTCGGCGGCGGAGCGGATGCAGGCCTCCAGCGGGAGCAGCGCCTCGCCCTGCATGATCACGACATCCTGCTCGGTGCGGAGCAGCGCGGCCACCTGCCGTTCGATCGAAGCGAAGTGCGCCGCGGTGAGCGGGGGCAGATCCAGGAATGCGTGCGTCACAGCGGTGCTCTCCTCGCGATTTGTTCGATTCATCCGGGCCGGCGGTTCGATGGTACTGAGGCGCGTTCTAGGCTCGATGCATGAGTGATCACGCGGTGCTGCATGTGAAAGGGCGGGTGCTCATCGGGCCCGAGGAGGTCCGGGACGAGCTCTGGGTGGTGGGTGGACGGATCACGTACCGGCGCCCGGCCGGGGAAGCCGTCACGGTGCGGGGCTGGGTGCTGCCGGGGCTGGTGGACGCGCACTGCCACGTGGGGCTCGGCACGCACGGCGCCGTCGACGCGGCGACCGCCGAGAAGCAGGCGATCACCGAGCGGGAGGCCGGTGCGCTGCTGCTGCGGGACGCCGGCTCGCCGTCCGACACCCACTGGATGGACGACCGCGCCGACCTCCCGAAGATCATCCGGGCGGGTCGGCACATCGCGCGCACCCGTCGCTACATCCGTAACTTCGCCCACGAGATCGAACCGGGCGACCTGGTCGCCTACGTCGCCCAGGAGGCCCGCAGGGGGGACGGCTGGGTGAAGCTGGTCGGCGACTGGATCGACCGGGACACCGGCGATCTGGCGGCCTGCTGGCCGCGGGGCGAGGTGACCGCGGCCATCGCCGAGGCGCACCGGCTCGGCGCCCGGGTCACCGCGCACTGCTTCGCCGAGGACTCGCTGCAGGACCTGGTGGAGGCCGGGATCGACTGCATCGAGCACGCCACCGGACTCACCGCGGAGACGATCCCGCTCTTCGCCGAGCGCGGCGTCGCGATCGTCCCGACGCTGGTCAACATCGCGACCTTCCCGGCGCTCGCCGCGGGTGGCGAGGCCCGGTATCCCCGCTGGTCGGCGCATATGCGGCGGTTGCACGAACGGCGTTACGAGACCGTGCGCTCCGCCCACGAGGCCGGCATCCCGGTCTTCACCGGAACCGACGCCGGCGGCTCGCTGCCGCACGGCCTGGTCGCGGCGGAGGTCGCCGAACTGGTGAAGGCGGGAATCCCGGCCCCGGAGGCGCTGTCGGCGGCCACCTGGGGGGCACGCCGGTGGCTGGGAAGGGACGCGCTGGCCGAGGGCGCGGTAGCGGACCTCGTGGTGTACGAGGCGGATCCGCGGGCCGACGTGGGGGTGCTGGCGGCTCCCCGCCGGGTGGTGCTCGACGGGCGCGTGGTGGGCTGACGGGAGGGTGGGCGCCGGGTTGACCCGGCGTAACCCAGCACCGTCCCGCCTCGTTGAGATGCTTTATGTGCGCCCCCGGTGCTGTCACCGGCGCACCACCTCGCAAGGGTGACGGCGGAGTCTCGCACGAATGCCTGTGCGTCAGGATTCGAAAAGAAGCGCGGAAACGCCACTTTCGGGTGAACTCACGTCAGGTTGCTGCCCGTTCACCCTCCGTGCGTAAAGATTCCCGTGTCTCGGTCGCCGGCGTACCCGCGAAGTCCCAAACGGGTGCACCTCCGGCGACGTCACGTCTCTTGTGGGGGTTCCACCACCTTGAACAGCAACACCTTTCGCATGCCCGTACGCCGTACGGCCGCCACCTTCGTGGCGGCCGCGCTGACCGCAGGGCCGGTGGCGCTGCTCGCCGCGGCCCCGGCACAGGCGACCACCGGCGGTGACGGGAAGGCGAGCGCCGTCGTGCTCCGTACCGGGCTCGACGTCTCACTGCTCAACAGGACGGTCGACGTACCGCTCGAAACCACACTCAACGAGGTACAGGCCCCGGCGACGGCCGCGAAGACCGCACTGACCGCCAAGCTGGACGGAGTCGACCGGGGGCATCCGTTCAGCCTGCTGCGCGCCGACGTCGCCACCGCGAAGGCCGCGGTCGACTCCCACCGGGCGGAGGGGTACGTCAACATCGCCCGGGCCAGGGTCCATGTCCCGGGGCTGCCGCTGCTGTCCCTGATCGAGGTCGAGAAGGTCACGTCGAAGGCGGAGTGCAAGGCCGGTGAACACCCCCGCGCGGAATCGAATGTGCTCGGCCATGTGACGGTGCTCGGCAAGCGCGTCACCCTTTCCGCCGGTGGCACGACCCGGGTGTCGGTGCCGGGTGTGGGCGCGGTGACGCTCGACCTCTCGAAGACCAGCACCACATCGCGTACCGCCGCGGCCACCGCGCTCCGGCTGAAGGTGTCGGTGAACCCGCTCAAGCTGAACGTCGCCGACGTGCAGGGGGAGATCACCCTGGCCCGGGCCACCTGCGAGTCGCCGAAGGCCCCGCCGCGTCACCACGGCGGTGACACGGCGAGCCCCGCGCCCGGATCCCCGGCCCCGACCGCCGGCACCCAGGACACCCGGCCGCAGGGTGCCGCCGAGCCGGTGAAGGCGGATGCCGCGGCCGGAGCGAAGGAGAACCTCGCGGAGACCGGCAGCAGCTCCACGACGCCGTACATCGCGGGCGGGGCCGTGGCGCTGGTGCTGGCCGGCGGGGGCGCACTCGCCGTCGCGCGCGGCCGCAACCGTAACCGGGCCTGACCGCAACCGGGCCTGACGGCGGTCGGGGGCGTGCTGAGCCCCCGACCGGACCGGTCAGTCGCCGACGGCGGTCAGCGCCTGGTCGAGAGCCTGCAGAAAGCGGTTGGTGGTCGCCCGGTCGCGCACCGCGAGCCGTAGCCAGTCGGTTCCGAGGCCGGGGAACGTGTCACCCCGCCGGGCCGCGAAGCCGAGGCGGCGCAGCCGGGCGCGCACCTCGTCGGCCCGCTCCATCCGCACCAGCACGAAGGGGCCCTCGGCCGCCTCCACCACCCGTATCTCGTCGAACTCGGCCAGGCCCGCGAGCAGATGGGCGCGGTCGGCGGCGATCCGGTGGGCCGCTCGAGCGGCTTCGGTGAGCGCCGCAGCCGCCGAGCAGACCTCGGCGGCTGCGAGGGCCGGGGTGGAGACCGGCCAGAGCGGCTGCGCCCGCTCGAGCAGTCCGATGGTCTCCGGACCGGCGAGCACGTAACCGATCCGCAGCCCGGCGAGCCCCCAGGTCTTGGTGAGGCTGCGCAGCACGATCAGACCGGGGATGTCCGTACGGTCCGCCAGCGCCTCGCGTTCGTCCGGCACCGCGTCCATGAACGCCTCGTCCACCACCAGCGTGCGTCCGGGCGCGGCGAGCGCCTCGAGGGTCCCGGCCGGATGCAGTATCGACGTGGGGTTGGTCGGATTGCCCACCATCACCAGGTCCGCGGTGTCCGGGACGGCAGCGGGGTCGAGCCGGAAGCCGTCCTTCTCGCACAGCACCACCCGTTGGACGGTGTGCCCCGCGTCGCGCAGCGCCGCCTCGGGTTCGGTGAACTGCGGGTGGACGACCACCGGTCTGCGCACCGGCAGTGCGCGCGCGATCAGCACGAACGCCTCGGCGGCTCCCGCGGTCAGCAGCACCCGTTCCTCGGGAATCCCGTGCCGGGCGGCCACCGCTGCCCTGGCCGCCCGGCCGTCAGGGTACGCGGCCAGCGAGGAGAGCGAATCGGCGATGTGTGCCTTCAGCCAGTCCGGCGGGGTTCCCGTCCGGACGTTGACTGCGAGGTCGACGAGATCGCCGCAACCGTGGTCCCGGACCTCGGAGTCCCCATGGTGACGCAGATCGTGTGCGTCAGAGTGTGTGCGCATGACTGCCATGGTGGTGATGGTGGTCCCCGAGGTCCGCAGCAGGGAAGTGGGGCCGCTCAGGAAGTTCCACTTTGTACGGGACCGGTTGCTGCGCGTCCCGCGTTCGCCGTGCCACGGCGCAGGTGGCCATCGGGGCCCGTCCCCCGGGGCACGACTTCCGCTTCGTCACGATCAGCTCGCCCCCGGACGCCAGCGCGGCGGCCTCGGCGACGGACGGGGTGGCGACCGCTTCGAGCGCCGTGCCGGACGGGTTCGGTACCGGGATACCGGCGAGCTCGGTGGCGGAGTACGTCCGCAGCGGCACGCCCAGTGCCGCTGCCGCACCCACGAGCCCGGGCTCGGCGCCCCGGGCGTCCACGGTCGCCAGCGCGACCACGTCGAGCGGCGAGCGCCCGGCGACGCGCAGCGTGTCCACGATCAGTCCGAGCACCTCTTCGGTGGCGACACCCCGGGACGCCCCCACCCCCACGACGAGCGGTGCGGCGTGTGGGGCAGATCCGGTATCCGCTTCCCGCATGGACGGAGTTCCTCTCCGCTCGGGGCAGTGATCGGGGCGGCGGACCGGCACCTGAATCATGCGTGGATGTGCGTGAAGGGGGTGCCATGGGCTATGCAGGGGCGCATGGCGGTCTTTGTTGCGCTCGGAGCGTTTCTGATGACGCTGGTCGGCGGCTGGACGGCGCAGCACGTCACCGACCGGCGTCATCTGGTGCTCGGGCTGGCCGGGGGCCTGATGCTCGGCGTGGTGGGACTCGACCTGCTGCCCGAGGCACTGTCGGCGGCGGGCGGCGAGGTCTTCGGGGTACCGGCCGCGCTGCTGCTGTTCGTCGCGGGCTTCCTGGTGGCCCACCTCGTCGAGCGCCTGCTCGCGGTACGCCGGACAGCACACGGGGCGCACGAGCCGGCGGTGCCCGGCCCCGCGCACGGCGAGTCCCACGAGGGCGGCGCGGTGTCGGGCGGGCGGATACCCCAGGTGGGGCTGACCGCGGCCGCCGCGATGGTGGGGCACAGCCTGATGGACGGCGTCGCGATCGGCGCGGCCTTCCAGGTGGGCGGCGGTATGGGGGCGGCCGTGGCGATCGCCGTGATCACCCACGACTTCGCAGACGGCTTCAACACGTACACGCTGACCAGCCTCTACGGCAACGCGCGCCGCAGGGCGGTGGCCATGCTGGTGGCCGACGCGCTGGCCCCGGTGGTGGGCGCCGCGTCGACGCTGCTGTTCACCCTCCCGGAGCAACCGCTCGGCGCCTATCTCGGCTTCTTCGGCGGCGTACTGCTCTATCTGGCCGCCGCCGAGATCCTCCCCGAGGCGCACCACGAGCACCCGGCGCGCTCCACGCTGCTGTTCACCATCGGGGGAGTGGCCTTCATCTGGCTCGTGGTGGGCGTGGCCGGCTGAGCCGGGCCGGATCACCGCGCGCACCCGTCCACGAAGCGGCGGGCGACGGCCGGGCGGCCTGCCCAGTGGGTGTGCAGATAGCTCGCGTGCACGCCCTGTTGTACGAAACCCTCGAGCCTGCGGGCCGGCTGACGCATGCCCCATGCGGCCGATGGCCCCGCGCCCGGCTCCAGCACCGTGCGGTGGAACTCGTGCCCGCGCATCCGGGTCCCGGCTTCCGCGAGCGAACTGTCGCAGACGGCCACCGCATCCCGGTAGCCGAGCGTCAGCCGCTCGGACATCAGGCCTTCGGCAGCCAGCACGCCGCACATCGGCTGCCCGTCGAGCGAGCGGGACAGATACAGCAGCCCGGCGCATTCGGCGGCGACCGGCGCGCCGGAGAAGGCCAGTTCGGCGACGGCTTTGCGGAGCGGCTCGTTGGCGGACAGCTCCGGGGCGTACACCTCCGGGAAGCCGCCGCCGATGACGAGTCCGCGGGTGCTCTCGGGCAGTTCCTCGTCGTGCAGGGGGTCGAAGGCGACGACCTCGGCGCCGGCGGCGGTGAGCAGTTCGGCGTGCTCGGCGTACGAGAAGGTGAACGCGGGGCCGCCGGCCACGGCTATCCGGGGGCGCCGTTGCCCGGCGTACGGCGGATGCGCCTGCCCCGCCGAACCGCAGGCGACACCCGGGTCCCAGGCCTCCGCGCCCAGCGCGGGCGCACTCCGCGCCAGCGCGAGCAGACCTTCCAGATCGCACCCGGCCCGCACCTGCGCGGCCAGTGCCCGGACGGAATCCACCGCCTCGGGCTGTCGCTCGGCCACCGGCACCAGGCCCAGATGCCGGGAGGGTGTCCGCGCCTGCGGAACCCGTCGCAGCACGCCGAGGACCGGCACCCCGGACTCGTCCAGCGCCTCCCGCAGCATGGTCTCGTGCCGGTCCGACGCCACCTTGTTGAGGATCACCCCGCCGATCCGTACCTCCGGATCCCAGCACGCGAAGCCGTGCACCAGCGCGGCCACCGACCGCGACTGGGACGAGGCGTCGACCACCAGCACCACCGGCGCCCGCAGCAGCTTCGCGATCTGCGCGGTGGACGCCAGCTCCCCCTGACCGGCCGCCCCGTCGAACAACCCCATGACACCTTCGACCACGGCCAGGTCGCAGCCCGCCGCGCCATGCTCGAAGAGCGGCGCGATCAGCTCCGTCCCGCACAGGTACGCGTCGAGGTTGCGGCCGCGGCGACCGGTGGCGAGGGCGTGGTAGCCCGGGTCGATGTAGTCCGGCCCCACCTTGTGCGGCGACACCGCGAGCCCGCGTTCGGCGAAGGCGGCCATCAGCCCGGTGACCACGGTGGTCTTGCCGCTTCCCGAAGCCGGCGCGGCGACAACGAGCCGAGCTACCACTCGATGCCCCTCTGGCCCTTCTGACCGGCGTCCATCGGATGCTTGACCTTGGTCATCTCGGTCACCAGATCCGCGAAGCCGAGCAGCTTCTCCGGGGCGTTACGGCCGGTGATCACGACGTGCTGGCTGCCGGGGCGCTCCCGCAGCACGGAGAGCACCTCGTCGGTGTCCACCCAGCCCCAGTGCATCGGGTAGGCGAACTCGTCCAGCACATAGAGCCGGTACGCCTCAGCGGCCAGGTCGCGCTTGACCTGCTCCCAGCCCTCCTTCGCGGCTTCCTCGCTGGACTCGATGTCCCGCTGGACCCAGGACCAGCCCTCACCCATCTTGTGCCAGGCGACGGTTCCGCCCTCGCCGCTCTCGCCGAGCACCCGCAGCGCCCGCTCCTCGCCGACCTTCCACTTCGCCGACTTGACGAACTGGAACACCCCGATGGGCCACCCCTGGTTCCAGCCGCGCAGCGCGAGCCCGAAGGCGGCCGTCGACTTGCCCTTTCCCGGGCCGGTGTGCACCAGAGTCAGCGGCCGGTTGCGGCGCTGGCGGGTGGTGAGCCCGTCATCGGGCACGGTGGTCGGTTGTCCCTGCGGCATCAGGCGGCCCTCCTCGAAGTGGTCTGTACGTCCTTCACAAGCCCGGCGATGCTCTCCGCCCGCAGCTCGTCCAACGTCACGGCGGTGCCGCCCAGTTGAGCGGCGAGCTCCCCGGCGAGCCCGAGCCGCACCGGCCCCGACTCGCAGTCCACCACGACCGACGCGGTGCCGTCGGCCTCGTGCAGCCGGGCCGCACGGGCGGCCAGCGCCACCGGCTCCGGGCCACCGGTCGCACGGCCGTCGGTGACGACCACCAGCAGCGGCCGGCGCGAGGGGTCCCGCAGCCGCTCGATCCGCAGCACGTCATGGGCCTTCAACAGCCCCGCGGCCACTGGCGTGCGGCCCCCGGTGGGCAGCTGCTCCAGCCGGGCGGCCGCCGCGTCGACGGACGAGGTGGGCGGCAACGCCACGTCCGCGTCCTTCCCGCGGAACGTCACCAGGCCCACCTTGTCCCGGCGTTGGTAGGCGTCGAGCAGCAGCGAGAGGACCGCGCCCTTGACCGCGCTCATCCGCTGCCGGGCGGCCATGGACCCGGACGCGTCCACCACGAACAGCACCAGGTTGCCCTCGCGCCCCTCCCTGGTGGCCTGCCGCAGATCGTCCCGGCGGATCACCAGACCGGTGCCCGACCGGCCGCGGGCCCGCTGATGCGGCGCCGCGGCCTGCACGGTCGCCGCCAGGTGCAGCTTGGTGAGCGTTCCTCGGGGCCGCTGGGCCCCGGTGGTCCTGCCGTGCTCGGTGCGGGCCCTGGAGCGACGGCCTGCCGCGCCTTCCCCGAGCCCGGGCACGCTCAGCATCTTCGTACGGAACGGCTCGGCGGCCCGGGCGGCCGGCTGCTCGCCGCTGCCCGACGGGGCGGCACTCGCCGCGGCACCCTCGCGGTCGCCGCCGGGCTCCCCGGCGTCGGACGGCGTCGGCGTGTCGCTGCGGCCCGCGCCGTCCTGCGGCGGTGTGCCGGGGCTGTCGCCGGGCGGCCGGCCTCCGCCGCCGGGCCCGTCGGGGCCGGGGTCGTCGTCCTCGTCGCCGCCGAACTCCTTGAGCGTGTCGTCCAGCTTCTCCTCGTCGAGCCCCGGCGCGTCGAAGGGATTGCGCCGGCGGCGGTGCGGCAGCGCGAGCAGGGCGGCCTGCCGTACGTCGTCCGCGCTCACATCGGTGCGACCGGCCCAGGCGGCCAGCGCACTCGCGGTGCGGGCCATCACGATGTCCGCGCGCATCCCGTCCACCTCGAAGGCCGCGCAGGTCGCCGCGATCTGCAGCAGCGCGGGGTCGCCGAGACGGACGTCCGGCAGCAGGCCGCGGGCAGCCACCACGCGCTCGCGCAAGGCCCGTTCCTCGTCGGCCCACTTGGCGGCGAAGGCGGCCGGATCGTCGTCGTAGGCCAGCCGGCGCCGCACCACCTCGACCCGCTGTTCCGGTTCGCGCGACGCGGCGACCTCGACGGTCAGCCCGAAGCGGTCCAGCAACTGCGGCCGCAGTTCGCCCTCCTCGGGGTTCATCGTCCCGACGAGCAGGAAGCGGGCGGCGTGCCGTACCGACACCCCCTCGCGCTCGACGTACGAGGCACCCATCGCGGCGGCGTCCAGCAGCAGGTCGACCAGGTGGTCGTGGAGCAGGTTGACCTCGTCGACGTAGAGAATCCCGCGGTGCGCGTCGGCGAGCAGTCCGGGCTCGAAGGCCTTCACGCCCTCGGCCAGCGCCCGCTCGATGTCCAGGGCCCCGACCAGCCGGTCCTCGGAGGCCCCGACCGGCAGTTCGACCATGCGGGCAGCGCGCGACGCGCCTCCCGACGCGCCGGCCGGGCCGTGCGGCCCGTCGGGACACGCCGGGTCGGGGGCCGCGGGATCGCAGGAGAAGCGGCACCCGGAAACCACCGGAACCTCCGGTAGCAGGGCCGAAAGCGCGCGCACCGCCGTCGACTTGGCGGTGCCCTTCTCCCCCCGGACCAGTACACCGCCCACGGCGGGGGAGACCGCGTTGAGCAGCAGCCCGAGCCGCAGATCGTCCATCCCGACTATCGCGGTGAACGGATAGGGGGTGGTCATGAGGGAATCACTCCTTCGGGTACACGGGTTCGGACGGGACAAGCCGGCGCGGTGCTCACGGCGCTCCGGGCGGGATGAAGGGAAGTCCGGCCGGAGCCCCCGATTCGATGAGCGCGAGCAGCCGCTCGGTGTCCGCGTGCTCCTCGATGAGGTCACCGAGCCGGTCGAGCTGTTCCTCGCGGAGCATGCCGAAGCAGGTGTCGGGAGCCGGCACGAAACGCCGCCCCGCCGCCCGCGCGACCTCCCGGAGGAAGGCGCGCCGGAAGCCGTCGCTCTCCAGCGAACCGTGCCAGTGGGTGCCCCAGACGGCGCCGGAGCGGCAGCCGTCCAGGAAGGCGTCGCCGCCCAGCACTTCGGCCACCCCGTGGTGGATCTCGTACCCCTCGACGCGTTCGCCCAGCGCCTCACCGGCAGGCCGGCCCAGGGTCTTCGCGGCGGCGAACCTGACCCGTACGGGCAGCAGGCCCAGGCCGTCCACGGCGCCGGCCCGCGACTCGATCTCGTCGTCGATGTGCTCGCCCAGCAACTGGAAGCCACCGCAGATGCCCAGCACCGGACGCCCCTCCACGGCCCGGCGGGCCAGCGCGTCGGCGAGTCCGCGCCGACGCAGCCACTCCAGAGCGCGGACGGTGCCCCGGGTGCCCGGCACGATCACCAGGTCCGCGTCGGCGAGCTCGTCCGCCCGGTCCACGAACCGCACCAGCACGCCGGGTTCGGCCGCCAGTGCGTCCACATCGGTGAAGTTGGACATCAACGGCACAGCGCAGACGGCGACCCGCAGCACCTCCGCACCGTGCGGCGGGGCGACGGACGACTCGCGCACGGTGCCCCGCATCGAGATCCGCAGCCCGTCCTCCTCGTCGATGCCGAGGCCGTGCGCGAACGGCAGGACGCCGTAGGTACGGCGCCCCGTCAGCCCGTGCAGCATGTCGAGGCCGGGCTCCAGCAACGACACGTCACCGCGGAACTTGTTGACCAGGTATCCGGCGACCAGCGCCTGGTCCTCGGCGCTGAGCAGCGCGGTCGTACCGAAGAACGAGGCGAAGACGCCACCCCGGTCGATGTCGCCCACCACCACCACCGGGAATCGGGCAGCCCGCGCGATGCCCATGTTGACGATGTCCGTCCGCCGCAGATTGATCTCGGCCGGGCTGCCGGCCCCTTCACAGATCACAGCGTCATACGTGCCCCGAAGCCGGTCCAGGCAGTCCGTGACAGTCCCCAACAGGGCTTCCCTGCGCCCGGGTTGCGCACCGTCGCCGGTGGACGGAGCGCCGGCGTCCCCGAAGAACCCGCGGGCGCTCATCTCGCCGACCGGCTTACCCATCAGCACCACCTGGCTCGACCGGTCGCTGCCGGGCTTGAGGAGGACCGGGTTCATCAGCGCCGACGGCTCCACCCTGGCCGCCTGGGCCTGCATCGCCTGCGCGCGGCCGATCTCCGCACCTTCGCGGGTGACAAAGGAATTCAGCGACATGTTCTGCGCCTTGAAGGGCGCGACCTTGACGCCACGGCGCACCAGCCACCGGCAGATGCCGGCCGTCACCACGCTCTTCCCGGCGTCCGAGGTGGTTCCGGCGACCAGCAGCCCGCCACTCATCCGCGTACCCCTCTCACGGCATGGACGCCTCTCACCGCATGGACCTCTCTCACCGCATGGGCCTTCCCCGCCATCAGGGCCTTCCTCGCTACGAGGGCTGTCGCGAGTGCGAGCAGACCCACCCGGCGCGACAGCCGCACCGCGCGCTCGATGTCGTCCACCCCGGCCGGCCTGCCGCCACCGTTGAGCACCGCCCGGTGCTCGACCCGGCCGCCGTACGCGAGCGTCCCGCCGAGCCGTACGCCCAGCGCTCCGGCGAACGCCGCCTCCACCGGACCTGCGTTCGGGCTGGGATGGCCGGCCGCGTCCTCGCGCCAGGTGCGGGCAGCGCCGCGCGGGTTCCCGCCGGCCAGCACCGCCAGTACGGCAGTCAGCCTGGCGCCCGGCCAGCCGGCCAGATCGTCGAGCCGGGCCGAGGCCCAGCCGTACCGCAGATACCGCGGCGAGCGGTGGCCGACCATCGCGTCGAGGGTGTTCACCGCGCGGAAGCCCACCAGGCCGGGCACCCCGCACAGGGCGCCCCAGACCAGCGCACCCACCACGGCGTCCGAGGTGTTCTCTGCGACGGATTCCACCACGGCGCGCGCCAGTTGCGGAGAGTCCAGCGCGTGCGGGTCCCGGCCGCACAGGTGCGGCAGTCGTTCCCTGGCCGCTTCGATGTCGCCCGCTGCCAGCGCGGCGCCGACCGTACGCGCCTCCCGGCCCAGCGAGGTGCCGCCGACAACCGTCCAGGTGGCGGCGGCGGTCAGCGCGATTCCGGCCCCGGCGCGGCCGCGCACGGCACGCCGGGCCAGCACCGCGGCGCCCACCGCGCTTCCGACGCAGACGGCGGTGTGCAGTGCGCCCCACGCCCGGTGGTCACGCCACAGGCGCCGCTCGACGGCCGCGGCGGCCCGTCCGAAAGCGGCGACCGGATGTCCGCGCCGGGGATCTCCGAGGACCAGGTCCGCGGCGATGCCGGTGGTGGCGCCGTATACGAATATCTGCTCGGCACGCATGGGTCAGCAGGCCGTTGCGCCTCGACGGGCTCTTGTGCGGGGGGTACTTCTCGTACGGGTCACAGCATCGGGCGACAGGCAGCCGCGCATGGCGATAGGTCCTCACTCAGGGTGTCCGCGCCCTGGTTCGACGGGTCCGGCGGTGAGAGTTCCTGGCTCCCGGGGGTGTGACCCCCGGTGACAGTGGCGGGACCGCGCCGGATTCGCACCGTGCTTCCTCTCCTGCCGCCGTATTGGCCCCGGCAGTCCACCACGCGCCGAGAACAACCGTCAACTCGCCTTGACCTGCGAGGAGGCGACGTGGACGAGGCGACGTGTCCGAACGGCGGTCAGCCGACGATGAGGTAAATCCCGTAGGCGACGGCGGCCGTGCAGAGAGCGAAGCAGGCGTACGCCCCGGCGCGTGCGGCGGGCGCAGGGGCCGTACCGCCGGCGCCGTCCGGTGCCGACTTCCTGGCAAGGCCCACGACGCCGAGGGTGAACAGACCCACCAGTCCGACGGTGGCCACCAGACTGACGCCGAAAACGGTGCCGAGAGCTGCCCAGTCGATGTTCATGATTGCAGTGTCCTCTGCTTCAGACCGCGGCCGGTCGGGTGGGTTCCGGTGCGCCGTCCGGGGCGGGAATGGTGGCCCGGAGAGCCTCGGCCGTCAGCCCGGCCGGCGGCGGGCTGACCGCCGCGAGGGCGGCGGTGACGACATCCACGGGCTCGACGGGCTCATCAGGCGTGACGCTGTGCTGGTCGACGGGCTTGCGCCGGGACAGCGACCAGATGACGCCGGAGCCGGCGACCAGCAGGACCGCCACGGCGCCGACGCCCCACGGGCCGTGGCCGGTCAGATACTCCGCACCGGCGGCGACGAGTGCGGCGGCCGGCAGGGTCAGAACCCAGGCGATGCACATCCGGCTCGCGGTGGACCAGCGGACCACGCCGCCCTTGCGTCCGACGCCGGCGCCCATCACGGAGCCGGAGCAGACCTGCGTGGTGGAGAGCGAGAAGCCGAGATGCGAGGACGCGAGGATCACGGTCGCCGCGCCGGTCTGCGCTGCGAAGCCCTGCTGCGGCCGGAGCTCGGTGAGCCCCTTGCCCATGGTCCGGATGATGCGCCAGCCGCCCAGGTAGGTGCCCAGCGCGATGGCGGTGCCCGCGGAGACGATGACCCACAGCGGCGGGTTCGATCCGGGGGCGATCACGTTGCCGGTGACCAGGGCCAGGGTGATGACGCCCATGGTCTTCTGCGCGTCGTTCGTACCGTGCGCGAGTGAGACCAGACCGGCCGATGCGATCTGCCCGGCCCGGTACCCCTTGGCGGTGGCCTTCTCGTCCGCGTGCCGGCCGATCCGGTACGTCAGCCGGGTGGCGAGCAGCGCGGCGAGTCCGGCGACGACCGGCGCCGCCACCGCGGGCAGCAACACCTTGGTGACGACCACATCGCCGTTGACACCGGAGGTGCCGACCGACATGAGGGTGGCGCCGATGAGACCGCCGAAGAGTGCGTGGGAGGAACTGGACGGCAGGCCGAGAAGCCAGGTCAGCAGATTCCAGAGGATGGCGCCGACGAGCGCCGCGAAGATCACTTCTGTGCTGATGCCCTGTTCATTGATGATCCCGCCGGAAATCGTCTTGGCGACCTCGATGGACAGGAAAGCCCCGACAAGGTTGAGCGCGGCGGACATGGCCACCGCGGTCTTGGGTTTGAGAGCACCGGTCGAGATGGTCGTCGCCATCGCGTTGGCCGTGTCGTGGAAACCGTTCGTGAAATCGAACACGAGAGCGGTAATGATCACGATCCCAAGGAGCAGGGTCAAGTGTTCCATTTACCTGGGCAATCGCTCGAGGTCATTGACGCGACGAACGTAGGCAACCTGAATGAACGGAAGATGAACTGGGACGGGCGCTGTGGTGACTCTGTCCGGTCGGCGAGCTTCCGCTTTGTCCCTGCGTGATCGTGCGAACGCGCGGTGGCACGGACGGGGCCCGGCCGGCCTGACATCATCGCCGGATGACCGACCCGCATACAGAACCGAACGCAGTCGCACAGGCCTGGCGCGACCTGGTGGCCACTGCCCGCAGATCGGCGGCCGAAGGGCTGGTCGTGGGCACATCGGGCAATGTCTCGGTACGGACCGGCGATCTGATCCTGGTGACACCCAGCGGCGTCCCCTACGACCGGCTCGGCCCGGCGGACACCGTCGCGGTGGACCCGGCGGGCCGCCAGGTCATCGGTGAGCTCAAGCCGACCAGTGAGCTGCCCCTGCATCTCGCGGTCTACCGGAACACCGAGGCGTCCGCCGTCGTCCACACCCACGCGGTGCACGCGACCGCCGTCTCCACCCTCGTGCCCGAGCTGCCCGTCATCCACTACATGACCGCGGCGCTCGGCGGTCCGGTGCGGGTCGCCCCCTATGCGCTCTACGGCACGGACGAGCTGGCCGAACACATGCTCCGGGCCCTGGAGAACCGCACCGGCTGCCTGCTGCAGAACCACGGCACGGTCACCCACGGCAGCTCCCTCGAACAGGCCTACGACCGCACCGCGCAACTGGAATGGATGTGCAGGCTCTGGCTCACCGCCAGTGCGGTTCCGGGCCGGACGCCCTCGTTGCTCTCGCCCGCCGAACTGGCCGAGGTGGGCGAGAAGCTCCGGGGGTACGGCCAGTAGACGCCGGGGCCCGAGCGCCACGCCGTTTGCTGCGGCCCACTGGCCGTCCGGCGGGTGCGTACGGACACTGGAGAGATGCGCCCGGCTACAGCGACGGCATTGGCCGTCACCTCCCTGATAGGCGTCGGCGTGGCCTCGGTCGCCGCCGGCCGGTACACCGGCAATGCCGCTCTCAAGGCGTCGCGACGCCCGCTGCCCACCGAGCCCCGGATCTCCGTGCATGCCACGGACCCCGGCCGGATCACCCTGACCCGCTGCCTGGCGTCGCTGCGCCCAGGTACGTACGGCCTGGCGGGCACCGGATCGCACGCCGTCGCGGGACCCGTCCTCGACCTGGTGCCGCGCACGGCCGACACCGTCGTACGGCGTCTCGAACGGGTCTCGCACGGCGTGCTCGCCCCCGGCGACAAGGTGCGGCTCACCCCGCAGGTGTACGTCGGCGACCCCCGGTCCGCACTGGGGCTCGATTTCACCGATGTCGACATCCCCGGTGAGCTCGGCTCCTGCCCGGCCTGGTTCGTGTCCGGACCCCGCTCCATCTGGGTCATCACGGTGCACGGCATCGGCACCACCAGGGAACACCCGATGAACGTGCTGAGCCTGCTGCACCAGCTGCAGTTCCCGGTGCTCGACATCGCCTATCGCGGGGATCCCGGCGCGCCCGCTTCCCCCGACGGACTCGGACGCTTCGGCGCGGAGGAGTGGCAGGACCTGGACGCCGCCATCCGTTACGCGGTCGACCACGGCGCGGAGCGCGTCGTCCTGCACGGCTGGTCCACCGGCGCCTCGATGGCTCTGCACGCGGCCGCCGGGTCCGCGCTGAGCGACCGCATCAGTGGACTGGTGCTGGACTCCCCGGTCCTCGACTGGGAGGCCACCGTGCGCGCTCTGGCCTCCGCCCGCCGCACGCCGGCCGCGCTGCTGCCCCTCGCGGTCAGGGCCGCCCAGGGGCGTACCGGCCTGGACGGTGACCGGCTGCGCGTCGTGTCGGCGCCCGACGCGATGTGCGTCCCCACGCTGATCTTCCACGGCCCCGGCGACCGCTTGTCGTCCTGGCGCCGGTCGCGTGAACTCGCTCGTAGGCGGCCCGAGTTGGTCATCCTGGACGCTGTCGACAACGCCCCGCACGCGGCCATGTGGAACGCAGACCCGGCCCACTACGAGGAGACCCTGCGACGCTTCCTCACACCGTTGATGTGACGCCGGCACGTTCCGTCAACCTGCAAGGCGGGGTTCCGTTTGGGCTTTCGGCCCGTCAGAGGCGAGACTGCTCCCCGTGACGTCCCGTACTCCGCGCGACTCCAGGCTCAGACTCGTCCGTCCTCGACCGCTCGTCACGGCTCGCCGTGTCGTGACCAGCCGGCCAACCCGACCCACCCCGCGGCCACCGGAGGGCACCCCGCCCGCCGCGGAGCTGGCCCGTCAGGCGCGAGCGGTCCTCGCCGACGCCGTCCGGGTCGCCCGCTGGGCCGCGGAGTCGCTCCCCGCGGCTCCCCGCTCAGCGGCCCCCCGCACCGCAGATGCCCGCGCCGCAACTCCCCGCTCCGAGCGAGCGGCACGGACTCCGGTGGGGCAGGCCGGCGCGCTCCTCGCGCAGACGGCTGAACGGGCCGTCCAGGCGTTGGACCTGACGCCGGATGAGGTGCGTGCGGGCTGGGACCGCGCCCGGCTCGCCGGGCTGGTCGAACTGCACGGCGACACCGCGCGCCCCGGCTGGCGGCTGCGCGCCTGGGACCGCGACGACTCCGCGGTGCTGCGCGGCTGGGTGGCGCTCTTCGACGCGTGGTCGATCGTCCACCCGGCCTCCGAGGAGGTCGCGGCCGCCGCGGTCGCCGAGGTCGTCGAGGCCGTCCCGCAGGTGCTCTCACTGCTCCAGCTCTCCGCGGGCCCGGTGACCGTGCCCGCCCTGCTCGATCTGCTGGAGCAGCGCGTCGCCGAACTGCACGAGGAGCGCTGCGAGGTGCCCTACGGGCCGCAGCAGCCCGCCGCCCCTGCGCCGCTCCCGGAGCTGCTGGACTGGGCGCTGCACGGGCTGGCCGCGGTCGGTGCGCTGACCCTAGGGCCCGGCCTCGCGACGCTGACCCCGCTGGGCAACTGGGCCGTCTGGGTCAAGCTGGAGCAGATCTGCGTCGCCGCGCAGAGCCCGGCCGGGAACATCGAGCAGTCCGCCGACGACATGCTGCGCGGCTGCGCGGGCCTGACCCCCGGCCCCGCCCGCGCCGAGTACCGTGCCTGGCTGGCCGCGCGGCCGGTCGGCAGCGCGGTCGCCGAACTCCTCAGTGTCGCCCGTGGCGAGGACGCACTGCTGCGCGGCCTCGCCTTCGAGGCGCTGCGGGTGGTCGGCGGTCCTGCGGAGGCCGCCGTCCGGGCCGCCGCCGACGAGATCTCGTTGCGCCCGTACGCGGTCCTCTGGCTGGCCGAATACGAGGGAGCCGACCCCGACGACGCCCATGACGCGCTGACCCGTGCGGAAGCGACCTGGCTCTGGGTGGACACAGCTGCGGCCGTCGCCGACCACGGCGAGACCCCGTTGCTGGTCCGCCACCTCGAATCGGCCGTGCAGGGCACCGTCCCGGCGCTGCTCGAAGAAGTACAGGCGGTGGGTCATCCCCGCACCGTGCAGGTGCTGGTGGCCCTCGCCGCGGCGCACCCGGACCCGGCGCTGGCGAAGGCCGTGCGCCGGGCGGCCTTCCAGGTGCATACCGGGGGAGTCTGACCGGTCCGGCGCGAGCTTCTGTTCCCGGCACGCCCCCGGGACCGGCCGACCCGCTCGGTCAGTCCTGGGCCGGGGCCCCCGGTACGTAGGTCCCGAAACTCCAGACGTTTCCCTCCGGGTCGCGGGAAATGTAGTCGCGGGAGCCGTAATCCTGGTCGGTCGGTGGCATCAGGATCTCCACCCCGTGCTCGACGGCCTGCCGGTGGTGTGCGTCGGTGTCCTGGACCACCACGTAGACCCCGACCGGGCCGCCGCCCGCCATCGCCTTGGCGAACACGCCTTCGCGGCCCTTGGAACCCAGCATCACCAAGCCGTCGCCGTACGCCAGCTCGGCGTGCAGCACCTGGCCCTGCTGGTCCTCGTAGACGGCCTGTTCGCTGAAGCCGAAGGCCTCTTTGAGCAGCCGGATCGCTGCCTTCGCGTCGTCGTACAGAATCGTCGGACTGATGGTGACGGCCATGCCGCTCACCCTCCCACTCGCCTGTTGATCGGACTGGATCGGAACCGATGCGCCTGCGAGGCCCAGTCTGGCACCGGGCACTGACAACGTCCCGGCGTGACATGGGCCACCCCGGACAGAGCCGCCGCGGCGGCAGAGCGCTTGCGCGACACCGTTAGACTGGGCCTCATGGCATTTCTCCTTGTGCATTAGCCGGCGTCGAAGCATCCCCTCCGCCTGCCCTTCCGCCGTCCATACCGCCCTGGAGTCTTTCCGTGATCACCGCTTCCGGCATCGAGCTGCGCGCCGGCGCCCGCATCCTCATCGAGTCCGCTTCCTTCCGTATCGCCAAGGGCGACCGCATCGGCCTGGTCGGCCGCAACGGTGCGGGCAAGACCACGCTCACCAAGTGCCTCGCGGGTGAAGGCGTCCCCGCCGGAGGCACCATCACCCGTTCCGGCGAGGTCGGTTACCTGCCGCAGGACCCGCGCACCGGCGACATGGACGTGCTCGCAAGCGACCGCATCCTCTCCGCCCGCGAACTCGACTCCGTGCTGCGCAAAATGCGGGAGAACGAGGAGCGGATGGCCAACGGACAGGGCGCCACCCGCGAGAAGGCGATGAAGAAGTACGAGCGCCTGGAAACCGAGTTCCTCACCAAGGGCGGGTACGCCGCCGAGGCCGAGGCAGCCACCATCGCCGCCGCCCTCGGACTGCCCGACCGGGTGCTCGGCCAGCCGTTGCACACGCTCTCCGGCGGTCAGCGGCGCCGGGTCGAGCTCGCCAGGATTCTCTTCTCGGACGCCGACACGCTGCTCCTCGACGAGCCCACCAACCACCTCGACGCCGACTCGATCGCCTGGCTGCGCGAGTACCTCAAGACGTACCGCGGCGGCTTCATCGTGATCTCCCACGACGAAGAGCTGGTCGAGACGGTCGTGAACAAGGTCTTCTATCTGGACGCCAACCGCACGCAGATCGACGTCTACAACATGGGGTGGAAGCTCTACCAGCAGCAGCGCGAGGCCGACGAGAGGCGTCGCAAGCGTGAGCGGCAGAACGCCGAGAAGAAGGCCGCGTCCCTCAACTCGCAGGCCGACAAGATGCGAGCCAAGGCGACCAAGACCGTCGCCGCCCAGAACATGGCCAAGCGCGCCGACCGGCTGCTCGCGGGCCTGGAAGCGGTCCGGGTCTCCGACAAGGTGGCCAAGCTGCGCTTCCCCGACCCCGCGCCGTGCGGCAAGACCCCGCTGATGGCCGAGGGGCTGTCCAAGTCGTACGGCTCGCTCGAGATCTTCACCGATGTGGATCTCGCGATCGACAAGGGTTCGCGCGTCGTCATCCTCGGCCTCAACGGAGCGGGCAAGACCACCCTGCTGCGTCTGCTGGCCGGCGCCGAGAAGCCGGACACCGGTTCGGTCGTCGAGGGGCACGGGCTGAAGATGGGCTACTACGCCCAGGAGCACGAGACGCTCGACCCCCGGCGCACGGTGCTGGAGAACATGCGCTCCTCGGCCCCCGACCTGGATCTGGTCCAGGTCCGCAAGACGCTCGGCTCCTTCCTCTTCTCGGGCGACGACGTCGACAAGCCCGCGGGCGTGCTCTCCGGCGGTGAGAAGACCCGCCTCGCGCTGGCCACCCTGGTGGTCTCATCGGCCAACGTGCTGCTCCTCGACGAGCCCACCAACAACCTCGACCCGGCGAGCCGGGAGGAGATCCTCGGGGCGTTGCGCACCTATAAGGGGGCGGTCATCCTGGTCACCCACGACGAGGGGGCGGTCCACGCACTCGAGCCGGAGCGGATCATCCTGCTGCCGGACGGAGTCGAGGACCTCTGGGGCCCGGACTACGCGGATCTCGTCGCGCTTGCCTGATTCCCTTCGGCCTGATTCCCTTCGGCCTGATCCACTTCGGATGGATCATTCGGCCCATGGGTGATCCATCATCTGAGTGAGTCGCTCTCGTACCCCGGCGTGTCATGCACCGGCTCCGGTGTCCTGGGGCGACCGGCCGGCTGGACGCCGTGCCGGGGTTGCAGTGACGGCTCTGACCTGCGGTTTCCGGTGCGCAGCCGGTTGTTGGCGGAGGCCGGTCGAAACGGAATATCGAATTCCGTTCGTGCTGGTGACCCGGGACACACACATCCCCGTCCCAATAGACCTTGCCGAATGGGTGGCCAGGACGGCGTGTAGGGGTGATCATGAGAGTCCAGAGCGCACTTCCTTGAGGAGGCACGGGTGGCCGAGACTCTGAAGAAGGGCAGCCGGGTAACCGGCGCCGCGCGCGACAAGCTCGCGGCAGACCTGAAGAAGAAGTACGACTCCGGTGCAAGCATCCGGGCGCTGGCCGAAGAGACCGGCCGCTCCTACGGATTCGTCCACCGGATGCTCAGCGAGTCCGGCGTGACCCTGCGGGGGCGCGGCGGAGCGACACGAGGCAAGAAGGCCGCGTCGGCCTGACGGGTCCGCGGTGCGGCAACCGCGGTCCGGGATCACCGGTTCTTGGCGGTGACCACCCGGTCGGCCGAGAGGTCGGCAGGGTGGTTACTGTGCAGTCACTTATCCGTCTGCATCCGAACCGGAGGCTCCCATGACCTCGATGGCCCATGTGCTCGACAAGGACGGCGTACGGCTCACCGTCGAGGACGCCGTTGCCACGGTGACGCTGACCAATCCTGCGAAGCGCAACGCCCAGTCTCCCGCTCTGTGGCGGGCGTTGACGGAAGCAGGGCGGTCACTGCCGGGCAACGTCCGTGTCGTGGTGCTCCGCGGTGAGGGCGCGTCCTTCTCCGCCGGCCTGGACCGACAGGCGTTCACGCCCGAGGGTTTCGACGGTGAGCCGTCCTTCCTCGATCTGGCACGCGGCGGCGACGCCGAACTCGACGCGGTCATCGCCGAATACCAGGAAGGCTTTACCTGGTGGCGCAGGCCCGACCTGATCACCGTCGCCGCCGTCCAGGGCCATGCGATCGGCGCCGGTTTCCAGCTCGCCCTCGCCTGCGACCTGCGGGTTGTCACCGAGGACGTGCAGTTCGCCATGCGCGAGACCAGTCTCGGACTCGTCCCCGATCTCACCGGGACCCATCCGCTGGTGGGGCTCGTCGGATACGCCCGGGCGCTGGAAATCTGCGTCACCGGCCGCTACATCCACGCCGACGAGGCGGTCCGCACCGGTCTGGCCAACCTCGCCGTGCCGGCCGAGGAGCTGGACAGCGCCGTGACGGACCTGGTCGGCGCGCTGCTCGCCGCCCCGCGCGACGCGGTGATCGAGACCAAGGCCCTGCTTCGCGGTGCCTCGGAGCGTACCTACGAGGACCAACGGGCCGCCGAGCGGGCCGGACAGGCCCGCAGGCTGCGCGACCTGGCGGGGCTCTCGGACTGACCCGTCCTCAGCGGCGGGTCCGGGCGCAGCTCCCGGTTACGACACCCGCTGCGCCCGGTGCTTCGCCGCCCGCAGCCGGATCTCGGCGGGGAACTGCGCCAGCCCCGCCGAATCGCGGGCGTGCGCCAGCGCTCCTGTGGCGAGACCGGACAGCGCGGCAGTCGGCTGGGCGTGCGCCTCGAGGACCAGGACCACCCGGGCCTCGGGCGCCGTCCGCCGGCCCCGCAGCGCGACCTTGGCGCGATCGACTCCGTGCAGCGCCTCCGCCTCGCTCGACACCACGTCCTCCAGTGCCCGGCCGCGGAGCCTTGCCCCCTCACCGTCCCCGCTGTCCACCAGGACCTCCGAGAGGCGCGAGCCGCGCAGCTGGGCGAACAGCCACCACAGGGCGAGCAGGATGATGACCGCGAGCCCCGCGATGACCGCCGGCCACCACCAGCTCTCGTCGCGGTACCGCTGCCGGTCCGGCGCGCTCAGCAGGACGGCGTGCGGCCCGCTGAAGGGCCACCACGACGGAGTGGAGAGACCGAGCCCCGCTGCCAGTACCGCGCCGCCGAGCGCGAGCAGGGCCAGGCCGGCGACGCACACCAGCACCCGGTTGACCGACCTCAGCATCGCGGCGTCATCCCTTCCCGGCCGGACGGCCGACATGCACGGAGAGCCGGGGCGCCGAGGCCAGTCCCAGCTCCGTGATGCCCGCCTCCAGCGCTGCGTTCAGGTCCGTCCGTACGTCGTCGAGCCCCCGGAAGTGCGAGCGGGCCCGGGCCACCACCCGGGACCGCTTCACCCGGATACGTACCGACTGCACGCCGGACACCTCCATCGCCCGGTCACGCAGGACGAGGGCCGCGGCTTCCCGCTCCAGACCGGCCCGCACCCGGTGACCGCCCGGGGACATCGGCAGCACCGACCGCAGACCGGGCGTGAGCGCGAGAAGAATCAGCCACAGCCCGAGGGCCATCGCGACGGCCGCGCCGACCTCGAACCGGATATCGCCCAACGGGCGCGTCGCCAGATTGTCGGCCAGTACGTGCCGCCAGCGCATCGCGGGCCGTCCGGCGCGCACTGACGCGACGTCGTAGAGCAGCAGGCCGGCCCCCCCGAGCACCACCAGGGCGACCAGTGCGGCCGGCGTGCGGCGCGACGACCAGAAGCGCCCGGCGCGGACCTTGCCGGCCCGGGGATCCGGTGTCGGACGGTAGGCGGTCGCCGATCGGCCGGGCCCGGCCGGTGGCGGCTGCTCGACGATCGGCAGGCGCTGCGTACGGTCGTCGGGTTCGCTCATCGGGTCCTCCCCCGATCGGCGCCGGTGGTGTGCACGGAGTGCAGCCGTTCGACCTGGAGGGCCACCTCCGGCACCTCCATGTCCGCCAACGTCCGGAGCCGATGAGCGACCTGACGGCGTACCGCGGCACACTGGGCGCCGATGTCGGACGGATAGCCGAGTTCCAGACTGATGTGCACCCACGCTCGCGCCTCGTCCACCGTCGCCGCGGCATGCGGCGGCGAGCCGCCCTCGGGGACCGCGCCGATCGCCTCACGGGCCGCCTGAGCGGCGATCTTGGACACCACCCGGTCGGCGATCCGGGTCGACCCGCGCTCACCGGGCGCCACGTGCGTGGTCATCGCCGCCGGTCGCCGTGGTCGCGGCCGTGGAAGAAGTCCCCGGCCTCGAGGTCACCGTCGAGGAACTTGCCACCGATGAAGCCGACCGCGCCGAGCGCGGCCACCAGAAGAAAGGCTGCGAAGCCGCCGAAGTAGCCGGCGAAACCGAGCGCCATACCGGCCATCAGGCCTACCACAGCCATACTCATCGTGAGCTCCCAGTCCGAAGCGAAGGTGCGGGGCTACTGCAGGCGGGACTCCAGCACTTCATCGTCCTGCTCCTCGGGCAGTTTCACATCACTGACCGCGATGTTGACCTCGACCACCTCGAGCCCCGTCATCCGCTCCACCGCCGAGATGACGTTCTCCCGCACATCGCGGGCGACATCCGCGATGGAAACCCCGTAGTCGACGACGATCTCCAGATCGAGCGCCGTCTGGACCTCGCCGACCTCCGCCTTCACACCGCGCGTAACGGACTTGGTGCCGCCGGGAACCCGGTCACGGACCGCGCCGAAGGTGCGCGAGATGCCACTGCCCATCGCATGGACACCGAGGACGTCACGCGCCGCGAGTCCGGCGATCTTCTCCACCACGCCGTCCGCGATGGTGGTGCGTCCGCGGGTCGCTGGAGCGCCGCCGCCGCGCTTGATCACATCCGGCTGGTGCTGCGGTGCGGTGTCGCTCATCGCGGTATGTCCCTTCCCGAGTGCTGGCGGATTCCGCTGCCTACGGTATGTGCGCATGCCCCGTTCCGCGCCGGGGATACGGCAGGGTGGGTGAGATGACGGGCGAAGCGAACAACGGATGGAACAGACGGTACGCAGTCACATCGCCCTCGGCCGCCTGTTGCCGCTCGGCGGCGTGGCGGCACCCGATCGGGCTGGAGCAGCTGTTGTGGACGGCTCAGAAGCCGTACCGGGCACCTCAGAAGCCGTGCCGGAACCCGCCGTCGACCGGCAGCATCACGCCCGTCACATACGACGCCGCGGGGGACAGCAGAAACGCGGCGGCCCTGCCGAACTCCTCCGGCGCGCCGTAACGCCCCAGCGGCACCCGGGCCTCGCTCCGCGCCCGCGCCGCCTCCGGGTCGCCGCCGAGCGCGTCCAGCTCCCGTACCCGGTCGGTGTCGATCCGGCCGGGGAGCAGGCCGACCACCCGGATACCGCGCGGCGCCAGCTCGTTGGCCAACGACTTCGCGAAGCCGGCCAGGCCGGGGCGCAGACCGTTCGAGATCGTCAGGCCGGGGATGGGTTCATGGACCGAGCCGGAGAGTACGAATCCGATGACACCGCCGTCGGAGAGCTCTGCCGCCGCCGTGCGGGCCAGCCGCACCGCGCCGAGGAAGACCGATTCGAAGGCGGTCCGCCACTGTTCGTCGGTGGTGGTGTCCGCCGAGCCCGCGGCCGGTCCGCCGACGCTGATCAGGATGCCGTCGAGGCGCCCGAAGTGCTCGCGCGCGGTGGCGGTCAACCGCGCGGCGGACCCGGGATCCGCGTTGTCGGCCGCGACACCCAGCGCGTTCGGGCCGAGGGCGGCGGCCGCCGCCTCCGCGCCCTTCGTGTCGCGTCCGGTGATGACGACCTTCGCACCGTCGGACGCCAGCTCCCGCGCGGCGGCGAGGCCGAGACCCCTGGTGGCTCCGGTGACGATGTAGACGCGGTCCTTCAGTCCAAGATCCATGGCTCTATCCTGCATCCTCCGGCTGCGGCTCCGTCGCCCGGGCCAGGGCCAGCGCGGTGTTCACCAGACCGATGTGGCTGAAGGCCTGCGGGAAGTTCCCGAGTTGCCGCCCGGCCACCGGGTCGTACTCCTCGGCGAGCAGCCCCACGTCGTTGCGGAGGTCCAGCAGTTTGCCGAAGAGCGCCTCGGCCTCCTCGACACGGCCGGTCATCCGCAGCGAGTCGGCCAGCCAGAACGAGCACACCAGGAAGGTGCCCTCGCCGCCGGGCAGCCCGTCGATCGCGGCGCCCTCGGTGCTGTACCGGCGCACCAGTCCGTCGTGGCTGAGCTCGTTGCGTACCGCGTCCACCGTCCCGACGACCCGTGGGTCGTCCGGCGGCAGAAAGCCGACCTGGGGGATGAGCAGCGTCGCGGCGTCGAGCTCCTGGGAGCCGTACGACTGGGTGAAGGTGTTGCGCACCGGGTCGTACCCCTTCTCGCACACCTCCCGGTGCACCTCGTCGCGCATCCGGCGCCAGCGCTCCACGTCCCCGTGCAGCGTCGGCTCGCTCTCCAGGGTGCGTACGGCCCGGTCCGCGGCGACCCAGGCCATCACCTTGGAGTGCACGAAGTGGCGGCGCGGGCCGCGGATCTCCCAGAGTCCCTCGTCCGGTTCGCGCCAGCGGGACTCCAGAAAGCCGAGCAGGCTCACCTGCAGCCGCCAGGCGTGCGGCTTCCCCGACAGGCCCGAGGTGCGCGCCAGGTGCAGCGAGTCGATCACCTCGCCGTACACATCGAGCTGCAGTTGGTCGACGGCCCCGTTGCCGGTGCGGACCGGCGCGGAGCCCTCGTGGCCACGCAACCAGTCCAGCTCGGTCTCGGGCAGCCGGCGCTCACCCGACAACCCGTACATGATCTGCAGGTCACTGGGGCTGCCGGCCACCGCCCGCAGCAGCCAGTCCCGCCAGGCCGACGCCTCCTCGAGATAGCCGCAGGCGAGGAGCGCACCGAGGGTGAGGGTGGAGTCGCGCAGCCAGCAGAACCGGTAGTCCCAGTTGCGTACGCCGCCGATCTCCTCCGGGAGGGAGGTGGTCGGGGCGGCCACGATGCCGCCGGTCGGGGCGAAGGTGAGCGCCTTGAGGGTGATCAGCGAGCGGACCACGGCCTCCCGGTGCGGTCCCTCGTACCGGCAGCGCGCCGACCACTCGTGCCAGTCGGCCAGCGCATTCTCCAGAGCCTCGTGCGGGTCTATCAGCTCGGGCCGCGGTTCGTGCGAAGGGTGCCAGGTGAGCACGAACGCCACCTTCTCGCCCGCTGCGACCGTGAAGGAGGAGCGGGTGGAGAAATCCTGGCCCCACGTCTTCACCTGCGGTTCGCTGCGCAGCCACACGGAGTCGGGGCCGGCCACGGCGATGCGATGGCCGTCCGTGCGGCGCATCCACGGCACCACCGAGCCGTAGTCGAAGCGCAGCCGCAGGGTGCCTGCCATGGCCACCTCGCCGGAGACGCCCTCCACGATGCGCATGATGTCGGGAGCGGTGTCGCGCTGCGGCATGAAGTCGGTGATCCTGACCGTGCCGGTCGGTGTTTCCCAGACCGATTCCAGCACCAGGGACTCGCCCAGATAGCGCCGGCTGGTGCAGTTGCCGGCCCCGGCGGGCGCAAGGCGCCAGTGGCCGTTCTCCTCGTCGCCGAGCAGCGCGGCGAAGCAGGCAGGAGAGTCGAAGCGGGGCAGGCACAGCCAGTCGATGGACCCGTTCCTGGCGACCAGCGCCGCGCTTTGCAGATCGCCGATGAGGGCGTAGTCCTCGATACGTTGAGTCACGCTGTGGCGCCTTCCCAGGAGTGAAACAGGTTAAGCGGCCACCGTCGTCGGCTCCGACGCCGTCTTCGACCCGCCTGCGGTGCGTTCGCGCTTCTCCCGGCGTACCAGCACGATCCAGCCGATGGGCACCCCGGCGGTGAAGAGCCACCACTGGACCGCGTACGCCATGTGCGGGCCGATGTCGGTGTGCTCGGGCGTCGGGATCAGTTCAGGAGTGTCGCCCTTGGGCTTGGGCGAGGTCTGTTCGATGTAGCCGCCGAGCACCGGCTTGCCCAGCGCCTTCGCCTGCTGGGCACTGTTGATCAGCATCACCTGGTGCGGCGGCAGCCCGCGTACGTCCTTGATCCCGCTGTCCGCCGTCGTCTGATCGGCCATCAGCCGCCCGGTCACCGTCAGCCGGCCCTGGGGCGCCGCCGGGATTTTGGGCAGCGTGATCTGACTGCCGTCGTCGGGGATCCAGCCGCGGTTGACCAGCACCACCTTGCCGTTGTCCAGGACCAAGGGGGTGAGGACGTGGTAGCCGACCGTGCCGTCGGCGGAGGTCCTGCGCCGTACGACGACCTCGTCCGCGGTGTCGAAGGTGCCGGTGGCGGTCACCTGACGCCAGTACTGCGCGTGCGGGACCGTGTGTCCCGGGGAGGTGAGGGTGCCGACCGGGACGGGCCTGGCCTCGAGATTCCTGGCGATCAGCGCGTTCTGTGCGACCTTGTGCTGGTGGCGGTGCAACTGCCAGAAGCCCAGCTTGATCATCGTCGGCATCAGGACGAGTGAGATCAGGGTGAGGATCACCCATTGCCGGGTCAGCAGGAAGCGGTACACGCCTTTGACGGTACCTGGCACGAAATGGCCGTCGGACGCGGGGTCACACCGTGTCGGTGTTCGTCGGGCCGCTCACACCCGGTCGACGACGCCGACCCGACCTTCCGCGCGGGCGCAGTGCGCGCCGCAGTACCAGTGGCCGCCCGCCTCGACGCCGGGGCCGATGATCTGCACCCGGCAGTGCTCGCAGATCGGCGCCATCCGGTGGATCGCACAGGAAAACGAATCGAAGACGTGCCGCGAACCGTCCTGCGTCTCCACGTAGAACGCCAGGTCGTAGTCGTTACCGCATACCTCGCACCGTGCCATGCGTCACAGAGTGGACGTGCACACGGTGGCGGGCGAGCCGGCGGCGGGCGCGTCGCCGGTCAATCACCCGTCTGCCGGGACGGCCGCGACATCGCGGAGCAGCTGGGTGAACGCGGCCTCGTCGATGACGGGCGTGCCGAAGGACTTGGCCTTGAGGGTCTTGGAGGTCGCCGCATCGGGGTCGTTGGTGACGAGCAGGCTGGTCAGGCGGGAGAGGCTGGTTGCCACATGGAGTCCGGCCTCGACCGCGCGGTCCTCCAGCAGTTCGCGGTCCACCGAGGTGTCACCCGAGAAGGCCACCCGCATGCCCTGCAGCAGAGGGCGGCCCGGCTCGTACCGCCCGGGGTTGGGGTGCGGGCAGGCCGGCCGCTTCCGGGAGGGACGCCAACTGCTCTGCCGATACGACGCCTGGTAGCCGACCCGTGGCGTTGCCGGTGCGTCCGACCACTCGGTGAGCGGCAGACACTCCAGCAGCGGCAGCCGCACCCCGTCCCGCGCCGCGGCGTGCAGACTCGGCCGGAACGCCTCCGCGAGCACCCGCGCGTCGTCCAGCGCGTGGTGCGCGCGCTGCTGCACGACACCGAAGTGCGCGGCGAGCGACTCCAGTTTGTGGTTCGGCAGCGGAAGCGCCAGCTCCTTGGAGAGCGCGATGGTGCACAACCGCTGGCGGACCGGTGCGGTGCTCCGGGCGCGGGCGTACTCCCTGGCGATCATCTGCCAGTCGAAGATCGCGTTGTGCGCGACCAGCACCCGCCCGTCGAGCCTTCGGGCGAACTCCGCCGCGATCTCCGGGAAGAGCGGAGCGCTCTCCAGGACATCGCTGGTCAGACCATGGATCCAGACGGGTCCCGGGTCCCGCTCCGGGTTGACGAGTGTGTACCAGTGGTCCTCGACGTTCCCCCGAACGTCCAGCCGGTACACGGCAGCGGAGATTATCCGGTCGTCACGGGCGAGTCCGGTCGTCTCCACATCGACGACCGCGTACCCCTGCGGGTATGCGGCCGGCCACGGTGTCGCTGCTGTCTGGCGGTCGTCGAGCATGGTCACAGAGAATACGGGCAGCGACTGACAGCACATGAACCGCGGTGCGATGGACGCCCGTCCGCGGTGTCCGAGGTGAGACCCTCCCGTAGTGACTGAAGAGCCGGCGCACCTCGACACGCACCACGAACCCCACCGGGGCGGCCTCGGGGCACGCCTCAACTGGCTGCGGGCCGCGGTGCTCGGCGCCAATGACGGCGTCGTATCGACCGCAGGCCTGGTCGTCGGTGTCGCGGGCGCCACCGACTCGCGCTCCGCACTGCTCACCGCCGGCCTCGCCGGACTGCTGGCCGGATCCATGTCGATGGCGGCGGGCGAATACGTCTCGGTGTCGACCCAGCGCGACTCGCAGAAGGCGGCCCTGGCCACCGAGAGACGCGAGCTGCGCGAGGAGCCGCAGGCCGAACTCGAGGAACTCACCGTGCTGTTGGAGGGCAAGGGTCTCACCAGGCAGCTGGCGGCCGAGGCCGCCGAGCAGCTCACCGCACGCGACGCGCTGCGCGCGCACGCCGAGGTGGAACTGGGCATCGACCCCGACGACCTCACCGATCCCTGGCGTGCGGCAGGCGCGAGCTTCGCCGCCTTCACGGTCGGCGCGCTGCTGCCGCTGCTGGCGATCGTGCTGCCGCCGCCATCGGTCCGGCTGTACGTCACCGTCGTCTCGGTCCTGGTCGCCCTGGCGCTGACCGGGTGGGGGAGCGCTCGTCTCGGCTTCGCGCCGGCCGCCGTCGCGGTGTGGCGGAACGTGATCGGCGGCGCCCTGGCGATGGCCGTGACCTATGCGGCCGGCCTGCTGCTCGGCGCGGTGGGTGCCTGACGCGATCCGAGCTGCTGACACGATGTCTCGCATACTTGTGGGTAACAACGTCTAGCGGTAGCCGACCTGTCACCCTTACCGTGCTGGCATGCCGAACCTGCCCGATGTAGTGCTGTGGTCCATACCGGCTTTCGTCCTGCTCACCGTCGTGGAGATGGTGAGCTACCGGTTCCATCCCGACGAGGACGCCGCCGGTTACGAGACGAAGGACGCGGCGACCAGCATCGGCATGGGCCTCGGCAGTCTGGTCTTCGACTTCTTCTGGAAGATCCCGATCGTCGCGATCTACACCGCGGTGTACGAACTGACCCCCCTGCGCATTCCGGTGCTGTGGTGGACGGTGCCGCTGATGCTGCTGGGGCAGGACTTCTTCTACTACTGGTCGCACCGGGGACACCACGTCATCAGGATCCTCTGGGCCTGTCACGTGGTCCACCACTCCAGCCGCAAGTTCAACCTCACGACCGCGCTGCGCCAGCCCTGGACCACGCTGACGGTCTGGCCCTTCTACCTCCCGCTGATCGCCCTCGGCGTGCATCCGGCCGCACTCGCCTTCTGCTCGTCGGCCAACCTCGTCTACCAGTTCTGGGTGCACACCGAGCGGATCGACAAGCTGCCCCGGCCCTTCGAGTACCTGCTCAACACGCCCTCCCACCACCGGGTGCACCATGCGTCCCAAGGCGGCTACCTGGACCGCAACTTCGGCGGCATCCTGATCGTCTGGGACCGTCTCTTCGGGTCCTTCACCGGCGAGACGGAGCGGCCTGTCTTCGGACTGACCAAGAACATCGAAACCTACAACCCGCTGCGCGTCGCGACGCACGAGTACGCGGCGATCGCCCGGGACGTACGGGCCGCCCGCAGCTGGCGGGAGCGCGCGGGGCGGGTCTTCCGCGGACCGGGCTGGCAGCCGGTCCCGCCGCCCGCACCCCGCCGGGCCGCGGGTCGCGAAACCGCCGCGGAACATCTCGCGTGAGCCTGCCGGACGGCTGCGCGCGGGCCGCCCGGCCGCCGCTTCCCGCCTCCCGGCCGCTCCTTGTCGCCTTCGGGCTGGCGGCCCTCACCGACCTCGGTGCCCTCCTCGCCGGTCCGCACTCGCTGCACGTGATGGCCAAGCCTCTGCTGATGCCGCTCCTCGCGGCTTACGCGTACACCCGCGGTGCTCCCGGGCCGCTGATCGCCGCGCTGCTCCTCGGCTGGGGCGGCGACACGCTGCTGCTCTCCGGCGCCGATCCGGCGTTCCTCGCCGGGATGGCCTGCTTCGCCGCAGGACACGTCTGCTACCTGGCGCTCTTCCGCCGGGCACGACCCCGTCCGCTGTTCGGCGCCGGATACGTCGTGGTGCTTGTCGCCGCGGTCGCCGCGTTGTGGCCGGGCCTGCCCGCCGGCCTGCGCGTCCCGGTGGCCGGCTATTCACTGCTGCTCGCGGCGATGGCCTACCGGGCCGGCGGGCTCGGGCCCCGCGCCGGGATCGGCGGGGCGCTCTTCCTGGTCTCCGACACCCTGATCGCCACCGGTGTCGCCGGGTGGCCGCAGCTGCCGCACCCCGACTTCTGGGTCATGGCCACCTACCTGCTCGCCCAGTACCTGCTGACGGACGGGGTCCTGCGGGCCAGTACGCCGGTCGCGTCGTAGGTCCGTACGAGGCGGCCCCCGCGCACCTCGTGGCAATCGGCCCCTGTCGTTGTCACACGGGTCGCGTAGGCTCGGGTGCATACAGTCTTCCAGTCGGGGAGGGGGCCCACAGTGCTCATTGACACCTATGGCCGAGTGGCCACTGACCTGCGCGTTTCGCTGACCGACCGCTGCAATCTCCGGTGCACGTACTGCATGCCGGAAGAAGGACTGCAGTGGCTGGCCAAACCCGATCTGCTCAGTGATGACGAGATCGTCCGGCTGATTCGCATCGCCGTGACCGACTTGGGCATCACCGAAGTGCGATTCACCGGGGGAGAGCCGCTGCTGCGCCCCGGCCTGGTCGGCATCATCGAGCGGTGCGCCGCCCTGGAGCCCCGCCCCCGGATGTCGGTGACCACCAATGGCATCGGCCTCAAGCGCACCGCGCAGGCGCTGAAGGCTGCTGGTCTGGACCGGGTCAATGTCTCGCTCGACACCCTGCGCCCCGACGTGTTCAAGACGCTCACCCGCCGTGACCGGCACCGTGACGTGCTGGAGGGGCTGGAGGCGGCCAGGGACGCCGGGCTCACCCCCGTGAAGGTCAACACCGTACTGATGCCCGGGCTCAACGAGGACGAGGCTCCCGACCTGCTCGCCTGGGCTGTGCGGAACGACTACGAACTGCGCTTCATCGAGCAGATGCCGCTGGACGCCCAGCACGGCTGGAAGCGCGACAGCATGATCACTGCCGGTGACATCCTGCAGTCGCTGCGCACCCGCTTCGCCCTCACCGACGAGGGCGCCGGCGAGCGCGGATCAGCGCCCGCCGAGCGCTGGCTCGTCGACGGCGGCCCGCACCGCGTCGGCGTCATCGCCTCGGTGACCCGTCCGTTCTGCGCGGCCTGCGACCGTACCCGGATCACTGCGGACGGTCAGGTGCGGACCTGCCTGTTCGCCCGCGAGGAGTCGGACCTGCGTGGCGCCCTTCGCTCCGGTGCCCCGGACGAGGAGATCGCCACTCGCTGGAAGCTGGCGATGTGGGGCAAGAAGGCCGGGTCCGGCCTGGACGATCCCACATTCCTGCAGCCCGACCGCCCCATGTCAGCCATCGGAGGCTGAGTCCCGCTCCCACTCCGCAAGCGGCACCACGTCCTTCAGGAACCCCCGTACGCCCAGGAACTCGGTGAGATGCCCCCGGTGTTCCTCGCAGGCGAGCCACGTCTTGCGGCGTTCCGGGGTGTGCACCTTCGGGTTGTTCCACGCCAGCACCCATACGGCGTCGGTGCGGCAGCTCTTGGCCGAACAGACGGGTGCGGAACCGGCGGTCTCAGGGGAGTTCACGTGTCAACCCTAGGCCAACGCATGACCGGTCAGAGACCTGGCCGCCCCGCACATGGCGACGCCGAGCAGCCACGGGGGGAGCTGCCCGGCGTCGGTCCAGTCGCTCCGACGGGGGATGCGGAGCGCCTACGAAGTATGTCACGGGCCACAGCGCCTTCGGCACCGGAACTTCACGATTGATCTGAGCTTTTCTTGAGCTTTGCGGCCCGGTGGTCTCAGCCGCGGCCCGAGGCCTGGTGCTCACCCTCCGTGGCGGTGGCTTCCTCGTCCGGGTCCGCCGAAGCGCCCTTGTCACGGGCTTCCGCCTTGTCCTCTCCGAGCGCCGGCCGGACCGGCGGCGGGATGAGAGTCGACGGCAGTGGCGGGGTGTTCTCCCGTCCGGCGTTCGCGATCACCACGGCGACGTAGGGCAGAACAGCCCCCAGCACCAGCGCCGCGATCGCGACGGGCCGTTCGATGTTCCACAGGATCACGGCCAGCAGGACGGCCACGGTCCTGATCGACATGGACACCACGTAGCGCCGCTGACGGCCCCGGATGTCCTCCTCGAGCCCCTGACGGGCCCCCGTGATCCGGAAGACCTCCGCGTTGCTCCGCTTCCGCATCACGTATCACCACCCGTTTCCTGTGTCCGGCGTCCCCGGACCGGATGGTTTCCACGGTACGCCGCGGCTCCCGCGTACACGAGGCCGGGGCAGCGGCGCAGGGGCCGGCTGGCGGCACCGCTCAGCCCCGGATGGCGCCGCCCGACATGCGCTCTGTGCCGGGCAGACCGAAACTTGGGCGGACATGCGCATGCCGGAGCCGCACGAGGAGGCGACGTGAACTGGTTGTGGGCCATCATCGTGGGACTGGTGCTCGGCCTGATCGCAAAAGCGATCATCCCCGGCAAACAGAAGATCCCGCTGTGGCTGACCGTGGTGTTCGGGATCCTGGGCGGCATCCTGGGCAACTGGGCGGCCACCGGGCTCGGCGTCAATCACACGCGGGGTATCGACTGGATCAGGCACGTGCTCCAGGTGGCCGGCGCCGTGGTCATCGTCGCGATCGGAGACCAGGTCTGGGCTTCTATCAGGGGCAGAGGCCGCAGTCAGACCCGTTGAGACACAGCTGGTCAAGCAGAAAGAGTAAGCAGGGGGCGCCGACTTCCACCGCGCGCCCCCTGCCTGCGTTACTTCGGACCTAGCCGCCCACGACCTCGACCGCGGCCAGGTTCTTCTTGCCCCGGCGCAGCACCAGCCAGCGCCCGTGCAGCAGATCCGCCGCCGTGGGCACGGTGTCCTCGCCCGCCACCTTCGCGTTGTTGACGTACGCCCCGCCCTCCTTCACGGCCCGGCGTGCCGCGGACTTGCTCGGCACCAGGCCGACCTCGGCGAGCAGGTCCACGACCGGCAGCAGGCCGTCGACCTTGGCGTGCGGCAGCTCGGAGAGCGCGGCGCCCAGCGTCGCCTCGTCGAGCTGCGCCAGGTCACCCTGGCCGAAGAGCGCCTTCGACGCGGCGACGACCGCCGCGCACTGCTCGGCGCCGTGCACCAGCGTGGTGAGCTCCTCGGCAAGTGACCGCTGGGCGGCGCGGGCCTGCGGGCGCTCCTCGGTGAGCCGTTCCAGCTCCTCGATCTCCCCCTGGCTCTTGAAGCTGAAGATCCTCAGGAACTGGGCGACATCGCGGTCGTCGGCGTTCAGCCAGAACTGGTAGAAGGCGTACGGCGTCGTCAGCTCGGCGTCCAGCCAGATCGTGCCGGACTCCGTCTTGCCGAACTTCGTACCGTCGGCCTTGGTGATCAGCGGAGTGGCCAGTGCGTGCACCACCGTCTCCGGGTCGATCCGGTGGATCAGATCGGAACCGGCCGTCAGATTGCCCCACTGGTCGCTGCCGCCGGTCTGCAGCGTGCAGCCGTACCGCCGGTTCAGCTCCAGGAAGTCCATGCCCTGGAGGATCTGGTAGCTGAACTCGGTGTAGCTGATGCCCGCGTCGGAGTTGAGCCGCCGCGAGACGGCCTCCTTGGCGATCATCTTGTTGACCCGGAAGTGCTTGCCGATGTCGCGCAGGAAGTCGATGGCCGACAGCCCCGACGTCCAGTCCAGGTTGTTCACCATCGTCGCCGCGTACGGCCCGTCGAAGTCCAGGTAGCGCTCGATCTGCCCGCGGAGCCGCTCCACCCACAGCGCCACGACCTCCGGAGCGTTCAGGGTGCGCTCCGCGTTGGGCTTCGGGTCACCGATCAGGCCGGTCGCGCCACCGACCAGTCCCAGCGGCCGGTTCCCCGCCTGCTGGATCCGGCGCATGGTGAGGATCTGCACCAGATTGCCGAGGTGCAGACTCGCCGCGGTCGGGTCGAATCCGCAATAGAACGTAACGGGACCGTCCGCGAACGCCTTGCGCAATGCGTCCTCGTCGGTGGAGACGGCAATCAGCCCTCGCCACTTCAGTTCGTCGACGATGTCCGTCACGGGTCTCGCGTCTCCTTCGGCCTTCGGTGTCACGGGAACTACGTCTGAGAGGTTATACGCCCCGGCTGACCGAACTCATATTGAAATCCGGGATGCGCAGCGCGGGCATCGAGGCCCGGGTGAACCAGTCGCCCCACTCACGCGGCAGGGTCTGCTCGGTACGGCCGGCCTCGGTGGCCCGGGACAGCAGGTCCACCGGGGACTCGTTGAAGCGGAAATTGTTCACCTCGCCGACGACCTCGCCGTTCTCCACCAGATAAACGCCGTCCCGGGTCAGGCCGGTCAGCAGCAGCGTCGCCGGATCTACCTCGCGGATGTACCAGAGGCAGGTCAGCAGCAGCCCGCGCTCCGTGGCGGCCACCATCTCCTCCAGCGAGCGCTCACCGCCGCCCTCCAGAACCAGATTGCTGATCGCGGGCGCCACCGGAAGACCGGTCAGGCCCGCACTGTGCCGGGTGGTCACCAGATGTGCCAGCTGTCCCTCGCGGATCCAGTCGGTACGGGACAGCGGCAGCCCGTTGTCGAACACCGAGGCGTCGTCCCCCGAGGCGTGCGCCAGGACGAACGGCGCCGACTCCAGACCGGGCTCGGCCGGATCACTGCGCAGCGTCAGCGGCAGCGGCGACAGCCGGTCGCCGACCCGGGTGCCCCCGCCGGCCCGGGAGAAGACCGTACGGCCTTCGGCGGCGTCCCTGGCGGCCGACGACCACAGCTGGTAGATCAGCAGATCGGCCACCGCCGTCGGCGGCAGCAGCGTCTCGTACCGCCCGGCCGGCAGTTCCACCCGGCGCTCCGCCCAGGCCAGCCGCTGCGCGAGCTCGGCGTCCAGCGCGGCCGGGTCGACGTCCTTGAAATCGCGGGTGGTGCGTCCCGCCCAGGCGGAGCGGGTCCGGTCGGGCGACTTGGCGTTCACCTCGAGCGTGCCGTTGGGCTGGTCGTGGCGCAGCCGCAGGCCCGTGGACGTACCGAGGTAGCTGCAGGTCAGTTCGTGGTTGGCGAAGCCGTAGAGCTCTCGTCCGCCGGCTCGGGCACGGGCGAAGGACTCGCCGAGCGCGGGTGCGAAATCGGCGAACACCGCCGACGTCGTCTCGCCGGGAGCGTCCGTGAAGCCGGGTGACGCCGGGACCCCTGCGACGAGCGGCTGGGCGTCCTCGGCCGCGGATCCACCACGGGCCGCGGCCTCCGCGGCGCGGACCAGCGGTTCGAGATCATCGGCGGTGACCGCGGAACGGGAGACGACCCCGGACGCGGTGCCCTCCTTCCCGTCGACGGTCGCGATGACCGTCAGCGTCCTGCCCCGCGTCACGCCGTTGGTGGTGAGCGCGTTGCCCGCCCAGCGGAGGTTGGCGCTGGACTCCTCGTCGGCGATGACCACGCAGCCGTCTGCGGTGGACAGCGCGAGAGCTCGCTCGACGATCTCGTGCGGCTTCGTGGTGCGGCTCATCGGCCCGCCTCCTGCGTGGTGTTCAAGATGTTGACGCCCCGGAAGAGGGCGGAGGGACACCCGTGCGAGACGGCGGCGACCTGGCCCGGCTGCGCCTTGCCGCAGTTGAACGCCCCGCCGAGGACGTAGGTCTGCGGGCCGCCGACCTTCTCCATCGAGCCCCAGAACTCCGTGGTGGTCGCCTGGTAGGCGACATCCCGCAGCTGCCCGGCGAGTTCGCCGTTCTCGATCCGGTAGAAGCGCTGGCCGGTGAACTGGAAGTTGTACCGCTGCATATCGATGGACCACGACCGGTCGCCCACGACATAGATCCCTCGCTCGACGCCTCCGATCAGCCCGTCGGTCGAAAGGCCGCCGGGATCCGGCTGCAGCGACACGTTCGCCATCCGCTGGACCGGCACATGACCCGGCGAGTCCGCGTACGCGCACCCGTTGGACCGGCCGAGACCGGTCAGCTTCGCGATCCGCCGGTCCAGTTGGTAGCCGACCAGCGTGCCGTCCCTGACCAGATCCCAGGACTGCGCGGCGACCCCCTCGTCGTCGAATCCGATGGTCGCGAGGCCGTGCTCGGCGGTGCGGTCACCCGTCACGTTCATCACGGAGGAGCCGTACGCGAGCTTGCCGAGCTGGTCGAAGGTGGCGAAGGAGGTACCGGCGTACGCCGCCTCGTAACCCAGCGCCCGGTCGAGCTCGGTGGCGTGCCCGATCGACTCGTGGATGGTCAGCCACAGGTTGGACGGGTCGACCACCAGGTCGTACGTCCCCGCCTCCACGCTCGGCGCGCGCATCTTCTCGGCGAGCAGCGACGGAATCCGCTCCAGCTCGGAGTCCCAGTCCCATCCGGTGCCCCGCAGGTACTCCCAGCCCCGCCCGACCGGCGGCGCGAGCGTCCGCATCGAGTCGAACTCGCCGGTGGCCGCGTCCACGGCCACCGCGGTGAGCTGCGGGTGCAGTCTGACCCGCTGCTGCGTCGTCACCGTTCCGGCGGTGTCCGCGTAGAACTTGTTCTCCAGCACCGTCATCAGCGAGGCGTCCGCATGCGCCACGCCGTCCGCGCGCAGCAGCCGCGAAGACCACTCGGCCAGCAGTTCGGTCTTCTCCTCCGCCGGTACGGAGAAGGGGTCGACCTCGTACGCCGAGACCCACGTGCGGTCCGCGTGCACCGGTTCGTCCGCCAGCTCCACCCTCTCATCGGAGCCGGCGGCGCTGATCACCTGGGCGGACAGCTTCGCCATCGCCACCGCCTGCCCCGCGACCCGCGCGGCGGCGTCCATCGACAGATCGACGCCGGACGCGAACCCCCAACTGCCGCCGTGCACCACCCGCACCGCGTAGCCGAGATCCGTGGTGTCCGTCGACCCGGCCGGTTTGGCGTCCCGCAGCCGCCAGGTCGCACTGCGGACCCGCTCGAGCCGGAAGTCGGCATGCTCGGCGCCCAGCGCCCGGGCCCGCGCGAGCGCCGCGTCGGCGAGGGCGCGCAGCGGCAGCGCCAGGAACGACTGATCTACCTCATGGGCCACGAAGGGCTCCCCTTCTCTCGACGTGCTTCGGAGTGAACCATGCGCCGTGCGCGTCACGGCGTGTCAGCCGGCGCAAGGCGCTCGGTCGGTCCCGCGAAGGCAAGAAACGTGGAACGCGTGCCGAGCAGCCACCGGCCGTCGACCTTGCGGAAGCTGTCCTCGTAATGCCCCACCTGGACGGGGATCCGCGGAGGCGCCATGCCGGCCGTATGACCATCGACACGGTACGTCGTGAAGTAGGTGGTCGCCGTGGCTGTCGACGCGGAGGTGAGGGTCACCAGGACGTTCGTGCAGACCCGGCGCGACAGCCGGTCGGCAGGTCGCGAACCGAAGTAGGTCCGAAGTGCGTCACGGCCCTGGATCCTGCGCTCGCCCTCGGCCCACTCCCAGACGCCGTCAGCCGTGAACAGCTCGGCCACCTCGCCCGGGTCACCCAGGTCGAGCTCGCGGACGAACTCGATGATCAGGCGCTCGCAGGCTCGCTCGGCGATCAGCCGGTCCGGGGGAGCAAGGGGTTCAGTAACCATCCCCACTTACTACCAGCACGGCAGCAGGCCTCACGACCGCTTTTCGCCTCCGCACGGCACATCCGCGGGGAGGGCCGGACCGAGGCCCGACCGCCGCCAACTGTAGGAACCCGACAGTGCCTCGCCGGAGCCACTGTCAGGGGCCGATTCCTCCTGTCGCGGCTGGTACCGATAGGTTTTCGGTGTACCAGACCAGCCAAGGAAAGGGTGATCCGTTGAGCCGCTCGGTTCTCGTCACCGGAGGAAACCGGGGGATCGGCCTCGCCATCGCCCGGGTGTTCGCCGACGCAGGCGACAAGGTCGCGATCACATACCGCTCCGGAGAGCCGCCGGAGGGCTTCCTGGCCGTCAAGTGCGACATCACCGACACGGAGCAGGTGGAGCAGGCCTACAAGGAGATCGAGGAGAGGCACGGTCCGGTGGAGGTGCTGGTGGCCAATGCCGGCGTCACCAAGGACCAGTTGCTGATGCGGATGTCTGAGGAGGACTTCACCACCGTCATAGACACCAACCTCACCGGCACCTTCCGCGTCGTCAAGCGCGCCAACCGTGCCATGCTGCGCGCCAAGAAGGGCCGGGTCGTCCTCATCTCGTCGGTGGTCGGTCTGCTCGGTTCGGCGGGACAGGCGAACTACGCCGCGTCCAAGGCGGGCCTGGTCGGGTTCGCGCGCTCGCTCGCCCGTGAACTGGGCTCGCGCAACATCACGTTCAACGTCGTCGCACCCGGTTTCGTCGACACCGACATGACCAAGGTGCTCACCGACGAGCAGCGCGCGGGCATCGTCTCGCAGGTGCCGCTCGGCCGGTATGCGAAGCCGGAGGAGATCGCCGCCGCGGTGCGCTTCCTCGCCTCCGACGACGCGTCGTACATCACTGGAGCCGTCATCCCCGTTGACGGCGGATTGGGCATGGGTCACTGATCGCATGAGCGGAATTCTCGACGGCAAGCGCATCCTCATCACGGGTGTGCTGATGGAGTCCTCCATCGCCTTCCACACCGCCAAGGTGGCCCAGGAGCAGGGCGCGGAGGTCATTCTGACGGCCTTCCCGCGGCCGACGCTCACCGAGCGCATCGCCAAGAAGCTGCCCAAGCCGGCCAAGGTCATCGAGCTGGACGTGACCAACGCCGAGCACCTGGACCGGCTCGCCGGTCTGGTCCGCGACGAGCTCGGCTCGCTCGACGGCGTGGTGCACTCCATCGGCTTCGCGCCGCAGGACGCGCTCGGCGGCAACTTCCTCAACACCCCCTTCGAGTCGGTCTCCACGGCGATGCACGTGTCGGCGTTCTCGCTGAAGTCGCTCGCCATGGCCTGCCGTCCCCTGATGGGGGCCGGCGGCTCGATCGTCGGTCTCACTTTCGACGCGCAGTACGCGTGGCCGCAGTACGACTGGATGGGTCCGGCGAAGGCCGCCCTCGAGGCGACGTCGCGCTACCTCGCCCGTGACCTGGGCACGGACGACATCCGCTGCAACCTCATCTCGGCCGGACCGATCGGCTCGATGGCCGCCAAGTCCATCCCCGGCTTCGGCGAACTCGCGAACGTCTGGAACACCCGCTCCCCGCTCAAGTGGGACATGGCCGACCCGGAGCCGGCCGGCCGCGGTGTCGTCGCTCTGCTCTCGGACTTCTTCCCGAAGACCACCGGCGAGATCATTCACGTCGACGGTGGCGTGCACATGATGGGTGCCTGAGCCTTCCGCTGTTCCGTTGTGCGACCGCGCGCCCGTCTCCCTGAGGCCGGTGCGCGGTCGCGGTGTGCGCATGCGTACTCAGCCCCGGTCGCCGAGGCAGTTGAAGGCGTGGCTCGCCGCCTCGGCCGCCGCCGTGTCCGCGTCGCCGGCCCGGATCGCCTCGACCAGCCGGGCGTGGTCCATGTAGCCCTCCGGGCGCAGCTCCCGTCCCACGTCGTCGCGCAGCCAGTCGCGCAGCAGATCGCCCAGGTCGGCGTAGAGCTCGGTCAGTACGTCATTGTGCGAGGCGTTGACGATGGCCAGGTGCAGCGTCGCGTCGGCGGCGACGAAGGCCTCCGCGTCGCCCTCCTCCCAGGTCCGCTCGCGATGGGCGAGCAGCGCGGTCAGCTGCTTCAGGTCCCGCTCCGTCCGCCGCTCGGCGGCCAGCCGGGCCGCAGAGGACTCGAGCGTGGACCGAAGCTCCGCGATGTGCCGGGGGTCGGCCGAAGCGAAGCGGCGGTGCATCACGCCGGCCAGCTCGCTGGTGGCGATGACATACGTGCCCGAGCCCTGCCGGATGTCGAGCAGACCGTTGTGGGCCAGCGCGCGCACCGCCTCCCGGACGGTGTTGCGGGCCACGCCCAGCTGTTCCACCAGTTCCGGCTCGGTCGGAATGCGCGATCCCACCGGCCACTCGCCGGAGGTGATCTGATTCCGCAACTCGGTGATCACCTGGTCGGCGAGTGCGGAACGCCGGGGAGAGGTCAGCGCCATGGTGTTCCTCGTTCGGGCTCGGTCCGGCGGACGGACGGGAGTGGACAACCAATCATCCCATGATTCTATGATGGACCTATGTCCGACGACGAGACGAAGATTCTGAGCCCCGCGGCCGGGCCGCGCACCCCGGTGGGTCCCGCCGCCCCGCGCCCCGCGGCCTGGACCGTCAAACTGGTGATGGCCGCTATCGTCCTCGCCGCCGTGAACCTCCGCCCGGCCATCGCCAGCCTCGGCGCGCTGCTCGAAGAGGTACGGGACAGCCTCGGCATGAGCGGCAGCGTCGCCGGTGTGCTCACCTCCGTACCGCCACTGTGTTTCGCCGTCTTCGGCGTGATGGCCCCGCGGCTGGCGCGCCGATTCGGCCCCGGCGCGATCGTCTGCGCGGGTATGGCCGCCATCACCGCTGGGCTGGTCATCCGTCCCTTCGCGGGCGGCACGGTCGGCTTCCTCGCCGCCAGCGCCCTCGCACTGATGGGTATCGCCGTCAGCAACGTGCTGATGCCGGTGATCGTCAAGCGGTACTTTCCCGACCGGGTCGGCACCATGACCGGGCTCTACTCCATGGCGCTCGCCCTGGGCACCGCCCTGGCCGCAGCCGTGACCGTGCCCATGACGCACGGGCTCGGCGGCAGCTGGCGGGTGGGGCTCGGAGTGTGGGCCGTGCTGGCGGCCGTCGCCGTGCTGCCCTGGATCGTGCTGATCAAGGACCGGAGCGCCGCGGCCACCGACGAAGCGGCTGCGGGACCGGCGGACGCCGCCGGGAGCGGGACCCCCGAGGACACACCCGTACCGCGGATCACCCGCAGCCGCACCGCCTGGGCGCTCGCCTGCTTCTTCGGTCTCCAGGCCACCGGCGCGTACATCACCATGGGCTGGATGCCGCAGATCTTCCGGGACGCCGGAGTTCCGGCCGGCACGGCAGGCCTGCTGCTCGCCGTGACCATGGTGATGGGCGTACCGCTCTCCTTCGTCATCGCCAGGCTGGCCGCCCGGATGCGGCACCAGGGCCCGATAGCCCTCGCACTCGGCATCTGCGGGCTCGCCGGATACACCGGGCTCTATCTGGCCCCGGCCGGCGGCGCCTGGCTCTGGGCGCTGCTGCTCGGTGTGTCCAACTGTTCCTTCCCGCTGGCGCTCACCATGATCGGCATGCGGTCGCGGAGCGGCGCCGGAGTGGTCAGGCTCTCCGCCTTCGCCCAGTCCACCGGCTACCTGATCTCCATTCCCGGACCGTTGCTTGTCGGCGTCCTGTACCAGCACAGTGGCGGCTGGGGACTGCCGATCGCCCTGATGGGAGGCCTGATGCTGCCGCAGATCGCCGTCGGGATCCTCGCCGGACGGGACCGGACGATCGAGGACGAATCCTGAGATGCGAGACTGACCCCATGCCAGTGCTCGAACCGCATCCCCCCAATGGTCAGAAGAAGTTCCTGCTCGTGCTGACCGCGATGTTCGCCACCATGGCGATCGTCGCCGTCATCGCCTCGATCATCTCGCCCTGACACCCGCCGGGCATCGTCCGGGGCCCTGATGCGGCGTGGTGGGGCCAGCCCCACCATCCCCTAGGGGGCCAGGGTCAGGGTGAAGTGGGTGGATCACCGGATGGGGCCGGCCCTCCGCATTCCGTAAGTTCGAGGTGCATCAGCGACCACGAGCTTGACGGAGGCAGCCATGTCGGCCCGTACGTACACCAGCTCCCACCCCCGCACCCGGGGTGGTGTGGAGGTGCGGCTGCCGTGGTGGGCGGTCGCGCTTCCGGCCATCGCCTTCGCCGCCCTGCTGCTGCTCATCAGCGCGCCGGGCCAGGCGCACGCCGCGGCGGGCGACCCCGCCGTCGCGCACGTCCTGCAGCGCATCCAGGAGAGTCTGTCCCTGTGAGCAACAGCTTCTAAGGACCGCCACCAACTCCCTGCGCCCGATGGCCCGATCCGTGCGAAGCTGGAATGCATGAGCGCCGCTGTGTCTTCCGGGGGAACAGCCCCTGAAACCTCCGAGTCCCGCAGGATCGTCCTTCTCCGGCACGCCAAGGCCGACTGGCCCGAGGTGTCCGACCACGACAGGCCGCTCGCCGAGCGGGGCCGCCTGGACGCCCCCGCGGCAGGGGTCTGGCTGGGCTCCCACGATCTCTCCTTCGACCTGGCCCTGTGTTCGAGCGCGACCAGAACGCGGGAGACCTGGAAGCTGGCAGTACAGGAGCTGCCGCACCGCCCCAGGACGGTCTACGAGGAGCGGCTGTACGAAGCTTCGCTGGGCGACATCCTCGCACTGCTGAACGAGACCCCGGACGAGGTGCGCCACCTCCTCGTCGTCGGGCACAACCCCGGTATGCACGCCGCCGCCGACGCACTGGCGGGCCGCGCGCAGGGCGACGCGCTGGCCCGGATGAACCGCGCCGGCTTCCCGACCGCGGCGGTCGCCGTCATCGACTTCACCGGGTCGTGGAAGTCCGTCGAGCACGGCGTCGGCACGCTGACCGACTTCTGGGCCCCGCACGCGTAGCCTCCGGGCCCCCGCGAAGCCGGGGTCGCGCGGCCGTTCCTCGTCGTGCGCGTTACGCCTCGTCGTCGATCAGGCCGTCCGCCGCCTCGACCTCTTCGCGGGTGATGCCCAACAGGTAGAGCACGGTGTCCAGGAACGGCACGTTCACCGCCGTGTCGGCTGCCTTGCGGACCACCGGCTTGGCGTTGAACGCGACGCCGAGCCCGGCCGTGTTCAGCATGTCCAGATCGTTGGCACCGTCCCCGATCGCGACGGTCTGCGCGAGCGGTACGCCCGCCTCCTCGGCGAAGCGGCGCAGCAGCCGCGCCTTGCCGGCCCGGTCCACGATCTCGCCGACGACCCGGCCGGTGAGCTTTCCGTCGACGATCTCCAGCGTGTTGGCGGAGGCGAAGTCGAGACCGAGGCGATCCTGGAGGTCGTCGGTGACCTGGGTGAACCCGCCGGACACCACGCCCACTTGGTAGCCGAGCCGCTTGAGCGTACGGATCAGGGTGCGGGCGCCGGGCGTCAGCCGCACCTCGGCCCGCACCTTGTCCACGACCGACGCGTCGAGCCCCGCCAGCAGCGCGACCCGCGCGTGCAGCGACTGCTCGAAGTCCAGCTCGCCGCGCATCGCCCGGGCGGTGACCTCGGCGACCTCCTGCTCGCACCCCGCGTGTGCGGCGAAGAGCTCGATCACCTCGTCCTGGATGACGGTCGAATCGACATCCATCACGACGAGCCGTTGCGCCCGGCGGTGCAGGCCGGCGGAGATCACGGCGACATCCACGCCGAGCGCCGACGCCTCGATCGCGAGCGCGGTGCGCAGCGGTTCGGTCTCCACGCCGGACACCGCGAATTCCACCGCGGTCACCGGATACTTCGCGAGCCGGAAGACCCGGTCGATATTGCCGCCGGTGGCGGTGATGCTGGCCGCTATGGCGGCTGTCGACTCGGCGGTGAGCGGCTTCCCGAGCACCGTCACATGCGAACGACCGCTGCCCCGGGGCCGGTTGTCGCCGGTGCCGGAGATGATCTCGGCCTCCAGCTTGAGCGAATCGGCCCAGCTGTGCACGGTCGCCCGCAGTTCACCCTGGTCGGGGCCGTTGGGGCCCGGGGCGGTGACCAGGGCGCACAGGACGATACGGCCACGGGTGACGACCTGCTCGATGTCGATCACGTCGACGGCGTAGGCGGCCAGCGTGTCGAAGAGCCCGGCCGTGATTCCGGGGCGGTCCTTCCCGAAAATCTTCACGAGAAGGGTGGGGAAGTCGTCGCGCTCCGCGGACCGCGACCCGGCGGGCTGCGACCCGGCGGGCTGCGACGTGGGTGGCTGCGACGGGGGCTGCGACTTCGGGGGCTGCGATGCGCTCATGGTGATCCCCACCGTATAGGGCGGGACCCGCGGCACCACCCTCTGTCCCGCGGACCGGACAGGGTCCGCGGCAGCCGGTTTCGAGCCGAGTTGCGTTGGTTACTCAGGGTCAGTGCGTACTCGTGGTTCCTTCCGCCGGTCCGTCAGCTTTTGGCACCCGCCGACGGGCGGCCGCGGCCCTTCGGTACGCGGTCGTCACCCGGCCCGGGTTCCCGATACGTCGCTCGGCCTGAAATAGTTCCCCACGATGTTCGCCATCCCTGGACTCCCTGTGATGGGGGGACCTCGGGGGACAATAAGTGGGGCTGGAGTGCCGGAACTCGTACTGGAATTGAATGGCAGCGCCTGGACGCTCGACCCGTCCAGGTCGTACACCCTGGGGCGTGATCCGCAGGGCGACCTGGCGATCGACGACGCCAGAGTGTCGTGGCGGCACGCCACGATCAGCTGGGGGGGGCGTAGTTGGGTCATTGAGGACCACGGCTCCACCAACGGCACGTTTGTGCAGGGGCAGCGCATCCAGCGGACGGAGATCGGCCCCGGCTCCGCCGTGCGTCTGGGCAACGCGACGGACGGCCCCGGACTGAACTTCTCGGGTCCCGGGGCGCAGGTGGCGGGTGCTGCCGCAGCCGGACAGGCGGCCGCGCAGGCACAGCCGTCCGCCGCGCAGGCGGCCCAGGGGCAGGCGTTCGCGCAGGCCCCGGCCCAGCCACAGCAGGCAGCCCAGGCCCAGCAGGGCCGGCAGCAGCCCCAACAAGCCCACCAGGTTCCTCAGCCGCAGCAGGCTCAGGTTCCGCAGCAGGGCGGCCCGGCCCATGGCGCCGGCGGCGCCACGGGGGCCCCGCCGGTGTACGGGGACCGCAGCCCGACCACGTTCCACCAGCTGGCGCTCGGCCGGGTGATGCGCATCGGCCGTGCGCTGGAGAACGAGCTGGTCGTCTCCGACCTCCAGGTCTCCCGTAACCACGCCGAATTCGTCGCCACGCCCGACGGCCGCTTCGAGATCCACGACCTCGGATCGCACAACGGCACGTACATCAACGGTCAGCCGATGGCCAAGTCCGGCACGGCGCTGATCGGCCCCAACGACATCGTCGGCGTCGGCCACTCGACCTTCCGTCTCGTCGGCGACCGGCTCGAGGAGTTCGTCGACACCGGTGAGGTCTCCTTCTCCGCCCGGCACCTCACGGTGACGGTCGACGGGGGCAAGGACATCCTCAAGGACGTCTCCTTCGGCGTACCGGAGAAGTCCCTCATCGCGGTCATCGGCCCGTCCGGATCCGGCAAGTCGACCCTGCTCAAGGCGCTCACCGGCTACCGGCCCGCCAACCGCGGTGACGTCCTCTACGACAACCGGAACCTGTACAAGCAGTTCGCCGAGCTCCGCCAGCGCATCGGTCTGGTCCCGCAGGACGACATCCTGCACAAGGAACTCACGGTCCGTAAGGCGCTGAAGTACGCGGCGAAGCTCCGCTTCCCCGCCGACACCACCGAGGCCGAGCGCGAGTCCCGCATCGACGAGGTGCTGCGCGAGCTCAAGCTGGACATCCACAAGGAGAAGAAGGTCACCTCCCTCTCCGGCGGCCAGCGCAAGCGCGTCTCGGTCGCCCTGGAGCTGCTGACCAAGCCGTCGCTGATCTTCCTGGACGAGCCGACCTCCGGCCTCGACCCGGGCATGGACCGCGATGTCATGCAGCTGCTGCGCGGCCTGGCCGACGACGGCCGTACGGTCCTCGTCGTCACCCACTCGGTCGCCGAGCTCGCCATCTGCGACAAGCTCCTGGTGATGGCGCCGGGCGGGGCGGTCGCCTACTTCGGGCCCCCGGAGGAGGCACTCAACTTCTTCGGGTACAGCAGCTGGGCCGACGTCTTCTCCGCGTTCGAGAACTACCGCGACTACGACTGGGCGGGACGCTGGCGTGGTTCGCAGCACTACCAGATGTACGCCGCGGACATCGACGCCGTCGCGGTGCAGTCCGTCCAGATGCCGCCGGTCCAGGCGATGAAGCCGCCGAAGCCCCAGGGCTGGGGCTCCCAGCTGTTCACACTGATCCGCCGCTACGTGTCGGTGATCGTCTCCGACCGGGGATTCATGGCCCTGACGGTGCTGCTGCCCGCGGTGCTCGGCGCGGTCGGCGCGCTCATCCCGGCTGACTACGGGCTCGGTTTCGGCCCACCGGCCGGCCACCGCAGTAACGGCGACGGCGCCACGGTGCTGCTGATCCTCGCGGTCGGCGCCTGTTTCGCCGGCGCCGCGAACTCCGTACGAGAGCTGATCAAGGAACGGGTGATCTACGAACGTGAACGGGCGACCGGCCTGTCGCGCTCCGCGTACCTGATGTCCAAGGTGATCGTGCTCGGCCTGATCACCGTGGTGCAGGGCGCCATCATCGGCGGCATCGGCTTCGGACTGAAGAAGGCACCCGCCGAGGGCCTGATCTTCTCGAACTCCACCCGTATCGAGCTGACGCTGCCGATCATGGCGCTCGGCTTCACCTCGATGATGATCGGTCTGATCATCTCCGCCCTGGTGAGGACCGCCGAGAAGACCATGCCGCTGCTGGTCATGTTCGCGATCATCCAGGTCGTGTTCACCGGCTGCCTCTTCACGCTGAACGGTGCCGTAGGGGTCAACCAGTTCTCCTATCTGATGCCGTCCCGCTGGGCGGTCGCCGCGGCCGGCACCACCGCGTCGCTGAACGTCCTGCTGCCCGACAAGAAGGACCCCACCAACACCGACCCGCTCTGGGAGCACACCCTCGGCACCTGGGTGCTGGACATGGGCATCCTGCTGGCGATGGGTGTGGTCTGCGGGATCGTGGTGGCCCGGTTGCTGCGCCGGCACGAGCCCGAGGTCATGCGCAAGTAACACGGGCGCACCGTGCGCGAACGCCGGAGGGCGGCACCCCCCCCAGGGGCGGTGCCCCCCACCCCGGAGGGCGAAAACTAATGCGAATACTAATAGTACAATTAAACGAACAACTAATGAGACAT
>NZ_JBFBAK010000001.1:0-16727 GCF_040689485.1 Streptomyces sp. NPDC051322 | reverse complement strand
CAGGTTGGGGAGCCGGTCGATCACCGAGCCGATGGTCATGGCGTGGTCCTCGTGCTCGACCCCGATGGGGGTGCCGCCCTCCGGCGTTCGCCTGATCAGTAGGCGCTGTTCACGTTGTCGATCGAGCCGTACTTGTCTGCGGCGTAGTTCGCGGCAGCGACGAGGTTGGCGACCGGGTCGTAGATGTTGTTCGACGTGCCGACCACGTGGTAGGCGTCGAAGGTCGGCTGAATGGTCTGGAGCAGACCCTTCGAGGGGATGCCGTTCTGGGCGTTGATGTCCCAGTTGTTGATCGCCATGGGGTTGCCGCTCGACTCCCGCATGGTGTTGCGGTACAGACCGTTGTACGTACCGGGGATGCCATGGGCCTTCATGATGGCCAGGGCGTGGTTGATCCAGCCGTTCAGGTTGTTGGCATAGAGCGTCGGGCGGGCGGTCGAGCGACTGGCGGCGGTCTCGGCGGTGCGCTTCGCCTTCGCCTTCGCCGCTGCGGCCTTCTCGGCGGCCTTCGCCTTTGCGGCAGCCTCGGCCTGGCGCTTGACCTCGGCGGCCTTGGCAGCCTTCGCCTTGGCGGCGGCCTTGGCCTTGGCGGCGGCCTTCGCCTTCGCCGCGGCGGCCTTGGCGGCCTTGGCGGCCTGGTCGGCGTGCGTCTGCTGCAGGTCGAGGCCGGCTCGCACATCCTTGACCTGCGAGGCGAGCGCCACCGGAGCGGTGTCGACGGACTGAGGGGCGGATTCTGCGGTTGCGTTTCCGGGTACCAGCGAGAAGGCGACAGCAGCGGCGCCCACGGCGGCCACACCGCCGATCGAGTACTTGTGGGTCCGGGTCAGGCGACGGAGACCGTTGCGGGGCTCAGACATGTTGGCGTCCTCTTCGAATGGCTGGAGTCGCGGTTGCCGGGGGCGGCGGTACGCCCTGGGGCGGCGACGGGAGCAATTCTTAGCGGCCGCAAAATTTTGTGGCAAAGGTGTGACGTACGGCCCCGCATAGTGGAGCGGGGGCCGCCGGAGGGGTCGAATGTCCGTGTATAACCGGCCCTTCTGCCACTTATATGTCAACTAGCGCTCGTCGTAAGTGATCTGCGTCCTATGCGCGGGGTCACATAGGCCGCACATCGATTTCACGATGCGTTGCATCAGCAATGCGGAACGTGAGCGTTCTCATCCGGGAGGATGAGGTGAATGTCCCCGAACTCGTGCCACAGGTAGAGATTCCGTAGCGCCTCGGCGTAGCTGCGGGTCAACGCGTCGTGTCCGGCGATCGCTTCCAGCATCAGCAGGTGCGAGGCGGCCGGCTCGTGCAGGCCGGTCAGCAACCCGTCCACCGCCCGCACCCCGCGCTCGGGCGTCACCACCAGATCCGTCCATCCGGCCGCCGCCCGCACCAGCCCGTCGTGCCCGGTCGCGGTCTCCAGGGCCCGGACCGCGGTCGTGCCCACGGCGACGATGCGCCCGCCGCCCGCCTTCGCCGCGTTGACCAGGAGAGCGGTGGCGGCGCCGACCTCGTAGCGCTCCGGATAAGGGGTCTCGTCCGCCTCGGTCGACGCCACCCCGGTATGCAGCACCAGCGGAGCGAACTGCACCCCCCGGCTCACCAGCTCGGCGACCAGCTCCGCCGTGAACGGCCGCGCGGCGCTGGGCATCTCCGCCGATCCCGCCCCGTCCGCGGCCGGCCGCGCGAACACCGTCTGATGAGCGGCGAGCGGCTGATCGCGCCGGGTGTACGCGTACCGGATCGGCCGGCCGTGCCGGCGCAGCAGCCCCGGCACGTCACCCGCCGACAGTCGCGCCCACCACAACCGGTCCTCGCCGTACTGCAGTGGCTCCTCCCACCCGAGCCGGGCCCCTCCCATGAGCCGTACCACCGTCCCGGCCGGCCCGCCGGACCGGCGACGGGTGCTGCCGCCGGGCAGCGGATCCCGCAGCTCCACCACCCAGCGGCCGTCGTCCCCGCGGACGGAGAAGTGCACCACCACGGGCATACCGTCGAGCGTCCCGTCGATCGCGGCGGGCAGCGTCTGCGAGGTGTTCACCACCAGCACGTCCCCGGCCCGCAGCTGGTCCGGCAACTGCCGGAAGGAATGGTGGGACACCGCACTGCCCCGTGACACCATCAGCCGTACGTCGTCCCGCCCGGCCCCGCGCTCCTCCGCGGGCACCGAGGCGAGCAGCTCGTCCGGCACCCGCAGCGCCTGCCGCACGCTCATCGCACATCCCCGAGTCGCACAACCCCGAGTCGCGCATCCCCGAGCCCCGCGGTTCCGAGCAGCTCGGTGGCCGCATACCGGCCGCTCGCCGGCCGTTCGTCCAGCAGCCGGAGGAAACCAGGAACCACCTCTGCCGGATCCGGCCGCTCACCGGGGTCGTCCGGAGCGGCGGCCGCGTACAGATCGGTGTCCATGTCACCCGGGTCCACCGCCCAGACCCGCAGCCCGGGCTCCTCGACGCCGAGCACCGCGGAGAGCTGGTCGAGGGCGGCCTTGGACGCTCCGTACCCTCCCCAGGTCGGGTAGGCCTCGACTGCCGCGTCCGAACTCACCGAGATCACCGACCCCGCTCCGGCAGCTCGCAGCAGGGGCAGGGCCTCCCGTACGAGCCCCAGCGCCGCCACCACATTGGTCTCCAGCGCGGCCCGGAATCCGTCCACGGTCAGCTCGGACAGGCCGACCAGCGGTTCGGCGCCCAGCGCGCTCGCGTTGTTCACCAGCAGATCGAGCCCGCCCAGATCGCGCGCAGCGGCCACCAGAGCAGCGCGGTGCGCTGCCTCCGTGACATCACCTGTCACAGCCACCACCCGCGTGCCGTACTTCGCCAGCTCCCGTCCGGCCTCCTGCAGGGCCGCCGCCGTCCTGGCGTCGACGACCAGGTCCCACCCCCGTTCCGCCAGCTTCGCGGCGAGCGCTCGGCCCAGCCCCTTCGATCCACCCGTGATGATTGCTACCGGCATGGCACAGCCCCTCGTCGGTTCGGCCCTCGTTGCTCGGGCCCCTCGTCCGTTCGGTGCCCCCAACGTAGGAACGCGCCCCCACCCGGCGCGTCGTCCGCCGGCCCGAGCGAGTCAAGGCACTTCGACCTAGTCCCTTCGACCTGGTCGGCTGCCGTCCGCAGCCCGATACGGACCGCATGCCGCCGCCGGTACGGTGTGGCCATGTCCCATCGCCCCGCGTCAGGCCTGGCCGCAGTGAGTGCCGCGCTGCTCGCCATGAGCAGACACCTGGAGGTCCGCGACGTCCTCAAGACGATCGTCGCCTCGGCCCGCGAACTGCTGGACGCCGAATACGCCGCGCTGGGCGTGCCCGACGACCACGGGGGCTTCGCCCAGTTCGTGGTCGACGGAGTCAGCGACGCCCAGTGGAAAGCCATCGGCCCGCTGCCACGCCAGCACGGCATCCTCGCGGCGATGCTGCGCGACGAGAAGCCGCAGCGCCTCGACGACGTGCGGGAGGATCCGCGCTTCGGAGGCTGGCCGTCCGCCCACCCGGACATGTCGGACTTCCTCGGCCTGCCGATCCGCGACGGGGACGAGACGATCGGTGCGCTCTTCCTGGCCAACAAGCGCTGCCCGAAGCCGGCCGGCGGCTGCGGATTCACCGAGGACGACGAGGAACTCCTCGGCATCCTGGCCCAGCACGCGGCGATCGCCCTCACCAACGCCCGGCTCTACGAACGCAGCCGCGAGTTCACCATCGCGGAAGAGCGTTCCAGGCTGGCCCACGAGCTGCATGACGCAGTGAGCCAGAAACTCTTCTCGCTGCGCCTGACGGCCCAGGCCGCCGCCACCCTGGTGGACCGGGACCCGGCCCGCGCCAAGGACGAGCTGCACCAGGTGGCGGACCTCGCGGCGGAGGCGGCCGACGAACTGCGCGCCGCCGTCGTGGAGCTGCGCCCCGCCGCGCTGGACGAGGACGGACTGGTCAACACGCTCCGTACCCACATCCAGGTCCTGAACCGGGCCCACGCGCCCCGGGTCACCTTCGAGAGCCGCCAACTGCGGGCGCTTCCGGCAGCCCAGGAGGAAGCACTGCTGAGGGTGGCCCAGGAGGCCCTGCACAACGCGCTGCGCCACGCGGCGGCGGACCGGGTCGATGTAGTGCTGCACCGGCAGGGCCAGGGTGCGGTGCTGCGGATCACCGATGACGGCCGGGGCTTCGAGCCACGTACGGTCCGGCGGGCCGGCCGGCACCTCGGGCTGGTCTCGATGCGCGACCGGGCGAGCGGGGTCGGCGGCAGGCTCACGGTGCAGTCGGCGCCCGGCGAGGGCACCACAATCGAAATGGAGGTGCCCGGTGGCTGACACCGCAGGCCTGCCGAAGGCGGCCATCCGCGTCCTGCTGGTCGACGACCACCAAGTGGTCCGCCGCGGCCTGCGCACCTTCCTGGAGATCCAGGACGACATCGAGGTGGTGGGAGAGGCGTCGGACGGCGCGGAAGGGGTGGCCGCCGCCGAGGAACTACGCCCGGATGTCGTCCTGATGGACATCAAAATGCCGGGCATGGACGGTATCGAGGCGCTGCGCAAGCTCCGCGAGCTCGCCAACGCGGCCAAGGTGCTGGTGGTCACCAGCTTCACCGAACAGCGCACCGTGGTTCCGGCGCTGCGCGCGGGTGCGTCCGGGTACGTCTACAAGGACGTCGACCCCGGCGCGCTGGCCGGCGCCATCAGGTCGGTGCACGCCGGACACGTGCTGCTCCAGCCCGAGGTGGCCGGGGCGCTGCTGTCCCAGGAGCCGGGCGGCGGCCAGGGGAGGGGCAGCACCCTGACAGAACGCGAGCGCGAGGTGCTCGGTCTCATCGCCGACGGACGCTCCAACCGGGAGATCGCCCGCGCACTGGTCCTCTCCGAGAAGACCGTCAAAACGCATGTGTCGAACATCCTGATGAAACTGGACCTCGCCGACCGTACCCAGGCCGCGCTCTGGGCCGTACGGCACGGTGCGGCCGGCTGAGCGCCTCCACCGGACCGGTCACGGGCCGAGCACGTCAGCTGCGCTCCCGCTCCTCCACATACGCGTTGTACGCCGCCACCTGCGCCCGGCGGGCCACCCGCTCCACCGGCCGCAGCGCCGCCACCCTGGCTGCCATCTCGGAGGCGCTCACCGCGCCGCCGGGCCCGTGCTCGTACGCCAGCGACACCAGCAGCCCGACCCGCCGGGCCAACTCCAGGACCCGCGCGGCGCGGGCGGGGTACCCAGGGGCCAATACGTCCCGGGTACCGCGCTCGGCCCGCGCCCGATAGGCGTCCAGCGCCGCTTCGGCGGCCGGACCCGAGCCCGCCACATCGAGACCCGACAGCACCCTGGTCGCATCCCGGAGCGCCTCCGCGAGCTCCCGCTCCGCCTCACCCAGTGACGGCACATCGGCGGGTGGCGCCTGCCGCACCGCCAGGCAGTGCCAGACCACCTCCACATGCAGATCGCCGTCCGGCCCCGCCTCGTACACCTCGGGCACCAGGCCGAGCGACACCCCGAAAGCGACCACCGCTTCCTGGGCGTCGAGCGCCCGGGCGTTGAACTCCGGAGGGCCGCTGAGCCCCAGCGGATGGCCCGGGGCGGGCAGCGCCACCCGGAACCCGGTCGCTCCTAGTCCCCTCAGCCGACCGAGTGCCAGCGTGAGACCGACCGGCCCCGCTTCCCCCGGCAGCCCCTCGACACGGTGCACCGCGTCGTCCCCCACGATGGCGAGCGCGGCGTCATCCGGCGAAACAATTCCGGCCAAAAGCGCATTTCCCCATGAGGCCAGCAATCCCGAGCGTGGTTCTGTGAGCATGGGCTCAGCTTAGGAGGGCGCCGGACAGTGGACCTCCGGATGGAAGCATGTGCGAGGTGGCGTAGGTTTTCCCTGGGTGGTGCGTCCACAGGCGCACGCGCGAACCGAGACTGCATGGGGAGACAACGCGCTCATGAGCGATGTACTGGAGCTGCTGGACGTATCCGTGGTCCGCGACGGACACGCTCTGGTCGAGGACGTCTCCTGGGCGGTGAAGGAGGGCGAGCGCTGGGTCGTCCTCGGTCCCAACGGCGCGGGGAAGACCACCCTGCTCAACATCGCGTCCAGCTACCTCTTCCCGACCACCGGCACCGCGGCCATCCTGGGCGAGCGGCTCGGTAAGCCCGGCACCGACGTTTTCGAGCTCCGCCCGCGCATCGGCATGGCCGGTGCCGCGATGGCCGAAAAGATGCCCCGGCGGCAGACCGTTCTCCAGGTGGTGCTCACCGCCGCCTACGGCATGACGGCTACCTGGAACGAGGACTACGAAGAGGTCGACGAGCAGCGCGCCCGCGCCTTCCTCGACCGTCTCGGGATGACCGAATTCCTGGACCGCAGGTTCGGCACGCTCTCCGAGGGCGAGCGCAAGCGCACCCTCATCGCTCGCGCGATGATGACCGACCCCGAGCTCCTGCTGCTCGACGAGCCCGCCGCCGGTCTCGACCTCGGCGGCCGCGAGGACCTGGTCCGCCGTCTCGGCCGGCTGGCTCAGGACCCGTATGCCCCCTCCATGGTCATGGTGACGCACCATGTCGAGGAGATCGCGCCCGGCTTCACCCACGTCCTGATGATCCGTCAGGGCAAGGTGCTCGCCGCGGGCCCCATGGCCACCGAACTCACCTCGCGCAACCTCTCCCTCTGCTTCGGTCTGCCGCTCCTCGTCGAACAGCGCGGCAACCGCTGGACGGCGCAGGGCCTGCCGCTCGGCTGATCGCACCCGCCCTCTTGCGTACTGTCCCCGGCAGAACCGCCGACTTACCATGGCCGTGTGGACATTGAGGCGTGGGTGTGGTGGCTGATCGGCGCGGCCGGGCTGGGAATCCCGCTCGTGCTCACGGCGATGCCCGAGTTCGGGATGTTCGCCGTGGGTGCGCTGGCCGCAGCCGGCGTCGCGCGGCTCGGCGGGGGAGTGGTGAGCCAAGTCCTTGTCTTCGTCGTGGTATCGGTCGCGCTCATCGCCGTCGTACGGCCGATAGCCAACCGTCACCTCTCCCAACGGCCCGGACAGGCCACCGGTGTCGAGGCACTGAAAGGCCGTCAGGCCGTCGTGCTGGAGAGGGTGGACGGCAACGGCGGCCGGATAAAGCTCGCCGGTGAGGTCTGGTCCGCCCGGTCACTCGACGGGGGGGCCAGTTACGAGCCGGGCCAGCAGGTGGACGTCGTGGAGATCGACGGTGCGACAGCCGTCGTTCTGTGACCGAATCCCGCACACGGCAGGCCGAGGTCTGCGAAACTCGATCACCGGGAACTCCCGTTCATCGGGAACCGTCGGCAACCGAAGGGCACGGGGAGCGCGATGCCATCCGTCATCATCGTCCTGATCATTCTGGTGGTGCTCGTCTTCATCGCCCTGATCAAGACGATCCAGGTGATCCCGCAGGCGAGCGCCGCCATCGTCGAACGATTCGGGCGCTACACCCGCACCCTCAACGCCGGCCTGAACATCGTGGTCCCCTTCATCGACACGATCCGCAACCGGATCGACCTCCGTGAACAGGTCGTGCCCTTCCCGCCCCAGCCGGTGATCACCCAGGACAACCTGGTCGTGAACATCGACACGGTCATCTATTACCAGGTGACGGACGCCCGCGCGGCGACCTACGAAGTCGCCAGCTACATCCAGGCAATCGAGCAGCTCACCGTCACCACCCTCCGCAACATCATCGGCGGTATGGACCTGGAGCGGACGTTGACCTCCCGGGAGGAGATCAACGCGGCACTGCGCGGCGTCCTCGACGAGGCCACCGGCAAGTGGGGCATCCGTGTCAACCGCGTGGAACTCAAGGCGATCGAGCCGCCGACCTCCATCCAGGACTCGATGGAGAAGCAGATGCGCGCCGACCGTGACAAGCGGGCGGCGATCCTCCAGGCCGAGGGTGTCCGGCAGTCCGAAATCCTGCGCGCCGAGGGCGAGAAGCAGTCCGCGATCCTCCGGGCCGAAGGTGAGGCGAAGGCGTCCGCGCTGCGTGCCGAGGGCGAGGCGCAGGCCATCCGTACGGTATTCGAGTCCATCCACGCGGGCGACGCCGACCAGAAACTCCTCGCCTACCAGTACCTCCAGATGCTGCCGAAGATCGCAGAGGGCGACGCCAACAAGCTCTGGATCGTGCCCAGCGAGATCGGCGACGCTCTCAAGGGGCTCAGCGGAGCCTTCGGCAATCTGAGCGGCGACGCAGTCGGCTTCAACACCGGCAAGGAAGACCCTCAGGTACCGCGCCAGGCACCGCCGACCGGCTGACTGGCCCCGACGACAGCGTTGAGCCCGCCCCGGACGAACGGAGGCGGGCTCACAGGGTGCCGGCGACAACCCCGCGGCTCATGCTGCGTGCTGGGCCGTCTGCGGAAGCCAGTCCGGCAGGGCGTGCCGGTCACCGGCGCCGAGAGCGAGCAGCATCGCATCGGCAGGCGTCGGCACGAAGGGCCTGCGCAGCAGGGGCATGCCCGCCTGCTCCGGCGTGCGGGCCGCTTTGCGATGGTTGTCGGCCGCGCAGGACGCGACCGTATTCAGCCAGGTGTCCTGGCCGCCCTGGGCGCGCGGCACCACGTGGTCGACGGTGGTCGCCCGCCGACCGCAGTACGCGCACCGGTGCTGGTCCCGGATCAGCACCCCCCGTCTCGACCACGGCGCCTGTCTTCGGAAGGGCACCCGCACGTAGCGGCAGAGCCTGATCACCCGGGGCACCGGTAGCTCGACGGCGGCCGCGCGCACCCGCAGCCCGGGATGCGACTGCTCGACGACAGCCTTGTCCTGCAGCACGAGCACCACGGCGCGGTTGAGCGTCACCGTCGACAGCGGCTCGAAGCTCGCGTTCAGTACCAATGTGTCCCGCATGGTGCCCACCTCCGTGTGCCGGCCCACCCCCTGGCGGGCTGGGATCAACTCTGGCCGGGCACGCCCGGATGGACAACGCAATAAAAAAAGGCCCTGCCCAGATCTCTCCAAGACCGGGGCAGGGCAAACAATCAGTGCGGTGTCAGCTCTCTGCGGGAGTGGCGTACTCACCGATGAGTTGTGCGCGCGCCAGCGTGTGGAAGCGCAGATTGAAGCCCACCGCGGCCGGCGGAGTGTCTCCGTCGATACCCAGCTTCTCGGCATCCACCGCATACACGGTGAACACATAGCGATGGTTCTCCCCGGCCGGCGGGGCCGCGCCTCCGAACTCCTTCGCCCCGTAGTCGTTGCGCGCGTGGACCGCGCCCGCGGGCAGACCGTCGAACTTGCCGCTACCGGCACCCGCGGGAAGCTCCGTGACCGATGCCGGGATGTCGAACACCGACCAGTGCCAGAACCCGCTGCCGGTAGGGGCATCCGGATCGAAGCAGGTCACGGCGAAGCTCTTGGTCTCCGGCGGGAATCCTTCCCACCGGAGGTGCGGCGAGGTGTTCCCGGCCGCGTACACCTGAGCGTCCTTCAAGGGTTCCCCCGGCGCGACGTCCTCGCTCACCACGGCGAACGAGGGCACCGGCGGATGAAAATCATGGGGAAGCGGCGGCTTGCTGAGCCCGGTCACGACGGCACCTCCTGCATTGGGCTGTCCAGTTCCGGATACGACCCTAGAGGTTCGGCTAGAACCAGTTGCGCCTGCCGCCGACGTCGGCGAGCCACTGGTTGAGGTACGCGGCCCAGTCGGTGCCCTGGAAGTCGTGCTGCCCGACCTGGAAGGCCCGGTAGGAGTCACTGCCCTCGCTGAAGAGGCCCGGCTTCTTGTCCATCTCCAGGATGACGTCCATTTCGCGGTCGTCAGCGATGAAGGTCAGCTCGACCTGGTTCAGACCGCGGTACTGCTGGGGCGGGTAGAACTCGATCTCCTGGTAGAAGGGCAGCCGCTGACGGGTGTTGCGGATGTGCCCGCGCTCCAGGTCCGCGCTCTTGAATCGGAATCCGAGCTGGATGAACGCGTCCAGGATCGCCTGCTGGGCCGGCAGCGGATGGACGTTGATCGGGTCCAGGTCGCCCGAGTCCACCGCCCGCGCGATTTCCAGCTCCGTCGTCACCCCGATGTGCATGCCGCGCAGCTCCCGGCCCGAGACACTGGAGATCGGCGTCTCCCACGGAACCTCCAGACCGAACGGCACCACGTGCACAGCACCTGCCTTGACCTCCAGGGCTCCGCCGAGGCGCAGCTTGGTGAACTCGATGTCCTGCTTGACCTCCTGTTCGCCCCCTTCCACTTCCACACGTCCCTGCAGGCCGACCGAGAGCCCCTCGATCTGCTGGTCGACCGAGCCGCCGTGGACCCGTACCTCCCCCTGCACGACGCCGCCCGGCACGACGTTCACCTCGGTCAGTTCGGTCTCGACCGAAGCGCCACCGGCCCCCATGCTCGCGAGCAGCCTCTTGAACCCCATGTGCACTCCTTCTGGATCGTGATCCCTGCATAGGTACGCGCAACGACCGGGATCGGTTCCCCGGTACGCTCGTACGACATGATCTCCAGCCCCGACCGTATGCCGCTCCCGCGTGACTTCTTCGCCCGTCCCGTCCTGGAGGTGGCCCCCGAACTTCTGGGGCGCACCCTGGTCCGTCGCACCCCGGACGGTCCCATGGAGCTGCGTCTCACGGAAGTGGAGGCGTACGCCGGTGACGTCGACCCGGGATCGCACGCCTACCGCGGCAGGACGGCCCGGAACGACGTGATGTTCGGTCCGCCCGGCCATGTGTACGTCTACTTCACCTACGGCATGTCAAGGCGATCAGCATGAATGTTAACCTCCTCGCCCATCCTGCTGAAGAGGTCGCCCCCAAGCTGCTCGGGAGCGTCCTCACCTGCAAGACCCCCGAGGGAACCGTGAGCATCGCGATTACGGAGACCGAGGCGTACTCCGGTACGGCCGACCCAGCCTCCCACGCCTACCGAGGCAGGACGCCCCGTAACGCCGTTATGTTCGGGCCCGCAGGACACCTGTACGTCTACCGATCCCACGGTCTCCACTGGTGCGCCAACATCGTCACCGGGACGGACGGTATCGCCTCGGCCGTTCTGATCCGGGCGGGCAGGGTTGTTGAAGGGGAAGAACTGGCGCGCAAGCGGCGAGGGGACAAGGTCGAGGGTCCACGCCTCGCGAGGGGGCCGGGGAACTTCTGCCAGGCGCTCGGCGTCACGGCGGAACACGATGGTGCTGACGTGCTGACAGGCGCCTCGGTCAGGCTGTCGGCGGGGGAGCCGGTGCCTGCCGAACTCATCCGGGTCGGCGCTCGGGTGGGCGTCAGCAGAGCCCACGACTGGCAGCACCGCTTCTACCTCGCCGGTGATCCAACAGTTTCGGCGTACCGACTGAGCCCGAGAGCCAAGCCGTCTGCAGGGGCTTGAGTCGCTGTGTGCCTGACTCGCGGCTCGCTGGTGAGCCGGCGCGGAGTTGACCCTGAGGTGCGCGATCGCTCGGGAGTGCGGCATGTGCAGCATGCGACGTGTTCCCCGTTGGTCGGGTGGCCACCGGCGCGCATGTAGTCAGAGCACGTCTGGCGTGTGCTCGTACGTAGCTTGACCTGCGGAAACGTTCGCGTCCTCTCTTCTCTATTTGGGGTAAGTCCAGTGCGGCCCCCTTCTGGGCCGACAGAGCGAAGACACTTCGACCAACGGCAAGGACAAGCCGGGGCGCGACAGCGCCCCCACTTACGTGAGTCGCAGCGGCGGAAGAGTAAGGAGGAAGGGGCGGCCGTCAGGCCGCCACAGAGGCAAGACGTCTTCACTGCGAGCGGCCCCGTCAGGGGCCGACATCGGCAAGGCGCTAGCTCGATGGGGCCGCTACGCGGCCACCTGGGCAAGCTCGTAAACCCTTCACTCTGTGCACTCTTCCGCCGCTGTACTTACGGCAGATGTAAGCCAGTGATCAGGGGTCCTCTCCGGCCCACTTCAGGGGGTCTACGACCCGAACGGCGCGGGAGCCATCGTCTTCGCCGTGCTCGCCGTCAGCGCGGAGGTGGAACGGGAAGGTATCCGGGAGAAGACTATGGAAGGGCTCGAAGCCGCCGCCCGCAAGGGCAACGTGGGCGGACGCCCGTCCGTCATGGACGACGACAAGCTAGCCGTAGCTCGTGCCCGGTACGCCAAGGGCGAGAGCGTCACAGCCATCGCTAAGGGCCTGGGAATCCATCGAGCCACCCTGTACCGCCACCTGGCGGAAAGCGCCTGAGGCCAAGCGTACGGATCCCAGCAGGCCCCTGATGTGAGACGCAGGGGTCCTGCACCATGCGAGCGAAGAAGTACGAGCTGGATTCCGTAGCGCTGCAGGTAGGAAAATTCCCTCCCATTGTCCGTTTCGTCGGTCAGGTGGAGGCTTGTGGTGCCGCTGCGCACAGCAGCGTCGTTCGCAAAAGGAGACGCACCATCGTGAAGCGCAAGATCAATTTCAACCGTGAGGGCCTGACCCTGGTGGGTGACCTGTTCATGCCCGACGGCTTCGACGAGAGCGGGCACTACCCGGCGGTCATCGTGCAGGGCTCGTTCACCTCGGTGAAGGAGATGATGTCCAACGCCTACGCGGAGAAGTTCGCCGAGCAGGGCTTTGTCGCGCTGGCCTTCGACTATGCCCACTATGGCGAGAGCACCGGCGAGCCTCGCCAGTTCGAGTCGACCGACGAGAAGCTGAGCGACCTGCAGGCCGCCGTCACCTACCTCGGAGAGCAGCCGTACGTGCAGGCTGTCGGCATGGTCGGCGTGTGCACCTCGGCCAGCAACGGCGCCTACCTCGCCGCGCAGGACCCGCGCCTGAAGGGCTTCGCGACGATCGCAGCCTTTCTGAGCGACGAGAACACGTACAAGCTCGTCTACGGCGAGGACGGGGTTACCCGGCGTCTCGCGGACGCCGCTGCCGCCCGTCGCAGGTTCGAGGAGACGGGCGAGGCGACGACCATCACGGTGTACAGCGAGACCGACGAGCAGGCCGTCAACTACGCTCCGACGCCCGGAGCGTACGACTACTACACCAACCCGGCACGCGGCAACGTCCCCGAGTACGAGAACGAGTTCGACGTCACTTCCTGGGACACGTGGGTCACCCTCGACGCGCTCGGCCAGGCCCCGAAGATTACGACGCCGACCATGGTGGTGCACTCCGACGGTGCAGCCTTCCCCGACCAGGCGAAGAAGCTCTACGAGACCGTCCAGGGCGAGAAGGAACTCGTGTGGGCCGACGGAAACCACTTCGACTACTACGACTCGCCCGCGCAGATGGACAACGCCGTCGAGAACGTGACCCGCTTCTTCCGCACCCACCTGGCATAGGCGCCCGTCGTAGACCCCACCCGAGTTCGTTTCGCCAGAGCCGCGCCGGGGCCCGTTTACCAGTGGCACGGCGCTGCGCAGGCACGACAATGTGAGACGTGAGCGCGAAGAACCCGCACCTGGAAGAGCTGGGCCTGTTCTTGCGGGCCCGCCGCAGCGAACTTGGCCCTGCCGCGATCGGCCTGCCTCCAGGTGACACGGGAACGCGGCGCGTGAGCGGTCTGCGCAGGGAAGAAGTCGCCGCGCACGCCGCGATCAGCCAGGACTATTACGCCCGAATCGAGCAGGGGCGCCTCGCACCGTCCTCACCGGTCCTCGACGCCCTCGCACACACACTGCGTCTCACGCCGATCGAGCGCACCTACGTCGAAGGGCTCGCCCGCCAAGCCGACCGACGCACGTCACCCAGGCGTCCTCCGACGCCGCCACGGCCTCAGATCCAGCGCCTCCTGGACCAGCTGACGCTGACTCCCGCGTTCGTGGTGGGGAAGTACCTCGACTTCCTCGCCTGGAACCCCCTCGCCGCGGCTCTGCTCATCGACATCGACAAGATGGCCCCGCACGAGCGCAACTACGTCCGCATGCTGTTCGCCGACCCGCGCATGAAGGACTTCTACGATGACTGGGAGGGCATGGCCCGTACCGGCGTCGCACTCCTGCGCATGCAGGCCGTTGACAACCCGAAGGACCCACAGCTCGCGAACCTGGTCGGCGAACTCTCGGCAGGCTATCCGCTCTTCCGGCAATGGTGGGCGAGCCGCCATGTCGCGAGCGAGAAGATCGGCAGCAAGACCATCCACCATCCGGAGCTCGGCGAGTTCGTACTCGACTGGGACAGCTTCTACTGGAGTGGGGACCCGGACCAGCACATCACCGTCTGGTCGCCTGCACCCGGTTCCCCGAGCGAGGAGAAGCTCCGGATCCTCAGCTCGTCGATCCTGCGATCCGGCTGAACTGGCACGAAGACGGCAAGGGGGCCCTGTAGGACGCCCCTTGCCGTTGACTACCGACCGCCGAGTCGGCCGTTACACATCGCTCACGGATTCCGGAAGGTGATCCGGCAGTGGTCCGACTTGAACTCTCGGACTCCCCGACCTCTCGGCATCAGCTCGACAAGTTCGCACACCTGCATGACGACCGTCCGCACGTAGTCGATCCGGTCGGGGTCCTCGTAGTCCAGCTCCTCCCACAGGTACTCGACGTCCCCCAGATCCACGCGCACCCGCTTCGCTGCCAGGTCTGCCAGCTCGCCCCGGACCTTCGCCAGGTCGGCATCACACCGGCCGATGCCGGCGCGCATGGTCGATCCGTCGATGTCCCCTACAGCGAACATCTCCGCCAAGGCGGTGCGCCTCTCGGTGATGGCCATATCTTCGGCGAGCAGCTCGGCCTCCCGCTCCTCGTCCGCGGCGTCCGTGGCCGGAGCCCGGTTCCATTCCTCGGCCCTGGCGATGACGTGCCGGACCACGAACGAGTCCAGGGGGTCTGCCGGGCATGTGATGCACCGGCCACCAGAGCAGGTGTAGATCCTGTACCGCTCACCTGCCGCGTTCTTCCTGCTCCACCCCTGTGTCACAACGGCCTGGCACTTCGAGCAGCGGACCACGCCGGACAACAGGGCCTTGCGCTTTCCTCCGCCGCCCGTGTTGCGCTCAGGGTCGCTCAGGTAGCGCACCAGAGCACGGAACGTGCCCTCGGAGACGATCGGCTCCCAGTCGCCTGAGCCCGTCTCCTCGGTCAACCGCATGCGCCTCCCGTCGGGCTTCTCGACCCATTGGGAGTACGTCTGGATGCCCGCGTTCCTCGGTTTCAAGAGGACGGCACGGAGGTTCGAGCTACGCCATTCCTTGCCGTACGGCGAGAGCAGTTCACGAGCGTTCCAGTCCTGCGCGATGGACCACAGGGAGACGCCAGCCAGGACATCCCGATACGCCTGGCGCAGGGCCTCTGCCTCCTCCTCGCGATGTGCGCCGTCGCGCTCGAAGCCGAAGGGGCGAGTGCTCCAGAAGGGCCTGCCCGACTCCCTGCGACGCTGATGACCAAGCACCTGACGCTCCACTCTCATCTCGGTCTCGTTCTCGGCCACCGCAGCGCCGATGCGAGCGGCCAGACGCCCCGACGGGGTCGCCAGGTCCAGGACGCCCTGGGCCTGCGCGGCGGCCAGATGGACACCGGTCTCCTCGGCGAGGTCCACCAGCTCGACCAAATCTCGTGTCGTGCGGTACAGGCGGTCGTAGTGCCTGGCTACGACGACGTCAGCCTTGCCCGTACGCACCAGTTCGACCACGCGCTTCCAGCCTTCACCACGAGCCGACACCTTGCGACCGTCGACGAGGCGGAACTTCGACGCCGAAGAGTCCTTCTCTGAGATGACCTCTATGACCGTCCATCCGTTCCGGTCGCACAGAGCCTGACTCAGCTCGACCTGTTGATTCAGGTTCCCACCCTTGGACTCCTCACCTCTCGGAGTTGGGCTCAGCCTGGCGTAGATGATCGCTCGCACCGCTTGCCTCCCCTTGCTTGTCGTCGCCGGGCCGATGGTTGGGGCCGGCGACATACATGCTCAGAGCATATCCTGTGACATGTGGCACTGCGAGAATGTGGTACGCGGTCCGGAGGGGCAGGCCAGCGGGGTTCTGCTTCGTGCGGGAGACGTGCAGGTGGGCGCCGAGCTCGCACGAAAACGTCGCATCTCGGCCCGGCATGACAAGGAACTGGCCAAAGGCCCGGCCCGCCTGGCCACCGGCCTCGCCATCGACCGCACGCTCAACGGCGCGGATGTCTGCGCGGTCGGGGATGCCCCGCTGTCGATACTGACCGGCACTCCACCCCTCCCCGAACAGGTACGCAGCGGCCCGCGCACCGGAGTTGGCGGAGCGGGTGCCCATCAGCCGTGGCGCTTCTGGATCGACGGCGACCCGACCGTGAGCCCCTACCGGGCTCACGCACCACGCCGCCGTCGAACTTGACTCGGCCCCTCCGGACGCCTAACGTAGCCCGAGCCGCTTGACACGGGCACTGTTGTCGGAACGGTCATACAGACCGCTCCCGAGCAGCCCGAAGTGGTCAACCACTACCTACGATCGATCCCCCAACGGGTTTGGTTTTCGGCATGCCGGAATTCGAACCCGAGGCCCGATTATGAGCCACTGAGGAAATCGGCTAAAGTAGTGGCAACGCCGGAAAGGGAAACGCGAAAGCGTGGAACTGGAAAGCGAATCCCGTCGGCCGGGAATCGGACACGAAAGAGTCTGATAGAGTCGGAAACGCAAGACCGAAGGGAAGCCCGGAGGAAAACCCCAGAGAACGTTCTGCGGGTGAGTACAAAGGAAGCGTCCGTTCCTTGAGAACTCAACAGCGTGCCAAAAGTCAACGCCAGATATGTTGATACCCCGTCTCGCAAGAGACGCGGTTCCTTTGAAAAAATCCTGCCGTTTCTTCGGAAGTGGTGGGCAACACACAGCGAGGACGCTGTGAACGGTGGACCTTATTCCGGTTCACTGTTCCGCTCAACGCG